>DATDMC010000154.1:0-43049 GCA_036518995.1 Pyrinomonadaceae bacterium | reverse complement strand
GCCACAGACTGAGATCCACAAAATCAACCTGACCCGACGCTACCGCGTTACGGTACTGACCTCATCGCCACTAGGGTTGTGATCCTGCAAGCTCATCTTTGGTGATCACATCTTAATTCTCTCTGTGTCATCTGCGTAATCTGCGGATAAAACCATCTTACGTCAGCCCACGCTGATGTGCCCGGCGGCGATCATCAGTTCAGCCTGCGTCTCGTCGAGGCCGTCCAACTGATCAAGTAGTTCGTCAAGTTTGTCTTCGTCAGCAGATGACAGCGTCGCTTCGTCAACTCGTTCCGCCAGGTTCCGAATCGTCGGAGCAGTAAAGAAATCTCGCAAAGCCAATTCGACACCAAATCCAACCTGGATGCGCGAGATGACTTGAGTAGCCAGAAGCGAATGGCCACCCATCTCAAAAAAGTTGTCGTCAATGCCTACCCGATCAACCTGCAACACCTGCACCCAGATTTCTGCCAGTCTCTCTTCCACCGCCGTTTGCGGCGCCACAAAAGAACTCTCGAGTTCCGGTCGCTCTTGCGTTGGCGCCGGCAACTTCCGGCGCGCAATCTTACCGCTTGGTGTTAACGGCATCTCCTCGAGAGTAACGAAGACCGCCGGAATCATGTAACCCGGCAGCTTCCGGGCGAGGTGACGGCGGAGTTCAGTGACACTTAATTCGGACGCCAAATTACTAACGAGATAAGCGACGAGACGAACGTCACCTGGAATTGAATTGTCCGCAACAACCACGCACTCTTTAACTGCCGGATGATCGCGAAGAGCAGCTTCAACTTCACTCAGCTCGATTCGATAACCTCGTACCTTCACCTGATGATCGACGCGGCCCAGATAGTCGATCGTGCCGTCAGGAAGATAGCGTCCCAGATCTCCAGTTCGATAAAGTCGTTCACCGCCAGCTCCGAATGGATTGGGCAGAAACATTCGGGCCGTTAAGTCGGCATGATTGAGGTAGCCCCGGGCCAGCCCCGCGCCGCCTGCATATACTTCACCCGCAACGCCAATCGGCACCGGCCTCAACTGTTTATCCAAAATATAAATTCGAGTGTTGGAGATGGGACGACCGATAGGTACGTTGGATAAGGTGAACGTCTCCGGCGTGAGTGGATAGTAAGTCACGTCGGCAGCGACCTCTGACGAACCATAGAGATTCAGCAACAACGTTTCGCCCATGGTCGCGGCAAAGTCCTGGGCCAGTTTCAGACTTATGGCTTCACCGCTGGTTACCCAGAGATACGGCTTACGCAAGCCGGCGGCTGGTCCAGCGTAAGCTTGCAATATCTCGCGCAGCAACGAAGGGACCACTACGATACGAGAAATCTTATAAGTCGCCAGCCATTGAGCGAGTCGCGGGGCATTCTGGACCACCTCGCCCGGTATCAGCACAATCGGCACACCCTGCAGCAGTGGACCAAAAATCTCCCACACTGAGTCGCCAAAGTTCAGCGACGTCTTGTTACAGCAAACGTCTCCGGCTTTGAAAGGATAATGCCGCCACATCCAGGCCAGGCGATTGACCGCGCCGCGATGAAGTCCCAACACTCCTTTGGGCCGTCCGGTTGAACCCGAAGTGTAGATGACATAGGCGACACTGTTCGGATCGGTAAAGCTGTCGAGGTTCTTCACACTTTGCGAAGTCCAATCAGAGCTGTCGCGATCCAGATAGACCAGCGTCGCCTCGTTCGCGGGCAGTTTTGACTCCATCCCCGATTGAGTTAACAACACGGACGCGCCGCTATCTTCCATCATGTAGGCGAGCCGGTCGGACGGATAGTCGGGATCAAGTGGAACGTAAGCACAACCCGCCTTGAGGATAGCGAACAATCCGACGACCATCTCAATTGAACGCGGCGCACAAATCGCAATCAACATCTCCGGGGAAACGCCCAAGCTCTGTAAGTGGCGGGCCAGTTGATTGGCCCGCGTATTCAACTCGCGATACGTCAAATTATCTTGCTCGGAAATGATCGCAACAGCATCAGGTGTACGCTCAACTTGTTGTTCGAATAATTGATGCAGAGTGAATTGCTCCGGATAATTCGCCTGCGTCTGGTTCCAGCGAATTACTACGTCTTCCAGTTCCGCATTTGCGAGTAACGTCAAGCTTCCAACTCGTTGTTCAGGGTGGACCACAATGTCTGACAACAATTGCTCGAAGTGGCGCAGCATCCGTTTTATCGTTTCCGGTTCAAATAGCTCGGTGC
Source organism: Pyrinomonadaceae bacterium (assembly GCA_036518995.1). Taxonomy (GTDB): domain Bacteria; phylum Acidobacteriota; class Blastocatellia; order Pyrinomonadales; family Pyrinomonadaceae; genus PSRF01. The sequence goes on along the minus strand of DATDMC010000154.1, from coordinate 40,830 downwards.
TGTAGTTCAAGTCTGCAGTGAGTGAATCTTCGCCCTCAAAAACATTCATCGTCAGGTCGAATTTTGCAGTTTGGTCTTCAACCGTGAAGGCGCTCAAACTCAAACCCGCCGATTGAAATTCGATTGCGCCGGCACGTTGCATCGCAAACACGACGCGGTACAAAGGTGTATCGCTCAAACTGCGTTTCACATCCAGGTGTTCGACCAATTTCTCAAACGGAACGTCCTGGTGTTCATAAGCGCCCAGACAAACTTCCCGCACCCGCTCGAGCAGTGTGGTGAAATTAGGGTCGCCGGTGAAGTCAGTACTCAACACGAGATTGTTCACAAAGAAACCGATGAGCGCTTCAGTTTCCATTCGGGTTCGACCAGCTATCGGCGTCCCGACATTAATTCGAGTTTGCTGGGTATAACGAAATAACAAGGTCTGGAAAGCTGCCACCAGCAACATGAAAAGCGTAACGCCCTGCGCCTCGCCGAGATCTTTTAGGGCCTGACTCAAGTCGGACGAGAAGGTCAGCGATTCGTGGCTGCCGCGAAAACTCTGGATGGGTGGGCGCGGATGATCAGTCTGCAGTTCAAGCACCGGTGGAGCATCGGAAAGTTGTTGTTTCCAATATTCCAACTGTTTTTCAAGGAGGTCGCCGGAAAGTCGACGACGCTGCCACGCTGCATAGTCGGCATACTGAATTGAAAGTTCCGGCAACGGCGATGGCTGGCCTTGAGAATAGGCTTCATACAATCTCGCCACTTCTTCAATCAACACATCAAGCGACCATTCGTCTGAAATAGCATGGTGCATCGTGAAGACGATCGCGTGCTGTTCAGGTTGACGGCGAATTAGGAACGCCCGGAAGAGTGGTCCAAGATTGAGATCGAAGGGACGGGCGGCAGCTTCTCGGGCGAGCCGTTGAACTTCGAACTCGAGCGCCGTTTCTTCCAGTGCAGTCAGATCGATCAGCGGCAGTGCGCGCGTAAACTCATCGTGCACGATTTGAACTGGCTGCTCATCAATCACCGCGAATGTGGTCCTTAGGACCTCGTGACGACGAACGACTTCATTGATACTGCGTTCGAGTGCGGCGACATTCAGTTCGCCATTTAGACCTGCTGCCGCATAGATGTTGTAGGCGGAATTATTTGGTTCAAGCCGATCGATAAACCAGAGTCGCTGTTGAGCAAAAGAAAGAGGGACAGCCTGCTCGCGCGAAACCGGCAGAATCGCGTTGTCGGAATATCTCGACTCTTTCAAACGGGCTTCGTCGATATGAGCGGCAAGCGAGGCAATGGTGGGATGTTCAAAGATGGTGCGCAGCGGCAATTCCACCGCAAAGATTTCTCGTAACCGCGCCATCACCTGCGTCGCCAGCAGTGAATGTCCGCCCACCGTGAAGAAGTTTGCGCCGCGGCCCAGTCCCGTCACTCCCAACACCTGACTCCACACACCAGCTACTACTTCTTCGCTCGCCGTCCGCGTTCCTTCCCACTCCACACCTTCCACGCGCCACTCCGGCGCCGGCAACGCTCGCCGGTTTACTTTTCCGTTAGCCGTCAACGGCAATTCCGCCACTTTCATCAACAGGTCCGGCACCATGTAACCAGGCAGCCGCTCCTCCAGATGCCGTCGCAACTCTTCCATTATTCCTTCACCAGCCGCGACGCTCACTTCCACGTATCCAACTAACCTTCCCTGCTCGCCAGCTCCCACTCGCACCACCACACATTCCTTCACGTCCTCGTGCTCGCGCAGCCGCCCTTCAATCTCACCCAACTCGATCCGATAACCTCTGACCTTTACCTGCTCGTCTGCGCGCCCGAGGTATTCCAGCACTCCGTTCCGCCGGTATCGCACCTGGTCGCCCGTCCTATACAACCTGCCGCCGCGCCTGCCACTCACGCCATCCGGTACGAACCGCTCCGCTGTCTGCTCTGCGCGTCCCTGATAGCCACGGCCGACTCCTGCGCCTCCGATGTAGAGTTCGCCTACTACTCCCACCGGCACTACTTCTCCTTCTTCATCCAGCACGTACACTTGCGTGTTCCCTATCGGTTTTCCGATCGTCACTACCGGACCAGTTCCCCATTCCGCTTCTGCTCCCGCGCGCAACTCTTGCGTCATCGACCAGATCGTCGTTTCCGTTGGGCCATACATGTTCCAGACTGCGCCGCCGCGTTTGACCAGTGCCTGTCCTAGCTCCCGGCTCATTCCTTCTCCACCGCACAACACCTTCAACTCCTGGCTCTCCTGCCAGCCCGACTCCAGCATCATCCGCCACGTTACTGGCGTCGCCTGCATTACTGTCGCTTGCTGCTGCGCCAACAACTCCAGCAACGCTTCCGCATCGCGCGTCTGCCAACGCTCCGCCAGCACCAGACGGCCGCCCGTCCACAACGGTAGCCACAACTCCAGGCCCGCGATATCGAAACTCAGCGTCGTAACTCCTACCAGTACATCGCTCGCGGTCAACCCGGGTCGTTCTGCCATCGTCGCCAGAAAGTTACTCAGGTTCCCGTGCTCGATCAGCACGCCCTTCGGTTGTCCGGTTGAGCCCGAGGTGTAGATCACATACGCCAGGTTCGCTTCATCAATCTCCGTTTTCAGATTCTCCGTGCGCTCTGCACTGATCGCTTCTCGCTCTTCCGCGATCGCCACCCACTCAACAGCTTTCAGATTGTTCTCTCGCTGCGGATCAATCTGAAATCTGAAATCTGAAATCTGCAATTCCTCGCTCAGCACTAACTGCACTCCAGCATCGGCCACCATGTAGCGCAACCGCTCGACCGGGTATTCAGGATCCAGCGGCAGATAAGCACCGCCAGCTTTCAGTATGCCCAGCAGCACCGCCACCATCTCCACACTTCGCTCCAAACACACGCCGACGATCGTCTCTGCTCCTACACCTTTTCTCTGCAGGTATCTGCCAATCTGGTTCGCGCGCCGGTTCAGTTCTGCGTAACTAACTTCTTCTCCACCACACACCACCGCTATTGCTTCACCACGCTCCACTACCTGCTGCTCGAACTCGCTCACTACCGTCCGTTCTGGTCCATACGAAACTGCCGTATCGTTCCACTTCTCCACCAACTCTTCTCGTTCAGCAGCGCTCAACAACTTCAACCGGCTCACTCGCTCTTCCGGCTCTTTCACGACGGCTGCCAGCAACCGCTCAAACTGTCCCACCATCCGCTGCACTGTCTCTTCCTCGAACAAGTCCTCGCTGTACTCCCACGCTCCGTCCAGCCCTTGAGGTCCTTCGCCCATGTAGAGTGACAAGTCGAAAATGGCCGAGCCTGTATCGACGCCAACCTGGTTAAGTTGAAGATCAGATAATGAGTAGTTCGGGGTCGGATTATTTTCGAAGACGAACATCACTTGAAACAACGGCGTGTGGCTCAGACTTCGTTCCACTTCCAACTCTTCCACCAGCTTCTCGAACGGCACTTCCTGATGCGCATACGCGCCCAGACAAACCTGTCTTACGCGCTTCAACAACTCCACGAAACTCGGCTCATCGCTAAACTCCGTCCGCAGCACCAGCATGTTCACAAAAAACCCGATGAGTCCTTCCGTCTCTCGTCTTGTCCGGCCAGCTACCGGCGTACCGATGCTTACTTCTGTCTGTTGCGTGTAGCGCTGCAGCAGTGTTTGGAAGCCAGCGACCAGCACCATGAATAACGTTACGCCTTCGTTCCGGCTCAGCTCTTTCAATCCCGCCGTTAATTCCGGTGACAATGTGAAGTGCAGCCGCTTACCCTGATAACTTCGCGTCACCGGTCGTGGATGGTCCGCCGGCAATTCCAGGATAGAAGTCGCGCCTGACAGTTGTTTTCGCCAGTAGGCCAACTCTTCTGCCAACTGTTCACCTTGCAACCACTCGCGTTGCCACTCGGCATAGTCGGCATACTGAATCGGCAGTTCCGCTAAAGGTGATGGCTTACCGAGAACGAAAGCTTCATAGGCCAGCGCCAGATCGCTGAGAAGTATGCCCTTGGACCACCCGTCTGAAATGATGTGGTGCAAAGTCACTACCAGCAGATGCTCCAGCTCGTCGAGATGGACCACGGTAATGCGGAAGAGTTCATCATGCTCGAGATCGAAAGGCCGGCGCGCTTCGGTATGACCAACGCGTTGTGCTTCAGCGTTCCTTTTGGTTGGATCCAAATCCTGTAGATCGACGATCGATAGCGACGGTACATACGGCGGAAGAATGATCTGCTCGGGTTGCCCATCAACTGTTTCGAAGCTGGTCCGCAACGTCTCATGGACGCGAATCATCTCCTGACAGCTCAAACTGAGCGCTTGCACATCTAATGGTCCATTAAGTTGAGCGGCGATCGGAACGTTGTAGAAAGGATTGTTCGGCTCCAACTGGTCCAAAAACCACAGACGTTGTTGAGCAAAGGAGAGCTGCGCTCGATCCTGATTCGGACGGCGAACAATCGCGCCTGACTCAGAACCTGGAGCCGCCTGCTTCTTCAATCGCATCATGAGAATCTCGCGCTTCTCCGGCGAGAGCTCAGCGATTCTCTTCTCGAGATCGTTCACGACATCTCTCCAAAATTTAGTGTTAGCCTTTGCATCTGATTGTCAGTGGGTTCACGGTCTCTGCGTCTCTGCGTCTCTGTGTAAAACTCGGACGGCCATTACGGTAAACATCGATTTCAACACAGAGACGCTGAGTACGCAGAGACGCAGAGACGTGGGATACTGATAATGACTTTACTCACCTTGGATCTGCTGGCTGAGGATTGACTTCACCTTCTCATCCGATAAACCTTCTAACTCGTCGAGCACTCGCGAAATCTCGTCGCTATCTGTATTCACAAGCTGACTTTGGGCGATCGGGACGGAAAGTTTTGCAATAGTAGGATTTTCGAATAGAGCGCCCAGCGGTAGCTCGACCTGAAAAGCGGTCCGCAGACGCGACATCAACTGTGTAGCGAGAAGAGAATGTCCGCCTAACTCGAAAAAATCGTCGTCGATTCCAACCGGATCAACTCCCAGCAAATCACTCCAGATACTCACCAGAGTTTCTTCCGTAAGCGTCCGGGCCGCGACATAAGGCGTCTTTCTCAAACGACGTTTTTCCGGCGGCGGAAGGGCGCGCCGATCGATCTTGCCATTGAGAGTCAGCGGTAGCGCGTCCAGCCTGATAAAGACCGACGGAACCATGTTGAGAGGTAACTCCTTGAGCAGTTGGTCTCGCAACGTATCCGGTTCCAACTCTTCGCCGCCTGCCACATACCCACACAGATAAGGTTCGCCGTTTGAATCCGTCGCTTCGATAACAACGGTATCTTTCACTCCGGGACAATTGCGCAACTGGCTTTCGATTTCGCCCAACTCAACACGCAAACCACGAATCTTGACTTGATGGTCCTTCCGACCGAGGAACTCGAAATTCCCGTCGGCCTGTACCCGACCCAAATCACCAGTCTTGTAAACGAGATCCTGAGGATCGTCGCTGAACGGGTTAGGAACAAACGACTGCGCAGTCAACTCAGGCGCGTTGTAATAGCCGAGCGAGCGATAAGGGGTGCGGATGTATATCTCGCCGACAGCGCCAGGCGGGCAACTCTTTCCATCTGCGCCCACGACGATCGCGCGCGCTCCGCTGATCGGTTTGCCGACAAGAATCGATTTGCGTTCCACGTCGGCCGGCGTGATCGGATAGAAAAACTTGATCATGGTGGTTTCGGTTGGACCATAGAAATTGACCAACTGAACGCGCTCGCCAAAAATGTCGAACCACCGTTTGATGTCCACTGGAAATAGTCTCTCCCCGGCCAACATGATGTGACGCAGGTTGCTAAAATATTCAGGCTTCAATTCCTGATTCAAGATCATTCTGAAGAACGACGGCACACAATGAATAAGACTGATTCGCTGTTCTTCGATCCAGTCGATCAGCTTGCTCGTCAACAGAATTGTCTCTCTGCCGTCGGGAATACAGATGGCGCCGCCGCTGCACAAAGGCGTGAAGACATCTCGCAAAAAGGCGTCGAAGGCGGGATGGGTAAACTGGCCCACGCGGCACGTTTCGTCGAGACCAAAAGTCTCGATCTCCCATTTAATAAAATGAGCGACGCTCTTATAACGTCCCGCTATTGCTTTTGGTGTTCCGGTTGAGCCTGAAGTGAAGTAGAGGTAACAGAGATCGTCAGGTTCAAGCTGGTCCATATCTGTTGCGCGGCTATCTTCTAAGGCGAGCTCAACGTTGCCATCGTTCACCTGCAGCAAGTGAAACTTATTTTCCGCAGCAGGGAAAATTCGCTCGATCAAATCAAGAAATTGGGGCTCGGAAATCAGCCACTGAGGTTTGACCAGCGTTAACATCGCCGCCAGTCGCTTTTCCGGATTGTTATGGTCCAACGGCACAAAGACGCAACCGGCTTTCCAGATCCCAATGAGCGTCGGAATAACGTCGAGACTGTTTTCCAACAACACCGCCACCAGCGAACCTTTGGTCGCTCCGGAAACAACGAGGCGCCGCGCAATTTCATTCGTCCTCGACTCCAGTTCGTCGTAGGAGATGCGTGTATCTTTCCACTCGATCGCGGTGCGCGTCCTGAACCGATTGACGCTGTCAGAAAGCAGTTCGAGAATACTGGAGCTGTTCATCGATAAATTCCTTGTAGTCTTGAGCAATAATCTGAAGTGGATCAACCATTGTGAGCGATCGATGATCGCCATCGTTCAGTGATAAATGCCTGGAAACGCGATGAACCTCAGTGCAAGCAGCAACCACCGACGTGAGTTCATACTTGCGGCATAGCCCTTCGAGAAATGAGACGAACGATTCAACGCGGTCATTGGCCTTGATCTCGTCGTAGATTCGTTCATGAATTAGCCGCTGATCGTCGTCGTCAGGCCAGACTAAATAAGGGGCCGCTGTCTCCCAGTTGGGCTGGCGCTCCAGAAGCCGGGTCGAACGCGTGCCGCTGGAAGCAATGAGCAGATGCCTTCGCTTTGTCTCGCTCACGCGCGAGATGATGATCTCTGGCAGCGAGATGATCTTGCGCTGCATTTCGGGACGCAAACGAGGCAGGAGATGATGCAGCGTAATACAGGCGATCACTATCTTCGCGACACCCATATCGCAGAGTTTGTCGAGGGCAATTTGGAGCGGTTCAAGAAGTTCTTGATCGCGGCCTGCATTAAAAATTTCGGTGCGATCGGGAAAACTGGGATCCGAGTAGAGGATCACGCTGGGTGAAAGCTGTTCGACTCCGGTCAGATTGTAGTCATAGATCGACAACACAAAATCCGCGGAGGCCAGCGGTCCCATTCCACCCAAAACTCCCAATGTACTTTTCATTTCTGTGTTAACGCGACTCACTGCGTTACTTCGCGTCCTCTCTGTCGCAAGGATCCCGATCTTTTGCCGTATTTGCACCGCCGAAACGGAGAGGACGCATAGCTAATCGATTCTCTATTTACGATTCTCTATTTACGATTCACGATTCACGATTCACGATCAAAAACTGGCGTTGAAGTCGCTGCTGAGTTGAAAACTTTCTTCACTACTGATGAGGGCCAATTCAGAAATGGGCTGTCGAGAATCGGTAGCAACACTTTGCAGCAGAGTCTGAAAGTGGGCCGGCATCCGCTCAACTATTTCCGCGTCATGATCGGCAGCATTACAACAAAACACTCCGGACAGCATGTCGTTGTTGCGCCAGATCGCGAGGACTGAGTTGTACCCGGTGAGACCCGTATGCGTGTGCAATATGTCGATGATCGATTCCGAATTCACCGGCTCAGACGGGGCACTGTCCAGGAACAGAAAAGCATCTCTGAAAAGCTGCGCTTGTGGAGACGCCGCCGTAGTCTGAAGGTGCTCGTTCAACCGGTGAAAAGGCAGGTGGTGATGGGCCAACGCATCAACAGCTACTCCGCGCGACTGCTCTAATAGATCGCCAAAGTCCACGTCATCCGTGATCTGCGCTCTGAGGACAAGAGTGTTCACAAGTTCGTCATCGGTGGCGGCCTCCGTCGAGTTTCCGGTAAAAAAACAGGTGCCGACACTGATGTCATCTAAGCCGGCATACCGGTGAAGCAGGACCTGAAAGGCAGTGAGTAGCAGGATGAACAAGGTCACACCATTGCGGGCCGTTAATTGATCGAGTTGGGGGACCAGCTCGGTTGATACAACCAAAGGTCCTGAAATGCGATAACCGGCCGGACTCGAGTGCGCATTTGAGATCGGACTATTTTCGAGTTGTCTAGTCCAATAGCTTAAGTCGAGCTGCTCAACGTCACTCAGCGGTCGCTCTTCGATTAGTTCAACATCCGACTCTGCTTGATAACGTTTCCTGAGAGCGTTCAGGTGAATCAGACCATCCAACGCGGTATCTACATCGACGCCAAAATCTATCAGGCAGGCGATTTCATCGACACCAATCTCGGCGAGCTTATGGACCATCTTGAGACAGGTTTCCGGTGTGCCGAACAGCGCCGCGGTATTGAAGTAGCGATCAAATCCATAAGCCGCCAGTTCTTCTTTTTCTTTGGTAGTGAGATCCGTCGTTTGCACAGTTGAAGCAGCGCGATCTGATCTGAGTGAAGCTTGCTTGCGCCATGGCGTTCCGTTGTCGCCTACCTCATTCACAGCATTCAGAAGCTGTCGTTGAATGAGATCAATCGATGACGCGAGGTATTCACAAAAAGGCCGGCGCACCTTTTCTCGAACCTCGTCCAGATGCTCACCGATAAAGGTGTGCATCATCAACGTAACCGTTCCTTTGGCGTCCTCATGTCCACACCGAGCGAGCGTCTGACGATAAAGCGCGATCTTTTCTCGCAGTTCATCGAGACTCTGACCAAGTAGATGAGTCAACACTCCGCCACCAACTTCGCCCGCCAGAATGAACGTCTCGGGATTTCCTGAACACGTTACCCAAACCGGCAATTCAGCCTGGACTGGCTTGGGAAAAGTCCGCAGTTCGACAGTCTTGCCGAGACCGTTAGTGGTTGTCTCAACCTCTCCGCGCCAAAGCCGTCGCAGAGCATCGATGCCGGCAATCATCTTTGCTTTTCTCGTCGAATAATTTTCGGGTGCAAGAGCGAAGTCGTCAGCGTGCCAGCCCGAAGCGAAGGAGATCCCCACTCGTCCATGCGATAAGTTGTCAACCGCTGCCCATTCTTCCGCGACTCGCAAATTATTATGAAGTGGGACCACCACACTACCCGCGCGAATCTGAACCTGCCGGGTGATCATCGCGAGTGCCGCACTCGTGATTGCGGGATTCGGATACAAGCCACCGAATTCATGAAAATGGCGCTCCGGCGTCCAGACAGCGGTGAAGCCGTTTTCATCTGCGAACTTCGCGCCTTCGACAAGCAACCTGTATTTGTCCCCTGCAGACGCACCCTCTTTTCCATCGAAATAGAACAGACTGAATTGGACCGGTCTTCTCGTTCGGCGGTGAAGGCCCACGTCTTCCGTCGTCTCACGAGGCGAAGAACCGTTGGAGCTGACAGCTTCCGCGCCCGTACGAGATCGCTCGCTTGAGTGCACAGGATCGATTGACAGTGCGTCCCAAATACTAAGCAGTCTGGCGTGATGGACCATAAGATTTCGTGTGCTTGTCGAGGTTAGCTGAAGCAAGTGGGTGATCTAAGCATCGGCTTTGCCGCCTGTTGTGAGGAATGGCTTCGCCTTTCCGCAGGCACTGCCTTTTATCCTGGGCTACGCCCTCCTTGCAAGACGGCAGAGGGCGGAGCCCAAAATCAAGCGGCGATCTTTCGGAAAGGCAGAGCCATTCCTCACAACAGGCGGCGCGATGGTCAGATCAGCCACTTCAAAACGGGTCTTACGGTTCTTGTGAGTCAAGGCTTAAGGCTATTCCAACACTTCGTTAAATCCCGCGACCAATACTTCATCTTCGCTACCGATCGTCAACTGTTCTAATTGCTGATCCGGATGATCGACGATTGCTTCTAACAGAGTTTCAAAATTCTGGACCATCCTGATCGCAGTCGACTCATCGAAAAGATCCGTGTTGTACTCAAGCACGCCTTCGAGGCCGACGCTTCCCATCCCGAGAAACAAGGTCAGGTCAAACTTTGCCAGGCCCGTTTCGATCGGTTGTTGAATCAGGGTCAGGTCCGGCAATTCAATGCTCTTGATCGGGACATTAAGAAAGACTAGGAGGACCTGAAATAGTGGCGTGCTGTTAATTACTCGTTCCGGTTGAATCGCCTGGACCAGGGCATCGAATGGAAAATCCTGATGTGCATAGGCGCCAAGAATCGTCTGGCGAACGCGGCGAAGCAACTCTCGAAAAGTCGGCTGCCCCGAGAGATCCGTACGCAATGCCAGGTGATTAAAGAAGCATCCGATCATGGGCTCAGTTTCGAGCCGCGTACGATTGGCAATGTCGGCGCCAACGATCAGATCTTCCTGGCCGGTGAAACGATTGAGCAGCGTGGCGAACGTCGCGAAGGCCGTCATGAAAAGCGTCGCTCCCTCTCGCCGGCTGAGCGACTTCAGCGCCTCGGTCAACGAAGCCGAAAGAGCAAAGGGCAAGCGCGCGCCGCGGAAACTTTGGGCCATTGCTCGCGGCCGGTCAGTGGGCAATTCGAGCATCGTTGGAGCGTGCTCGAGTTGACGCTTCCAGTAATTCAGGTGGTCATCCCAGAGTTCGCCCTGGAGTTCCTGTCGTTGCCAGAATGCATAGTCTCCATACTGAATAGGTAGGGGCGGCGGTTCTACTTCTTTATCGAGCACGAGGTTAGTGTAGAAGTGGCTGAACTCGTCGAGCAGAACACCGAGCGACCATCCATCAAAGGCGATGTGATGGATCGTCACAGTCAGTAGATGCCGGGTTTCCGCCAACTGTAGCAGCATGATGCTCAAGAGTGGTCCTCCGCTGAGATCAAACGATTGGACCGATTCTGCGGCTGCTAGCCGCTGCGACTCAACTTGCTGCGTCTCCGCATTCAGTCCGGTCAAATCCACCACCGGAATACTCAGCGGCTGCGCTGGTTTTACAACTTGGACCGGCCGATCGTTGACGACCTTGAAGATTGTTCGCAGTGCTCCATGCCGTTTGACGATCTCTTCAAAGCTCTGTTGCAACGCGTTGCGGTCCAAAGTTCCGTTCAACAGGACTGCGGCGGGAATATTGAACGCCGCATTCCCGGCATTCAGTTGATCCAGAAACCAGAACCGCTGCTGGGCAAACGAAAGCGGCAGTTCGGCGCCGACCGGGGCAGGCAAAATCGGCGCGGCCTCTGTCATTGACGTTTGATCGATCAGAGCGGCGATGCTGGCCACGGTCGGAGTTTCAAATAAGCTTCGCAACGGCAACTCGACCTGAAACACTTCGCGCAAGCGTGAGATCACTTGAGTCGCCAGCAACGAATGACCACCCAGGTCGAAGAAATCATCATTGGCGCCGACTTGGGGCAGATCGAGAAGTTCGGCCCACTGGCCGGCGAGTATTTCTTCGGTTGGCGTCCGGGCAGGAACAAAAGCTTCGGTTTCCTGATAATCAAGTTCCCTTTCCAGCAGGGCCTTTCGATCAATCTTCGCGCTGCCAGTCAGAGGCATCGCATCAAGCCGAACAAAAATCGAAGGGACCATGTAGTCGGGAAGGTTTTCCTTGAGATAACTCTTCATCGTGCTATCACTAAAACTACCCTCAGGCGAAGGAACACAATAAGCAACCAGACGCTTGTCACCACCCTGATATTCCCGCGCGGCGACAACTACTTCCCGAACAGCCGGATGCTTGCGAAGCAAAGCTTCGATCTCACCCAACTCAACCCGGAACCCGCGAATCTTTACCTGCTCATCTTTGCGACCGAGAAAATCGACGTCGCCATTAGGCAGGTAACGGGCCAGGTCCCCCGTGCGATACAGAAGTTCGCCCGGTTTTTTACTGTACGGATTAGGAATAAATTTTTCCGCGGTGAGGTCCGGCCGGTTGTGATAACCACGCCCGATACCGGCGCCTCCGATATACAACTCGCCCGCGACTCCGAGTGGGACCGGTTGAAGATTATGATCCAGTAGATAGATCTGGACATTTGCAATCGGACGACCAATTGTTACATGCGAACCTTCAAGCCCACTGGCTTCGATGCTGCTGGTGATGTGCACGGTTGCGGCAACGGTCGTCTCGGTTGGACCATAAGAATTAACGAAGACCATCGGGCGCTGAACAAGTCTGGACCACTTCACCAGACTTTCAACCGGAAGTTTTTCACCGCCTGTCATGAAGACCCGCAACGAACCTCCTAACGTGACATTGCGGCGCGTCATGTCATCCACCCACTGGCGCCAAAAAGCCGCCGGGAGATCCAGATGCGTCAGTTTCAGGCGATCGGAAAGACTCAACAATTCGTCGTTCGAGAGTTTGGTTACAGAAGGATCAATTGCTACTGCGGCGCCGCCAAGTAATGCGGGAAAGATTTGCACCACCGAAGCATCGAAACTGAGTGAAGCAAATTTCAGAATTCGTTGGCCTGGTTCGAACCCGAGCCGCTCCTTCATGGTCAGCGCAAAATTTACGAAGCCACGGTGCTCGATCAGCACACCCTTCGGTTGTCCGGTTGAGCCCGATGTGTAGATCACATACGCCAGGTTTGCGCCATCAATCTCCGTCTCCAGATTCTCGTCACGCTCCGCGCTGATCCCCGCTTCTCTGATCGCAACCCACTCCACAGCTTTCAGATTGTTCTGTCGCTGAGCATCAATCTGAAATCTGAAATCTGAAATCTGCAATTCTTCGCTCAACACTAACTGCACGCCCGCGTCGGCCACCATGTAGCGCAACCGCTCCGCCGGGTATTCAGGATCCAGCGGCAGATATGCGCCGCCAGCTTTCAGTATCCCCAGCAGCACCGCCACCATCTCCACACTTCGTTCCAAACACACGCCGACGATCGTCTCTGCTCCGACTCCCTTCCCTTGCAGGTATCTGCCAATCTGGTTCGCGCGCCGGTTCAACTCCGCGTAACTAACTTCTTCTCCACCACACACGACCGCTATCGCTTCACCACGCGCTTCAACCTGCTGCTCGAACTCGCTCACTACCGTCCGCTCTGGTCCAAACGAAACTGCCGTGTCGTTCCACTTCTCTACCAACTCTTCACGTTCCGCAGTACTCAACAGCTTCAGCCGGATCACTCGCTCTTCCGGCTCCTTCACGACTGCTTCCAGCAATCGCTCAAACTGTCCCACCATCCGCTGCACTGTCTCTTCCTCGAACAAGTCCTCGCTATACTCGAGCCTCCCCACCAACTCTTCTTCGGCTTCCGTCAGAAACAACACCAGATCGAACTGCGTCGTCCCGTGCTCTGTCTCCATTACTTCCAACTCGAGTTCGCCCAGACTCACGACCGGCAGCGCCATGTTCTGCAACGCCAGCATCACCTGAAACAGGGGTGTGTGGCTCAGACTGCGTTCCACTTCCAACTCTTCCACCAGCTTCTCGAACGGCACTTCCTGATGCGCATACGCACTCAGACAAACCTCGCGCACTTGCTTTAACAACTCCAGGAAACTCGGCTCGCCACTAAAATTTGTCCGCAACACGAGCGTGTTCACAAAGAACCCGATCAGGCCTTCAGTCTCTCGTCTTGTTCGGCCAGCCACTGGCGTACCGATGCTTACTTCTATCTGTTGCGTGTAGCGCTGCAGCAGCGTTTGGAAGCCGGCGACCAGCACCATGAACAGCGTTGCGCCTTCGCTCCGGCTCAGTTCTTTCAGTCCCGTCGTCAGTTCTTTTGAGAAGGTGAAGTGGAGCCGTCCACCCTGATAAGTTCGGTTCGCAGGACGCGGATGGTCCGTCGGCAATTCCAGGATAGAAGTCGCGCCTGACAATTGTTTCCGCCAGTAGCCCAACTGCTCTTCGAGTTGTTCGCCCTGCAACCACTCGCGTTGCCACTCTGCGTAATCAGCATATTGAATCGGCAGCGCTTCCAACACCGGTACACTATCCGTCGCATAGGCCTTGTAGAAGGTAGTGAGTTCATGGATCAACACACCGGTCGACCAGCCATCGCTGACGATGTGATGCACAGTCAGGAGCAAAACATGGTCCTCGTCACTTAACCGCAGGAGAGTGGCCCGCAGTAATGGGCCATGCGCGAGATCAAAAGCGCGGCGGCTTTCGTCTGTTGCAAATTGGAAGGCAACCTGCCGGCGCGACTCGAGCGGCGTGTCTGTCAGGTCAACCAACGGCAAGTCGAACGATTCGCTTTCATTGATCAATTGAATTGAACGACCATCGATGATCGGAAAGATCGATCGTAATACTTCGTGGCGCTGCACGATGCTCTCAATACTCCGGACCAGAGCGGCAACGTTGAGGGACCCGCTGAGACTCACTGCGAGAGAAATGTTATAGCCAATGTTTCCAGGAGTTATCTGATCGATAAAAGACAAGCGCTGCTGGGCAAATGAGAGGACTCTTGGACCATCACGAACTACGGCCTGGATCGGTTGCAGTAACTGTTGATTTTCGGACGTCGTTTTTTGATCGATGTGAGCGGCAAGCGAGGCAATAGTGGGATGTTCAAAGATGGTGCGCAGCGGCAATTCCACCGCAAAGATTTCTCGTAACCGCGCCATCACCTGCGTCGCCAGCAGTGAATGTCCGCCCACCGTGAAGAAGTTTGCGCCGCGGCCCAGCCCCGTCACTCCCAACACCCGACTCCACACGCCAGCTACTACTTCTTCACTCGCCGTCCGTGTCCCTTCCCACTCCACACCTTCCACGCGCCACTCCGGCGCCGGCAGCGCTCGCCGGTTTACTTTTCCGTTCGCCGTCAACGGCAACTCCGCCACCTTCATCAACAGGTCCGGCACCATGTAGCCCGGCAGCCGTTCCTCCAGATGCCGTCGCAACTCTTCCATTATTCCTTCACCAACTCCGGCACTCACCTCCACGTAGCCAACTAACCTTCCCTGCTCTCCCGTTCCCACTCGCACCACCACGCATTCCTTCACGCCCTCGTGCTCGCGCAGCCGCCCTTCAATCTCGCCCAACTCGATCCGGTAGCCTCTAACCTTCACCTGCTCATCTGCGCGCCCCAGGTATTCCAGCACTCCGTTCCGCCGGTATCGCACCTGGTCGCCCGTCCTATACAACCGGCCGCCGCGTCTGCCACTCACGCCATCCGGTACGAACCGCTCCGCCGTCTGTTCTGCTCGGCCCTGATAGCCCCGGCCGACTCCTTCGCCCCCGATGTAGAGTTCGCCTACCACTCCCACCGGCACTACTTCACCTTCCTCATCGAGCACATACACTTGCGTGTTGCCTATAGGTTTTCCGATCGTCACTACTGGACCAGTTCCCCATTCCGCTTCTGCTCCCGCGCGCAACTCCTGCGTCATCGACCAGATCGTCGTTTCCGTTGGGCCATACATGTTCCAGACCGCGCCACCGCGTTTGACCAGTGCCTGTCCTAGCTCCCGGCTCATTCCTTCTCCGCCGCACAACACCTTCAACTCCTGGCTTTCTTGCCAACCCGACTCCAGCATCATCCGCCACGTCACGGGCGTCGCCTGCATCACTGTCGCTTCCTGCTGCGCCAGCAATTCCAGCAACGCTTCCGCATCTCGTGTCTGCCAACGCTCCGCCAGCACCAAACGTCCGCCCGTCCACAACGGCAGCCACAACTCCAGGCCCGCGATATCGAAACTCAGCGTCGTCACTCCTACTAAAACATCGCTGGCCGTCAACCCGGGTCGTTCTGCCATCGTCGCCAGGAAGTTACTCAGGTTCCCGTGCTCGATCAGCACGCCCTTCGGCTGTCCGGTTGAGCCCGAGGTGTAGATCACATACGCCAGGTTTGCTTCATCAATCTCCGTCTCCAGATTCTCCGTGCGCTCTCCGCTGATCGCTTCTCGCTCTTCCGCGATCGCCACCCACTCCACAGCTTTCAAATTGTTCTCTCGCTGAGCATCAATCTGAAATCTGAAATCTGAAATCTGCAATTCTTCGCTCAACACTAACTGCACGCCCGCGTCCGCCACCATGTAGCGCAATCGCTCTGCCGGGTACTCAGGATCCAGCGGCAGATACGCGCCGCCTGCTTTCAGTATGCCCAGCAGCACCGCCACCATCTCCACGCTTCGCTCCAAACACACGCCGACGATCGTCTCTGCTCCGACTCCCTTCCCTTGCAGGTATCTGCCTATCTGGTTCGCGCGCCGGTTCAACTCCGCGTAACTAACTTCTTCTCCACCACACACGACCGCTATTTCTTCACCACGCTCCGCTGCCTGCCGCTCAAACTCACTCACGACCGTCCGTTCTGGTCCATATGAAACTGCCGTATCGTTCCACTTCTCTACTAACTCTTCACGCTCAGCAGTGCTCAACAACTTCAACCGGCTCACACGCTCCTCCGGCTCTTTCACGACTGCTGCCAGCAATCGCTCAAACTGCCCCACCATCCGCTGCACTGTCTCTTCCTCAAACAAATCTTCGCTGTACTCCAGCCGCCCTACCAACTCTTCTTCGGCTTCCGTCAGAAACAGCACCAGATCGAACTGTGTCGTCCCGTGCTCTGTCTCCATTACTTCCAACTCTAAATCTCCCAGACTCACGGTTGGCAACGCCATGTTCTGCAACGCCAGCATCACCTGAAATAGCGGCGTGTGGCTCAGACTGCGTTCTACTTCCAATTCTTCCACCAGCTTCTCAAACGGCACTTCCTGATGCGCATACGCACCGAGACAAACCTCGCGCACTCGCTTCAACAACTCCACGAAACTCGGCTCGCCACTAAAATCTGTCCGCAGCACGAGCGTGTTTACAAAGAACCCGATCAGGACTTCCGTCTCTCGTCTCGTGCGTCCCGCCACTGGCGTCCCGATGTTTACTTCTGTCTGTTGCGTATAGCGTTGCAGCAGCGTTTGGAAACCGGCGACCAACACCATGAACAGCGTTACGCCTTCACTCCGGCTCAGCTCTTTCAGTCCCGTCGTTAACTCCGCAGACAACGTGAACGACACATGCTTGCTTTTGAAACTTGGAATTGCCGGCCGTGGATTGTCCGTTGGCAGCCCCAGCACGTGGGGAACACCATCCAGTTGTCTAGTCCAGTACGCCAGGTGTTCGGCGTATGCGTCGCTTTGCAACCACTCGCGCTGCCACTGCGCGTAATCAGCATACTGAATCGGCAGTACCGGTAGCGGCGAAGCATGACCTCGAACATATACTTCATACAATGCCGACAATTCGCGGATCAGAATCTGAATGGACCATCGATCCGCAACAATGTGATGTAGCGTCAAAAGCAGGATGTATTCGTCATCCGTTAGTCGCAGCAGACTGACTCGAATTAGTGGTCCATGCTCGAGATCGAATGGCCGCCGGGCTTCTACTCTCGTCAACTCCTCCGCCGTGCGTCGATTCTGTTCACGAGGAAATTCTCTCAAGTCAACGACTGCCAAATAAAGTGACCGCGACCAGTCAATTAAAGAGACTACGCGGCCATCAAGATTCGAAAATGTTCCTCGCAAGACTTCATGACGGCGCATGACTTCGCTGAGACTTCGTTCCAGCGCCGCAACACTCAGCTCACCCTTGATCGAAATTGCGTAAGGCAGGTTGTAAAAGGTACTTCCCGGTTCCAACTGGTCCAGGAACCAGAGTCGTTCCTGACCCGACGACATCACCTGGCCCGCGCTCTTCTCGATCACGCCGGCGGGAGCTGGATCCGGGACCGGCTCTTCGTACGAAGACTCCGCGCCCTTCAAACTATCTATATGACGACCGAGTTCGCTGACGGTTGGGTAATCGTAAAGTGTCTCAAACTCGATTCTGACTCCGAGACTTTCCTCAATCCGGCTGATGACCTGAGTACCGTCCAACGAATTACCACCCAAATCAAAGAAGTCATCATCTCGATCCAGACGTTTGACCTTCAGCACCTCGCCCCAGATGGCGGCCAGCTTGTGTTCGCTCTCGCTACCTTCCGTTTCAAGTTCGCCGTAGATCTCGGTTGCGATTGGCGCGGCGCCGGACTGCTGCGCAGCTTTGACCTTCAAGGCCTGGCCCGCGGCGATCTCCGGAATCCAGCAACTGGTTGCTTCAAACGAGTAGGTTGGCAACGACACACGATGGTATTCACTCTTCTCGTAGAACTTCGTCCAATCTATGCGAGCGCCTTTGACATAAAGCTCCGCGACGATCGTCAGCAGTTCATGATTGCCGTTCAACGACGGGACCACGAGCGACTCCGTCTCGAGCGTGACAATCTCTTTTGCCAGTTCACTGTTATGCCCGAATTCGAGGAAGAGCGGTTTCACCGTTCGAATCTGGTCCAACACTGCTTTAAGCTTTGCCGTATCGGGCCGGACTGCTCCGTTCTGATAAGACGTCGCCTGCTCGAGACCATCCGCAAGTTCGAGTCGTCCCGTAATAACTGCCACGGCGATATTCCCGATACCAGTTCCTATGATCTTCTGCGAACCGAGGCCCAGAGAAAGCCAGGTTTGATAAAGGGAATAGTAGAAGGCCACCATCCTGATTCCCGGATGTGAGACAGCCGAGGTACTAATCACCTGGCATTGTGCCCAACTCTGCTTAAATGTCGGATACTGATCTTCCAGTTGTCCGATGAAATCATTAGTCACCTGGCTCTCGCCCGGGAGAAGAAAAACCAACGATGGTTCAACTTTATCGGGCTTGGAATATCGAACAGGTTGGGCCAGTTGCTGCTTCAGCAGATTCCGCAGTTCGTCACGGCTGTTTACTACTCCAGCAAATCGATACTGGTAATCATTTCGTCCGTGGTTCAGCGTGTAGGCAATATCACTCAGCCGCTGATCGGTCGATTCAAGAAACGCTACGAGTTTCGCAAAGTATCGCTGCAACGCTTCCGGCGTTTTGGCTGAAAGAGTGATTAACGTCGGCGCGTTTCTATCTTCCGTGGCTGCCGGCGCCGGCGGCGCTTCTTCTACTACCAGATGGACGTTGGTTCCGCTCAAGCCGAATGAACTAATGCCGGCTCTTCGAACACCCGCCGGCTTCGGGACATCCCAATCGCGCAATTGCGTGTTAACAAAGACCGGGGAGTTTTTGAAATCGATGAAGGGATTGGGCTGTTGAAAGTGTAGCGATGGAAATAGTTTCCTGTGTTGAAGAGAGAGAATAACTTTTGTTAGTCCGGCGATTCCTGCCGCACCCGCCAGGTGTCCGATGTTGGTCTTCAACGCACTGATGGCGCAAAACTGTTTCGCTGGCGTGAATTGTTTGAAAGCATCCGTGATGCCTTGAATCTCAACCGGATCTCCCAGCTCAGTGCCAGTGCCGTGTGCTTCCAAATACGAAATAGTAGACGGGGAAATGTCCGCCTCTCTCCAGGCCTCGACGATCACATCGGCTTGCGCGTGCGGGCTGGGCGCGGCGAGCCCGTTCGAACGGCCGCCATCCTGATTCACGCCACCACCCTTGATGATTGCGTAGATGTGGTCGCGATCAGCGAGCGCCTTACTAAGCGACTTCAAAAGGACCAGCCCCCCGCCTTCGCCCCAGCCGGCGCCATTAGCTGAAGCATCGAAGGTCTTGCAACGGCCGTCTGGCGAATTGATGCCAACCGAACCCGCATCGCCCCCACCATTGCCGTCATAGTCGTTGATGAAATAAAGATTTATTCCGCCCGCGAGGGCGTAGTCGACTTGTCCGGCAGCAACTTTGCGATAAGCTTCATAAACCGCCAGCAGCGACGACGAACAAGCGGTATCGATGACCATCGCCGGTCCTCGCAAATCGAGCGAATAGGCAATGCGTCCGGCCAGAGCTCCCGGCAACTGTCCTGTCACCATGGAAGGGTCATAAATTGAATACAGCTTGCTGTAGTCGTTGTTTGAAGCACTGACGATCGTGGCCGTTCTGCTGCTTCGGAAGTGACTGAGACTGTAACCCGCATCTTCGATTGCCGCGCACGCAAGCTGCAGCAGGAACCGTTGCTGCGGATCCATGTACTCAGCTTCCTTGAGAGAGATACCAAAAAATTCGTGGTCGAACTTGTCGATACTCTCCACACTCGCAATCGGATAGCAATGCGCTGCTTCGTCCAGACCTGCGAAGATTCGACGTTGCGGCGATATCTCGCGCACGCTATCGACACCCGCTGCCAGGTTCACTAAGAACTGGCCCAGGTCTTCAGCGTCCGGATAGATACCGCTGACACCGATGATTGCGACATCACTGCCTGTCATAATCCGACTCTCGTAAATTGGGGATTGTTGGACCAGGTTCGACGATAGCGTCGAACAAGCGTCTCAGGATAAGACGCAGAATTTCGTTAAGCTGACTGGATGATCTCACGAGAAGCTAAGAGGTTCCTGCAAAACTCAACCAGGCTGCGGCTTGGTCCACTGTTATAAGGAATGGCTCTGCCTTACGTTAATGCGTGCACTACAACCTTGGCTAACGCCCTCACTATTTAATGGCGCTTCTAGAGAGGGCACAGCCCGCCTGAAACAGAAAGGCATAGCCATCCTCACAAAGTGGGCCAAGCCGCAGCGTAGTTGAGTTTGCCAGGGCTCCAAGGATATCGGACTAAATCTATGACGAGACCCGACGCTAACACGTACGGTACTGACCTCATCGCCACTAGAGGGTCTCGGAAGAATCCGACGATTGGAGTAGTAGGTATTCAGCCTTGAACTCAGGAGTTCGCGGCTGCTTGTGATGCTGGAGAGGGGATGGGTTCGTAGCTGGGGACTTCGAATGCTAAGGTGTTTTTGCAGAATTCAATCCACTCCGGAGTGACCTGATCGAAGACTATATTTTCATCTATGAAAATGTCATCGGTCACCACGAAGTTTTCCTGCAGATAAAGAAAATCAGAGTCGGTCAACTCTCTCTGGACCACGACTTCTTTGCCGTCAATCTGTTGCTTATCTTTTCTCATGTTCTGTTTATTTTCGCTCCAACCAGTGAAGCTACGAAATCTGAAAATAGGATAAGCTTTACAGTACCTGCCTTTTTGTGCCATCTCTTTCTGCTCCTCGAAGAAATTGTTTACTCGATGAACTGGCTGAATCGATCAGTAATTCACTTAAATCTTGCGGGCATAGCTACCGCACTTTGAACCCCGTGGTTCAACCGACGTTTTACAAGCCACCGACGGAAAACACTAAATCGAAAATGACAGAGCAAGCGGCTGCTTTTTATTTCAGCGTTGCCTCAACTGCCATAATTCTGCCGTCGGGTATTAACACCGACACTGATAACAACGACACTCAAGCGATCACCTTCAGAAGACACTCTGCTTCAAGCGGAATCTACTGATGGCTTAGCATCGAAACTTCAACATCACGGATTTACCGACTTCCGACCTCTGAACAAAGATGATTGGTTTAAAACTTCGGGTACTACTTGTGGGGGGATAAGCAGCCAAACGCGAGCCGGAAATGAAGGGCCTGGTCTAGGCAGGTCCAAATGTCTTACGAAGTCTCCAAATTCTTTTCAATCAAATAAGCCCCGTTCAAGTGACCCGGACGGCCAGCGAAAGAAAGAGGCGATTCAGCGTGGCTTTCTTATAAGCGATCTGGACCACTCTCGTCTGTCCCTGGCTTGACTCAGTCATATCTTGACTTAGTCAAAACTGAACAGAGTCAGAGATTGACAGACGAGGACCAGCAAAAAACCACCGTAAAACGTTCGTTGACGAGGGATCGAAAGTTAGGAATCGGATCGCAATGCTTTTAGAAAGTGTTCACAGTCTTCCCGCAAAACTTTGTAACACTCGCAGGCCGCATTTTCGAGCCCTTCCCGATCGAGGACCGTGATCTTGCCACGGCTGTAGTCGATAAGCACTGCTTTCTGAAGTACACGGGCTGCCATCGTCACTCGCGTGCGACGGGTCCCCAACGTGTGGGCAATAACTTCGTGAGTCAAGTTAATGGTGTCGGATTTTCCCTGGTCCAGGGACGCCAGGAGTGATCGGGCGAGTCGTTGCTCTGAGGTGTGAAAACGATTGCAGATTACTGACTGGGTGATTTGCGTCAGCATGACTTGAATATAGCGAAGCATCATCTGCGAGAGTTTTCCACCTCGTTCAAATTCGCTTCTCAGTACGTCGGCTCTTATCCTTACCGCCTCGACGGGAATCTGGGCAATCACTTCATAAGAGTTTATTTCCGAACGCAGGATGAGTGGAATTCCGATCACACCCTCTCTCCCGGTAACCGCCACTTCAATACTCGTGCCCTCCTCTGTTGTTGAAAGAAGAGACACCTGGCCGGTGTTAATGAAATATCCGTATTGAAGGGTATCGCCGGCATGATAGAGCACTTTACCCTGCGCCAATTTGACCGGCTCAAGATTTGGCACGATGTGGTCGTACTCATCTGGCGGAAGCGAAGAAAGAATACGGTTTTGCAATTGGCCGCAACGTGCCAATTGAGGACTATTTGCTGACGCCCGCATAGACTCACCTAAAGCTTTCTGAGGTTCCAAACAGACTGGGCGCTGCATTCACGGACCTCACTAAGTGAAACTCCTGAGGAAGGAGTCAAAGTTGGGAGTTACATAATGTTCAATAATCGGGAGAGATTATTACCAGCGAGGTTCCTTTCTTTTGATAAGGCTGCCCACCCTATGCTCATACTCTTGCTGTTCGATGTGCCAGACATATCTCTTATTCTGGTGTTTCCTGATAGATGACTTGCATCTCGTCAGGATGACTGGCATCCGTAGTGATCCGTAACCTTCCGGATCTTGAACTACAGAAGGATCTCCTTGTGCCCAAAGAGTCTCTCCGAGTTGATGCCCCGGCTGCGACAAGCGGCGACCAAGGCATTTGACTCGACAATCGGGCGCGATTCGTCGGTGTATTGAATTGAGGTGAGGTAAGTAAGCCAGGGCTCAAGTCCCATGGCATAGATATAGACGTGGCTGGGACGCAATTCGTCGACAATCTCCATTCCGCGGCTGCAATCCGATCCACACAGCCGTCGCGACTGATCAAATTTACGTGCCAGCGGTTTGGTCAAGAGTGGACCATACAACCAGGAAAGCGGTCCCCCGTCGCATTCCATTCCCAAAAAGAGAACATTTACATCTCCGAGTTGTTTGTGGATGTGTTTGTAGAGCACCGGCTCCAGATTGTTCGAATCGGCGGCACAGAGAATAGACTTGTCGCCAATCCTGATTAGATGGGCCAACTTGGTACGGATATTCAGGTCGGCATGCTCACCCAAAAACGGAAGACCGATAATCTCTCCGCCCTCGATTTCGACGCTCTCCATCTCGTCGATCTCGCGCACTGCAGCAAAGCCCAGGTTCTTGAAAACCAACCTGAGAGATGGATCAGCCAAACTTCCGCCGTTGTTCTTGGGCACGAGGATTTGCCCGATCCGGTGTCGCAACTGCAACAGCGTCTCGAACATGCAGTGGTCCTGATGATTATGAGTAATCAAGACGTAATCAATGGTTTCGGGCAGGTCCGCGTAGGTATAACGATCCATCCCATCTGGATTCTCATAACTGATCACCGGGTCGATCAGAATTGCCACGTCGCGGGATTCGATCAGGATGCAGGCATGTCCAAAATAACGAATCCTGATTTGTTCATTCGTATAGCGAGTCGGCGGCGCCGGGACCTCGTGGGTAAAGAGAGACTCAAAAAATTCTCGATCCGCCGCGGGTACTGACAATGTTTCTGCTATTGCTCCCACCGACTGCGGAATAAACTTCATCTTAAAGAGTTCATCCCACGCCGAGGAGCTGAAAGGCGTCTTTAAATACAGGCGGCCTTCGGTGTTTATTTGTGGTGTACTCAAAGCGAAGGGCCGATCGTCAGACTCACTTAGCGAAAGGCATATCGATTGAGACGAGGGATTGAAATAAGGACTGGAGTAAAGCAAAGCTTCAATGAAGCGAATCGAAGCCGAGTTATTCAGGTCGTAGATCAGCTCGATGTAACCCTTCAGCGCCTCGGGAACCCTTTGATAAAGCGATTCAAGCGAAAACCCGTTGGCCTCAGTTTCCAGTAAACCACTGAGTGTTTGGATGCCCTCGGCTAACTCCAGCAGCGGCGCCTGTTCACTAATCGTTCGGTCGATGAACTCTTTAATCTCTCCTGCTTTATCGGCGGGGTAGTGCAGAAACGGACCGCCTCTCATCGCCGGATTTTTCAACGCCGAAACATGTACCTGGGGCGCAGACACAAACGACTGCATCAACTTCAGGTGCGAGTTTGCGGTGAGCATCGCCGCGGACGCAGGAGAGACAAGATACGACCAGGCGTACCATTGATTGATCAATGGTTCCGCAACGACATTTTTCCTTAGATAACTGAGGTGGTTTGTCATTCTGCCACCAATAGAACGCGTCGGACTTGATCTCGTTTACCTAAGTCCGAATTAAAGGCTCGGTCACAGGACTAACTAAAAATGTGCTTCTGAAACCGACAACCTAAGAAGTTGGAGGGCGTAGGGGGAAGGTTGATATTCGGGCAGGTCCGAAATTTAATTACGACATTCACCGGTTGTCGCAGCTTCGCGATCCGTGTCTCTGCCGCTGGTGCTATTGTCATCATAAGCTTCGTGCCCCCCGGGTCATCTCGGCTATTTACTAACTGACTTTTTGTAACTGATCCCTGGTAGTCTCAATTCGCGCCTGGTATTTCACTACATCGAGCAATATTAGTACTCGCTCAGTGTCTTTCATCTCAGCAGAAAAGACGCCCTGCAGGTTCCGCAGAGGACCATCTTTAATGGTCACTTTGTCGCCCACCTTGACGTCGTCGTCTCCCAATCTTACAAAGCCGTCCTCACCTATTCGGGATTGGATCAACTCGATCAGTTCCTCATCAATTGAAACGAGAGATCCACCAGTAGAAAGAACATACTTCACGCCTCTCGTGCTCAAAATGTTGTGCAACATGGTGCTGGCGTCAAAACGCGCGAAGATATAGTTCGGAAAAAGCGATTTAACAAGATATGTTGGCTGTCCGGTGAATTGATTACAACGTCGTTCCTGTCGTTCCGGGTTAAAGGTTTCGACATGCCAGGTTTCAAGGTTGAGGCAGGCCCGGCGCTCCTGTTTCGACCTGGTATAGACGACATACCAGCTGAACCTATTGTTGGGCATCACAATATTCATCAATCTCCCTTGAGTGTACGTAAATTTTGTGCTGAAGCTGTCCTTTACTGAATCGTGAGAGAGAAATCGGGGAGCGACATAGCACGTACTCCTGATCGTCGGAGGCTTTTAAAACAACCCACGGCCGGCGCCGTGAGAGTGGATAAAATCGAAAGCTGCGGCATCATAGACAGCCCACTTCACAATTGTCAACGACTGATATTTCGAACTCTTAACACCCGAAATTATGAACGCCAGAGTTGGGCCAGATTAGCTTCAGTCGGGTGCTATTTAAGCTCTGCATACACGGCTTTTAGTAAGCGGTGGCTCAATTATTTGCATAAATATGGACCAAAGAACGAGTTGATGGAAGGGGCCCCGATTTGTAAAATTTTTTCTTATATATTTGGAACTTTTTCTTATAAGAGTTCTCACTCACGGAATGACCTTTATGAAGGGAAATGTCTTCATCGTAATCTGCTAAGCTGAGGGGCCTTTTGCAAAAGTCACTACTTCTTCACTCCGAGGAGTGAAATATTTATTAGCACTGTAGTCCGATCGCTGCACACTCCGGAGGAATAACTTCGGTCGAACGTTCTGAATAGCAATCATCTCTTTCGCTCGTTCTGAAACGTTCACAAACTACGTCTTTTATGAAGTCACGATTTATTCTTGTTGCGCTTGCAATTATTACCAGCGTCGGTTGCAACAATCACAAGCAGGCACTTGAAGATCACAGTCCGGCTGGCAAAATATTCCGGCAGAGTTGTGCGGCGTGTCATGGCATAGATGGAGAGGGACTGGTGATTGGCGGGAAAGCTGTTCCCAACCTCAAAAAGGGAAAAGCCCAATCCGATTCGGACCAGCGGCTGAAACAACAAATTGAAGATGGCGGCAAGGGCATGCCACCCTTCAGGTTTGAATTAACTCCCGATCAAATCGACGACGTTGTACGCTTTATTAGAACTTTTCAAACTGCAGACAATTCGCCTAAATCGTAATCGACTCGCCGCGAAAAAAAAGCTATGCGCCTTCGAGTCGATCGATATCTTGAGTCAATGCATTTAAGACGTCTTCGGATACTCTTCCCTGATGAATGTAAATCCCAAGTCTTTCGAGTAGTCCCCTGAGGGCCACCAGATGTTGGCGATTGAGATTGAGTTTATCGATCGTATATTTACCCGGCTTCGTTAACCCGCTCCATTCCCCATCTTTTTCAATGCTGAAATGGGTGGCAAAATCCTCTTTGCACAAATCAACAAAGTAAATACCTTGTTGTTCTAGAGCGGGTGGGGGCCAGGAATCTCGCTTGATGTGATTGCAGGGATGGCAGGAGTAATAAAGGTTATAAAAATCGTTAAGCAACTCAGGGAATCGATGTTTGGGCCGAAAATGATCCAACTCGAAATTTTCTCCCCCAGCGAGCAACTCTGAGAGGAGACAAAACGCACATTGCCGTGGGTCGTCGCAGACAAACGAGCGAGGGTATAAATAGTTCTGTGTAAATGGTTATTCAGCACCTAACCGGTTAAGGTTAGGTACAGGAGAAAAGATGACCATATACAACGAGCTCATTGACAACCTGCTGAAAGACTACAAAAGCCCGAGGACCCAGCAATTGGGCGCGTTCTTTGCGCACCCGCCGGAGATTCGGAAGGTGATCTACACCACCAACGCAATTGAGTCGCTGAATATATCATCGCGCAAGGTGACCTAAGCGCGCGGCTCGTTTCCCAACGATGAGGCGGTCTTCAAACTGCTCTACCTGGCGTTGCGCAACATCGCGAAGAAATGGACCATGTCGGTGCACGACTGGAAGGCCGCGCTCGACCGCTTTGCCATCACTACGAAACCGGCTGCCGTTTGAATAGGTGTGAGATTGAGAATGAAACTGTCAGGCAAAAATCCGGGCTATGGAAACCGTAAAAAAACAAAATGCGTTTTCCCACAGCCCCTGCTGCTAGTAACAAATCAAGATGAAGGCGGCTGATCTAAACAATCAACGATCGTTTACACGAAATATTTTGACGCTACCGAGTCAAAATTTCACTGGAGGTCAAAATGAAAAACTCTTTTTTGTTAGTAATAATTATTGTAGTGTTCCTTCTTGGATTGTCAGATGCTTTTGCGGCCAGTCGAAGAGGTGTGCAATTAATTCTTTTGCCTCATTGGTCTTCACCAAGCGTTGATAATTTTTTGGATACTTTTAAAGATACTAACGGCAGATGTTCCAAAGGCGCTTTCTCCGAAATTGAGTTTGGTTTTCTTCCGTATAGCTACGAAAACCCAAACTCCGATAATTCTATCCCGACTCCAACTGATAAATATGGTAATGCCAAAAAAGTAATCGATTGCTTCAGAAATGGCGGGAAAACAGTTTACGTTACAGTCTATCTAAGTTTTCACGCTCCTCAGAACAATAATGCTGGCGGTATTGGCGACAACGCCAAGAATTTTAATGATAACTTTCTCCGACAGTATTTTAATTTGGCAAGAATAAGTGTTTGCCCGTCTTTGGAGGATCTTGATAGCGACGCTTCGCAATTTCCTGTTTGGGCTAACTTGGTAGCATCTAAAATTGATTCAAATCTTATAGGTCGCGTTACGCTACAGCGCTCTCCGAATGGAGGTATAACCGCAACCATGCCTTCTAGTAACTGCTTTAATGAAAAATGCTTTGCTACTGAAAAAAGAACTGAGTATCACGGAAAATTTAATTCAAATGGAACTGTTTATTCCAACGACGGTGCGTTTGTTTATTATGAGGTTCCCACCGCCAACGGCAATGTAGAAAGCTCAAGTTCACTTATAAGCGATAATACTTATGACTCTTATTCATTTAGCAATTTTCTGAATGGCACAAATTCAGCGGATAATATCGTTTTGCTTTGGCGACCGCGTACAATGTTCTCAGACGCTATGTCCAAAATCATCAGGTCTTCTTTACAAGAGACGGGCGCAAAAATCCTGATGGGACGATTAACGATAGTCAGGTTAGTATTAACTCGACGGAGAAAAATGTTCTAAAAGGATTTTTAGGGGTCTGCGGGAACATCTGGTACAACATGGAACTCAAAAAAGGGCAAAGTATTAGTTCTTGCAATGGTGACGTAACCCTCAACTTTCAAACTGATGGCAACGTTGTATTGTCTAACAACCTCACGGCACGAGTTCTTTGGCACACTGCCACTGGCGGTCGAACCGATGCAACGAGATTTCTCATGCAAAGCGATGGCAACTTAGTTTTGTACGCCAACAATGTGCCGCTATGGTATTCCGCAACCGCACCTAATCAAAAGGCTTATTTAGAAGTGCAGGATGATCATAATCTGGTTATTTATTCCAGCAGCAGAACGCCTTTATGGAATACTGGAACAACTAATCAATAGATCAGGCAGCCTCGCAGGTTTGACTATGACAAGGTCACAGGTAACGCGGCTTAGTTCAACACCGAATGGTGTGGCGGTGGCAAGGGCGGCGTGACGTTCATGCTCAAATGAGCGGATGAATACCATCGAAGTATGACCCAAGGTTCCTGGCGCACCAACTGGGCGCGCGTGATTCCTTTCTTCGCACACCCGCCCGAGCTTCAGAAGGTGATCTACACGACCAACGCGATTGAGTCGCTGAACATGTCGCGGCGAAAGTGACGAAGGCGCGCGGCTCGTTTCCCAACGATGAAGCAGTCTTCAAGCGGCTTTACGTGGCACTACGCAACATCGCGGAGAAATGGACCATGTCGATGCCTGACTGGAAAGCCGCGCTCAATCGTTTTGCCATCGTCTACGAAAACCGACTACCGTTGAATAGCCCGACTGAGGAAATGAAACTGCCCGGCAAATCCGGGATGGAACGGCCCCTGCTGCTAGTTAATAAATCAGGATGAAAGCAGTTGACACTAAACAACAGACGATCGTTTACATAAATATTTGACGCTACCAAACTGGCGGAACGAACGATACCCACCCTCAACGTTTGGAGCGATCTTGCGCCTAAAGAAATAAGGCAATCAAACTCCTCGTTGCTCTACAACTCTGCGAAGCCGCTGGATAATTGCCTCGTAATAAGGCTTGTCCATTTCATCCAAGGCTCCTCTTAAACCATCGAGCTCTTCGTTTTCGCTTGCCGATAATCCACTTATATATTTGCGATCTATAAGGGTCTGGTATCGAGTCGTGGCATAGTTCCGGGCCACCGCTTCTTCTTCCATCAGATCCCGAAGTCCACGCAGTTCGTTCTCTGGAAGGTTAATTAGTGTTGGCTCTGGATTGTTCGAGACCGAGGGTTGCTTCATATCACCAGCCCTCATATGTTCT
Organism: Pyrinomonadaceae bacterium; assembly: GCA_036518995.1. GTDB lineage: Bacteria > Acidobacteriota > Blastocatellia > Pyrinomonadales > Pyrinomonadaceae > PSRF01. The sequence goes on along the minus strand of DATDMC010000154.1, from coordinate 11,449 downwards.
ATCAATACCTCCGTTGCAACACGATAAAAATATAGAGCCGGATCACCTGAATACGTTCGGCTAATCTCAGAAACTCTTGACCTGACTCGAACGAGAGTTTCGTCCGCTAATGCTTCGGCATCCGACGCCCCCTGCCGGGTGAAGAGCATGATAAGGCGCTTGCGGATCGTTTGATATTTCTCATCGGCCCGCTCGCTCTCAGGATCCAGCCACGCCATGAGGCCATCATGATTTTGGGTCGTCACGAGGCGCATTTTATCACGACGTTGATCATGGGTTGCACTTCCAATTCCATTACTCACTGAATCACTGCCGAAGAGCTCAGTTATTAAACTATTGAGACTGTCCACCAGCCGATTCCGTTCCGGCAAAACTTGGAATGCGATGATGTTAAGGCCGATAAGCTTGCTTAGTCCTTAGAACATTCTCAAATTTTTTTTGGTGAGTTATTAAGAAGACTGTTAGTGAGATCATGAGTTATCTCGTAATCCTCGAACGCCTAATATCTAACGCCCAGAATAAATGTCCGAATTCTCTTGTGTCGTTAATGATCATGCGTCAGGTTGGCAAATATTGATTTTAAGGATAATTAATGACCGACTTGTCACTCAAAGAAGAAATTCAACGTCGTACCTGTCATACAGACTGTGTTCTCAGTGATCTGAAAATTGGGCAAGGCAGGAAATAATCATGTCTAAAGAAGAACTTAAAGCGTTGTTAGAACGCATTCATAATCGGCTTGACGAGAGTTTTGTTGGGATTGGCCAGGTTGTTTCTGATTTGCCTGCGGCTGATTTGGCAGAACTCCTTAATGAATTAACCATAGCTGAAGCTTCTTCAGTTATCTCGATGTTGCCGGTTTCACGCGCGATTGAAATATGCGATCAGCCCACCATGCGTCGCCGCGCCGCTATTCTTGAGCAGCTTGAACCAAACAGGGTGGTTGAGATCCTGTCGGGACTCGCAGCCGATGAGCGCACGGATATAGTTCAAAGAATGGGACTTCACGAACGTCATCGCATTGTTCCCAAACTAAATCCTGAAATTCGAACAGAACTCGAGCACCTGTTGCAGTATCCGCCCCACACCGCTGGTGGGATCATGACGACAGAATTCGTCGAGTTAGATCCGAACATGACGGTCGGTATCGCGCTCAAACACATCCGGACAGTTGCGAAGGACAAAGAATCGATTTACGCCTGCTATATCCTCGAGCCTCAAACACGGCGTTTACTTGGTTCTGTGTCCTTGCGCGATCTCGTAATGGCTGAACTGGAAGCACCGCTCGGTCGAGTAATGCGCACAAAGCCGATTACCGTAACTGCGTTGGAGGACCAGGAATCGGTAGCTCAAAAAATCGGTAAATATAACCTTTTGGCAGTTCCGGTTCTCGAAGAGAATGGCTCGGTCGTTGGCTTTGTCACGGTTGACGACGTAATCGACGTCCTGATCGAAGAAGGAACTGAAGACTTTTTGCGAATGGCCGCAGTCGAACCAGGCGCATTAGATAAACCTTACATGCAGGTCACGCTGCCGGTGATGATCAGGAAACGTGCCGGCTGGTTGGTAATCCTCTTTCTGGGCGAGATGTTGACCGCAACCGCGATGAGTTTTTTTGAGAAAGAAATTGAACGAGCGGTGGTCCTGGCCCTCTTCGTGCCGCTGATTATTTCTTCAGGGGGAAACTCAGGCTCTCAAGCTTCGACTCTGGTGATACGCGCACTTGCTCTTAGCGAAGTGAAGCTCCGCGACTGGTGGCTGGTCATGCGGCGCGAAATTTTATCGGGTCTGGGATTAGGTTTGATACTTGGGACCATCGGCTTTCTCCGCATTAGTCTCTGGTCGGCATTCTCAAATATCTATGGACCACATTGGTTATTGGTTGCGATGACCGTTAGCTTTGCTTTGGTAGGCATTGTGTTGTGGGGAACACTCGCAGGATCGATGTTGCCTTTTGTACTACGACGGCTCGGCTTCGATCCAGCTACTTCTTCCGCGCCTTTTGTAGCCACGCTGGTTGATGTCACTGGATTGGTTATTTATTTCAGTGTGGCGGTCGTCGTGTTACGCGGCACTCTGCTTTAGAGAGTTTTTACCATCGACAGCTACTCGAGATGCTGGGTGAGATTCGAAATCATGGGAAGACGATTCAGAATATTAACCCAATCGCTCAACTGATAATGAAGTAGAGCAAAGTTGACGACGATCCATTAATAACGATCGTCAGTTTCCGCTCACTGAATACACTTAAAGCTTTCGGGATACGACGCTGCAAACATTCTTTCAATCGGCGTTGTTTGTTTCAGCAGGTCCGTTCCACTAAAGGCCCGCTCGATCAAGTTTCGATTTGCTTTACGTGTGTAGTCACTAAACTTCTGCGTCACGTCGCCGCCCTCTTTTGCGTCCACATCAAATATCTTGACGGGTGTACTGCATGAATAATCAAACTGGCTCGCGTCGAGAAATTTGATCTCGCTGCTCTTCAATGTTCGCCAGTAAATTCTTTGGCGACGCTGATCGTAAACTATGCTCCATTGCGTTGGGTTGTCAGTCGATGGACCTTCGGCCAGGTTATTGAGGACAGTGAACGCGTAGTCGATTGCCTGCTTATCACCGAGCGGCTTCTTCTCGAATGCCAAAGTTTGAATTTGTGCACGAAAGTAACGATCTAAGGATGTGTTTGAGGTCGCGCGTTTGCTGTCTGTGTGGTTCGCGAATGCTCGAGAATCAGCGTAGGTACTGTTCGCCAGAGCAGGGACCGGAAGGTCTGCTTTTTTTAATACGACCATCACGCCTTTAAGAAATTCAATGATTGCGGCATTGCCTGATTTGTCGTTGATAAGAAAGTGGATTTTTATTTCTGATTCGATCCGGACGCTCGCAGCATTCCTGATCGCTTCGTCAGTTGTCGCCGCTGTATCGAGAATGAATTGAATCCATTCCTGCGAACCGACGGCAGGCGTGGCATTCGCTTTTGGATACTCGGTGTCAGTGAGCCACATCAATTCCACGACCAGACCCGCTTCATTCATGCCACCAGCCGGGTTCTCGCGCCCATATTGATTGAATGTGATACTCCCGAATTTCGAGGTCCATTTCCTACCCGTTTCCGAATCGATGATCGTGGCGCTCTTTTGCACGCCCCGTTTATTTACAAACAGAAGTCCGTCGCCAAGAATCCAATCATAGTTGCGACCAAAGAGCACCTCAGACTTGTTAACTAAACAGAATGTTGTGCAAGCGTTGGTGTGGTTGATTAACGCGACCAAAATCATCAATGCGCAGATTAGATTGACCGAGATCTTCTTCATTAGCGGCTTTCCTTGTATTTAAATTTTCGGAGTTGTCCGGCGAAACGGCGAAGCAAATTTGCTGCTGTCTGTAGCGACCGTGTTTTGTTAGACTTCCGTTGCACGCAGCGCCAGCGGACCTTACTAACAACAGTTAGCAGAAGTCATTGGCGTCTGCTCAACTCTCTCTCAAGTCTCTTTCAATTAATTATCAATGCATGAAAATGGAAAAGATTACTTCTGAAACTGCGTACGAATTTGGTGAGTTCCGCGTCGACGTCGGCAACAGGCTTGTGCTGAAGGCAGGTGAACCGGTGGATCTCGCGCCAAAGGTTGTTGAGACATTGATCGCATTGATCCGGCGGCGCGGTGAGATCGTGCGAAAGGATGAGTTGATGAGTTTACTTTGGCCGGAGACCAACGTAGCCGAAGCTAATCTCACCCAAAACATCCACGTGTTGCGAAAGACACTAACCAATGGTTCGAGTCTGATTGAAACAATTCCGAGGCGAGGCTATCGCTTTATCGGCGACGTAACAGTCGCACAAGAGTTACCGGCAACGACCGTGACAAATTCAACTCGCCCGATCGAAAGCCAGGTCGCGAACTCTCGTGTTGCCTCGTTGGCGCTAACACTTGCTTTAATCCTGTCAATTGGCTCCACGATCGTCGCGCTCTGGAGTCAAACAAATTTGAGTAGAGTTTTCTATCCCCAGCCGACTGCTAGTTCTGCCAATGCGCTTGCGAACGAAAAGTATGACAAGGCGACCTATATGGCCCGCAAAGGCACCACGCAGGCCCTCGAAGAATCCATCCAACAGTTTGATGAAGCGATTAAATCCGATTCTCGATTTGCCCTTGCGTATGCCGGGTTGTCGCGCAGCTATTCTTCTTTGAGTTCACACTACGACTCACAACTCGGACAAACGCCGCTCGAAATTCTCGGCAAAGCCAAAGTGGCGGCTTTGAAGTCTGTCGAACTGGACGATTCACTAGCTGATGCACACGTCGCGCTGGGAATTGCGAAGCTACGATCTGATTTCGATTGGACTGTAGCTGAAACGGAATTAAAACGAGCTACTGAGTTAAATCCAAACAATGCTGAGGCACATCATCAGTATGCATTACTGTGCTCAAGTTTGAATCGGAATGAAGAAGCCAGGGCAGAGATTCTTCGTGCTCAACAACTCGCGCCTGCTTCAATGTCGATCGCTAAGACCCTCGGCGATATTTACTTCTACGAGCGAGATTACGATCAAGCCATCGAACAATTTCGCCGCACGATCGAGATTGATCCGAGCGATCCGTTTGCGGCGTCTGTTCATCGCGCTCTCGGGTGGTGCTACGAATTTCGTGGTATGCACGAGCAGGCTTTAGCTGAATTTATTGAAGCATCGAAAATGCAGAACGCCGGGCCGGCACGTTTAGCAACATTTCGCAGTGGCTACGACAAAGGCGGTATGAAGGGATACTGGGATGCCTGGTTGAAACTGCAAACTGATCGCATCGAGCGCGGACAACTGAATCCCGCAAATCTTGCGCAAGCTTATTCGTTTATTGATGAACGTGACCAGGCATTCGCGTGTCTTTCCCAGGCACTCAACGATCATACTTTAGATGTCGCGGCCCTCCGACACAGTCCGGCATTTGATGAACTGCGCAAAGACATACGTTACAAATCGCTGCTGTCGCGTTTAGGTTTGTCATGAGAGTGGCCTAATACCTGCTCTTCCAGTAAGATATTGTTCGGCTCAAAAACATTTCGGTGAACAACTATTCACTAAGACCTGTACTGCACCAGAACTATCGCGTAGCCCTGACTTTTCTCCTGCTGCTCACGCTTGGTTATGGGACGCTGGTGGAATCAGTGCATCGCCACGGTTGTCCGTGGTCGCGCAACTCGGAGATCACCGCGGCAGCCTTTGAGAGCCCTGATTCAAACTCTTCTCACGACGGTCATACACATTCCATCGAATGTTCGTTCTGCCAGTTGCAACGTCAGTTGTTCGGCAATTTCGTACATTCAGTACTCTTTACCCAGCCGGTAGCGCAAACCGTTTTCATAGCCCGAGAGCGGGTTTCATATCTTTCGACTCCAATTCTGCCATCCCCGGGTCGGGCGCCGCCGCTCGCCTAAACCACCATTAGCGAATTTCCAGTTCCGTTAGTCTGACTGGTCCGGTCTGCTCGACCGGCGACTGCCTTGATTAACGACGCGGCTTGCTCATCCGCCGTTAACCACAGCTCTATATCTCGATGAAGGCGAGGTGGGGAATGGATCGTCTCGTTAACGATTGTTCTACAAACACTCCTGTTAATTATCTGCACCGCTTTAGATTTCGTAGTTCGGTGATGTTTCAACACTTGTGCTCGCGAAAGCTTTATCGCTCGACGCTTCTCGTGACTCTGATCTTAATCGCGGTGCTTTCGGCTTCAGCCGTCACAACTCTCGCGCAAAGCCAAACATTGGCGCCGCCGGCTAAAAGATCAATCAGCCTAACCGAGGCTGTCGACATCTTTATGCAGCGCAATCTTCAACTGGTTGCCGCGCGTTACGACATCGATACGGCGGAAGCGGAAAAACTCACTGCGCGACTAAGACCGAACCCGGAAGTTAGTTTTGGTTCCTCCGGCCTGCCATTGACACTTGGTGGACCACTGATTCAAGAACAAACCTACGACTACTCAATTTCGCAAACGTTTGAACTTGGCGGTAAGCGCGGTAAACGAATCGACCTGGCCAACAAAAATGCTGACCTCGCCCGTGGTCAATTTGAGATGGCGGTCTGGACGCTCACTAACGATCTAAAGCGCAAGTTCTATACGGTCTTACTCAATGAGTCGTTGCTGAAACTCGCCAGGGAAAATCAAACCACCTTTAGTGAAATCCTCAAGGACAGCAGTGAGTTGGTCCAGGTCGGCGAAATCTCCGGACTGGATTTGAAAAGACTGGAAGTTGAAAAACTTAAGTTTGATACGGATGTCGCAAATTCCGAGCGGGACTATCAGGTTGCGCTGCGAGATTTACGCGTAACGCTGGGCGGTGATTACCAGGCAATGGAAGTCGACACGGTTGGCACACTCGAGTATCAACCATACGATTTCTCACTTGCCGATCTGCGGGACAAATCGCTGACGGCCCGTCCTGACCTGAAGGCCGCTCGACTCAGCGAACAGGCCGCCGACGCTTCGATTCGTTTACAGAATGCTCAACGTATACCTGATGTCACTATCGGCGGTGGCGTCGAGCAGGTCCCCGCTGGTGGAAGTAATTACATTTTCTCCGTTGGCATTCCTTTACCAATTCACGACCGTAATCAGGGTGAACGTGCCAAAGCGCTGATCGACAAGCTGCGAGCGCAGAACCAGGAGCAAGTGCTCACCAATCAGGTTTTGAGCGATGTAGACAAAGCACTGATCGCCTTCGACATGCAGAAGCGACGTGTTGAACTTTATCGCACGGGCGTCCTCACAAAAGCTGACGACATTCAGAACCTGACGGAAATTGCCTTGAAAGCCGGTGAAAGCTCAACGCTCGAATTGCTTGATGCTATTCGCACGCGACGCGACACGCTCGCCAGCTATTACCAGACACTCTTTGATTACGAGATGTCGCTTCTTGATCTCGAATTAGCAACCGCAACGCCGCTCCAAAGGTAGCTGCGACTCGAAAGGAATTGTGAGACATGTTCGAACCAGGAACTCACCGGAGAGTCTTGACTCTGTCTTTTGTTATCGCCTTCCTGTGCGTTGCTTGCACTCGCACCGCATCGCCTCCTGCCAACTCGACTAATGCGCAAACCGCCGCGCCGTCATCGACTGCAAACCAGTCGATCGAAACGGAAACCGTCACGCCGCAAACGATTACCGGGACGATTATCGCCACCGGAAAAATTCTCGCGGCAGAAGATCGCACGGCGGTTATTGGTCCAGTGAATTCAGGCAGGATTGTGCGTCTCTATGCCGGCCAGGGAAGTCATGTAAAGAAAGGACAAAAACTGGCCGATCTCGAATCCTCAGACATCGATCAAGCCGAGTCAGACTACCTGAAAGCGCTTGCCGATGCGGAGAACGCGCGCCGCACAGGCGCCGCGGAGATCAAGCTGGCCCAGGAAACATACGACCGCACCAAAATGCTCTATGAAAAAACGATCGTGCCGGGAAAAAATCTCCAGGCCGCCGATCACGATCTGGAAGTGGCTAAAGCAGCCGCCGCCAGTTCCCTGGCCAGCACTAAAGCAGCTCTCACCGCTGCCCGGCGTCGCCTGCAGATACTGGGTATGAGCAGCGCCGATATCGATGCACTAAGTACAAAGCAGGATCTCGGCGCCGTCTTTTCATTGAAGTCACCAATCGATGGAATCGTAGTTGAACGAAACGCCACGATCGGGGCGACGGTCGGTACCGACGCGAGCCTGTTCAAGATCATCGATATTTCACGCATCTGGGTCGACGCGAGTGTGTTTGAAAAAGATCTCGAGCGAGTGCGAAACGGTCAGGAAGTGAAGTTGTCAGTCACCGCATTTCCCGGATCTACATTTTCCGGACGCGTTATTTTGATTTCGACCGTGGTCGATCCGGAATCGCGCACCGTGAAAGTTCGGACCGAAGTTCCGAATGCCGATGGCCGCTTAAAACCCGACATGTTTGCCAACGTGCAAATCGTTACTGATCAAAATCGAGCAGCCATTTCGATTCCCCAGGCGGCAGTCCTGGACGACGGGGGGAAATCAGTTGTCTTTGTGGCCGAAAACGGCGAGTACAAAAAGCGTCAAGTGACCGAGGGAATAAAAGGAAACGATCGAGTCGAAATCATCGACGGACTCAAGTCGGGCGATAAGGTCGTTATCAAAGGGAACTACCTGCTGCTTCAACAGAGCAAGGGAACCTAAACGCGGACACTTGGAGACTGCCCATGACTGACAAATTCATTGCCTTCTTCTATCGCGAGCGTCTGCTGGTGACCGTAGTATCGATGTTGATCGTGGCGGGCGGCATCCTTGCACTCAACCGACTAAACGTCGATGCCTTTCCCGATGTCACTCCGGTTGAAGTGGAGATCGATACGGAGGCCCAGGGTCTCGCTCCGCAGGAAGTTGAACAACTCATTACCTTCCCGATCGAAAATGAAATGAATGGGATTTCGGGAGTTGCGCGGGTCGAGTCAGAGTCGAAGTTTGGTCTATCCGTCGTTACGGTTTTCTTCAACGAAGATACCGATATCTACTTCGCCAGGCAGCAGGTCTTCGAACGACTCGCGGCTGCGAAAGACAACATCCCGGAAGGATTTGAACCGGAGATGGGACCAATAACCACCGGAACGGGACAGATCTATCTGTATCAAATCGTAGGAAACGGACTCAGCAACCAGGAGTTACGCACGATCCAGGATTGGGTAGTCAAACTACAACTGCGGACTGTTCCTGGTGTCGCCGATGTGCTGAGTTTTGGAGGCGACGTCAAACAGTATCATGTGGTTGTCGATCAGCAGGCGCTCGTCAATTACAAGATCACTCTCAAGGCCCTGTTCGACGCCATTCAAGGGAACAACCAAAACACGGGCGCCAACTTCATCGAACATGGTGACGAACAATACGTCGTCCGTGGAATTGGTCTCGTTAAGGACATCGAGGACATAAAAGACATCGTACTCGATTCCAGAAATGGCACACCGATTCGCGTCGGCGACGTTGCCACTGTCGAAATTGGAAACGAAATCCGGCAGGGCGCAGTGACAAAAGATGGTCAAGGCGAAGTGGTTACCGGCATCGTTCTGAAGCGAATCAACGAAAACACCAAACAGGTAATTGAGCGCATCAAGGAAAAAGTCGTCGAAATCAATAAGACTTTGCCACCCGGAGTGCACATTGTTGACTTCTACGATCAGGCCGAACTGGTGGATAACAGCGTCAACAGCGTCGTCGAATCGCTGATCGAAGGCGAGCTACTTGTGCTGTTCATTTTAGTTCTTCTGTTAGGCAATTTTCGGAGTTCCTTGATCACTGCCGCTGCTATTCCCTTCTGCATGTTCGTCGCTTTCATCCTCATGTGGTACTCAGGACTATCGGCGAATCTCACCTCGTTGGGTGGGCTGGCTATCAGTATCGGCATGATGGTCGACGCCACAGTGGTGATGGTCGAAAACATCTATCGCCATCTCGAGGAGCACCACGAGCACTCGTTGCGGGCCGCTATTCTTGCCGCCGCCCAGGAAATTGGCCGGCCGATTTTCTTCGCCATCCTGATCGTGATTGCTGTTTTTCTTCCCGTCTTCACTCTGCAAGGCATCGAGGGAAAACTATTTAAGCCGCTTGCCTACGCCGTGACCTTCTCGATGATTGGATCGATGTTGATGGCCTTGTGCATAGCGCCGATGCTGTGCGCGTTATGGCTGCGACTCAAGAAAGGGAAAGTCAAAACCAATCCCATCATTGGCTTCTTCAAACGCATTTACGTTCCCGTGCTGAAGTGGGCCATCGCTCATCGCTACCTAGCCCTGACTATAGCGGTGGGTTTGATCGTCTGGAGTGTTGCTGACGTCTACATTCTGGGAAGCGAATTTCTGCCGACGATCGACGAAGGAAACATGCTGGTGCGGGCCACGATGCCGGCGAGTATTTCGCTCTCCCGCGCAGTAGAAATTTCAACCCAGATCGAAAAGACGTTACGCCAATTTCCCGAAGTGGAAACTGTCGTCGCAAAGATCGGCCGGGCCGAACTTGGTGGCGACCCTGAAAGTGTTAGCAATGATGAGATCTATGTCCGGCTAAAACCTAAGAAGCAATGGACCACCGCGAAAACCAAAGATGCATTGGTTGAGGCCATGAGAAAACGGCTGGAGGGTTTTCCGGGGGTTGAATTCAATTTCTCGCAAGTCATCCAGACACGCAACGATGAACTGATCTCCGGCATTAACGCCCAGATTGCCGTCAAGATCTTTGGCGAAGATCAGGACACGCTTCGCCAAACCGCCGAACAGGTTCGCGACGCAATGTCGCACGTTCGTGGTGTCGCGGATTTGGCCGTTGAGCAGGTGGCCGGCGAAGAACATCTGGAGATTGAAGTCGAACGTGACAAGATCGCGCGTTACGGTCTGAACATAAGCGATGTACTGGACGTTGCCAGGATCGCGATCGGTGGCGATGAAGCAACCGATGTGCGTGAAGGTCAGCGCCGGTTCGCGATCTTTGTTCGACTCAAGGAGAACTATCGGGACCAGATTGAAAAACTAAACGACATCCTTGTGTCCGCGCCAGTGGGTGGAAGTATTCCTCTTGGGCAACTGGCAACCTTCCGGCTATCGAGCGGCGATGCAGTGATCAGTCGCGAAAACTCGTTGCGCAGGATAGTAGTCATGTGCAATGTGAATGGACGCGACATCGGTAGCTTCGTTCACGATGCACAGACGGCGGTGGCCGCGAAGGTAAATATGTCGCCGGGATATTTCATCACCTGGGGCGGCCAATTCGAGAACCAGCAGAAGGCCGTGCGGCGCCTACTGATTGCGATACCTTTATCGCTACTTCTTGTCTTCATCCTGATTTATGCCTGTTTCGGTTCACTGCGCAATACACTCACGATCATTTTCAACATACCGATCGCGATGGTCGGCAGCACCTTTTTTCTTCTACTGTCGGGATTTCCGTTAAGTGTTCCGGCAATCGTCGGCTTCATTGCCGTGTTTGGCGTCGCAGTGCAAAACGGAATGGTGATGGTGTCTTACATTAACAAATTGCGCGAGACAGGCACGCCACTGAAGGAGGCGGTGATTACGGGAGCGAGTGTACGTCTGCGCGCGGAGTTGTTAAGCGCCCTGATCGGAAGCATCAGTCTAATTCCCTTCATCGTCTCGTCTGGCACGGGGGCGGAAATCGAAAAACCGTTGGCGATCGTCGTAGTTGGTGGACTGGTTACGCGGCCCATCAAGATTGTCATTCTGCCGATGGTCTATGAATGGGTGGAAAGCCGCGCCGCCCGACGGAAAGCGCTGTCGAGCAATATTGAAAGTTCAGAATCGAGCAACCTCGACGAGGCTGAGTTGGAAGACGAAACTAAGCAGGACGAGGAAGGCGAAGCGTAAAACGCCAGTGGCTCATCGTGCACATGCCTTCAGAAGAGGAGCCTCTATTCGAAGGGGGCGACCGAGACGGACGCGCTCC
>DATDMC010000153.1:0-82792 GCA_036518995.1 Pyrinomonadaceae bacterium | reverse complement strand
GAAAGGGACAAGTATGTCCGAACAAAAAGTAAGCTACATGGCACAGCTAGATGCCTGGACTGAGAAGTCAGTCTTAGAGGTGTTAAGCGATGCCTACGTCAATGGTCCTGAGGAAGTCATCATCAATGCCCAGGATGAAGTGAGGAGGGCGATTAGAGCCAAAGTGCTTGAGTCCTACCGCAATGGTCAAGCCGCTGGACCACGCAAAGTGGTAAAGCGTAGCTAGACCTACTGATGGTCCATGTGGCGCACGCAGCGCATGGGCCTTGACGAATTATCACTGCGTGCAACCCAACTTCAACCATCTCTCTGAAATAAAACCAAATCAAAAGATATCTTCGAGAGATGAATTTCATTGAGCTAACAAGTCCAGAAGTTTGAGCAACTTGTGGATCGAACTATCCGACGAGTGAAACCAGTTGCTAAACACTTCTGAAGCTCTTATAGCTTGCACGCAATTCCGGCTAAAGATATAAGGCTTGCGATTTTCCATACTCTTGTTGCTGAAGAGGCATTTTGGCTAAGAAAATCGTCCTGGCAAATGTAGACAGACTCACCTGGCAAGAGTTTGAGCGTCTCGTTACTTTTTATCTGAAAGAAAAAATCGGTTCGGGTCTTTCGATATTTGGTGGGTCAAAAGATCAAGGCAGAGATGCTTCGTTTCAGGGCGTGGCAAATGAGTATCCTTCTAATACGCGGCCCTGGGGTGGTAACTGGATTTTTCAATGCAAGCACAGAACGTCGCGCACTAAAACCTCCGGGGAACTGGAGAAAGCGTTGATTACTGCGCTGAACGGTGAACTCGAAAAGATTTTCAAGAAGCACTCTCTAAGATGCGACAACTATATCTATATAACGAATCTGAATGTATCCAATAGTTTTAGATCTGATGCAGTTGAAGTGTTGAAAAATTTCTTTGTAAAGAATTTTCCGAAAACACAACTACCGAATCTCGGCGTGATCGAATACAAAGACCTAGAGCCTTACATCGCAAAGAATTCATTCATCCGCAGAGCATTTCCGCAGCTTTTGAACTTTCAAGACTTAGAGTCCGCGCTACTAAAGAAAGAGGACAGTAAGAATCGAGGTTATTTAAAAGCAGCGCGAACCAGCATCAAGACATTCGTATCAACCCACCACTACATCTCTGCGGTGGAGCTGGTGCACGATAGTCATTTCGTAATGTTGGTCGGAGACCCGAAGAGTGGGAAAACCACAATCGTTGAAGCTTTGGCCCTCGCATTTCTTCAGGACGGCGAATTCAAGCCTCATTTTATTCGCAACACCGACGAATTCTTTGCAGTCGAGTCGCTATTACCTCCAGAGGAAAAAGCTCTTTTCATATGTGATGATATTTTTGGACAGCATGAATTAGACGCTGAAAAACTTGCCGACTGGACTGATTACTTTAAGTCAGTAGCTGGCTTATTACATGGGAATCGGCGATTTGTCTTTACCACCCGAAAATACATCTACAACGAGTTCGCCAGAAAGTCGGGTTTGCGCGCCTTCTTTTCGGATGAAAAAGATCCTTCGAGATACCTAGTGAAACTTATCGAACTGAGCCGACATGAGCGTGAACAGATTTTGGAGAAACACTTGGAGGAATCGGATCTTCCTCAGCATATTGTAAAGCTCGCATTGGCCTCAAAAGAAGAGATTCTGAATTCTACAGATTTTTCACCGGAAGTGATCCGATCGTTAGTTAGTTTATTGGGATCAAAAGATGCGAACGAAGTTTCTACAACCATTACGACTCACATTAATCACCCCAACAAGTATCTTTTCGATCTGTTCGATGAAATAGCTCCCGACAAGCAACTCCTTTTACTTTCAGTCGCTATTGCTCAGAACAAAGTTATTACAAATGTTGAGTCCCGTTATCTGGGATTACTTCAGGATGTGAGCAATGGGCCATCAGTGCGTTTTGAGACTTTTATTAACGATTTGGACGGCAGCATTATTCGCAAACGCCACTATTCTGATTCAAGCGAGGTGGAGTATTACCATCCCTCAATGTTCGACGTGATTGTCGGTATCTGCAGTAGAGATCAGCATTATCGCCACTTGATGTTACGTCACGTAAATTTAGAACTTCTTTGGCTACTGACTATTCGACCGAATTCTCCAAAACCAAACGCCATCAACCTTCTTCAGGACGATTTTCCAGAGCTCAATCAGGGGTTAGAAACTCTAATTCTGAGGGAAGCATCGCTCCAAGAAGTCACCACCCTTCTACATTGGATAGATCGTTCGCTTACTATCGATGTTTCCTATAACTTTTCTTTTCAGCATCTAGTCAACCAAGTGAAACGAAGAGTGGGTTCAAGTATCGGGAAGAATGAGTTTTACTTGGCCCATGAAAATGCCACCCTTGAACAGTGGATCAACCTGTTCGACAAGTTTCACCTTTTGCGCGAGGAGGTCTCATACAAATTCACTCTTGCTGATCGTTATCGGGCCTCATCAGTTGCTAAATACTGGAGGCTCTTATTTGTCCTCGAAGCCGTAAGTGCTGGGTTTATTGATGAACACCTGCCCAAGGCAGACTTAGATCTTTTCGTTGAAAAACTAACCACGTTGGTTGGTCAACTGAATAGAGCACTGAACATTAATAATGAAGGTAGGCCTAAAACAAGTGAGGGTTGGCTTGCTCGATTCTATTTAGTTCAGGACTTGATTAGCAAAATGAAGAAGTCCGGGACAGGGAAGAAGATCATTGATGAAAAGTTGCTCGCTGATTGGAATATAGTCATGCGATTAAGCGACTTTGCTAAGAACAGGCATTCTGGAATGGTAAAGAGCGGCTATTGGTCAACGACACCTTCACGAAGGGGTATTATATCGAGCGAGATGTGGGATTCGTTATTGACGTGATTGCTCTAGCTCGTGCTCTGTGTTCAATTTTACAAACTGTGACCTACACATCGCGTTCAAAACTAGACTGAGCATCAGTGAATCATCTTTCTAAGCCATTCTCCCAGTAACATTAGACCGCTTACTTTACCAACAGTGCGTTTGAGAAACGGCCAAACGGAACGGAGGACTTCTACACAAAACCAAACATCAGTGCGCCATTTGCCAAGGTGATCATATTTGACTACATAACGTTCCAAAAGATCTCCTATAACGGCATCCTGTTCATCACTAGTAAGTAAAAGGTGTAGTACAAATTCAACATTAATTGGTGGCCTCGGTATGGGCTTACTCCGACGTTTTGCGGTGCGTTTCGGTTCAACCCCCCTCGCCGATTGAATCTCTGGCTCCTTCGCGGACGTCTCTATGTTCGCATTTGGTCGCTCTATTTTTCGCCTTGCGACAATATCTGCTTCAAAAGTCGAAGCAATAACAAGGGTCTCTTTTGATGCGACTGCTCGTTTGACTTGCGGTGAGTATCGCTCGACAAATCCGGCCCGGAGATCTTTCAATGGAACTGATAGCGGCCTAATGCGATCAGCTTCACAAATAAGTTGCTCTAGGTATTGATCGGCAGTCACCCCCACACTTCGCGCGACTGATGCTTTAGCCATCTTAAATAATGCACCGATGCACTTGCTGATTTGTTCGTCAGTCATCACCGTAAACCACTCATATCGTGGCGCTCTTAAGTCCTCTAAGCTTCCGTCGCGAAGCTTCCGCTTCCATTAGCAATTTTTTCCCAGCCGCCTCCACCTTGTAATACCGCTTCACTCGGCCACCACGCTCAGAGGTAGGCTCGCCCTCCCAAGAGCGGACCAGTCCCTTATCTTCTAGTCGGGATAGGGTGGTGTAAAGCGCACCTGTTGAAATCGACCGATTACTAGCGTCCTCGATAGCCTCATGGATGCTTACTCCGTATGCCCCCTGGCCGACACCGACAATAGCCAGCAATACGAGTTCCTCAAACTCCCCTATATAGTCTTTCGATTTTTTCATTTAACCATTGACACCTGAATCATCAACATCCATTACTATCACATTGTAGGACAAATCACCAAGTTGGGCAAAGCTCAAGGCACAGGATGAACTCGGGAGTGCTCTTTAAGCGAAGGTGCTTGAGTCCTACCGCAATGGTCAAGCTGCTGGCCCACGCAAAATCAGCGGCGCAAGTAGTTCCTACACAGGGCATCTGGTCCAGTTGGACCAGATGCCCTTGACGCTTTTGCCCGTGGTGCTACGCTTAAAGCTGCTTACCGCTATTACCATCTACAACCACAATTCAAGGAGGAAGTAATGCAGCTTTTAACTGAGGAGCTTCGCAAAGCTCTGCCTGCTCTCTACGCTCAGGAAGGAAATAAGAATCCCACTGTCTATGCTAAGTTCTTTACGCCCGATTCAGATTGGACGTGGTTTATCACCGAAGGCGGACCAGAGGAAGATGATTACATCTTCTTCTGTTATGTCATCGGGCTTGAAGAAGAATGGGGTTACTCGGCTCTATCCGAGCTTGAAAGCATACGTGGACCAAAGAGACTGCCTATCGAAAGAGACCTGAGCTTTGAGCCTGGCCAATTTCAGGAAGTTTTAGCACGCTACAGGAAGGAACACGGAGAGCAAGCTTAAAGCTTGCTCTCGCTTTTGCGCACACAGGCTTCCTCCCGACTCTGAAAAAGAAGTGAATCTAACATCAAAGATAGCTATCGAGTCACTCTAGTGTCGCATGCATGCATATGGTTAAACCTCGACCGGCACAACAATTCCGAATTCTGATGGCGTACAGCCACAGTACTCGCGAAACATCGGACTAAAGGCGAGCAACGTAGATTGATCTACAGCCGTATTGATATTGCGAGCCAGACGATCGCCTACAAAACCAAATCTAAATGTTGTTTGTTGCGCTCCCTTAGTTGCTTCCCGGCTTGCTATGCCAAAAATGCCAAAATTGAATAAATCGTCGAACACTGAATTAACCTCTGATGGTTGGAGGTAACGAAGTATTTTCAAAAGTCGGTCCTGAAACTCATCTACGGTGACTGTAATCGGCATTCCATTCCACGATTGAAGGAAACTAGTCAAACCGGTATGTCTGATCTCAAGCTGACTAGCGACGTTTTTAGCGAGTTCGTAGTTAGTAGCCGCCACAACGGAAGGAATAAAACTTGGATCTACGCGAAAAGATGGCGACCCTTCATCCCACTTATCGATAATCATTTGTAAGTGGGTAAGGAGTTGGCGAGGACGATAAAGCGTGTGACGAAGAACATATGAGAATGACGGCTCCTCACTGCCATGGCTGTCATTGCGGATTTTATCTGGCATGAACTCGTGCCAGACGTCCATGAACTGATGGCTTCGTGATTTCGAATAAGTCATTAGGCGCTTCTTCAAAAACAACTGGAAATCCGCCTCCTTCCAGCGCAGGTAATGTGTATGAAGAATATGCTTGTCAGCATCCCAAACGGCCGTTTGGGCTTCCTCAGTTAGTTCTTGCGGAAGAAATGCCTTGAAGCAAAAGCCTTTCGCTAATAAAGGATCCCTTGATGACTTATGAATAGCATCAATTAAACCAGCAAAAATCGCTCGTCGCGACTCGCTTGTGTGGTCCACGATAGAATCAAACCCGTCAAGACACAATAAGACGAATTTACCTGATGTTTCTATCAACGCAGAACACTCGCGCAAAGCTGCTTGAACCTCAGGATTTGAAGGAAACGTATTGACCACATTTCGTTGCTTTTTGCTCAGGCCCAGAGGAGTGGGGGCATCTTCTTCCAATCCAGCGTGCGCTATCATGATTAAGAAGCGCTCGATCTGGGTCATTAGGTTGTTATTGGAGTCCCGACCTTCGAATCCTTCTTGCTCAAAAAGATGTGTGATCTGTTTTTTCAATCGACTTGTATCAGGCAGGGTTTCAGCCACAGCCTCCAGACAGTACATCGCTAATACATTGCGCCACGTGTTGCGCGCCAGCGTCGCTATCTCAGTCTGCGTCGTATCTTTCAATTTTGAAAGTGCTATATGCACAGCGCTGAAGCTGATGTGATCGAGATCTATCGTTTTGGTAGCAAAAAAGAACGAGCTATTGAGTTCCGCGAGGGCACGACGCAGTGCAGTTTTACCAACCCCTTTAGAACCGTAAATTACATCAGAATCCGTCGTCAGAATTCGGTCAAGATCGCTGGACTCAAAAAAGTGGTTCTTAAAGTGCTGATCATTAGCTGCGTCGAGATCGCCCAAAAATCTCTTGGCATTCCTAACCATACATTTCATACCTCCCGTTTCAAGCGATAAAGCGTTGCCCCCGCTACCAAGACCAAAAAACCCACTGTCGTGAGCCCAAAAAGTCCTAAACGAAATAAGATTGCACCTTTCGTGTTTTCTTCAGCCGTAAGAGAAGAATAAGCGTTGATCAGAGTGAGAGCGGCGATCAATAGCGAAGTAAGAGCCATGAGACTAACAGCTCCCGCTGAAACCTTTGCCCCAGCACCATTCAAGTGTCGTGTGTAAAGTGAGAGACCCTGAAAAAGCAGAAAAATTGTGGCCATTGACCATTCGGGAGAGAGAACCAGCAATTCCCATCGATGATGGTGAGTGGCCTCAAGGGCGACATACAAACCGACCGGAAGAGTAATTAGAAAGTACTCATTAAATGCAGTAAGAAGAGCCTTACTAGCCTTGCTCTGAGGCATTAACAGCGATCCTTGAGGAGTGAAGTAAACGAGCTGTTATTTACTGGGAAAGGATAGTATGAAAAAGAATGCCATGCAAGGCAACCTCGTCATCAAAGGATAAAAAATCAGTTTACTAATAGCCTCTTCTTGCTCGGTTCAAATAGAGCACTGGGACGAACTAGGCAAACGTCGATAACTCTTGGGGCCTTAGTTCTTCAAAAATACTATTACAAGTATTCGTAACACCCTGATTATCAACCAAGACCTTAAAATGGACCCGAAGACGTACCGATGAGCCACACCAACAAATCCGTCATAGAAGTGCTTAACGCCACTAGTGCTAAGAAGTCATCATCAATGCTCAGGATGAAGTCATGAGGGCTATCAGAGCCAAGGTGCTTGAGTCCTACCGTAATGGTCAAGCCGCTGGACCACGCAAAGTGGTAAAGCGTAGCTAGACCTACTGATGGTCCATGTGGCGCACGCAGCGCATTGGCCTTGACGAATTACTACTGCATGCTAAGCTGAAACATCCTCGAGCTTTCTACGGTCTGCGTAGCGCTAAGCTCCTTACGGCATTTCTAATAGCGGTCGTGGGATCTAACTTGATGGGCTGCGCTCGAAAGAAAGCCTAGAACTTTTACAATCGCGTTCAAGCCGTCTTTGGCAGCGGTCTTACTATTTCCGTCAGCGTCATTCTGTTCGAGCACCCATTGGTAGATTGTTATCGATTCTTTGACGGAGCCCACTTCGAGATCGCTGCAGCCTTGTGCAGCTTCGAGTTTCTTTTTATAAAGGCTGACCGCTAACTCGATCTTTTATACCCGCTTTAGCATCATTCGGCTTGCCACTATCCATCAGTTGGCATAGGTACCGTCTGCTTGGCTCAGCTTCACCTCTCTGAAACATCAACGCTCCGGAGTCCCGCAAATGGCGCCGAATCGAACAATCCGCGTTCGAGAACCATGTTAACGATGCTGCACCAACCATGCTCGTAAAGCTGCTTGGCTCAGGATCGTCTTTTACGTTTTACTATCAGATCGAACCATGTCAATAACAATGGAACTACAAAGGATTAGGACGTCGTCTTCTTCCTCCACGATATCCACTCCGTACGTGTCGGCCCAAGTAAAGAACTGCCTTGATACGTTCGCTACTGCTCTGTCTCCTCGACTGAAAGTAAACTCCAATTCCCAGAAGTCACCTTCAGCAACCAAATCATCCGGGCCGGGTACGTCGACATAAAACACGTGCTTGAAGAATGAGAGCAGCTCCTTCTTGACGACAGCGAAAAGTTCGCCGTCTCTGTAAATCTCGTAGGTAGGTCCCCAGGAGAATACCTTCTGTTTGATGAAGGCGAGTTCGTTCCCCGTCATGTCACTGAGTGTCAGTTGATGACCAAAACTAAAAGCGGCCCCTTCAACCAGGAAGACATCGTTACCCTGATCATCCTTGATATTGAATGTGCCGGCCCAACTGAAAAGCTTCTGTTTCATCAAATAGCGCATAGTCATTCCTCGAATCAACCGAAGTATGCTCATAACCCGCTGTCAGCAATCACTCGTGATGCCTGTTCTATCGTCATTTCTGAAACCGTTCCTAGCGATAGAGCAGATATGGTTTGCTGCTAGCTTCTCAATCGTAGCTGTCGTTAAACCTCCAAGCATCAAGACAGAGGACAATGACGTTGAGATTTAGGGAGTTAGTTTCAGTCTAAATTCGGACTTGTGTAAAGCACAAGCAATTTAGATCAGGCTGACAATTTCTGTTGAAGTTGTGAGAAGGTTTTGTCGCTGGAACGAAGACTCATCGACAAAGTAGTTGCACCGTCGGTCCGGCGTCAAGCTTGTCAAAGTTTGCCTGGATTAGTGACGACTTGTTATCCGTATAGTTGATGCTTGAGTCCTACCGCAATGGTCAAGCCGCTGGACCACGCAAAGTGGTAAAGCGTAGCTAACGCCTACTGGGCCATGTGGCGCACGCAGCGCATGGGCCTTGACGAAATCTACTGCGTGCTAAGCTAAATATCCGCGTTAATTTACCCTATGGAAGAGTCTAAATGGCCGTGAATAATAATCCATTTGGCTGATTCTCATTGCGCCAAACGTCATCAGCGTGTATAAGCTCAACCGTTCTCACAACCTCTTTCTCTCGGAGGTCGAATACATTAATTCAACAGCGGCAAATCATTTAAAGAAAGACAATTTTGGCCCTTACAGAGGGTTCTTTCTTATACCAATCTTCGTTATTCTCGGCGTCGTTATTTATCGGGGAAATTATATTCAGCCGAATCTGCATAAGAGTGTCTGGTATGTACGTTCTTTCCGATCATATTTTGAAACATACTATTGGCAAACTCATGGAATTTTGGTAGGGATTAGTTTCCTCTTAGGCTCGGCCATTTTCCCAAGAACGACCATGATGTGGTTTGGAGTGCGAACTCCTTGGGCTTCCCTCGGGAAGTGGGGATTTTGGGTTGCACCCCGGATTACGGTAGCCTTCCTGACGACAATAATCTACTGGCCCACGAATCCAGAAGTCTGTGTCTTCGTATGGGTTGCTGCGTACGTTGCTGCTTCGATTAAATTTAACTGGTTGCGACGTTGCTTAGGCAGCTATGAAGAAGAAATCTTTAAAGGAACTAGCGTAACCCTTAAGGTCTTTGCAGGCAGTATACCGTGGTTGGCCGCCTTGCTTTTGGTCTTTTTGATCTTATGGTTAATAGCCAAGCTATTTCAATATCTTGCGGCCGGCATATTAAATAGTAGCGCGATCTTCGGTGGAATGGTGGCCGTTTTAATACTTGGATGTTGTCTGTTTACTTTTCGCCAGTTAAGAAGGGCGTGGTATGGCTTGACCGAGATTATCTTTGCAGTAGGCCTGGCTGCCTACACAATTTCACGCACATCTCCCCATGAGAAGATTGGTGATATGAACATTTTTACTTCGGTTCTGGGATTGTCCTCGTCTATATATGTGGTGGTTAGAGGATTAGATAATATAGGTGTCAAGAATTTAAAAGAACTTTTTGTAAAATTAAAACCCCTCATACCCTGGAAGAGACATTTAGCTGAAACCATCCCAATGATAAGAAGATTGAAAAGTTGGATGAACGATGAAGACCTGAGAAGCGTTGAAGAAGAAGGCGAATAATGACCTCGCGTAGACGAAAGCAAGTTTACTCCCACGATGCCTAATCATATAGGGCATCGGTTGCAGGCGGACTAAAAGAGCTGTACGGCAAGGAGCCGCATAGCTTGTCCGCTGTTCTAGCAGGCTGCTGAAAAAGTAACCTTACCGCATGGTCCAACGTAATAATAGCGAGTAGTCGAACCTCGCAGCGGGGAGAAGAGAAACAAATGCGCGGAGACGATCTTCAGCAAGCGGGAATGTTCAGTTACTTGTCGCCGGAACAACGAGTGCCGCAGGATCATCCTTTGCGCGCGGCTGCGCGGCGACATCGCGGAAGCATTCTTTGCGGGTGTGTTGGAGCCGTGGCGCGAGCGCCAGTGTCGCCGAAGCAAAAACATGGGCCAGTACCGATGTCCCATCCCTGGCGCCGCTTCGACTTTACGGAGAATTCCATGCTCGCCAGGGAGCGCCGCGGTGAGCTGTGCATCCTGCGCAAGTAGAAAGGTGACATTCTACTTTGCGCCTTTGGGTGACATTTCTACTTGGGGTTACAGATGACTTATCGTAATTGACTAATCGCGTCGCGCGATATATCGTCCTTCCGCTCAAATCTACATCTTGGCAGCTTCCTCGCGATGAAACAATCAGCAGTTTTTAATCTTCTCTCGGCTCAAGCGTTCATTCACTTATGTCTTGAGCACCGAAAACCACAAAGTTGGCACCATTAGTTTCAAGAGTGAGTGGTGCGCTGAAACTTTTTCAGCAGATCTTCATCGCGGTCAAACGAAAGGAAATTTTACTTCAGACCTTTCGACAATATTAAGCACCGCCCATCAGTGATTTCTGGTGCTCCGAAAGTATGGACTAGGTGAACCAATGAACAATCCCTGGACTCTGGCCGCACTAGCCCTAAGCTGTCTAGTGGTCATTACTACTTTAGTTTCAGTTTTTGGGCTTCCAAGACAAAACGGCAGGCCAATGCCGCTCAGTAATTATTTGTTGGCGGATAATTCTTTGGACTCAAAATCCATCATAAATTTACTATTGTCGGGATCATTCGGGCTAAATGCTCTTTTTTACGCAGCTTTCCTTGGCTATAGCATTGGATTATGGTCCCTAATAATTCAAATTGCCTGGTCCGCAAGTTTCTTCTTACTCGCTCCCTATGTCGGATCTATACAACGTTTTCGGAGTTTACATGAATTCTTGGGGGAGCGTTTTGGTCCATCTACACGAATTATTGCTGCTCTATGTTCAGTGGGAGGGCTGATCTACTTTGTCACTTGGGAAATTGCAATAAGTAGAGCGACTTTGAATGGCCTGGGAATCGACAACCAATTGCCTCGGAGTGAATTGCTGATTTTGGGAATGATACTCGGAACGCTCATTTATACAACGGTCGGAGGTTTAGGAGGTAATGCTCGGGCTAACTTGATTCAGAACATTCTAAAAACAGTCGTATTTGGTTTCCTTACTTTCTTGCTGGTAGAACGACTTGTTAAAACTGGCGTCTCCGTTAGAGCTGCAATGTTTCCCCCCGCTGCCTCGATCGCTAACACGCTCGGACTTATTGGTTTCGCTACTAACATTATGTTCAATCTACTTTGGCAGTTTGTTGATTCATCGAGTTGGCAAAGTTTTATCGGTGGCTCGGCTGCACGTGAGGCAGAGTTGGCGAAATCTCTCAGGTCAAGCGGCGTGACAATTTTCGTCATCCCTAATCTTTTAGCAACGCTTCTTGGCATCGCCCTTATAGGAACTGAAGGAATTGATTCGAATAATATTTTGGTTAAGAGTCTAAGCCTTCTGCCCAGCGTCGGACCACTCCTGCTATTTTTTGTATTCGTCGCCGTTGTAGCTAGCGTAATGTCTCTTATCGATGGATGTTTTCTTGCTTCATCTTATGCGCTGATTATTGATGTGCTTCATCCAAACGAAACCTTAGCGTCTCTCGACAAAAATCCTCAACGGGCACGACGCCTACTTATAACAATAAGAGTTATTTTAGTTGTATTAGCGCTCGCTGCTACTTGGGGGGTTAAGTACCTTCTCGACATTGGAAATATCGATCTCTTCGGTCTTGTTTATGTCGTGATAATTTTTCAGGTCGCCTTGATTGGTCCGGTGCTGATTAGTTTGCTGACAACTCGAAGGGCCATTTTCCCAGTCTCTGTTGCTATAGTTCTATCGTTAGCGATCGGTTTTGGATCCTCGATAACAGGCACGATTGTAGGTATAAAATGGCTTAATGACGGTGCGGGCGTTTTTGCTATTCTAACAAGTTGTCTGTTTACAGTTCTATTTACGAGACAATCCACAACTTAATATCAAATTTCGCCTCCGTAAGGTATTTTGCTAATAACACCTAATTCGAAATCCATCATAACTGAATCTCCAGTTGCTAAAGCCTTTGTAGCATTCGCGGTTCCAACTATGCAGGGAATTCCTAATTCCCGACTGACGATCGCCGCATGCGAAAGCATCCCGCCGATATCAGTAATTATAGCTTTGGCTTTTTTGCATGCTACCATCAGTTCTGGCGCCGTAAATTCGGCTACTAAAATCTCTCCCTTTTTCATTTGCGCGATTTCGCGATCTAAAGAGTCAACGTTTCCATAGTCAACATTAATAACACGAACGACGCCACTCACAGTCCTTGGTCCTTTGTTAGCCACTTGTCCTTTAATTTCCGCCAGAGCCGATTTCTGCTCAGCAGCGTTAATTGACTTAATAAAATTTTCAGAACGTGTGCCGATTAAATAGGTCTGTTTTCCCGAAGCTAAGTACATTGAGAAAGAGAGTTGGCGGCTCACGATCTTCGAGGAAGGCACCCGCGCGCCTACGAAGAGTTCTGCAAGTTCAGAAACGCGGTAGTTTTCAAGTGTCGTTACATCGATGCCGAAATCTGAAGAGAGGCGTTGTAACAACTGAGATAGTTGACTCTCCTCGGCTAAGAAGGTTTGGTTGATCCAAAGGCGAGCGTGGTCTTTAAACTTGGCCAATTTGACCAGGTTCTTTTTGAGTGCTTGATTATTCTCAGAGTAAATATACGTTAAGTTAGTGAACTCGTTATCCGTTTTGGAGTAATAGCGGAATAATCTGCTTAGAATTGCGAAGAAACGATTCGAAGCTGCGGCATTGATCCTCTTCGCTCTTATTATTCGGTCCATGGTTTGAGCGTTTTGATTGTAAAACTGCGTAAACTCCTTTTGATACTCCTCAAATCCTTCTGACTTACTTAACCACTCTAGACCATATTGAGCCGCATACTCCATCTTGTCATTCGAGAAATACTGTGCGAACTTCCCGTCTAGTGATGTGAACAGAGGGTTTAGATACTTGAACCCTTCAAATAACATATCAGCAAATAAAAAGCTCA
This sequence comes from Pyrinomonadaceae bacterium, assembly GCA_036518995.1. Classification (GTDB taxonomy): domain Bacteria; phylum Acidobacteriota; class Blastocatellia; order Pyrinomonadales; family Pyrinomonadaceae; genus PSRF01. The sequence continues at coordinate 69,691 of DATDMC010000153.1, read as the reverse complement.
GTCCTGTTACTTTGAAAGTAAGTTCATAGTCGCTTATCAATGGGTAATTCGTAGATTTGGCAATACGACCACGGCTTTTTGTCAGGGCGGTTATCGGACGAACTTGTAAAATAAAGAGTTTTTTTCCTTCAATGGCCCACTCAATATCTACTGGCATCTTGAATTGCCGTTCAAGCATTTTTGTTCGAGAGCCAAGCTCCGTAACCTCATTAAGAGAAAGAAGCTTTTTCAGATGAGGGGAGAAGGATTTGGTAAGAGTCAGCCTAGATTTATCCAATACTAAGGCCACAGGTTTTCTTTTTCCTGAGACTAATTGCTCACCTAAACCAGCAGTGGCTTCAATCACGATCTTGTTTTGATCTTTACTCTCTGGGTTGATTGAAAATGCGATACCGGATTTCTCGCTATTGATCATGTTCTGAACTATGACCGCAAAACTATAGTTGCCGATTCCCTTATAGGTTTTCAGATTGTAACTGATCGCTCGAGCGTTAAAATAGGAGGCCCAAGTCTTTTTTATATATTCAAAAACATCCTGTTTCGAAATTTCCAAGTAGGAGTCAAATAGGCCGGCCCATGAACTATTCCGGCTATCCTCAGCTGTAGCGCTAGATCGAACAGCCAGAGTTTCTCCAAGTTTGCTCGTAATTAACTTCATGACTTTGACTCTTACGATATCCGGAATCAAGGCCTCATCTATGTACGCCTTTATTGTCCTTGATGCTAAGGAAATTGTGTCATGGTTATCTAGTCGTATACGTGAAAGACTTCTTCGGATTTTAGTTCGAAGGTTATTGTCGTCAAGAAAGCGATCAAAACTTAGTGTGCTAACCACGATTCCTGGTGGAACTAAATGCCCGAGATTAATTAGTTGATTGAGATTTGCGGCCTTTCCGCCAGACAGTTTTCTGTTTCGAGCCTTTGGGCTCTGGAGGTCATAAGCATAACGATTCAAATCCTTCTCCATACGTTTACTTAACTAACTCTCCCAATTCTTCGTCTGTGCGCATGGCTACTTTTGCAGCTAATCTAGGAATTGCCATCCAAGCGACAAAGGCGCAGATTATTAGTAAGAGAATATTGATTAGAATGTTCAGCTCAAAAATATTAGTCCATTCAAGTCTTTGCGCAGCTAGTCGTAAGATTGTCCCGCTACAGTGCCACATTACCTCTCCTAATAACGCAATGAGAGCGCCGAATCCCACCCCGATGGCAGTAAGTTTTTTGAACCCATGAATGGTATTTAGGTTTTTCCATTTTCCTCGGTCCGCGACTATTTGCTTCATAGCGCTAAAAAGGATCAGGCTCTCAATTTTCTTACTTAAAACCAGCGAGTGATGCGTCTTCCGATCGGTCGAATTGTGGAAAAGTCGTTCGAAATCTGGGGTTATTCCGAATTCATAATGCATTAAAAAAATATTTTCTATGTGCGCAGCTTTAAAGACGTCGATGATTTCATTCCTTCGGGTACGTAGCTCATTGCCAATGAAATAACTATCAAATGGCTCGGGAGAGTTCGTATATACCAAGACCTCTCCTTTGTGGTCGAAAAAATTGTCGCTTATGTTCTCTGTTTGAATTTGACTGAGCGTATCTTTCATTTCGGCAAATTTCTTTTTAATACTATTTAGGTGCAGAACAAATTTCTGTATATCTTCAGGCCTTACGCGGCGATTTTCATCTAAAAGTTTTTCCCTCAATTTTTCATTTTGGGTATCGTCTCCGATGAAACTGAAGTCAGAGAAAATGTAGTCAAAAGACTCTGTGCACACTTCTGCAAGCGCATGTAATGTGGACGGAGCCACCTCGTACTGCTCGCCTCCTGGCAATTTTTCAAGCACAACATGAATTACGGACACATCGATCGTTACCGAATACATACTCAAGGCGTCCGGCTGTATGGAGTTTTTGAGGAGTTTGAGGACTTCACTATTGTCATCAAGTAATAGAACTCTAAACAGGTTGTTTTTCATTGGATGAACCTCAGTCGTAAAGTTTAGAGAACGTCAGCTTCGACGACGACCACTCCCGATATGAGCAGATCTGAGAACGCAAACTAGGAAATGTGTTCAATGAGTGAAGATGGAAGATCCGCATGAGAACGATGAGAGGACCACCATCTGCTGAACATAATAACGATAATAGAAATGAAGGGACCAGTCAATGTAACCACAATCCTGCATCAGAAATGGTCCATCTTTGAGCAAGAACTCTTTATCGAAACTGCCTCTCCTTGGCATTGTCTTCGTCCACATACGTCCTTCGTTAAACCTTTGGTTAGCCTCTGAGGCAGCTTGATTTCATCGTCTACTAATTCGTCCATGCATACTCCGGCGAGACGTGCATATCTAAGAAGAATTACTAGCGACGGTTCGTTCTTGCCTGTTTCATATCTAGAAATTCTTGTGTAATCGGCCACGCCTTCAAGTTCCACTCGGTTGTGAATTTCGCTTTGAGATAAACCTAGAGCGAGTCGAATTATGTAAAAGCTTTTCGGCCAAATACAAGGGCCGGGCACTGGGGCCGCCGTTGGGTGAGACCGGCGGCCTCAACTTTTTTTAAATGGGCGTCAAGGTCGCTCGCGGGAAGAAATGGCTTTTGCTGCGGGGTTCTAGTTAAACCAGAGAGAAGCTTATCAACGGCACCTGGTCCCAGCACTCCACGGCTTTCAGTGACTCAATAATTTCTTTCATTGTGATGATCGCGAGTGTCAGATTGTCTTCCCACAACACACTAATTAGATAGGTCCAGAGATTAACTCGGGTGGTGATTCATGCTTGCGCATAGCTTGACCCCTAATAAAACAAGGTAGTAACCTGTGCAGGCTCTATAGTTTCCTCGCAGTTGACGTGAAGTTTCCTCTGAGGCTGACGTTGACTTTCACTTAATCAAGTTCCACCAGTTCGTGGAGACTTCTGATCGCTGATTTCAGTGATGTCAAATCTCCTTACTCCAAAATTATCGCTCACCGGTTCTTCTTGGAACTCCCATGCTCATAACAACACCTAACTCACTAGACAGGAACCGTACCACTCTAAAGCCATTTTTACTGCTGCTGGCAATCTCTCTTTTTAGTCATGTGGCAAATGGACAAACTGCACAATTTACGCAAGGCTCCTCAGCCGGCAGCTCCGCAAAGATCCAAGTTCCGTTAGGATCATTCCCGGGACGCGGGATAAATTTACCGATAAACCTCAACTACTCATCAGACGTTTGGCGCATTGGTTTCATAAAATCAGTGACAATCGGCTCTAGCGTTTGGCAGGGCACAGCAGAAGCAATCTACGCGGAATACTCAACTGCCGGGTGGACCACAAGCCTAGACGTCCCAAAGGTAGAATGGCCTCAACTCAATGATGTCTATTGGTACGATGGTAAGCCATACCCTAGAGGTTCCATCCCTGGCTTCACTTATCGGGTGGCTAACGTCTTTATTCATATGCCTGATGGTTCAGTCCACGAACTCAGGAGATCAGATGCTGTATACGCCAGCGGTTCAGACATAAATAAGGTGGGTAACTTCTACTCCGTCGACGGCTCGCGTATGCGTTATGACACTACCGTCCAATTTCCCACACTCTATTTACCAGACGGCTCGCGATACGTTTGGAAAACCGGTATTACCGAGTTTAGCGATCGCAACGGAAACACGTTGGTGTACGACAATTCGAGCCGGCAGTGGAAAGATACGATGAACCGGAACGTCGGAATGCCATGGCCGACAAACCCGCAGCCTAACACGCCGTACTATTACACCGTCCCAGGATTTGGTCTTAACGGTACGACAACCTATACGATTGTATTCAAAAATCTTTCAAGTCTGATTTCATCATCTAGTCTCAAGCCGATAGGTGATTACTATTTACCAAATCCGGCGCAAGCTCCAAGTGATATAAATGGCGGTAACTTTCCGCAACCCACCCAAACTGCGTCTCATTTTTTTTCAGGGTATTCAGACAAGGTAAATGACCCTCCCGCTGAGAGTTCTTATACCTATGTTATCGGGCGCGGACAGACGGGCAGTAATAATTTCGATCCGGTTGTACTTGCGGAAGTAGATTTACCCAACGGGCAGAAGTATCAATTTAGTTACAACAGCTTGGGTGAACTTGAGAAAGTTACCTACCCTAGCGGCGCCTACCAAAGATATGCCTACGGCTCAATTCCGGGATATGGTCTAACCGAGATTCCTTACGGACAAGGAACGCGCGGCGTTGGCCTCCGCGCCTTAAGTCCGAACGGAGCAGGTAACGACGAACAATTGTGGACCTATAGTTATTCGGCCAATACAACAAAATACACGCAGACGCTTACGGCGCCAGACGGAGTTCGAACAGAAACAGATTCGTATAATCTCTACGATCCGCAAAACAACAATACCTTTGGTTATCTAGACGGGAGAAATGGTGTGCCCTATGAGGAGCGCATCTACGCTCCAGCCTCTCAAGGCGGAGCACTTCTTCGACGTACTCTTACTGACTGGACCACATCGAATACCACGAATACCCGTCCGTCACCAGGTTCAGGATCTTATGTTGCGATGCGCAATCCCAAAGCGACAAAGACCGTAACGGTTTTTCTGGATACTGACGGCGATGCCCTCAGTGCGAGCTCAACGTTTTCTTATGACATGTCGACTCAGAGCAACTATGAGTTTACTGTCGGTTTGGAGTGCACCGGCACAAGTGAGTATGGGTTCAAAAACGTACTTCAAAGCACAGCGGGTAGTGGCGCCATAGGATTAATGCCGCTGGGGAACTTGGTTAAATCCACGAGCACAAGTTATCTCACTTCCAATAGCAATTATCGAAATCGAAATATTCTTGGATTTCCAACAACGACATCAATTAGCGATGCAAATGGCCTTGTCTCACAAAATATTATTACCTATGACGACTACGCCAGTCGCTCTTTAATGTCTTTTGGGCCGGTAATCGGTTGGAGTGATCCCCAGACGGATTTCAGGGGAAATCCAACTTCATCGAGTGTCCGGCTCGACTATCCAAGTGTAACGTGGATACAGACCCAAACACAGTTTGATCAGTATGGCAACGCTCGCAAGTTTTGGGACGGAATGGGTCGAGTTGATCCTCAAAAAGTAATTGAATTCTCGGCGGATTCTTTCTACGCCTATCCGACAAAAACAACGAGTATTGCTCCTGACCCTAGTGGCACTTATGGACAGACCATAGGTTTTGAGAGTTCAAGCGTTTTCGACTTCAATACTGGTTTGGTTACGTCGACGACGAATATCAACGGCCAACGAACCGACTATGAATACGATGTTCCATTAAACAGGCTTAAGAAAATTACTCGACCGGACGGTAGCTGGACCACACACGAATATCACGAGGATGCTGGAAATAATTATGTAGTCACACGAACTCTGCAACACAGCGTTCCGTCACAGCAAGTTCTGGAGTCATATCAGTATTTCGACAGGCTAGGAAGGATTGTGCGTTCTTTCGCTAATGAAGGAACCACTTATGTGGCAACTGATACGCAGTATGATTCCCTTGGAAGAGTTTTCCGTGTTTCGAACCCCTACCGAACAAACGCGCCAAGCATGAGTGATGATATAAATCCGCCGAACCTGTGGTCTGTTACCGCTTACGATCCTAAATATCCTAATCGAGTACGCGCAGTGACGACGGCAGATGGAGCGCATAGCAATACAGCCTACGCATATAATTTGACGACGCCTTATACCGGCCTGACTGTGACCGTTACAGATCCAGCAGGCAAAAGCCGGATGACTGTTTCTGACGCCTTTGGTCGAATGATTCAAGTTGTTGAGGCTCCTAATGGAGCAGCTTATCAAACTAACTATACGTATGATGCACTGAATAATCTTCGCAAAGTAGAGCAAGGTAGCCAGATTCGATTTTTCGGTTATGACTCCTTGTCTCGACTAATTCGGATTCGACAAGTTGAACAAACGATAAATAATTCTCTTCCCCAATGGACTGATCCGATCACAGGCCATTCTGGTTGGACGTCTGCTATCACTTATGACAACAACGGCAATAAGGCTACACTCACCGATGCTCGCAACATCACAACGACATTTACCTATGACCAGCTTGATAGGGTCACGACTGTTCGCTATGGGAACGACACTTCGAACACGCCAGGTATAAATAGTTACTACGATGGGTATCGCGATGGAAGTTACACCAACGTCGCCAAGTTGCGGGGAACGCTCTGGCAAAGCGAAACGATTAATCAGGTCAAGTTTACTACTGATGATGTTGACGTAATGGAACGCCCCACGGTTCGTCGTCAACAGTTCTGGAATGGAACCGCTTGGAGCGGGTCCTACACCGTAACCGCTAGTTATGATCTGGCGGGCACATTGACGAGCGAGACATATCCGTCGGGTCACACTATCTATTACGACATCGATCCCGCCGGAAGATTAAAGAGTGTGTCTGGAAATTTGGGAGATGGCCTCAATCGCATTTACTCAAACAACTTTCAATACAACGAAGCCGGCGTGCTGCAACAGGAGCAGTTCGGTACTCAAATTCCTCTCTATCACAAACAACGATTTAACTTACGTGGGCAATTATGGGGCGTGCTATTGAGCACAGCATCATTCAGCACGGACCCGGCCAATGGGGATCGTGGCTCCATTCTAAATTACTACAGCAACAATTTTTCGCCAGGAGGTAGTGGACCAGATAATAACGGGAATCTGTTACGTCAAGAGATCTACGTACCAGGTGGTCCATTCTTCCAACAGACCTATAGCTACGACGATCCACTGAACAGATTGACTTCCGTCAGTGAGAAGCTCAATGGCATCGGTGGTGAAAGTTTTAAGCAGACATATACGTATGACCGTTGGGGCAATCGCAGCATCAGCCCTAGCGAAACAACCAATGTTCCGAAGCCTGCTTATACGGTCGATGCGAATAACACCAATCAGTTAATTGCGCCTAGCGGCTTCAGTTATGGTTACGACGCTGCCGGCAATCAGACAAACGATACCTACAGTGGAGCGGGCGAACGGAAATTTGATGCCGAGAATCACATGATTTCGGCTCAGAGTACATCCGGCTTGCAGTCTTACAAATACAGCGGTTCTGGACTTCGAGTTCGACGGATTTTGAATGGATCTGAGGTGTGGCAGGTTTATGGTATTGGCGGGAGTCTGCTTTCGGATTACCAGGCAGGAGCGGCGTCGTTTTTGCCCATAGAAGAATTCGCTTACCGTGGCGGACAGATGTTGACGTCCGTGTCCAGTGGAGACGCCAAACGATTAACTCGATTCATCTATAACCTCTATTATGGTGCGTTGCAGCGTGATCCCACTTCGCAAGAACTTACCGATGCTACGAATGATTTAACTCTTGCAGGACAACAAGGACAGGCGGCGCTTTTAAGCAAGGCGGCTGAAATAGCTCGTACATTATTCGTTTCAACTAATTATGAGACTAGCATCAGCCATCATAGAACGGATACGCAGTACGTAACCGATCTCTACTATGCTTATCTGCACAGGGCGCCTGACACATCAGGTCTGACGTGGTGGTCTACGACTAACAACGGATCGGATGGAGCTCTGATTCGGGTTAATGTTCTCAATGCATTCGAGGCGTCTGGAGAATTTCAAAGCCTGATTGGAACGCTGTTCGGAACTGTCAATTCAGACAACGAACGAACGGAACATTTCGTCAACAATTTTTATCTTGCCGTGAGTGGCACAAATGCCTCTCCGTCCCAACTCCAGCAGCAGCGTGATCGTCTTAATAATGCAGCGGCGGTTAGTTACGCGACTGTTCAAGGCGAAGCGGAAGCGATAGGCCGGGAGTTGTTGGGTCCTCAAGTAACAGACCTCAACGTCAGTGAGACCCAATTTGTTACCAATCTATATGAGGCCTTTCTACAACGTGGACCAGACGTATTGGGACTTTCTTTTTGGGTCGGTCAGGCTGGTACCAATAACCCAGCGGCAAGACAGAACGTCTTGAATCAGTTTGCCACTTGTGGACCATTTAGAGACCTAGCGGGGACGCTGTACCGGGAAGTGTTTTGGGTGGTAAGCGATCAGCTCGGCTCCCCCCGAATTGTCGTTGATAAATCTGGTACGTTGTCGAGTGTTAAGCGTCATGACTACCTGCCCTTTGGCGAGGAGATTGGTAGCATTCAATCTATTGGCGGCAACCTGGTTTCAGTTGGATCAAGGCAGGGAATAGCCGGTTATGTAACCGATAGTCTCCGTCAGAAATTTACGGGTTATGAATCAGATTCCGAAACGGGACTAAACTACGCACAAGCTCGCTACCAATCAAATGTTCAAGGTCGATTTACGAGTGTCGACCCTTTGGCTATCAGCGCGATCATAATCAACCCTCAGACGTTTAATCGTTATTCCTATGTCAACAATGCTCCGACGAACCTGACTGATCCCAGCGGAATGGCCCCGAATATCGGTTACCGATATCGCGAAGCTGATTTAAGTTGGGAGGATGTCTCATCTTCATTCTGGGGCCGACCCGACATAAGCACGATGGGCCGGAGAAATATTGGCTGGGCGCACGTAGCTCAAGGAATGTATCGCAACTCGGTCCTGGCAAGAATGGTTAGAACCGAACCTGATTCTTGTGATGTGACTGTTTCTGCTCAGGTCACAGGACCCGCGAATGGCGCTTGGGCGGCTCCAAGCGTAACAGATACTCCACAAATTCCACTTGGCACTGTACTAATTGTCTATGGTGAGCCAGGCGAAGTGCAAAACGCCGGTGACGTTTTTGAGAGGGCTGCGCTAACCAAGAAAAACTACTTTGAATCCATAGGTTACAAAGTGCTCGTAGTGGCGGTCCATAGTGCCGCGGATTTCAAGGACGCTTTCAATAACAACGGAAAGCTTGATGCGTTCGAATATGTTGGTCATGCTTCTTGGAATTGGATAGGTGCAGGGAGTGCTCATACTGAGAGTGCTAATTTTCAGATATCCGACATCAAAGACCTCTCGAAGAATGTATTAAATCCAGAAGCATACGTTAAACTGAACGCGTGTTACGCAGGTTCCGGTGCTTGGCAATCTATCGCTGGTCAACTATCTAACCATCTCGATCGGTGGGTGTGGGCGATGACTGGTGGAACGGTCTTTTCAAGCAGCGAAAGCCATCTTGTACCAATTACGCGGGGCTCACCAGCCTACGTAATCGAAGATGTCGGTACGAACCTAATAGGGTTCCGTCCTTTCCGTTAATCGAGATCTGAGGATGATTGCGATGTTGAAACTATTAATACTCTGTACCGTGTTTGCAGGAGCGTTATCATGCGGGCATTCTACAACGGTCCAAAATGCGACTACACCGTCTTCGATGTTTGCCACTCCGCTACCTAAGCCAAACATACAGAGTCAAAGCCTCACTAACGAACAAATAGTTGACTTGTGTAACCGACTAAAGGAAATCCAAATTGTTCCCCCTAAGGGGGATCGCGGAATGGATTCAACGTTTGATTCCTTCATGGAGGCAGGCGATAAAATCCTGCCTTGCCTGATTGACCGAGTCGTTGGCACAGACAACGTTGGCCCACCAAACCCGATAGCGCCAGGTTACGCCGGCATACAAGAAACAAACGGCGATGTAGCTTTCTTCGTCTTGCTTTATTTGAAGAATGTAACCGCGGACCAATTCTTACCAGAGGGTCTTCAAGATGACTATAAGGAAGAAGGCGTTTATACCTACTATAAGTACGTCCGTAACCCAGAAAATCGGAAGAAGATTCAGGCAATTCTTCGAGAGCGATTCCAAATAGGAATAGTAATGAATTAACCTTTTTAAAATGCCACAACTTGATGGCGATGTTTTGGTGGCGTTTCCGGCAATCGTAAGGGGTTTTAGATTTACTAGACGCCATTTGCTCGGATGGGTGTAGCGATAGTCTTGGCGCTGAATGGTTGGGACACATTCCCGTTAATCATAAGCTTCAAATAGATATGATGATTGGGTAGGTTGGTAAAATCCGTTGCACTGAAATCAGGATAGAATTCTTTTGCTAAAAGCTCTGCATCAAGTGCTCCCACTCGAAAGGAAATGAGCGTTCCGATGTTCCCGATGATTGCATCGCGCGTTGGAATCGGTAACTGATTTAAATACTGGTGCGCAAGAATTAAACTGAGTCCGTATTTGCGAAGTTCAGAAAGCATTTCTCCCACGCTAAGATTTGTATAGTTGTGGAACTCATCTAAGAAAAGGAAGAAATCACGGCGAGCAGTTTCATTCGTATCTGCTCGACTCATTGCCGCCAAGCCGATCCGAGTCACTAAGAGCGCACCTAACAAAAAAGAACTATCCTCTCCGATAATCCCTTTCGCCAAATTAATCAAAAGAATCTTACTTTGGTCCATTACCTCTCGCAGACGAAACGAACTTTCAGATTGGGTGAGAATCCTGTTAAGCAAAGGATCTGCGAGAAATGCGCCAACCTTATTTTGAACCGGTGCGATCGCTTCAGCTCGAAACCTAACCGGATAAGATTCAAATTCTTCGGTCCAAAACTTCTTCACTTGTTCATTCTCAATATTTTTGACGACTTCCTGTCGAAATTTAAAATCGGCTAGAAGTTTTAAAATGTCTGCGAGAGTAGCCTTCGGCTGGTCCAATAACGCAAGCAATGAGTTACGCAAGATGTGCTCGAGACGCGGCCCCCAAGAATCATCCCAAAGATTTTTAAACACGCTCAGCAGGCCAGCTGCAGCTAGTGACCTGCGGCTTTTGTTAACGCGCTGTAGCGGATTAAACGCTAACGGATGGGATGCGTCAGGCACATTGAAGTAAATCACGTCTTCTTGGCGTGAAGCTGGTATATGGGCCAAGACTTGCTCAACCAAATCGCCGTGAGGATCAATGAGTGCCAGGCCATGACCAGCATTTATGTCATGGCGGATCAGCGTTTCAAGCAGTGTTGATTTACCTACTCCCGTCTTTCCGATGATGTACATGTGAGAGCGGCGGTCCTTCAGCTTAATTCCAAAGCGCTGCCTCTTGTCTCGAAAGTCAGTCTCTGCAAACACCGCTAAGTCATCTTCATTTGTGATGTGAGGTGTAGTCACAGGTTATCTCCTTCTCATTAAACCTAGCGAACTATGTGCTGTGGATAAAGACTGAAAAAAGTGTCGCTCACGCCAGAATCTTCAACCTTGTTGGAATCTGTCGTTGGTTTAGTCTTAAGACAAGAGAGCGCCGAGAACAGACCCAATGGACCGGTACCTCTAAAAGCAATAAGGAGGAAACGATCCAATCTTCACTTGGAGTCTTCTCGCGCTCAATAAACTCACCCCAGCAATGATTCGCTTGATAGCGAATCACACCAGGGCCTGCATGAGAAATTGTGCAGGCCTATTTTCTGTCGAAAGGATACTTGAGATGAATGGAGCATTACTGGCCCACTGCGGCACAAAGAAAATTAGTAGAGAAGAACTGCAGCTGATTCCAACACCCGAAGGCACGCTAAGTCACCAGCCAGTTTCACATTTCCGAATGATCGAAATCTTGCTTGAGACCTTAAGCTTCAGACATCTTTCGGTGAAGCGAGATGAATATGCCGTCTCAGTCGATGGGATGCGGATGTTTGGCATCTTGGATCTGGTACGGGATTATTCCGGAGTTTCGTTCTCGATCGGGGTACGTAACGCCAATGACAAGTCCATGAGGCTCGGGTTAACTGTCGGCTACCGGGTATTCGTTTGTGACAACATGGCCTTCAAAGGTGACTTCACACCTGTCCAACATAAACACACAAAAGGCCTCGAGCTAGTGGAAATCGTTTCCATTGCCGTCGATCAAATCCAAAGAAACTTCGAGCCACTTCAACGCCAAATCGATGAATGGCAAGGACGACTAATTGATGACAACTGGGCCAAGCTGATCATCTACGAGGCTTTCATTGAAGGAAAGCTAGAAGTTCCAAAGGCCCTCATCAAGAACGTTCATGCTAATTACTTCGAACCGAAGTACGAGGAGTTTGAGCGGCGAACCTTGTGGTCACTTTCCAACGCCTTTACTTCATCTTTCAAACAGCTCAACCCGATTCCGCAATTTCGAGCAACCGCGCGGCTTGGCGAGTTCTTGCGTCCGCTATAAATCGGCAGCCACAAATCGACGAACTCTTACAGAGGAGATAAATAAAATGACTAGAGAAACAGAAACGGGTACCGCATTTGCCACAGATTATGAGGTAAAGGTTGAACCGGATGGTCTCGGGTATCGCGTCGTTGATCCTTCACGACCGAATTCTCCCTATCTGATTGAGGAAGTGGTAAACCGCTTTTTGTGCGGATGCAATGACTTCGAAGAAAGTTTGACTTGCCAGCATGTTCGCGCGGTACTGAGTTACTTAGCCGAAGAGAAGAGAAACGGCGGGAATATTGGACCTCAACTCAAGGTGGCTTCGACGAATGCAGAACCCTCCTCAGCTACGATGGCCCTTAGACGCAGCATTAGTCCTGACGGCAGGATTGATTCTCTGACGATTGAGTTCTCAACTCCGGTTGATAACACGTCTTTTAGAGACATCACCGCACGCGCTCTGAATATATTGAAACTTCAATCCGTGGTGACTAAAGAATTCCTGCTGACTGCGCACGCCGGAAGACAAAGCGACAGGAGCAATGGACATAATCAAGTCGTAACTCTAAATGCCAAGATGATCCGAATAGGTGATGTACCAACAAAACGGGATCGTCCGTTATTCATTGAATTCCATTTGGAGGATCACGGAGCAAGATTATTTGGGACAGCCTCTGAACTGGCCCAAGCAATCACTGACGCCGGCTATCCGTATGCACCGGAAGAAATCTTCGCTGGTCAAACCATAGATGCATCTTGCCAGGTTCTAATCAAATCTTCACGAAATCCGCTTTACGCAGAAATTCTTCGGGTTCTACCAAAAGACTTTTCCTTTTCAGACGGCGGAAGCATCGCAAACGGCTAAAATATGCTTTCTTGCTAATCAGTCTTCACGTCGACCTCCAAAGATCAAAATGGACCATAGACGATAGTTTCCGTCACCTCTGACAGAAACTCCCGCCTTGAAGGATTTCGCCTGGGGACTATGCTGTGAATAGGGGGCAGACTGAGACACTCGGTTCATTGATTCTCAGCCACTTGGTGAGAAGGAGGATGAGAACGAGAGTCAGGTGTTTTTCGATTGCCCCTCTACTTTCATTTGGGCAGAGCTGTTACAAAACAATCGATCACCAATACTCAAACACAAGCCAATGGTTAATCCACTGGCTCTTTTTTTGTCGATCTTTGCAATGGCCCAAACTTCCGCAGATTGAAAAATTCAGCACTTTGCGTTGACCGTTTATGGAGTGAATCCTCGCGATGAATATATCCCAGAGGTAGATCACAGATCGGAGTCGTGCGATTTATCTGGCGTGAAGTTATATAATCCACAACGTCTTCACACTCAAAACTCTCAGGAGGTATTTCCCATGGACGGCGCACTCGAAACAGGCCAACAGCTTCGTTTACTGCTACGCGAATACGAACAACTCCTAAGACAATATTCTGACGGAGCCGTAGATAATGCCGCTGAACTTAATGATCGAATGAAAACGATTTTCTCCTTGCAAGCCAGTCGGCAGGAAGTATTTGATGAAAGATTCGCAACAGAACCTGACGAATGGGAATTTTTTGATGTGGACAATGGAGCGCTGGCCGGACAGTTGCGCGTATTCCGGGCTGATTTGGCATCGATTCCGAGCTTTCCAAACTTGCCTCAATTTGAAAGCCCATTCTTAGAAGAACGACGCTTTTGTCTCTATGCCGAAGGACGAATTGAAGGGGAGTTAAGAAAACGGGGCGCAGCGGTAGAGCGACGGGCGGAGCTTGATCCGGTTTCGGCTGTGGCTGACCAAATCCGGCGTCAGGTCGAGACCGAAGCGCGTCTGCGTCAGCAATGCGAAGAGGACGTGCAGAAGTATCCCGATCAAGAGGAGAGTATTCGTCGAAGTTATCGCCGGGCCATTGATGCCTTAAGGGAACAATAAACTGAAATTCGAGAATTGAGTAAAAAGGAAGCCACTGAGTTTATTCAGTGGCTATCTGCCAACAATTATGGCGGCTTTTGCTCAAGCGCTTTTTCGAAAGAATCGATGTAACGATTGAGTAGAGTAATTTGTTCTCGCAGTTGGCCCAACGAAACTAAGGCCGTTGCTTCGTCCTTATTGCGAATCGCCTTTTTGATGTCAGCGATTATGTCAAAGCATACGTCCGTACGAATTTGTTTGGCGTAGTCTTTTAAGGTTTCTGGCAAGTGAGAGTACCTCCGTTTTGTTGTTTATGAGGGCTACCAAGCTGTTCTGTTTTGGCGCTCCTCAGTCGCAACACAAAGGCGGTATTCTTTATTCATTAGCGGACGAGAGCTTTCTCGTCAAGTGGAGTGTATCGGCGCATTATGAGTGAGCGTACTTTTGATAATGATTGGGGCGTGCGCACTCAAAGAGCCTTAACCGATTATTTGAAATGGGTGAATCGTCATAACGAGGCAGTTCAGAGTTCTCAATCGCCAGATGAAATAGCCGTCATTGAGCGAGAAGTTCAGAGAGCCCGTTTGGGGGAACTGCGACAGTAACCACCGCGTATCGCATAACCGAGCCGCCAATGCCACAGCAGCGCGAGTTCTTAGAGAATGCTCTATATGAAATGCGAGCTGTCCTAGCTAGCAGAGAACATGGGGTGTCATCCGTGGATGCAATAGCCGCCCAAATCCGACTCAAGTTTGAACTCGAAGCGCGGCTGCGACAACAATGCGAGGAGGACGTAAAGAAGTACCCTGAACAAGAAGAAACGATCCGCCGCAGCTATTGTAAGGCTATTGATGCACTGAGGGAGGAAGGTTGAAGTGAAACCAATTGCCATCGGCCAGAACGCGGACGGGAAGTCGCTGCATATTACTCCGACAATGCGGCAATCTACTCACATGCATGTAATTGGCGGTTCTGGAAAAGGCAAGAGCAAATTTTTGGAGTGGCTGATTCGTCGGGACATCCGCGAGGGCCACGGACTATGTCTCATCGATTGGCACGGTACGTTGTACAAGGATGTCCTGAAGTATTGTAGTCACCTAGAAGTAGGACTCGATCGTGATTTCCGCTCGGTTGTGCTGCTCAATCCATCCGAGCCGGAATTCGTCACAGGCTTCAATCCCTTCATGAATCAAGGTTCGGACATCGCGACCCAGGTGAGCCGACGTATTGATGCAACCATCCGGCCTTGGGGCATTACCGATACGAATATGATGCCAACGTTCGAGCGGGTGTGTCGTTTGCTCTATACGTTCGCGGTCGAACAACGAGAAACACTACCCAACGCAGCGCAGCTACTGCAATTCGATAAACCCGATCTGCGTGAATATGCTGTTTCAGTTATCGGTGACTCTTATATCAAGCAGCAGTGGCAGCAGTTGGCCCAAGTAAAAACTTTTCGAGACTGGCGTGATTTCGTGCTCTCTACAGAGAATCGTTTAAGCCGATTCTTAGCTTCGAAAACAATCAAAAGATTTATGGGCCTAACTTCGGGAAACCTGGACTTAATCAGCGCCATGGACCAAGGCAAGATTGTTCTGATTAATCTTGGAACTTCGGGCTTTCTCGATAGAGAGTCAGCTCGCGTGTTCGCTTCCCTGCTCCTTAATGAGTTTTTCGAAAGTGCAATGCTTCGGGCAACGAACGCTCCTAGTGGTGAGAAGCCAAAGACCTTTACGCTTTATCTTGATGAGTTTCAGGAATACATCACTGATGATATTGGCTCGATGCTGGACCAGGTCCGCAAAGGCGGGCTTCACATGGTCCTAGCCCATCAACACTTGGGCCACCTTGTCGATAATCAACGGCTGTTGCAGTCCGTGCTGACCAATGCTCGCCTTCGCGCTGTGTTTGGTGGCCTACCCTACACCGACGCTTGCTTACTGGCTAACGAAATGTTTCTGCCTGATCTCAATACCAGGCAAATTAAGAAAGCCTACTACCACACCACTCATCTCTACGATGAACAAAAACGCAAAGTGATTTCGCAATCATCGGGAAGAGGTCGATCGAGTGGTTCCAGTTGGAGCCGCGGTACAAGTGTTGGAACGAATGCTGGCTCCGGATTTGGGACTTCAAGTGGTGCGACATATTCGAGTGGAATCAGTAGTCCTGAATCATCCACCGGAGGGACGGAAGGTTGGTTTAGTAAGAATCAATCAGAATCCACTTCAGAATCTTCTTCGTCCTTTTCGTCCGACAGCTTTTCGGAATCATCTTTCGAGGGTGGTTCACAAAGCGAAAATTCCTTTGAGTCGAACGGCGAGTCTGAGGTGCCAGTATGGGTTCCTATTCCCATTCAGGAGCTTGGCAGCGAATCGGAGTGGAGTCGAGAAGAAAAGGTCAGCAAGGTCGCAGAGATGTTGAAATACCAACAGGAGCGCCACTGCTTTATCAAACTTGATAATGAGGCAACTCAGCCCTTGCGAATCCCCTTCGTACGGCAGTATTCGCAATCAGACGAAAGTTTGCTCGAGTATGAGCAATCAGTCTATCAGGTTCAGGGTGCTCTGCCGGCTGTTGAAGTGGACCATCTCATCGAGCAAAACGAGAATCGTTTTCTTGCCGCTGCAGTTGTCCGCAAGTTGCAAGCTCCTAACTTTCCTATTGACGTCGATGTCGAGCCCGCTTCAGTCACGACCAAAAAGCAACCGACCACAAAGAAGGTTTCAGCGCGAGGTCAACTGTTCAGCAAGATTAAGGTAAGCGATTTGCTGGGGGACGACTAACAATCTTATTTCCTCACGATGCAACAACGCCTGCGAAAATATACCCGTGACCAAAGCAGTCTTGCTGCCCTTGCCTCACGGCAAATTACAGACACTAGCCTTGCAGTCATAGCAACGATATATGACTATAGAATTATTCCCACCTCTCTTTTGACTCGACTTGTGCCTGGACACGAAAAGAATATCTGTAGGCACTTGCAGCAGCTTTACCACAAAAGATTGGTGAATCGTTTCGCGTTCATGCGTGGCAGGAACGCCGGAGAGTTCCATTACTACCTGGATAACACGGCTGCGCTTGAATTGCTGATTTCCCGCGGAGTCGATCCTGAATCATTGGATCGTGATGAAGTACGACGCAACAAGGAGAAAGCTTACTGCGAAGTAAACGATCCTAAACGGATTGAGGAGATGCAGGGCAAGTTATTGTTCCTGAAACATGAAGCAATGATTTCACGCTTTCATGCCATGCTCGAATTAGCCTGCGGTGGATCAAAGGGCGAAATTGAATTAAGCAACTTTCAGCAAGGACCAGCGCTATGGCACAAGGTAGAAGTGCCAAAGCTTTCGGTTAAAGGCGGACAATGGAGTGAGGCGGATCAAACAGAGTCTTTACCACACAGGCCGGACGCGTTTTTCACTCTCAGCTTTCCCGAGGGCGGCCGCGAACCGTTGCACTTTTTCTATGAAGCAGACAGGCACCGTACTAACGCTCACAAATACAACAAGAAGCTACGCGCCCACTTCAACTTCATTGTGAAACAAAAAATACACCAACAGATCTACGGCATCAATCGCATTAAAGCAGTCCTTACGGAAACGATTGATGATGAATGGGCCGAACGATTGCGCCAAGCCGCAGGCCACGAGATCGTAAGTGGCAATACTCCATCGCTTTTATTTTGGTTTACATCTTCCCGTTTATTTACTGAAAAGCAGTACGTTTCCCGGGCCAGTCGGACCCTGCCGACTTACCTTCATCGGCCTGATATTGTTCTGCAAAAAATTTGGGCGTCACCTGTTAATGATACTCTGCACTGTTTAATCGACTGATTAACGTAAAGAAATGCATTGCCCAAAACATCACTTCGCATTATGAAACGCAGGGAGCTAAATTCGATCCTAGGGCTCGAAGCGAAGCACATGATCGAGATGGACCAAGGGTTTAAAAAAAGAAGGCGATCTTATGACGCGCCTTCTTGAAAATAATCCTGACGCAATAGCGTTATAAGCTTTCCAGCAGAACTGCCCTCTGCATGCCATCTATTCAAGGTGGCTGCCAGTTCGTACGAGATATTAAGTAAGTATGCTTTTGCGTGAACGAAAACTGAAAACGATAAGCTAATAGATTTAGCGCAAACTGGAACCGATCCCTCTATTGTTCTTTCATAAACGACTTTCAATGCTTCAGGATCACCAAATTTTCCTATCAACGCTAAGTCTAACGCATCATGTTCATCATAGTCTTTGAAGGCTCTGATTCGATCTGCTTCCTTCGCACGAGGGTGGCCCAGGCCCTTTTCAATTAGATCAGCTAGTTCGTCTTGTGTGATCATTAGTTCTCCTTTGTTTTATGAGGTTCGAGGTAAGACTAAAGCATGCAAATGAAAATGTTGTGAGGGTCAACCGATGAGCAGCGTTAACTCAAGCGATCGCACCAAGACTCAACGATCGTATTGGAACAAGAGAGTCGCAGAGCGTGGACATTTATTGGCAGTGGCGCCCACGCACTGGATGAAGGATTTAATGGATTCTTTAGAAAAGGCTGGGTGTTCAGGGGAACAAGCAAAAGAACTTGTAATAGACGTATTCCAAGTGATCCAGAACAACCTCATGGAACAGGTTATGTTGGTGACGGCTGAAACCTGGCCGGATTTTATCGCTGCTCAGCATGCCCAAGATCCCATCCGTATACTAGAAGTAGGCGTAGGCACGGGTGAATTCTCCGTAAGAATGCTTCCACTGTTTATCGAGAAGAGTGCCATATCGTTTGGCCTTGATTTTGCAGAGAATATGATTGGATGTACGAGGGAACGTTTAATTTACGGTATGCACCTACCGAAAGAAGCGATCAACCTACTACAAGGGGATGCGACTCAACTGCCGTTCAGTAATAGCTCGATGTCCCTCGTTGTATGGGGAAAATTCGGCCTGCATTTAACCGGCCTTGCAGAGTGGGAGATTGCTCTGGAAGAAGTCAAACGAGTGTTACTACCTAAAGGTTTCTTTCTGCTCTACGAACCATTACACGAGAACAATCTCAATTATCACGAACAACGGCGAACAGGTGACGGAGCCTTATTCCGAAGTGTTACGGACTATGATAAAGCGCTGTTTGACTGCAAAAGAGTAGCTACGATCTACAGGCGGTTCTGTTGGGAAATCTATTCCATTGCTCTCTGGCAAAAACTTTAACTCGATGCAACAATCCCTTAGATTGAAGCGTTCCGTCAAGAAGACGACCGCCGCTCTTGGCTCTGGCCCACACCCGCAAAATCGGCCACTGAGAACACTAGCGTTGCGTCATTTTCTTGCGTTCCCCCGCTTAGCGAAAGGTTTTCCACTGTTATTAAGAACAACAGATTACCACCAACCGTTTGCTCGAATGATCCACGAGCCGTTGGGGCCAAAAGCAACTTGGTTGATTTCTTTGTTGGCCGCTCGCAAAGACGCAAGCACTGAAGCTGCCTCAGCTGGAATTCCCTCGGCATAATATTCACTATTGCCGTATAGGATTACATATCCGCCGTTGGGCGCAAACGCAACATCCTTGATTTTTCCCCCATCATAAGGATGGGCCTGATAATTGTTCCAAATCGCAGTAAAGTAAATTTCTGCAGTCATTGGAACGTCCTGCCAGGACCATCGATCAAGCGGCGGATTGCACCAAGCACAAGTCTTTCCGCCTGTCCCAAGCACGAACCAGCCACCGTCGAAGCCGATCCGTACCAGCTTTATAGTCACGCCTTGCTTGTGATACTCAGTCAATTGATTCAAAAGATCTTGTGAAATGCTTGCGTCGGGATAGACTGCCCACTGCTGCCCGCCATTGAGAAATAAATAGCTGCCTTTCTCTGTGACCTGCTCAAACCTCCACCCTGGTCCAGGCAGTGGCAGTAATTTTGAACTCTCGCAACCGTTTCGTCCGCAGACTTGCCAACCACCGGTGCCGGCTAAAAACACCGAGCTAACGGTTGTATAGAGAGCGTTAGGAACTCCGCCGCGACGATAAAGAGCCGGCCAGATTTCCTCTGGCAAATTATGAGCAAATATTCCCATTGAGGCGGCTTGCTCCTTGTACTTCCGGACCGCAGCACTGTAGGCCTGGCGTTGCGACTGCTTGTAGCTCTCAGCGGGATTGGCAGCCTCGCTACAGCTAATCGGCTGAAGGGAACCTGCCTGACTGATCATAGTTGGCGTGATTCGCCAGCGTCCTTTCTCTTTAACGATTTGGGCACTCAGACCCACACCACCGAGCGTGCTTGCGAGGTCTTGTGACCACGCACTCCACCTTTGATTCTGATTGCTGAATGTTCGCACTTGGGCCACTACAAGCGAAGTTGGACCACTCCACTCGACGCCGTTTTGTCGGTCAGCCGAATTGATGTTTGAGTTCCCCACTACCACTTGAGGACTCTTGAATTGATGAACGAATATTCGTTCCTTGGTGAAGTAATCGTCGCCGCACTTGGTCATACGAGCGAACCAAAACCGTTCGGCTTGCTGCTGGGCTTCGCTCCGTAAGGCAAGTGCTGCCTGGCGTGCCGGTGATTGCTGACCTGTACTTGGAATCGTTATCAACAACGCTATGAAACAGAGCGTGACGAGAGTAAGGATCTTTCGCACGAAGAACCTCCTTATGGAAAATGATTAGTTAGAGGGGACGTATTGAATAGCAATCAGAGAGGGATCGGCACTGGTCTCAGCGAAGATAAAGTCTGCATTAATGACATTTCCGTTGGGATCGGCGGTTCTGTATTTTAAGTGTTTCACCGGGGGACCGAAGAATGGAATTGTGGCCTCCCATTCTTGAAGTGGAGTACCGCAGTCACGGCGTACTTCACTGAGCCGGGTAGCTTCTTCTAAGGCACTAGTGGAGTAACCAAAGGTGGTGGAGCCTTGAGCGACCCGATAACTTTTGACCACGTCATAACTGACAACCGTATACGTTGAACAAGCACTCGCCATAGCGACGAGAAGCAATAAGCTTAAAGATCTTCGCAGGGTGAACATGGCAACAAATCCTTTTAGGAATAAGGTCAGGGAAGAGTTTGTTAAAGCAGGTCGGTTGGTGAGCGATTAAGACGATCTGCTATCTTGTTACTGGTTTAAAACTTAAATGCTTGAAGACGTTGTCGTACCGTAAGTGATGTACCACGTCGTGGAGCCTTTATTTCCAAAGCTCCCGGCGGTTCAAACGAATGAGCGAATACTAAACCAATATTGGTTTAGCTGCAAGATAGAACTTGAAAAATCAGTGTCATCAGGAGGATGCTCCTAATGGCACGCTATGCGCGAACTAAGCCCGCTCGCTTGGCTGAAAAACTCCTTTACATTCGTAACGCCTTGGGTCTTTCTCAAAATGAGATGATCCGGCATCTTGGACTTGAGGAGGTGTTGACGCAAAGCCGGATCTCTGGATACGAACTTGGCACACGAGAACCAAGTCTTCCCACACTTCTACTCTATGCTCAAGCCGCCGGCGTCTGTGTTGATTATCTAATCGACGATAAACGGTCCCTTCCTGCAACACTTCCAAGCAGAGCAAAACACCGACCACACTAAGACACTCGCGAAAATAAATCGTTCTCTGAACGTTAAGCCGCTATTCGGTGGCATTAGAAAGCGTATATGGAGTCCGACTCTGGAGAGTTGGTCCAACTCGCTACCGTAAGACAAGCAGGCTTGATTGTCTAAGTGTTAGTTGCTCAAAGGAACGGACAGACTTTCGGAAACATACAAGCATGCTGGGAAACGGAGCGGGACTTTCAGCCTCGCTAAAGTGCAAGCGGCCTTTGAAGAACAAGATTTCACCTTTGGCGCAGTAATCATGAAACCAAATAGTATCGGTGCGTGACGGTAACAAACAGACGACTATTTCGGCATTGGTTTGAGATTCAACGTGGGCCTTCTTTACCCATTTACCGATCTGTCGACCGTAAGGCGGATTCATGAACACTCGACCCGACCATTTCTTCGTCAGACCATCTTCAAGCTTAGTAAAGTATCGCCGGCATTTAGCATTAGTTTTGGAAGCACACGGGTCGAGTGTGAAGTGGAAGACTTTGTTGAGCGCTTCAAATAAGTTGGTTGGGGTGGTCCATTCACTACTCCGGCTCGTGAAGAGAGCGGGACTAGTCATATCGTCTCGTTAAGTTGTCAAGACTTCATACGCCGAAGCGGCTTCCACTTTCGAACTTCAAACTGCAGGACGTTACCCTTGCGAAAGTAATACACGTAGCCGCCGCGTGTGAGTGTCGATAGCCACCGCTTTATCGTGGCATCGCTTACTCCCATGTCTCTTCCAATCGTTTTGATTGTTCGAAAAGATTTCCCCGTCGATCGATTAGCATGAAGGATCAGGTAAAGAAGCAGCCACACGGCCGTGTGAAGTGTTCGATAATGTTTGGATGTTTTGTCTACGACTAGACCGCGAAAAATGGGAGCCCACCAGGTTTGGTGATTTGGGCCAAAATTAAGCCGCAGGTGAGGTCGCTCGGGCTGTTTTGTAAACATAAGGATTTGATTGAAGGTACTTTTATTCTAATTGATCAGGTGATCCAAACAAGAAGGAAAAAGATGTCGCGTCCGACAGATTTCCTTCGGTTATCCCTTTATCCACAGCTTCTATTTAAGATCTCTTTTTAGGAACTATATTTCGATCGGTTGAGAGTAGCGGATTCCGCTTAATGCTGGCGGCATTTAATTGGGACTTAAGATTAGAATGAACGAAAAGTGGAGCAGTCTCGATCGAGAATCGGTTTAAGACGACCTAAATTTCAGACAAACCACGGGTCTGATAAACAACATATATCAACAAGGGGCTTTGCCTCATAAGTCGTGTTTGCCTTGAAACCCTTCCGTTTGCCTAAAAAGTCCTTTGAGAGTAATTTCCTGTAGCCGGCATGATCTGCATTCCCAAGGTAGCGAGATTATTCGGATGAAGCAGTAGGGACCGACTCTGTAGTCGAACAACTGGATCGAAAACAACCACTTGCTTAACATGTCCACACTCCGGAATGATAGAGGTGAAGTAGTTTATTTTTCTCAGGGCTTGGCAGGCCGGTTCTCTCGGAGACGAAACAAGAATTTTTTGCAGTGTGATTTCGCGCGCCACGCCCGCAGTTCTCATTGAATTCTAAGTCAACGATTATTCTCAGCGCGGTACCTCGGTTCTAATCAGTCCCGCAAGAGCTAATGGCTGAACCACTTTCTACTATTTCCTTAGGGTGGGTTTCGATTCGGGCTCTCGCGGGAGTCATTGCTGTTGGTTATAGCCTTTTCAACAAGGACATTATTGGCGAAGGAGCAAAGCCGCTTGAGAGATTGCAGGAGGCAGTATTCGGACAGTTTGTTGGCGGCCTCGCATCTGATTGGGCTAATAAGGCGAGCACTCTCACGGCAAAACAGTTGTATGCACAGATTGTAAGAATCGATACGGATAGCCTAAATCATGATTTACAGCGGGCCGCAAACAAGGCCCAACTCATTGCCACGCTCATGGCTTGCGAGGCGTGCTTGCATGAAATTAGAGCCGATCAACGGCTCCAGGAAAAGCGGATCCTGACCTCAGTAAGGAATTTGGTTTGGCTGGACACCGACACGCAATGGTTGCAGGCGGTTAAGAGTTGGATAATACGCGAACTCAAACTGGTCCCGAAAAGCACTCCGCAACTAAATGTTAGCCATGACGAGATTCTTCGTGTTTTTGATTCGCGTCTAAGTCTTTCCCCTGACGAGCGACAAACACAATTCATACAAGATACCAAGGAAGCTGTTCTTGCCGATTTGCGGGATCGCCCCTACGAGAAATTCGGGTTCACTGTTGCACACAGCAAAACCGGATACGAGATGTTAGAAAACAAAATCAACGGAGGTTGGGATGAATTCACTCCCAGCGATGATGCCTTCATTCAATTAAACCTCTTTCAACGGAACTTGAATTTCTCAGACAATGTAAAACGCCAAGACAAATGGTTTTGGCTGTTGTGTAGTTATTTCAACGAAGAATATAAGACCAACGAGCGACTAAAAGCTGCAATGTTAAGACATCTGTTGATTGAGCAGCGCACACTTTTATCGGGTTTGAGCATGATGGTAGCCGCATTTGACTCAAAGTTGACCACGATTGAGGCTAAGCAAGATCAGATACTCGAATTACTTCAGAAAATACAGCTGGAAAATGATCGCGAACCGTTTTTCGCCAAGTACCAAGGACTGGAAGCCAAAATCAATGTTGACAAGATTATCAACTCCAAGGTTAGCGGTATATTTGTTGGTCGCGACAACGAGTGTGCAACGATTGACGAATTCCTAAAGGAAAACAAGAGCGGTTACTTTGTCATAACAGCCAAAGCAGGGTTCGGCAAATCGGTGCTGCTAGCAAATTGGGTCCGTCAGCGTCTTCAGAGAAATGAGACAGACTATGATCAGCGAATCTTTATAGCCTACCATTTTTTCAACGCCGAATTGAATGCAACCAGAAGTTTAGAAGCCGGTTTCACTCACCTTCTACGACAGATATCGATTTATCGGGCGAAGGAGTTTCCCGAAGAATACAACCGAGTGCGAGATACGATCATTGGGATTATCAAAGACCGACCGCCATCAATAAGCGAACCGCTGGTTATTGTGATGGATGCACTTGACGAAGCTCAAGAATCAATTGATCCATTGCTCGATCCGTTACCTGAAGGCGTTTTTGTGATTGTTTCGACACGGGCCGACAGAAATGAAAAACCGACATCCGTCGGACACTGGTTGAATCTGGTAAAGGCTGACAATAGCAATGGTCTGTTCCTGAGCGCATTGGACGACAACGGAATTCGCAAATGGCTCAGTACCGGTACGCTCGTCAAACATCACCTCGATCCGGAAGATCATACAGTTGATTTGATACGTCAGAAGACCGGGGGATTTCCGCTTTATTTAGGTTATTTAATCGACGACATAGTTAATTGCCTAGAGAACGGTGCGACCCACGACGACATAGGAATATTGCTGCAGCACACGCCAATGGGTTTTGAGGCCTATGTCGAGGCTGAATATGAAAAACTAATCCAAGGCGGGGGATTGAAAGGGTCAAGCAAGGCCAAAAGGTTGTTTGCGTTGCTTTGTGTCGTACTTGGAGAACTGCCCGTTGCAGATGTGTTTGCCTTGACTGGTCTAGATGAAGGTGATGAGCTTCCTCAAAAGGCACTGCGTTGGTTTAGCATCAATGGAAAGGGGGAGAATCAAACCTTTAGTTTCGTGCATCCCCTGTTGGCTGAGGAATTCAGTAAGGTACAGTTTACTTTGGCGAAGTCAAGTAAACAGCAACTCTTGTCCCATTGTAGTCACTGGAAAGAAAATCGCTCAACCTACGCACTGCAACACTTTGCTCGCCATCTATTTCGCGAAGGGGCGTGGGAAAAGCTTTATGCGTTGGCGCGTGACAAAGAATTCATACTGGCCCAGGAGAGAGCCTACACGCTTGAATCCGACGCGGGCTTACGAACGGTACAGCTTGCTTTGGAAGCGGCAATAGTCACAGATAACGCCCCACAGATCGTAGAATTTGCGTTAAAGTGCGCTTCCAAACTTTCGGACATAACGCACGCCTCACCACTCACCGCTTTGAACTACGACTTCAATAGGGCGGTTTCTCTTGCTAAGTTGATTTCTGTGAAGGATGAGGAGCGCGGCGTCCTGTGGCTTCTGTTATTGGCAAAAGCATCATGTCGAAAACACAAGATTGAGAACGCTCGGGAGCTTATCAATAAGTTATGCGAGATGCATCTGCCCCGACTGCACAGGGACGAGTTGGCCATTGTTGCATTCGTCGAATTGTTCCACATGTTTGAAGAACAGGTTCTGGCACTGCAGCGTCGCCTCTTGACGGAGAAAGGGCGGGCGAAACTAATTAACGCGGTGTTGGAGGCGAGCGAAGCTACAACATTTTTGACGCTTGAGAATAGGATAAGAATCGCCTTCCAATTAGGAGAGACGCTGGTCGATAAATCTATTCTTGAGGAAGCAATAGGAGCTATATCAGATGTCCAGGCAAATGCAGGAGATGTGGATGGCGCCATGAAGACTCTTGACATGATCTCCGATGAATGGATACGTCGTCGCCATTTGGCTCCTATTGCAGAAGCGCAAGCCAGATGTGGGAGCCTCGACGCGGCCCTGGATAGTGTGAGCCAGCTTCACACCGAGTGGGTGCAGGTAAGGACATTGAGTTCTATTGCTCAGATACAAATCAGGTTGGGTAATGAGGATGGTGCGAACAGGGCCTTTTCCGCAGCAAACCAGATTGTAAGAAAGTTAGCGGCCATAGATCCGACCTATAAATATCAAGATCAGGTTGAAGGCCTAGGGTTTATTGCCGCGGCGCAAGTGAGTTCAGGAAGAATAGCTGAGGCTGACAGCACTCTTACTGAAGCACTAACCATATCCAGAGCCATGACCTATGAATATAGTAAGTCAGTCGCGTTGACATGCGTCGTCAGGGTCCTTTTAGATTTGGGCAGGTTGGCGGAGGCGATCGCAATTTCCGAAGAGATCAGCGAGGCCACGCAAGCGTATGACGCGTTGAAGTTGATTGCCCAAGCGCAGCTGAACGCGGGAAATATCGAAGAGGCGGAACAGACTATCGAGCAAGTAATTGAGATCGCCTACGACTCAATTCACATAGACAGTTTTTATACGTTTATTGAGATTGCTGAGATGCAGGCTGCGGCAGGGAGACTAAAAGAATCAAAATTGATGTTTAGAGAAATAATCAAGAGAAATGACATTCCGGCTGAGCATTCTGTATATGGGGGCTCATGGAAAGTAGCTCTTATTGCGGAAACGCAAGCTAAACTGGGCTTCATAGAAGATGCGGAAAGAACATTTGCATGGAGTCTCAGAACGAAAAAGGAGCATAGATCGAGCTTGGCTAGTGCATGGAGTAACGTCGCTCAAGTTCAAGCCAGCTCGGGAAATGTGAACGCGGCGCTTCGGACAGTTAAGAATATAGACAAGTATGACGAATATGAACGAGCAACGGCATTGAGGCATATCGCGCAAGTCCAAGCCACAACAGGAAGGATGGCCGAGGCTATCTCGACCATTAAGAGTATTGACCCGGATGAGTACTGCATAGCGGTCGCCTGTGCAATCGCGCAATTCCAGACTGAGTGCGGCATGATTGAAGACGCTACTGCGACCTTTGATGAAGCAAAGAAGGCCGCACACTCGATTTGGGAATACTGGCCCCGGGCAGACGCATTTAGGTCTATAGCGGAAGCGCAAGCCGCTTCGGGTAACGTGGATGAGGCGATTAAGACGGCTGGTGAGATAGCCATTCTTCATGGCGAGTTCTTTAAAACGATTTACGCACAAACGTTAATCTACATTTCTGATGTGGAAGTCGATGCCGGAAATGTTGCCAACGCAAATGTCATACTTGCCAAGCTAGTGGGGCGGACCGCAGAAATATCTGAAGAATTGTATCGGGTGGAGGTGTTGGGTTCTATCGCAGAATGTCAGTTCAGGCGCGCCAATGGTCGTAAGGCAGTTAGGACGTTTGCCGAGGCTAAGCGAATAGCGGGCGAAATAGTTGACGCAAGCGATCGAGTAAAAGCACTTAGCTCTCTGGCCGGATCACAGGTCAAGTCAGGCAGAATAGATGACTCGAATGCGACGTTTCACGTGGCGATCGAGACGGCACGTCAGATTTCTAACGAGGAAGATCAGAGAGAGGCATTTGTCCTTATAGCCCAGGCACGCGCCAAATCTGGAAGAGGGGAGGAGATCCTGAATCTGTCGAAAAGTATGCCGACTTATCGACGATGGGACTTACACTCGATCGCGAAAGCCTGCGTTGAAGGCGAAAATTCAAGCGGCTTTAAGAAAGTGCTTACCGCCGCCACTTGTTATGTAGATTTAACTTACGAATTGGTTGGTATGTTAGTTACTTTATACCCTAAACAATGCGATCAAATCGCGGAAGAGTTAAGAAAATATCGATTACCTGCATTACACAGATGGTAGTGGGGGCCCCCTATCAAGGGTTAAAGGCTAACCAAGCCAACCAATCCTTCTTCGCACAACCTAATTACACGGTCGAATAGCTTTAATTAAGCCAGCGGACGAATTGATTTACCAGGTATGACGCTTGGGGGCCAAAACGCGAAAGAACAAATTGAGTAAAACACCATTATCACAATCGTGAAAGCCGCCGAAGGTGGACGAGCTGTCACAGAGGTTTGTGGCGAGCACGAGGTCAAGCGAAGCCACTTACTACGAATGGAAGACCGAGTACGGTATGCAAGCGGCTGACATAAAACGGTTGCGGGAATTGGAAGAGAAGAATACCGCTAATGGCCCAGTCGACTTATGAGGCAGAAACGGCGCTTGCCTCAAAACTCGCTCGATAATCCCACTTTTGAGGCAAAGCCTCAACAAGGCCTGCTCGCATGGACTTGGGCTACGTGTTGTTTTACATGGTGCAGGGACTCCATGGTTTTGGGTCACGCGTAAGGCCAGTTTGGAAACCCAGATGTTTATTTGTTTATTATTTGTGAAGACAAGCACAGGAAGACCGTCTATTTAGATCCCGTCGCTTTGGCACCGAAAGGGTTTAATAATGACATAGTCTTTGCAAAGCATCCTTTAGTACAAGGCATTGACGAACCGTATTACCCGGCAAGAACCTCAAACACTACCACCCCCAGGGCTAGGGCATACGAAACAAGTAGGGGAACTTTAGTGGCATCCACTCCGGCAGAGTCATATTTTTTCCGACTCCATATTCCGACGGAAACCAGTGCGACAACAATGAGGAATATCAACAGAGCATTGATTTTCGCCGCAATTGATCCAGTGTTTGGTTGAGTGAGTAACCAGATAACCAAGCTAAAGGCACTGAAGAGAGAAGTCTGAAAGAACTCTGCGAGATTTGAGTCGTTGTCGAGGTGTACTGCGATTGGACCTCTGGCGTGGTCGTTGCTTAACGCAGTCCGAACTAAAGGTTCGCCATGTTCGCTAGCGTAATCCAGAGTTTCTTTGGTTGCATTGGTGAGAGCCTTGCGGAACGCGAATTCAATCAGCAGCCTGATAAAAGGAACAACCCCTATCAGAATTGCCGGATTCCGCAGGATTGAGATGATATCGAGTAGAAAGAACATGGCTGTCTAAATCAAATCGACCGTAAATCCTATACTCGCCGACTCCGCTTGGCCCGGATTGGTATCGGTGTAGGAACTTCCGTTAAATGAGATTCCTGTAACCAATTCATCACTTTGACTCGGCACGGCTGCATTTACGCTGATAGGAAAGCTGTGAGGGTATTGCATCCCGCTGCGTATACTCGCACACCCATGCTTATATTCAGTCGCTCCCGGCTTGCCATCGAGAATCACCGCCTTCGCCTTTGCCTTAACGCATATGTCGATATTGTGGATGCTTCCGCTACGGTGATTGCTGATAGTGGTTGTGTGTGTTCCTGATCCTTTGGCAAGATTACAGGGCCTTGCCTCAGCGCTCAGATCGACTGCTGGAAGATGTTTAGGCGTAGGATAGGAAAGCTTGGCTTTACAGTAAGTTGTCATGACAGTTTTCCCTCTGGGCTGTTAGGCTCGTCAATGATTACGCACTTCTGGAACGTTCCGATTCGGAGATAACATCCTCAACATCATAGATAATTCCGACTACCTCGGCGAGGGATAGGTCAGGATCGTTAAGTATCAGAAGGCCCTCACGAGAAAGTATAGTCTCGGTCATGAGTTCACCCAATCTCAAGTAGAGCTTTGAAAGATAGAACTTATGCGGATGTTGTCTGAAGAACTCTATGTCATCATCTTCTAAGTGATCGAAAAAGTCCTCATTCGGAGGTAAGATCCCGCCTTGGAATACAAGCTTGTCGTTATGAAAATTGGTCAGTTCCGCGCCTGCTAATACGTAGGGCGCACACTTGACTAATCCCTTGCCAAGCTTGAATTCGAGTGGCTGGACCTCAACACCATAACTGGTTTCAAAAATCTGCGTGACACTTCTAGTCAGATGAGCCAAGGACGAAGCGAAGAGTGAAAGAAAAATCAAATGGGAATTGTGATCGTCAACCTTTTTCCAGATTACTGCACGTCTGTTATCGAATAGTAGAGAGCCTTCGTTTTTTGACCACTCGTTATCCTCAAACGTAAAAACGGTATTCTCGCGCCAATGTATAACCTGGATATCAGTTTCATAGCGCTCGACCGTAGCGCCCTCAACATACTCGTCAAGGGCAGCCTTGAAGATCTCAGACGTTGCCGAGGTGCGGAACCAACTGGCGATGAGGCTGATCGGAAGCATTGACGAGGTTCCTACCCGTTATTTATCGAGAGTCGTGCTCACAGACACTTGTTCGCCCGCTTCAAATTAAAATTGGCTGCCGATATGAAGACATAACAACTGCGAAGAATGAGAACGTGCCCACCAGGGCGCGGGTCCAGGTCGTTGTCACCTGATTGCTAACAATAGCTTCCTCATGTTAGGGGACTTGAGGAGAAAAAAGCAAGGGACGAGATAGCAACAACACTGAGGGTTTATGTCGCTGTTTGTACCCTTGGGAAACTCTCTAAGGTTAAGAATCGTTACCCGACCTGACCGGAATAACGAGAGCGGCGATAACCATGAGAATGCAAAAAATACCTTTTATGCAGTACCCTCTCTGTCCTCCTCTCCTTCCACTTTTGGGTGACAACGACTTGAGGCGAAGTCTCAACAGGTGGCTTCGCTCATAAATAGCAAAAACACCTTCCTGATTACCGCAAATCATTTGACTGTTTAAAAGCAGACTATATTGCAGAACTATAAATAAATGTTACCGTCTTACTATGTACATATGTTGGTGAGTTTGGGCCATGTACGCCGCAACATGTACTGGACCAAGATCGAGATATGGACCATCTTTTCTGAGCTTCTTTAGTGTTCGTTTCATAACCATTCGAAGTCTTCTCTAAGGGCGATTCTCTTAGGGAAGATAGTTCACATCGATCATCCGTCCTTGCTTTAATTTACGAGCGATTGAGGGAAGATTACGTTTCACTCCGCGGATTATTCGCTCGCATATGACAAATACGAAGATACACGAGCCCGCGGCAACCAGTGTAACAGCAGCAAGACTCCACCAAAGGACAGGCAACCCACTAGATAGAGTCAGCGGTGAGGCAAAGAGGCAACACACGAGACCAAACAGAACAGACATCAGTTGTTGTATCCGGTTGCTTCTTATGAGCCTTCGTAAGGGATGTTGGTTCCTTCTCTTGACAGATCGCAGTCGTAACTTTTCTGTTGGTCGGGCTGCTTCTAAGGCGGCTTGGATAGTCTTGCGGGCAATAAATAACGCCATGCCAGCATTGAAAAAGGTAAGTATGACGTTAACGACCAGTCCGACCAATGCGATTATGTCGCTATTGCTCATTCTTAGGGCTCACCAAAGCGCGTTGATTTTAAAATAGGATCAAATCTAACTATCGCATTAACCAATCTAACCAGAGTGAACTCGATCCCACCATTGGTTGTTACCTTCAAAAAGTAGGGAGATCTAAGCGTTATTGGTTCCATAACCTTGAGATCTTAAAATGTTATTCTGAGACATTAACACCTATTCCGCCACATAGATGTGCTTCATGTTAAGTCCGGAACAACCAACGCCACTATTATGCGGCGAGCGAGTCCTCCGCTCTTAATCGACTTATGAATTTGCCGTCAATACCTTTCGGTTGGGTTAAGGTTGGAGGAGGAGTTATGATCGTTCTTACAAGATTAAACTCAAAACCGTTCTGGTGATTTAGTCCAACAAATTTCTCATAATCAAGCGCAGTATTGACTCCACGTTGGTACACCGTTGTGGATTCAATAAAGGCAGTATTGCGTCCACGATGCTCGGGCATTGTGGATTCAATGATAGCGGTATTGCCTCCACCTGGGTTTGGCATTGTGGATTCAATCTGATCACTACTTACTCCTTGCCACTTTGTTGTAGAGGCAATTTGATTGGACTTATTTATTTCCCCTGACTGAATGCTTCTCACTGATTGCGGGTTCCTGATTTGTCCAGTGCGACTCTGATCTTGATCGTAGTTTGCTGAGATAATGCCCACTATTCGAACGGCGCCGTCATTAATAACAATTCGTTGAATGATTAAATTCAGAAAGCGCTGTTTCTCTTCGTCGGTGAACGTTTTCATTTGACTGGCCGCTCTCTTGCAAAAATCTTCTACAGAATATCTTGAGAACTCAGAGGTGCTTTTGGAGTGTTCTGTATCCTTTAGCCGAATTTCCAGTGATGACTTGCGGACTTGTAATTTTTGTAATTGGTCGCCCATTTGGATGGGTGTGAGAAAACCTGCCCTGTATGCTTCTAATATCCGATCTTCTTCCTTTTGCAACTTAGCGACGCTACGCTTCAAGGTAAGCATTTCGATCGGTCCATTCCTGGCTCGTTCAGCAAATCTCTTTTGAACATCGCTTGCCTGGGGCAAGATTATCTTTGGATCTAAGATAACTTCCTCAATAGCACTCCAAACATTCGTTTCAAGATGTGTGCTCCGGATTGAAGGAACTTTCTTGCATCGACTAACACAACGGTAATAGGGTTTTCCCTTCCATGCGTCACCAACAAACGCACTGCTACAGCACCCGCATTTCAGAAGCCCCTTCAACAGATAAAAGCGCTTACTATTGCGCGGGGACAGGGATCTATTCGCCCTAATTTGCCTTTGAACCCGCTCCCACTGGGCCCGCTCAACAAGAATTAAGCTTGGATCCAGTATCACCGGCCACCATTCATTTCGCGGTCTAATACGGCTGCTGGATTTCGGGTGACGATACCGATCATGGGTGACTCGTCTAAAGGGTTCGCAAGAGTAGTGTTTGTTATAGTGCCACACACCAGTATAGGTTTCATTGTGAACAATCTTAGCTAAACTGGAATTGGGCCAACGAGATGATTTCCGCGGGCGCACATTACTGTCGTTGAGTCTCTTAAGCACTTTATGGAGAGACAATCCTTCCTTATCGATCCAGTCGTAGATCTGTTTCACAACTGCTGCCTCTTCAGGAATAACTTCCAAAAATCCCTCCTTTGTCGGAGATTGATCCTTCGTCACGTAGCGATAACCGAATGAGGCATGACTTGTTAGTATCTTTTGTCGCACCTCTATATGGTGCCTTCTGCCTCTCCTTGTTCGATCAAGAATCATCTCACGCTCAAATTCTGCAAAGCTGCCTAAGATGTTGATCATTAGGTTGTAAGTAGGACTTTTTTCCGGCGGCAATTTTCTGAAAATAAGCTCTACGCCATTCTTTTCCAGATCTCGTTTGATAATTCCCAAGTGAGTGACATCACGAGCGAGTCGATCAACATCATTTACAAGCACCTTGGCAAAGCGTCCGGCAGCCCCTTCGTCACGGAGACGATCAAGTTGTGGTCTCGCTAGCAGGCTACCGCTCCAACCTTCGTCCTTGTAAGTATCAACAACCGTCCAAGACTTACTCTGAGCATGGCGTACTAATTCGGCAACCTGTGAATCAATTGTTTGGCCTTCTTTTTGTTCATCGGTTGAGACTCGGGCGTAGATCGCTACGCTTAGATTGTGAGGAAAATTTTCTTGCATAGATTAAACTCGCCGGCGCGGTTAGGTCAGCGCTACGGACGTGAGGACTTAACGGGCAGGTTCTGATCTTATTTATTTGCAGTTTGCGGAGGTTTAGTCAAGATCGACTTATCCACAAAGCCGTTCGACACTGCTTCTGAGAAAAGCATGGCGAAGGCTAGTTGAAGTCTTTCCTGTGCATCAGAAACAGACTCACATTCCCATGTCACTGAAAGAGGCCCAGTAGGAATACTCATGCGGCCTGCTTTCCACGCGATTCCCATTTTCGAATTTCCTCGTTCATTACATTTGGTCCAACTGCCAATTCATGTTGGCACATTAAACCAACTCCAACTGCATCGAAAATATTTGCATAGTAAATTTCATCCCATCTGTTTAGCGTGCGTAAATGTCGAGAGAGTTCTGGAAATCGTTGTCCAATGGCTATGGCGACATCTCGTTTCTTAGCCGTATCACTATCGCAAATGAATCGTCTGATGGTGCTAGGCTTGTATTCGTAAATAGGCAGCTTAAATGCGCGAGCCACAGACTTAATTTCTGCTGTAGCCACACTAAGGAGTGCCGCGCTCCTTTGAATCAAAAACGTCCTTTCGATTGCTAAATAATCAGGACCATAAGTTCCTATCAATGTCCGAGTTAATTCCGCAATTTGTTGAAGAACCTTAAGAGATGTACTTCGATCATGAATAGTCTTCACAGCGTAGTAGATCAGATCATTCCCCTCTAGAACTGCAACACCCAGTTGCTTGGTTCCCGGGTCAATAGCGAGGACGCGTAAGCGATCTAAGTTCATACAAGATCTCCTCCATCCTCGTCTGAATCAGAACTGGTATTAAGAGTATTCATCAGGTATACACAATGACGATGAACTCGGTTTCTTGTCTCACGACTAAACGGATGCTGGTTCAACAAATCTGCGATAGAACAGACGCCGTCAGACATCAACGGTCGTAGCTTGCCATTGAGACCGCGTCTCTGCTCGACTCGCGATTTTATTTCTCGAGTTAGCTCATCGTATTCCTCGGGAAACAAATTCCGAAGACTGGTGCCCAAAATGATTTCAAACATTAATGCCGTTCGAAGGGTGGGCAAACGGTCGCCAGTTTCATATCTGGTAAACGACGCGTCGGTTTCATTGCCAAGTAAGTAGCCTATTTGTTTAAGAGTAAGTCCAGACTGTTTCCAGGCCTTCCATAGTCGAGTTCGTTTCTTTGTGAATCCCCCATGCATAAGTGAGACATGTTTTAATTAATGATTTTCTTAAATCGTAGCAAGTCAATTAACAGTCGCGAAGAGGGGACTTTCTGTCAAAAATGACAGAAATAAAACTTGGCGATGCGTGCTTGTGGATTGTGAATACGATGATTCTGAAATCCCGTTAAAAATGCAGATAGAATTAATGGCACTCAAGCTTATTTTGAATTGTTCTTGAGGTTATCTTGATCAATTCATCTTGTGACGCGGTTGTGCCGTAAAGGAATGATGAGGGACGTAGAATGTATATCAAGAGATTAGGAAGCATAAAAGAGCGCGTAAAAATCGGCTTTGGCTGCAACCTTTAAAAATAAGTTAGTTAGCCGATTGTGAAGCGCCGCGTTCGCAATGCGGAGGTCAGGGGTTCGACCCCCCTCTGCTCCACCAAAAGAATCAACGACTTACGGCAGGGCCGCTACCCTGCCTTTTTCATTTGTCACCGATTCGTCACTTGGTCCAATGGGTTTGACCAAGTTTTCAACGGCCCTCCGCTTTGCCTCATCCGTTGCGTGGGTGTAGCGCAGAGCCATTCGAACGTCCGACCAACCGAAGATTGAAGCAAGTGTGAAAGCGTCTGCTCCGCAATCAGCCATCCGAGTGGCTGCAGTATGACGCAAGTCGTGAAACCGGAAATCTCTGATTCCAGCTTCGCTCTTCGCCAGGTCGCATCGACGCTTCACATCGATCAAACGTCCTTCGTCCTTGGACTCGGAAAGACATGTTCGTTGGTATGTGGCAGTCCTTCCAACATCGTGCGGACCGTTTGATTGATCGGAACGAAACGATCCTTGCCGTTCTTCGAAACTCGAATGTGAAGCACCCCTCGCGGCAAGTCCACGTCGAACCAGGTGAGATCGAAAATCTCGCCTTGTCTCATTCCGGTATTGATCGCCATCGTAACGATCCGCTGTACCCATTCATGACCTTGAAGCTTTTCGAACAGCTTCGTCTCCTCATCGAAAGTCAGGTAACGCGTCCTTCCGCTGTTCGTGCGAAACTTCCGCACTCGGCGACAAGGATTGCTTTCGATCAGTTCTGCATCGAACGCCAAAGAGAAAATCTTTGATAGCACGCACAGCTCGCGTTTACCGTTGCCGGATTTCGCTGCCGCTTGTACATCGTCTTTCCTTCTCGACGTTTTTGCTTCCACTTCTCGATCGTCGGTAGAGTGATTTCTGAAAGCATCATCCGTCCGAACGTCTCGTTGAGCATCTCGCAAACCAACACGTCATCAGGGTACGTTCTCTTGTGTAACTTTGAGTAGGACAAGAAATGATCTTTGACGAATTTGTCAAAGCGTATTTCCGGCCTTCTCTCAATCTGGTATCGGTTTTCAAAGACCTTGTTCTCGATCACGGTCGTGGCTTTGATGGCTTGTGCGCGCGTGTGCGCCTTCTTGAGAACCCGTTGCACTCGCCGGCCGTCGATCGTGATGTCACAGAACCACTGTCCCCTTCGCTTGTAAACTGACATCGTGCTCCCTTTCCGGTTGCAGCCATCACAGGAGCGTTGGCAGTTTACCACGCGCTCAAGTTGATCAGTTCTGAACAATCAGACTCGAAAACTATCGCTTCACATTTCTCATCGCGTCGGTTCATTCCAGGCGACGACAGCATCGAGTCGAAAGCGCAACAGCCCACCCTTTCGTTCGAAAGGAATTCGCTTGTCGCTTACCCACGCATAGATAGTTCGCGGTTTTACCTTGAGCAGTTCGGCGAGTTCTTTGAGCGTTAGATAGATCGGAAGTTCTTTGTTCTGTCGATCGTTCATGATGTCTTTGGCATGTGCAACAAGGATGCCATTTCAAAAACAACAACAGAGAATCATGTGTCAATTCCGGTGGGGTCGTATTTGACCCTCAAGGGACCGTATATGACCCTCGAGGGTCGCATACGGTCCGCTTTGGATCCCTCACGCTAAACAAATTAGTGGGTTCATATTTGAACTCCAGGTTCGTATTTGAACCGCTGTGGCCCAAATACGAACCAAGTGGGCTAAAGCAAATGCGAAATCGACCAAACCACAATTCTAACTAGCGACCCAATTCTGCCGATCCGACCTCAATAGCAGTCACTGGCACGGTGCTTGTGATTGGTTACGGCGAACCCCTCACGTAGACAAACTTGAGTACTTGCTTGATTGGATTAAGAGAAAGGAACAGACCAACAAATGAGTCGCAAATCTGATTACATCAAAGCCGAAGTCAACAGTTCGTCAGAGAGTGGTAAGCGTACCTTTCTGATCACTCTTACAGCACCAGTCAGTACATTCGACTTCACCGATCAACTAGTCGACAGAAGGTAATCAAGTCACTCGACAGCCTTCTGAAGCAAGCAGTCAAAGACACGACAAGACGATACCTGAAGTCATCTGAGTCTCTCGTCAGCGCGCTTGCAAAAAGACCACGGCGAAAGGTCAAAGATAAAACTTCCGATGACGAGAACGATCGCGTGACGCTGATCAATGTGCGACGTTTGCAGTAACAAGGAAGGTACGTAATAGCGAAGGGAGGCGCTGTGCACCTTAATTTATTAGACACGTCACCCCTAAAGGAATTCGCGAAAAGTCTACGTTGTAAACAAATCGTCTACATTCGCAATAACTTGTCTGCAAATGTATACGCACTAACTAAAGGAGATATCTAACCTTTGTATACAAATGCATCCTCCGGCATACCCAGCAGACCTCGGGTATACCCAGTAAACATTTTGTCCGCGTTTGTATACATAAGTTTTGATGGTTCAACCAGGAGGGATTATCGTCAATGCAACGTCCAAAGATGACCAGAGTAATAAGCTTTCGAGTGACCGACGAGGATTGGTTTAAGATCGAAAGAGCCGCCGCCGATTGCGGCGACAAGCCACCTGATTGGTGTCGAACGATCGTGCTCGAAACGCTGAAGATGCCCGTCGGACTGACTCCCAGTCAGCGTATTCTCTTCAGCCAAATGGCGCGCACCGGATTCCTCGTCGAGAACGGTTTTACCCTCCTCGCTGAGGACACATTGGAGTCGGAACATTGGAAAAGATACCGCTCTTACGCACTAGCAAACCTCGATGCCATGCTGATCGTGTGTTAGCCGATTTGCACTGAGGTCGAACGACGAGTAAAGCTCGAGTTGTGATGTTACCTTTAGGCCTGAAAGTTCATCTACGGGGTACCAGATTCCGATGATTGGATAGCGTCATCATCATTCGTCAAAGTGTGCTCATGTTTTGGGCTCTCAAGGGTGAGAGTAGAAAGGTCTTCTCCTGAAGAAGCGGCACAAGCTTTCTTCACAGATGCGAATATTGACTGACGCTCAGAATTGACTCTATTCAGGGCGGAAAGTGCAAGAGAGGTACGTTCTTCTAATGACATATCCGCAAAGTTCGGTGCTTCCTGGTCGTCAATTTTGTAATACACAAAGCGCATTCTTTCTTGTCGACTAATCAACCAAGTGATCGTGTTGCGCTCTTCTTCCGAAAGCTCATCTGGATGTTCTTTCAGCCAGTCACGATCCCGGTCGAGATTCCAATCCGCGACTGCGGCATCGAGAACTACTTCGTCCTCGCGCCAATGAAGATCACGAATGCGTGGCACTGCTTCGAGCCAACTCAATTCTTTTTCAGCGTTATCTTTGTAATGTGCGGTGTGAGGAGCAGGAGCGACGCTATTGAGGAATCTGCTTAGATCCGCCAAGGGCTGCCCTTGAGGCCAATACTTTCGCTTTTCCCAAACCTTCATGATCAGATCTGAGCATTCGCGTTTTGCCGTCTCCTTCTGCTCACCTTGATCGGACTGTTCTGCGCGTTCAATCAACTCCGCGAGATAATGCGACATCCAGCGTCCTAAGGTATCAACGCTGTCTTCCAAACCAAGTTCTCGCACGATCCGCATCCCTAAGGTCACGACTGCCGGAAAGGGTTTCGAGTCTTCCGTCTCGGCGGATGAGGTAGAGGGTTGAGCGTCCGAGGTCATATTTCTCTTCTTCCTTTCGACTGTTGTAGTCACGTCTGCGTGCTATTTTCACATCAAGAATGAGATCTAGCGCGATCGCGTTCAGATATTCGAGCAATGTTTCGATCCGCACCCACAGCCGACGGCCTTCCGAAAATGATTCGCTAATTCGCTCGCGGTTCCGCGCGGATTGATCGCTCCAAATTTCAAGCCAAGCGCCTATTTCTCCTGAAGGCAACAGATATTTCGGCCTGCCACCCATCGATCTTAGCTTCATTGCGTTGATGAAGGCAGTTGTCGGGATGGAACGGCTCGCGCCAGCGTTGCGGCTGAGCGAGTCGAATGCATCGAGCCCATCGTCAACACGCTGGGCGTTGTAAAGGTTCCTCAATTCAAAACCCGGTTCATCAATTTCCATTTCCACGTCGAAGTCATGTGGATTAGCAGTTGTCTGAAGAGCAAAGAGCAGAGACCGGGCCCTTCCAGGCGTCACCAGCGCGCTGGAAATGTGGATATCGCCGTGACGATCGGTGCTCCATTGATCAATATTTCCCGCGATTACGATCTGACCGGAATGCTTGGGCTCACCGAGACCAATTGCAGCGTCATAGTCTTCTTGTGGACGCAGTGTCAGCCAATCCTCAATGCTGGGCCAACTTCCCCAAGACTCTGCCAGAAACGGCGTGGGCGAACGCAGATCTGACAACCAGTATTCGCCGCTTGAGCTAATCTCATCAGTAATCCAGCTCTCCCACGGGTACTCCGGATCTTCATAGCTTGCCACTGCTATCGGTAATAGCTCATCAATCAGTTCACCCGCGACACAGTGGAGCGCATGGTATTCTAGATACGTGTGAAGATTTTCCAAGGTAGGAACCGAACCGTGACTGTTTCCCATCAACTGCCATTGGTGCTCGTTTCTCCATTTCCGCGCGTCACTATAGACATCCTGGTTTGAACGGCCCCAGATCTCACAAATCCATTTTGTTGCACGATGAGTGACGGTCGGAAACGGATATGCAAAGATTCTGGAGAGTGGATCAAACCAATACGGAATAGTGTCTATCACATTGAATCTAAATCTCTGTTCAGTGTCAGCTTCTTCGCGATCGGATGTCCCACTGTTTGGCCTCGCAATGTGGTAATCAGATCGTCTCGGGTAAATGCATGACGCAGGCTGATTAGCTTGTCGAATTTGCTGAACCGCAGAGTGCGGCAAAGCGTCGGGGAAGCTTTCGATCACTCTCAAGACTGTCCGTCGTGCTACCTCACGGATTTGTGCGTGCGGAAAGTTTTTATCAAGGGCGTGAGCGGCAATCGTTCCCAGGTGTTCAGGTAATAAGCTTGGCTGCTCGTCCGCCAACCGCTGTAACAACAGCATCAGCCACGAACGCGCAGACATCCAGTAAAACTCCAGTTTCGGATTGGCGGAACGGAATGCTCCAGCTGTTTCGGCTTTGGACAGGTTCATCAATTCGCCGAGCACGCGTTCATCCGCGTGCTTGATAATGAAGCGGGCCGAGTGCAAGGCGCGCCAGCGAACCCGTTTGTCAATGTGCCCGAACATTGACCAAAAGAAGTGCGCTAACGTTGCGGGAGGACTCTCGACCTCCGTTGGTGAGGCGAGTGCCGGAAGCGGTCTATTGTGGTGACCATAGTGGCGTTCGGTCTTGTTCAACGCCCAACCCAAAGTGTCGCGCGCGGCTTCCGCAGGCAACACTTCCACTAGCGCTTCAGCCAGCGAATACAGTCCACGTGGACTGAGTTGGTTTAAGTGCTTGGCTATCGCAGGCAGCAACAATTGAGATCGCGTTTGGTCTGAGAGACCCGGTAGGGAAAGAGTCGCCCGCAAATGATCGGCGGTTTCAGACTCATAAAGGATCAATCCAGGCAGACTGTTTTCAATTAATCGCTGAACCCCATTTGGCAGCCATTCGCGCACGCCGAGATTGTTGCCCCATTCAGAGAGCAAGCCTCGAAGTGATTCGATCAGGTCTTTGGCCAGCAGCGGGTCAGAGGCCGCTGCAACCACCCGTTCAAGACAGTCGAGTCTCTGAGCGGGTTTAAGGGCCCTACCGAAAATAGTCACAAAATCCGTGACCTGTTTGCCGCCATAACTCAGTTGACGCAGAGCACGGAGACGCTCCGCAAAAGTCTCGAGATTGCCATCCTTTGCGGTTTCGATCAAATCGTGGATTGGACCACCTTCCGACTCCTCGCTTTGATGGATCGATGAGTCTACGACCTGTTCGGTCGGTCGAAGATCATTAAGGAAAGCCGGGATCTCGCGGAGCTCGGCTAGCCCGGGCAAACCTGACAAACCGTTTTTCTCAAACCAATCCAGTATTCGTTGGGCGGACCTTTTTCTTGATGATAGAGGCACGTCACGCCGAACCCATTCG
Source organism: Pyrinomonadaceae bacterium (assembly GCA_036518995.1). Taxonomy (GTDB): domain Bacteria; phylum Acidobacteriota; class Blastocatellia; order Pyrinomonadales; family Pyrinomonadaceae; genus PSRF01. The sequence continues at coordinate 28,473 of DATDMC010000153.1, read as the reverse complement.
CTGATTGTGGCAGAAGCTTGGCTGAGTTGTGGTCTGGCTGAGACCCCTGATCGGCTGAGTTGTTCGAGTAACGGAATGACATCCGCAGAGATGTCATGCTCCTCGCCTTTCAGTCGCAACAGCGCAAGACCTTCGAGCGGGTGAAGGAAACCACTGCGAACCGATTCTTGTACGGCAGGAACAACTCCGCTGTCCACCTCGCAGAAATTCTCATCATCCCAACGGGCGCATAACGCCAAACCGTCTGGAGGACTCAAGCGGGTCACCGCTTCGAGTGTTTCACGCCACAGCAGGCTTGATTCTTCGGAGACGTAATTCTTATGTGTCTCGACTAGTCTGGCGACACGGGCAGAAACGTGCTGCCGCTCTTCTCGGCTACTCTGACTCGGCAGAAACTTCGACATCCGACAATACAGTGTTAATAACGGGATTAGATCATCGTCAATCCCTTCAGCCGCGGCCAGCGCACGCTTGTAATAATCCCTGGACAAATTTTCATCGAAACGGCTGACCGCAGCAGCGCAGTTGAGTAACTGTTGCCAGCGATCACGAGCGGGAAAGGGATGCTCCATAAGATAGTTGGCAGCGCGTTCGACCAAGTGGTAAGCAAATATCTGATAACGCTCCTGCTGGATGAGTTGTTCAGCCATTTCGGTCCAGAATTCAGGGGCTGAGCGGTGGATAGTTTCTTCGGCTGCGTCGGCGATGCTTTCCAACAAATCAGTTGCATTGCCGGTACAGCGGAGCAACGTCTCGCAAGCTCGCAGCGCCCAGGGCCCAAATAGGAATTGCATCCTTACCGGGTAGGTAGTAGTGAAACTGTGTTCTCGTAGACCGGTAGCTACGCGTTGTTCCATTTCGTCCAGAGATGGATTGCCAACGATCGTTTGGACGCGAGTTTGAAAGGCGGACAAGAGTACCCCTATGGTCATTTCAAACCGACGCCGGTCTGACTCGTTGCGGGAGTCGTAACGGCTCTTATCTTTTCGCTCGCGGAGCGATTCCGGGATCAGTTTCTCGACCGTTAGTTCTACTCCCTCCAGTGCGGCCATCAAACACGCACCGCGCAAAGGAAGTTCGTGATCTAATCGGTCTATTGTGTAATACGGCGCTGAATGAACTGTCGTTGGACCGAGCTTACGGAGGATCGAGATTGTGCGGTCTGCCGGAACGCCCGCTGCAGCCAAAGCCTCGCAAAAGGGGACGGCCCAAGCACTAGTCTCCGAATACCGACCGGAAAGATTCGGAAGCTTTCTTCCCATGCGCAAAAATCTTTCGATTCGTTGTGCGGTTCTGTTTGCGAATTCAAACGAAGGCCGGTGGCCCTGTCGCCACAACGAGCTCAAAAGTACGGCATTCGCCAGAGCAGGCAGTTTGAGACTATCGATCAGCAGTTCGAGTTCATTGAGTGGAACCCTATCCGACAGCGATCTTACGAGATGCGTGGCTGCTATCAGAACCACCTCTTTCGGTTTCCATGTGCTCAACCATTGGATTGCTTTTTCAGCACCGACTATCCAGAAGATGGCCTCGGCTCCATGAGCAATGTCATCGACTTGAATTTCCCACCCCCTAGTGTCGTTTTCTGGCAGCGAGAATTTGCGCCTGATCCATGCCTGACCCATCTCGAAGTGATCCTTGGCGCGCTCACGTTCCGACTCGGAACGTGAAAAGATGGCCGCCAAACGCAGCTGGGCTGCGCCGGGCCAACCGTATTCTCGGTCACGCAAGTAGAGGCGCCTCGCGCTGTTGGTATTGCCGCACAAGACGGCGAGATCTGGATTGGCTCGCACCAACGCAGAAACCGCACCATCGGATCGAGCGGCCTCTGCCGCCAGCATAACGAGGCGCACGCCGTTGGAGCCGTCTCCAGTGGCGCAGGCGGATTGCATCGCCAGCCCCAAGCGTTTCCGCAACACCTGAAGACGAATGATCTCATCCTTCACAGCATTCGGCTCTGGCCCGTCAATCGCTAGCCTAATAAGTTCTCGGTGTTTGCCAGCTTGAGCAAGGTGCTCCCCCACAAATCTGGCGGCGTAGGCAGTTGCGTTCGGAGCTTGCAGAAACCACAAACCCAGCCGTTCGTGCGCAGCTTTGATTGTTTCCGGCGTCAGTTGATCGCGCAATAAGGTTTCAAAGTCTTCGTCTCGGAACCAGACCGCGCCATTTTCAAATCGCACGCCCGGCTCAAGAGAGCGACAAAAACTTAGTGCATCTTGCTTTCTTAGACGATGAACTTCTGACAAAATATTTGGCTCGATTGGAGGAGTGAGACACATCAAGTCGGCCAACAAATCGTTCGCACTTGTCGGGTGCGTTAAGTGTGCGGTGGCGGAATCCAACAAATCACGAAATATCTCCTCCAGAGTCTCTCTTTTCCCCGCGAAAAGTTGTGCTAGAGGTACTGGCAAAGTTGGATCGTCAGTTGCGCGGCCTAGCAAATACGCTTGGAGCCGAGGATTACCGCCAGTGCGCCGGTGAAACTCCGCGCAATCTGTATCGCTCGAATTTGGGTAAGTCGTCCGAAGATGCGATGAGGACGCTTCTTCGTCAAAACCCTTCAGTTCATACTCCACGGTATCTGGGGGAGCCAAAAGCAGCGAGCGGCGGTGGCTACGACACGTCATTACCAAACGGCAATTTTCCGGCAACGGAATTTGCCACAAGACCGGAACAAAGCAGTCGCGATCCGGCTGCGCTGCGATTACTGCGTTGTCGGCAGCATCAATAACAATGACGAGCAATCCCTCCTTTTCTACCTCGACGATACGCGCAGCCGATTCAAGTGAGCGCCGGAAATCCAATTGTAGATCGTCAATTTCGTGCGCGGATCTAAGCAGAAAAGGCGTGCCGCACTGAACCGCTAACTGATTTGTTATTTGGGTGAAAGCGCGGCGTTGTGGATGTCGCTGACTGCCGGGAATTTTATAGGTGCCGCCACCAAAACAGTCGTAGGTAATCACGATCGAGCCGGGCGGAAGATGTGGATGCAATTCTTGCACGGTTGTTGTTTTTCCCGTCCCAAGAACGCCATGTGCGATGATTTTTCCGGCTCCCCCATCATTGATAATCGTCTGAGCAAGTCCTGGTATGTCGCTGGTCTCAACCAGTCGGGATATAGGCTGAAAGTGTGAGGGAGCCGGGAATAACCTTTCACGATCCTCCACTCCAAGAGCGACCATAATGTCGAACTCTGACAAGCCCGTCGAACGACTTGCTTCAGGTTCAGCCTCTCGCCGAATGGTCTCGGAGAGACTCAATGCAGCCAGAAATGGATCGTCTTTGACGTGCGCAGACAGCTCCTTTATCAGCCCAAGGCGTTGCCATTGCCTCGGTGATTCTCCGCAGCTGGTCAAATCTAAAACACGAATGAAGTCAGGAACTTCAGCTTTCTTAAGTGCCGAGTCATCACCGATCGCTTTCATTATGGTTTGGTGCCCTGGCTCTAACCTTTTTATCAGAGTGCCAAGCCTCAGCGACTCCTTTGACAATATTTCCTGAGCAGCAACGAGTGCCTCTTTCAGATCGGCATCGGCTGGCTGATTACTGACTAGTTTGATTCGCAGTTTTTCAACGACATCATCGCGTGAATTTCTCCGGGTAAAGCCCTGATAAATTCCCGCTAGGCGTCGGATGACGGAAGCGCCGCGATTGATTTGACCCAGTCGGCTGGCTGTCCAAGCTCGACTCCCATGGCGAGTGCTATATTTGAGCTGCGAAACGTCGACTCGCTCGGCAGAGGCAAAAGTATCGCCGCCAAAGTACTCCGAGAGATCGACACCAAGAAATAGATCTTCTTCCCCGTCAGCCAGCGATTCGTCCTCGGTAGAAAGCTTCTCCACTAAGACCTTCTTGAGGCCGTTTTGAGGATTCAAGAGTTGGACTGCGCGTCTGGCAGCCCAGAGGATGTGAAAATCATCGCCCGCATTTGATTCCCTTGCACCAGGGAGGGCGGACTTCTCTTTCATCGCAGACTTTGCTTTGAGCATAGCTAATAAGGAATGCCTTACAACTGGACATCGACCATCGAGCCAGGTCTTTACATTTCAACCATACGAGTCGGTTGCCGCTATCTAGTCGGCCAAGGAGTTACCTTCTTCGGTAATTATCATGATCACTCTATTAATTCCCGAGTGTTGACGCCAACCCAGAGGAAAAGGCTACGAATATCCCTAGTGCTCGGACAGACCTTGTTCCAACGCTTCTAACATCGCCAACGCCATATCAGAGTCACCATGGTAGTTGGCATTGTTTCTCACCATCACTGCCGCAAACCTTTCTGCTTCATTTTCAGCGAACAGAACCTGCTCGATGACTGTTCGACTTTCTTTAGACAAGATCGTACCTATATCGCGTCCCAGCACACGTGCGCTCGCTCTGTCATAATCGAAGTCTTCATCGTTAAGTAGATCAAAACAGTCTCCTCTTTCGCCATACAACCGATCTTGATTCCCAGCGTCCAAATAGTTTCTCATCATCAAGGCGAAGTCCTGCGCGTCACGTTCATATTGTCGATCCGACCAAGCGATCAGTTTTAATAAGGCAAGTCCGGCTAACGAAGCGACTTTGACTACCAAATCTTCGTCGAGGCGAACGTCGATTGAATTGGCATAAGCTTCACGAAACCCAACCGTGCTCATTTCTATGACAAAGTCTGGCGGCCATGCAATCAGACCTTTAGCCTGCTCGACATTACCGAACGGAACGAGATCGATAATCGCTCCTTCGTTATGAATTAACCTTTGCTTTTGATTAGGATGTACTTGGAAACCTTCGTTGGCAATTAAAGCCTCGCGCAACTCCTCGAACTCCTCCCAAGTCTCCACAATAATTCCAAAATCAATGTCGTTTGTAGCCCGATGCACAGGCACGTCATACGCGTACTGCAAGATCAAGTCGCGCGCCTGTGCGCCGACAATGAATAGGTTGGTGAGACTCAGATTCGTTGCGGTACGCACTACACGACGGATGACATCGACATGCTCTTTTGGAACTTTACTCGACAAGTCGAGCGATGCATTGGTCATAGAGGATTTCAGCGGTCTCCAAATTCCTATCGTTGGCAGTCCTGATGAGATCAGCGTAGATCAGCAATGGCGGGACAACATGCTTATCCTGCTCGTCCCACTTGTCAAACGCCCAAAACCTACGGAGCAACTCAGTCTCACCATTAGAGTCGCGACGCAAGGCTTGCTGAGCTTGCAACTTCGGGAGATTCGTTTCGCAATAGATCGTAACTGCCTCCGGACTAAGGTGACGGGTTATCAGCGCAGCGCCTATCTCACCTCCCCAAAATGCTTCTGCCGGCAATTCTGCTTTCTTCCACCACTTGCGCGCATCCTCCTTGTGGTAACGACCAATTAAAAGTTTAGGTCGCAACTGTTCAGGATAAGCAGCTACCCATCGCTTCAGAAGTTCTTTCCGGTTCTGGATCCGTCTTACTTGTTTGTTGTCGATCAGATATCCGAGCGATTTCAGATCGCTGATTATCCAATTAACCGCACCAAGAGAAATACCAGCTTCTGTTGCAAGTTGCCGATAAGTCCTCTCTTCCAATCCTGGATTGCAGAGCAACGCAAAAATCAAACGCGATCCAGTGGCGTTGAACGCCCGGGCTGGCCGTGACTCAAGCTTGTTCGAGTCTCTAGCTTTCCGACCAGTGACAAAGACGTGCAGACCCTCCTGCTTAAGAAACACATTTCCTGCGGTATCGAAAAACTCGACTCCGAGGTCTCGCAACTTCTCTGCTTGAGAGGGATTGATGTAGGAAGTAACAAGAGCCGTTGGACCATGTTGTCGCTTGTACTTTGAAACTGCGGCAATGGCGGAGCCGAGAGTATGGCCGTTCAATTGACCTTTAAGTTCAAGAGAAAAGCGCCAGCGTTTCCTTCCGTCACTAATCACTGCAATTCCATCAATACCTTTACCGACATTCGACTCATCGACCTCAACTGAAGCTTGCAGTCCAGTCGACGTGCGGAGACTTTGGATAGCATCGTCCAAAATGCTTCTCTTTGGTGAATTCGTTGTTGAAGTCGTACTCATTACCACTTCCCTTGCCGTCTATCTTACGCACCTAAATTTGCGTTCACATTGTATACGTGTTCACGAATTGTGAACAGCGCTATATTGTGAACATCTCGAACCAAGCCCAAGCCCGTCAGAGTTCGAAGTGAGGCTTTCTAGCTTGTTATCAGCAGTTTGCGCATAGTAAACACCCGAACTTTCTGTCAGAAAAACTACCCATTATTTCTGACAGACTCAGCGCTAAGCCAAGCTTTTTTGAGGAGAATAAGGCGATATTTTTGGCGCGAATAGAGCTAATCGCGCCAAATTCAGCGGGTTGTTTTGGCGCGAATCCAGGAACCTTGCCAGCTATTCTCCCCCAACGAAACGTCGGCGAGACATAAATAAGTGCCGGCGTCTATTTGATGGTATTGGATCTACCCAATCCACGTCATCGATGATGATGGACCGGAAACAGCTTGAATGGCCGAGATTCGTACTACTTCAATCAAGTGACGATTTGGTGACGGGAAATAAGAGTTCGTTTAGCAATATCAAACACATATTTAGTGGGTGAAACTGATCCATCGATCGCGAAGTTTGTGTTTTCCGAACAGAATGAAGTGACCAAAAAACTTTCTGACACGGGGAACCATTAACTTGCATCGCTACTGCGGAGGCCAGAAAAATTTGCTGGGGAAATCGGCCAAAAAATGTCACCGATTCGTCACTGGACTCGATGCAAATCGATGAAAATCGTTGACAAAAGACTGCTAAAGAAATTGCGTCTGTGATGGCTGCAACCTGTTGAAGAATTGTTAGTTAATGTTGCTGAATGTCACTGCATGTAAAAGCATCCATTGGACCATGAAACCCATTCGCAATGCGGAGGTCAGGGGTTCGACCCCCCTCTGCTCCACCAAAAGAATCAACTACTTAAGGCAGGGGCCACCCTGCCTTTTCATTTGTCACCGATTCGTAACTTGGTCTAATCGTACGTACCAAATTTTCAACTGCTCGACGCTTCGCTCATCAGTCGCATGCATGTAGCGCAGAGCCATTCGAACGTCTGACCAGCCGAAGATCGCGCTCTTACTCCGCTCAAGGATTGACCGCGTAACCACCTCTCGCAACCCCCATCCAAGTCTCAAACTCATAATCTCGGGGAAGGAATGGCATAACTCCGGATGACGATCTAGTAGGTCACTAATATCGCTGTATCCGAGCATCACAAGTTCTGCACCCGGAATAACGGGAGTCAAGACTTTTGCGATTGCGGTTCTCGTCGCTGAAGAAAAAGGGGCATTTGTAAGGAAGACATACCACTTGGTGCTGCCACAGATGGTTAATCTGGCAGCGGCTAATTTTCTTGGGACTCTACTTCAACCGCTGAAAGAACTGCGTTTCGTGGTTTAGCAGCCTTTGCGTATGCCCCTTGAACAAATTTGGCTTGGAAGATAAATGAACCTGCTGATTTTTTTTATGAGGGAACAGAGATGAATTTGCAAACACGTCGCGTGCGGTCGGACCTCCCCACAATTCGACCGACATACCCGCTTCCGCTTTGAGCAGTGACTTGATTAAAGCCTCAAATTGGTACCAGCCTAAATCATCCAAGTGGTAGCTGATCATCTGAACTTATTATGACGGTCATGCATAGCTGGATGCCATCCGTTGACCAACGTAAGACGCACCAGGTGCTGGATACCAGTGATCATTCGGCACTCTGTCCAGGCTTGGTAGTCTATGAAAGAACCGGATGAGGCAAAGCTAAACTGGTTGGACTACGTACCTGAGTGCTAAGATCAGGGGTTCGCGTGAAGATGATTATCGCCGCTTTTTCGAGATTCCCTTAATTTCGTCGTGTCGCGTTTGGCCAGGCAACTTGTCGGGTAACTCAATCTCATCATCAATAATATAATCCAGGCACAAACCCGCTATACGCGCATATCGTAACAAAATGGGCCAAGGTGGTTCAGCCTCTCCTAACTCATACTCCGAAATTCTCCGGTAGTCTATTAGCTCTTCAAAACCTAACTGTCGAAGCAAGTCCGTCTGAGATAGACCAAGCTCACTCCGAATCTGCAAGAGCTTTTCGGCCAGATGTTTTGGCCTCCTGCGCGGTTTACGTCCCATCAGGATACGCCTCCCGAAGGGACGTCCGCATTTCCTTCCTGCGTCTATCCCTATTTACCGATAGCAGGGGTTTTGGTACGCCGTGAGAGCCTTCCATGCTCAACGGCGATCATCACGGGGCGAAGCGACCACGATACTCACCGGAAACGATAAACGCCTTCACCATTTCTGCTTCGTTGTAGTTGCCATGGAACTGGTCCAACTTACCTAACCAGAAATTGAAACCGCCAAAATCTGAATCAGGCGCGTCGTTTGGACTTCGTCTCAGATAACCAAAGTACTGCATCAACACGAACGCTTTGTTGAATTCCGCCGTTCGTAATGTTTGGTTTTCTGCTACCTGACGCAAAACTGCGGCCCGCTTCGATAAGTCGTTTGGCGTACCACCAAGCAAATTAACGAGCGTCGTCTTGTCACTTCCAGTCAGGACAAATCCCGCGTTTGCATCCATCTGATTTACAACCTGGGTTGCGGTCATCGACTGCGGATACATCGCCAGGAACTCCGGTCGCTGCACAAACTGAAGCGCGAAGGTTTGTTTATTAGCTTCCAGCACGTCCTGCCAGTTACCGATTCCCACCTGCACACCCAAACCGATTTGCTGGGTGTCGCGCAGGAAGTTGGCGAAATTTACGGGCACCGGATCGAGGTTCGGATTACCAAGGCCGGCTTTGTAAATTCGATAAACTAGATAACCGGTTTCCTGAAATTCGATCGAAAGGAAGAACGCGGCCGAGACGTTGATTCGTTTCGCCTCGATACAAGCCTGGTCCGAACCACACGAGGTAATCTCGTTGGTCCAGAAGTTAAGTCCGCCCGAGTCAGGCTCGCGATTGAGAAAATCGATGTATTGCTGTCTGACAAAGAAATTCGCTGTATCGATCGGGTTAGGTCCGGTTTCAGCGCCACCATCGTTGATAGTAAGCGTTGCGGACGAGACCGCACCCAGCGTAGCTCCGACAGGGTTACTCAGCGAGGCAGTGAACGTTTCAGGATTCTCGGTAAAAGTATCGTTGACGATGGGGATCGTAAACGACTTTGCCGTCTCCCCAGGGCCAAAGACCAACGTGCCAGAGCTGGTTAGATAATCGCAACGACTCGAGGCCGAAGTGCCAATCGTGGAACAGTTTGCTGGTCCAGCAGTGTCGCTGGTACCAAACTTCACCGTCGCAAAACTGGATGTGTCGCCTGAACGTGTGACGTTGACGGTCAATGAACCCGCATCTTCGTTAACGCTGAAAGTCGACGCGGTCAATTGGATTGTGCTGACAGTTGTTGCCCGCGGCGTGAAAGTAACCTGGCCCGCATTTGTCAGACTAGTGGGAACTTCTTCCGAAGTGTAAGGCGAAGGGATGAAATACGGATCCGGCCCGCCACCCGCGATACCAACAGTGGGAAACAACGACGAGTTACCACTGCCATAGCGTGTGCGAACAATACCGTTTGAATTGAGCTCGATCTCGAAATTTACCGGCGTGCCGCCGGTGCAAACATTGCCATTGAAGTTGCACGGCACACCCTGCCAACGAAAGATCACCTGGTTAGGACTAATCACTTCATAAATACCCGCGTCTGAACGACTCGAAGTGCGCAGATCCAGATCGTCCCACAAGCCCGCGATCGCTCGATAGCCGCCAAGCTTACCGGGTGAACTCGGAACGTCGTCACCGGAACCATCGAGACGAACCGGCGGTGGATCTCCAAGATACAAAATGCCGTTCGTCGAAAGCGTGACCGTGTCGTATGTAGTGCCAAAGAATGGAAAACTAAATCCGTTCGGCAGGATCAACTCCAGATATTGATCATCCGCATTCGGATTAAGATTTGTTCCGCCAGTTGAAAGACCGGCGGGCGAACCAACAGCGGTTGTGTACGGATCACCAGCCGATTGCGGAATACCAATCGAGACGCTAACCGGTGTTCCCTGATTGCCGGCGTTATCAAATTCCTGCAGTGTCAACGTTCCTGAAGTGTGACGATAAGGAATCGACACAGTCGCAATTTGACCACTGCCCGAACTCATGGGAACAACGCCTTTGAGCGGAATTACAGCTCCCGAAGATCCATCAGTAAAGTTCAACTGATAAAGCGCAGCAGTACCATTGGCGCCGTCATCACCTGAAGTGGTCCAACCAACATTAATAGTCCGGCCGGTTTGTGAATTGATGTGGAAATTAGTCACTGCGCCGGGCGCGGTCACATCATTTTCCGCCAGGGTCTGGAAACTGTTGCCGATGTTAAGCCGACGCGCACTCAAGGTTTTGTCGATCAGCGATGGCTGAACGTCACCATCCAACATGAGCAGGTTCTTGACCTGGGCGACAGTTAAATTCGGGTTTTGGGCCCACAGTAAAGCTGCTGCTCCCGCAACGTGCGGAGTCGACATCGAAGTGCCGCTAAAGAACGTGTACGTGTCGCCATTTCCATCGCTAAACGAGGGATCACAAAGTTGGCTTGGACCAGGATTAGCGCAATGCGGCGTGGTGCTTAGAATGTTTTCGCCAGGCGCAGCAAGATCAACAGTGGTCGCGCCGAAATGCGAAAACACAGTCGCGAGATTATCGCCCTGATCGGTTGCGGCAACTGAGAGAATGTTCGGAGCATTAAAGCCGGCTGGATAAAGCGGTACGAGGTCGTTGTTTGGTTCACGTGTGCCATCGTCCGTGCTGTTGCCCGCTGCAGAGACAAACAAGATGCCGGCGGTGTTCAGGGCATTGAGTGAATCAAGAAACGACTGGGTGAAGCCCGCGCCACCAAAGCTCGCATTCAAAACTCTTACGTTCGCGCCTTTGGTATGAACAGGGGCCGTTTCCCAAAGGTTCTTCATCTGCTTCGCGTAGTTGCAGGCGCGAATTGCATCTGCCGTATCACCAAAACCGTCTTCGTCAAGAAATTTCAACGACATCAAACCGACTGACCAGTTCACACCAGTAACGCCTTTGTTGTTGTTGCCAACCGCGCCGATGATCCCGGCGACGTGTGTGCCGTGCGTTTCGCCATCTTCACCACTGAAGACTGTGCCGTTGTTATTGACGAAGTTGTAACCATGCAGGTCGCCAGAGATCCCTCCGCCAACGGCGCCCGGTTGTGGGTTCGTCCAAATGTTTGCCTGAAGATCGAGGTGATTGGTGTCGATACCCTGATCGATTACGCCGACCACGATACTGTTGCTGCCGGTCTTGGTGTTCCAGGCAGTGGGCGCGCCAATCGTGTTCATGTTGCCCTGGCGGTTGGCTACGTAATGAGTATCGTTTGGCGTTAGCGTGGCTTTGAAAATGTAATTTGGCTCCGCATAGAGCACGTCCGGCTGTTCGCGCAAGGCAGCAACCGCAGCGAGGGTTTCGCCTTCACTCAAATGAGCGAGTCGCAATCCCGGGACCAACTCGGCGCCGTCGAAATTATCGACCTTGAGTGAAAACAACTGACCACTCCGGGCGGTAATTCGTTGGACGCCCGTGCGGTTGGCCGCTATTGATTCGCTTCGATAACGAACCAGAATCTGCCCGGGAACAAATCGGGGTCGAGTGGGCTTCGGTGACACTTTCTGTTCCTGAACCGGAGCAGGTTTAGCTCCCGAGCGAGTAGGAAACGTCAGGACAGCAGTAATTATCAGGCCCACAGCAAGAGTGAAAGCCAGATATAAGGGGATTCGGTTTGAAACGAAGCGAGAGATAGACATTGAGCGCAGTTCTCCTGGGGTTAAACCTTGATGATGTTTTTCGGAATCAATACGGACAGCTATACGCGTGGATGAGCCCAAGAACGCGAAGCCAGATTTTGTGCTGCGAAAATATATACCAAGTTGAGGAAATTGGGAAAATGCCGAACCAGTTTTTGTGTACATCTCCGCGTCTCGGCATCTCTGTGTTGAAGACGATGTCTAATTAACTTTCATCGTGATTTCAATATAGAGACGCCGAGAACGAAGAGACGCAGAGTCAGCCACAACTTTCGAACAATCCCGTCGCCTTCATAAACAAGAAACCCACTAAAACTACGCTGCGGCTTGGCCGTCTGTTGTGAGGAATGGCTATGCCTTTCCGTTAAAGCGCGCACTACAACCTGGGTGGGCTACGCCCTTCGACCCGTATATTGTTTTCTCACCGCTATTTTAGGCGCGTTAACAAAGGGCACAGCCCAGAACCAAAAGGCCGATGAACGGAAAGGCAGAGCCATTCCTCACAACAGACGGCCAAGCCGCAGCGGAGTTAAGTGTTGCAAATCTCTTGAGCGACCCTTACGGTACTGACCTCATCTCTAAAGCATATCGGACATCACGGGCCGAAGCGTTGGCGATATTCACCAGCTACGAGGAACGACTTCACCATCTCAGCGGCGTTATAGTTCCCGTTGAAATTATTCAACTTCGTCAACCAGAAGTTATAACCATCGTAGTTGACGTCCGGGAAGCTGTTTGGATCGCGACGCAGGTAACCAAAGTACTGCATCAACACAAACGCTTTGTTGAACTCAGCCGTCTTCAGATCCGCGTCTTCAGCAACTGCACGCAGCACTTGCGAACGTTTAGTAACATCCGAAGGTGTTGCACCCAGATTGTTGATCTGCGTCGTCTGCTCCGCTGGCGATAAAACATTTCCGGCACGAATATTCAACTGCGTCACAAAGTCGGTCGCCGTCATCGTGTTTGGATACTGCGACAAGAAATCCGCTCGTTGAACGAACGCCAGCATGTAGGCCTGCTTGTTGTTCTCCAACTGCGTCTGCCAGTCTCCTACGTTCACCTGAACTCCCTGCCCGATCCGTTGTGTATCACGCAGAAAATCGGTGAGCACAATCGGGATCGGCGCGCCCGGCGGTGTTGTCAGATTTCCAAACGCGGTCTTGTACGTGCGATAGACGAGATAACCTGTCTCCTGAAATTCGATTGACAGGAAGAACGCGGCTGACACATTGATGCGTTTCTCATCGATACAAGTCTGATTCGAACCACACGACGTGATCTGGTTGACCCAGAAGTTCAGTCCAGCACTATCCGGTTCGCGATTCAGGAAATCGATGTAATGCTGCCGCACGAAGAAGTTGGCGTTATCGATCGGATTCGTACCCGTCGATCCGTCATTCTCAATGATGGTCAGTGTTGACGTCGACGTTCCGAGCGTAGCGCCCACGGCGTTAGTCAGTGTCAACGTAAACGTTTCGTTTCCTTCCGCGAACACGTCGTCAATGATCGGAATCAGGATCGTCTTCGACGTTTCACCTGCAGCAAAAGTTAACGTGCCAAGTGTTTGCACATAATCGCAATGCGCTGACGCGGCGCCAGTGAGCGTACTACAGGCGTTGTTGCCTGATGTATCACTGGTTGCGTAGTCAACACTGGAAGCGCCCGAAGTGCTACCAGTTCGACTCACGGTGACACTCATCGAGCCAACACCTTCACTGGCACTCACCGAAGCTGAGGCGAGTTGAACAGTTGTAGTGGGCGGAACAACGCCGGTCCAACCAATGTCGCGTAACAACGAGAAGGTCAGATCCTGAGGAGTTGTTACAGCGTGCGTTAGATCAGCACTGTTATTTGGTTCCATCAACTGGTTTGGAAACAGCGAAGTATCGAAGTGCGATACTGACGATCCTGATTCAAGCGGATTTGGCGCATACATCTTGGCGCGGTTCGCTGAATCAGCGCCGATTATCGTGGTGGGATCCAGCGCGATTGAACCGTTGACGGTACCGCCCAACTGACCGCGAATGGTATCAGCATCACCAACCGCGAGACCAACAGTCGGAATCGTAATGGTTGCATCTGAGCCCGACATATTAGGTGGTATTGTCGGACTACTACTGGACGAAACGTTACCGATAATCACCCCAATCGCGCCGGCATTTTGCGCATTCTTGGTCTTTACCACGAAGTTGCAAGTACCGCGATCGATGAAGGCAATCTTTCCGGAGATAGCAGCCGCGTTAGTGAAAGCACTGCATCCGTCTGTTGTGGTTGGACCATTACCGTCAGCCGCATCGGTTGCTCGAACAACATCAGCGGTGACGCCGGGTGACGAAATTCTTGATCCAAAATCCGCTGTGCCAACCGTGTAGTTTCCCGCGATTCCCGGCGGCGAATTGATTCGCAAACGCGGCGTACCAAGCACATTCGGAACATCAGAAACGACCTGCGGTCCGGCCCATACCAGGTTGCCGGTGTTGACCGCCGAAGCAACACGCTCGCTGTTGGTCATATCGATCCAAAGCTTATTAGTGCTGTCATCGCGCAAAAACCGATCATAGATGCTGAAGAATCCACCATTAGGAGCGCCGGTGCTGCTACTCGTGAAAGTTTGGAAACCAAGACCGTGTCCAAACTCGTGTAACAACACACTTACCAGATCGATGCCGCTACCGTGGTTGTTATCAAGACCGTAATACCACGGACTCGTCGTCAAACAACTGCTGGTCCCAAGACTTAAGTTGAAAGTCGCGTTAATTTCCTGGGTTGAACTGTTCAAATCCGAATTGGAAATTGCGTTGGCTAACGCAACGCTGTACCAGGTGCTGGTAAAAGGTGCGTTATTAAAGTCTCTGAAAATGTTTGCGGCGCCAGCCGAACCGAGCACGCCCGAAGTCGGCGTGCAGCTTTGTGCGGCCCAGTTGGCACGAATAACGATTGTCTGATTGCTATTTAAGGTTGCGCCCCAAACGCCGGCGGCAAAGGTGAACGCATTCAGGCGTTGCTGACCAACAGTCGTTCCATTATTGCCACCAACAGGAGCGGCCGCGGTGGCATCGTTGAAACCAACGCCGGGGCTGTCTCCGTTTTGAATTGTGATAGTTGCATTTCCGTAAGCCGTCGACGATGCAAATGCGGCGACAACCAGAATCAGCAACCACGTGTGTAGTCTGAGGTAGGTCGACTTATTCATTTGCTTACTTTCCTCGCCGGGCTCTTAACGGTTGGTTGAGCAGCGCCTTTAACAGGTTCAGCGCCGAGAAGCTTTGGATCGATGCCAAAGAAGGTGGCAGCCTGCTGCGGCTCATCGATGCACGACTCTTCAACTGTGCCGTCTTCGTTGACACGAGCGACAGCCACGTTTTGGAAACGTCCCTGCAGATCCATCGACACGGAGCCGTCAGCATTTTTCACTTGCTCGAGACCTTCGGTTGATTTGTTAAGCATCGTCTTCAGTCCGTCGGCCAATTGTTTTGCCTCCTCAGGAGTCAATGGTTTGATCTGGCCGGTCTGCGGATCGACTTGAACGTCGCGACCGGCGACTTTTACGGTGACGAATTTTTTAGCGGTGGACGGAGTAACAGAACTTGCAGTTTGAGCAACTTGAGTAGCTGTTGCTTTGCTACCCGCCAGTTGCTTTGACGCCACCGTGATCGCAGCCACTGCGATGACAACGATTGCGATCGTTAGAGTAGTGATTGAAAAACGACGACCGGCAATCGGCTTTGCAGGCTTCTTCTTCATTGGTGCTCCTTAGGTTGAAAATCTTTCTGGAATGTCCGATATGCTTCAGTTTATCGAGAGATTTATCCGCAGATTTCGCAGATTACACAGATTTTACCGGAAAGAGGGTTTGCTCTTTTACCTTCTCTGTGGAATCTGCGTAATCTGCGGATGAATTCCTGACAAGCTAAAACTACATCAAGACCCTGTCAATGATGAACTTTTTAGAGATTGAGTTGCTTGGAAAATGGCGTGATGGGTCGGACAAGGATCTGTTACTGAATGTGGGAGTTTCTCTGCGTCGCTGCGGATCCCTGCGTCTCAGTGTTGAAGCCGATTATTCGTTACGTCGGTTTCAACACAGATACGCGTAGAGCGCAGAGACGCAGAGTTAGCACATGGAGACGTTACTGCCCAAAGCGTCCGCGATATTCACCAGCCACCAGGAACGACTTCACCATCTCAGCAGCGTTATAGTTACCGTTGAAATTGTTCAACTTCGTCAACCAGAAGTTATAGCCGTCGAAGTTAGTATCCGGGAAGCTATTTGGATCGCGACGCAGGTAACCAAAGTACTGCATCAACACAAATGCTTTGTTGAACTCAGCCGTCTTCAGATCCGCATCTTCAGCAACTGCACGCAGCACTTGCGAACGTTTAGTAACATCCGAAGGTGTTGCACCCAGGTTATTGATCTGCGTCGTTTGCTCAGCCGGTGATAGTACATTTCCAGCGCGATTATTCAACTGCGTCACAAAATCAGACGCGGTCATCGTGTTTGGATACTGCGACAGAAAATCCGCTCGTTGAACGAACGCCAGCATGTAAGCCTGCTTGTTGTTCTCCAACTGCGTCTGCCAGTCTCCTACGTTCACCTGAACTCCCTGCCCGATTCGTTGTGTGTCACGCAGAAAATCAGTTAGCACAATCGGTACCGGCGCGCCCGGAGGATTGCTCAGATTTCCAAACGCGGTCTTGTACGTGCGATAGACGAGATAACCTGTCTCCTGAAATTCGATTGACAGGAAGAACGCGGCCGACACGTTGATGCGTTTCTCATCGATACAAGCCTGATTCGAACCACACGACGTGATCTGGTTGACCCAGAAGTTCAATCCAGCACTATCCGGTTCGCGGTTCAGGAAGTCGATGTAATGCTGCCGCACGAAGAAGTTGGCGTCATCTATTGGATTGGGAGCGCCCGCCGCATCGTTGTCGGTAATCGTGATTGTCGAAGTGGCAGTGCCAAGCGTCGCGCCCGTGACGTTGCTCAACGTCAGCGTAAAAGTTTCGCTTCCCTCTGCAAACGTATCGTCAACGATCGGAATCAGGATCGTCTTCGACGTTTCACCGGCAGCAAAAGTTAACGTGCCGAGTGTTTGAATGTAGTCACAATGCGCTGACGCGGCGCCAGTGAACGAAGTACAGGCATTGTTGCCGGCGGTATCACTGGTCGCGTAGTCAACTGTCGAACTTCCAGCCGAACTTCCGGTACGCGTCACATTAATCGCAACCGAGCCGACACTTTCTGCTGCGGTCGCCGTCGCGGAATCAAGTTGAATCGAAGTCGCCACACAAGTCTGGCTCGACCAGTTCAGTGTCACATTACCGAAGTCGCCACCCGAACCGCTGTTGTTGTAACCATCAACAGCAATGCGATAGATCGTGCCCGCGGTCGCATTAAACGTGACACTACTGGTCCTATCATCGGCGCCGACGTCATCGCTCTTACCGATTGCGGTTAGTGCGCTAACACTCGATCCGGTGTAAACGCCCATCACCGAGTCAAAACCGCTGCCTTCCGTTGTAATCGTTGTCGAACCGCTGGAAGGAGCTTGCCACTGATACCAAACTGAACGACTACCGCCGCCATTATCAGGAGAGTGGTTCGGTTCGCCGGTTTCGCGTGTGGCGCCGACGTTGAGTCCGGTCACACTTCCGGAACAACCGCTGATTACCTGTGCGTTTGCAAAGTTGTCATTTGCCGGCGGTGGCGGAGCTGGTGGCGCGGGGGGGGGAGCCACGGTATTAATGAGGTTCCAACCGATTGTTTCCAAAGTAGAAAAATCGTTTTCGGTCGCCACCTTATGAACATTCGCGGAGATGCTGGGGTCCATAATTCCGATGTACTGCCCCGTAAACTCATCCGCTCTCCAGTGACTGGATTGGCGCCCGTCACCACCGTTAGTGGTAACAGCGTCTGGACCACCAGTCGAAAGTCCCAACTCAGTCGTTGGACTTCCCTGGACTGTAAAAGACTGACCGGTGTAGTAAACCTGCGATCCGCCGATAGCCAGGACGCGCGTCGCGGTTGGGAAAGTCGCAGCAGTCGTGCCTGGTCTAAAACGGAAAATGTCCCAAAGAGAAATCGCTGAAGTTGCGCCTTGTCCTGCGCTCGAAGTGAAACCAAGCGCGTGACCAATCTCGTGCGTCGCCACCGCGACAAAGTCAGTTCCACCGGAAATGCCGTCGTCAGGATTAAAGTCGAAAGCAAAGTTCTTATTGAAACCCATCGTCGCGACGGTGGTGTCTGAGGGATTCGAAACCGGAAATCCGAGCGCGTAAGCTACTGAACGGTTCGCTGAGATGACTGCTCCATTGCCGATGTCGACTGGAACAACGTTGGATGGCAACTGGTTGTAAAGTGCGGCTTCGGCTGGACTCGAAGCACTCGCGATTAGATTTGTTCGCGCGCCCTGGTAATCGATCGAGGTGCGCAGCGAACTGGTTGAGCCAAGCACGCCGCTTGGAAAGGGTGTGCCGCCGGGTGAGTTTGTACCGTAGTCGATATTAATGGTGACCGTTACCGGCGACTTGATGCGGTTTGTCCAGGCGGCCGCGGCCCTTTGAAATGCAGCCACCACAGTAGTCATGTTTGGATCAGTTTGGAGCTGTGACAATACGACAAAATTTATGGTCAACCCGCCCGAGGTAGTTTGATAGATATTGCTTCTTCCCATCAGGTTTTCAGCGGGCACGCCATGATCGTCAGCACGCTTGAGGCTCATTGGTTTTTCTTCTTCAGTTGCCACGCGGCAAGTGCTGACGCCGTCTTTGTTCTCAATGATGAAGCTGTCGACGTCTTCATCGAGTGAAAGACCTTTGCGCGAAGGATCATTTCCCTTTGGTTGATTAATATTTAATGATTTAGCGCCTGAGCTGATGGGGACCAGCAGCAGAATCCAACATAGACAGAGAGACAAGAGAAGCCGAACGTGCTTGTGCATAAGGGTAAGTAAACTCCTGTGTAGCTGTAAGACCTATTCCGGGAGAGAACGTCTTTAGATGATTTTTGTATTGAAAACCTGAGAGGTTTTACTGCTTCTATTTGAAGTGTTGACCGATTTGTTCCGTACCAAAAGTTCCGATTCCGT
Source organism: Pyrinomonadaceae bacterium (assembly GCA_036518995.1). GTDB lineage: Bacteria > Acidobacteriota > Blastocatellia > Pyrinomonadales > Pyrinomonadaceae > PSRF01. The sequence goes on along the minus strand of DATDMC010000153.1, from coordinate 9,552 downwards.
TCAGACGGAAACTAAAGACTACCCTATTCTCTTTGCGGAGGCCAACGTTGAAGCTGGAAAATTGCGCGGTGACGGCACAACAGTCCCAGGTATGGCCGAGTGTTACGGTAGAACTAATCAGCGAGCTGTCGCCTCTTCCCGGCCGCTTCTGAAAATCGAAAAAGAAAGAAGCCCCGCCGAAGAATCCCTTATCGCGATTGCCTAAAAAAACCGACGGTCCCCATTGTGAACCACGCAACGTTCCCGCCTCAAAGCCTCGCGAATCAGCATACTGAGCGAGACTTCCAACTAAATCGATCGCTCTCGTGTAGTAGAAACTCTGAAAGATTTGAATGGCTGATTTTGAAAGTCCGAAGGTCGTGGAGATGGCCCTAACGCCGCCACCATGCGTATCAAGATCCGTGCGGAAGTCGGCAAAAAGATTTCGGCGCGGTCGATAACGAGCATCGACATTCACTGGCGAGAGCCGTCGTGGTACACCGCCGTACACAAATCCTGAAAGCGTGTTGAGTGGATAGAACTGATTTCGCCGGCCAGGAACAAGTGCGCCACCGAAATACGGATCGAAGAAATATTTTGCGCGCAGTGTGATCGTCAACGCTTCGTAAGGCTGACTCCCAATCGTTTGCTTGGTGTCAGTACCTTTCGTTTCCACTACCGTTGGATCACTGACATTTTCAGTTGAGCGTCGCGTAAAGAAACGATTAGCCACCCCAAATTCGATCTCGTTCGTATCGGCTATTGCATCGATGTAATCGAAACGAATGATCCGATCGAAATTATTGATGCCGGCAATTCGTCGATACATCATGTAAGGCTCAATGACGTGTCTAAAAAAGAATGAGCCATTCTTATGCTTAAAATCTTTGGCGAACGCCGGTGGTCTAACGTCCAGTTCAAATTCACCATAAGAGCGCGTCAGGTTGTTACTTAAGACATCTCGTGTCACCGGATCGAGTGAGTTCGAATAAAAGGTAACTCGCCCGGCGCCCGAAGCAGTTAGGTTCCAACCGCTAAACGTCAACGGCAACTCAAAACGCGGATGCACATCAAGACGCTGGACAATCGAAGGAGTAATAATCGGATTACCGCCAACGTCGTTAGCAAACTGGACCGCATCTTCCACTGTCTCTTTACGACTAACACCTTCCGCGGCGCCTTCAAAAGAAAAATAGACCGGGACCTTGTCGAGAAAGCTCAGAATAGTTGGACGCTTATCAATAGCAACACTCGGCAATTCACGGGTACGAATACGCGCGGTTGGCAACGACGTAACTTGTGTGCGCGCGAGAAAGTTGAAACTGTATTCGTTGTGATCTTTGTTGACGAAAACCTGCGACGTTTCCTCGGGAGAGATCGCCTGCTGAATGTTGTCAGAAAATATTTGTCGAAACGCAAGATTGGAGGTGACGTTGACATCAGCCGCGGCAGTAAATCCGTTTTTGAAATAGTGAACGCCCTCGACGTAAAAACTCGAACCACCCTGATCGGGATGTTGCGCGTCTTCCTTTGGACCAAGCACACGGTCCTTCACGCCGTAGAACCCTGCGTTGAAGAACGATCGCGAGTTTGCGCGGGTGCGCAAGTCACCACCGAAGCCAATGCCGCGCGAAGTGTAGATGTCGTTGCGAATGGTGAAATCAGCCGAGCGGCCAAGTGTTAAGTAGTAAGCATTCGAGAGTCGAAAACCCTTCGCTCCCGAGCCACCAAATGTCGGCGTCAGGAAACCAGAAGCACGATCGCGATGTTTGATCGAAACGGAAGCGTAAGGGAGATAAAAAATCGGGACCTTCTTGAGCTTCAGTTGTGGTGAATAGATTCGTACTCGATCGCCGGTCTTGATTCTGGCGCGGTGCGCGTGAAAGCTCCACTTGGGAATATCTTCATCGCAAGCAGTAACGGTGACGTTCGTCGCCACGATCGTGTCCAAACTAATCTTCTCAACACGATCGGCGGTGAAGTAAAGACGAGTGCCATCCTGAGTTTGATTTGTGTAACCAGTTGAGTCGAGGAAGTAGCCGGTCTTGGTCCGATAGTTCCAATCTGCTTTCGTGCCGGTGATGCGTTGTTGATCGCCCTGATCGAAAACCACGCTGCCTTCGGCTACTACTCGGTTCTCCGCTTCGTACACTGTGACCTTGTCAGCTTGTAAACGATAAGTGCCGATGCGGATGTCAACGTTGCCTTCGTATAGAGCGACGCGTGCGTTCTCTGGACCAACTGCGCTCTGCTTGTTTGCGTCAACCGTGATCTGGTCGCTACCAACGCCTGGTACGCCCTGCCGGTTCTGCGGTTGTTGGACGGATTGATCGGGATTGAGTGGATTGACGTTTGGAGTGTCGGTCATCGGATTTGTAACTTTCCGATCGACCGGGTTTGTCTGCTGGGCAACGACTACCTGAAAGGCGATGACAAGCGCCAGGCTGGCCAGGAGCAACCGCAGGATGGAAGACAGACCGCTGGGGCAAAACGCAGAAAGCAAAAGCTGGTGAACTCCGACCCGAGATGCGTGCGTCGAGGAACAGGCTGCCGCACGTTTGTTATTAGAGCGAGGGGATGCTAGCACGGGACGATTAAGAGGAAAAGCAAGCAGTTTTAATTGCGGTGTTTACGAGTCTCCGAATCCCACGGACGGAAGTCCCGTGGATGTTTCAAATGGTGCGGTTGTTGTAGGTTGGATCTGAAACACCCATAGACTGCCGTCTATGGGATTTCCAAACTCATCAACGCACTCTGCTATCATTCCACACGATGAAACTCATGATCGTTGCGGGTGAGCCTTCAGGTGATGCGCACTCAGCTTCACTCGTCAAAGCTCTCCGCCAGATTGCTCCCGAAGTCGAGTTTGAATTGTTTGGCGCAACTGGTCCATTGATGCGTGCTCAAGGCGTCGAAACCACTGTCAACTCCGACTCACTCGCGATCATGGGTATCGTTGAAGTCACCCGTGTCCTGCCGCGCTTCATCCGGGCCTTTCGAAAACTAAAAGCCGAAGCGATTAAGAGAAAGCCGGCAGCGGTGGTCCTGATTGACTGGCCCGAGTTCAACCTGCGACTCGCCTCCGCGCTTCATCGCAATGGCATCAAGGTCATCTATTACATCAGTCCTCAATTATGGGCCTGGCGTTCAAAACGAGTGAAGAGAATCAAACGCGACGTAGATCTTTTGCTTTCGATTCTTCCATTTGAAAACGAATGGTACAAGCAACGCGGCGTCGAGCATGTCGAATTTGTGGGCCATCCGCTTTCGGGTGAGGTTAAGGCGCACGTAAGTCGTGAAGAGTTTTGCCGGAAACATAAGCTCGATCCGCAACGACCAATAATTTCGTTTCTGCCTGGCAGCCGTCACAAAGAACTGGTTCGCATTCTGCCGCCAATGCTCGACGCTGCGCGCCTGCTTGGCGATCAGCATTCAGAGTTCCAGTTTGTTTTGGTGGTTGCGCCAAGTCGGAAACCACAGGAAGCGAATCAGATTATCGCGCAACGATCCGATGCAGATTGGTTCCCAAAGAGGCTCACTCTGGTCCATCACGAAACGCGCGACGCGGTAGCGGCGTCCGATGTAGCGGCGGTAGCAAGTGGGACCGCAACGTTGGAAGCCGCTCTACTCGAAACGCCGATGGTGATTGTCTACAAGGAATCAGCGATTAACTGGCACACGTTGGGACGGCTAATCAATGTGGAACATTACGGCCTGGCAAACCTCGTGGCGGGCAAAAGATTAGTTACTGAACTAATGCAAAATGATCTGACTGGCCCAAAGTTGGCTGAAGAGTTATTGAAGTTGCTGGAGCCACAACGAAATAGTGCGTTACGAAACGAACTACATCGGATTGCCGAACAACTCGGTGAGGGTGGCGCGTCACGCAGGGCTGCCGAAGCGATCATGCGCGAGCTTGATCGGTAAAAATCAGTAGGAAGGGTGCCCCCACTAAACCACGCTGCGGCTTGGCCGTCTGTCGTGAGGAATGGCTATGTCTTTCCATAAGCTGATCCTTCTATTCATGGGCTGCGCCCTTTCTATGACGGGAAGGAGGGCGCAGCCAAAATCAAGAGACAAATGCTCGCGGAAAGGCATAGCCATTCCTCACAACAGACGGCCAAGCCGCAACATCGTTTAGTGAGTCAGACCGATCTAACTGCACTTCTTCTCTAGTTCTGCCAACCTTCTCTTCAACTCTTTTACTTCGTCACGCAACTGCGGCAAGCGTCCAATATGCGCATTTAATCGTTTGTATTCATCAAGCGGCTGGATCGGAATTCCCCACCAGACACCTGGGCGCACGATTTTGCCTGGCAGTATTCCCGCTTTCGATCCGATAACTGCGCCACTCTGCACGCGCGTGTGATCTCCAAAACCGACTTGTCCGCCGATCACCGCATCGTCTTCGATCACTACACTCCCGCTTATTCCAGTTTGCGCCGCAATGACAACTCGCTCGCCGATGTCGCAGTTGTGACCGACATGGACCATGTTGTCGAGTTTGGTTCCGCGACCGATCCGAGTGCGACCTAACGCAGCACGATCAACACACGTGTATGCTCCCAATTCGACGTCGTCTTCAATGCTGACCGAGCCAATCTGCGGAAACTTGTGATAGCCCATCTGCCCACGCACGTAACCAAATCCGTCAGCGCCAATACAAACTCCTGCGTGCAGGATCACGTTGTTGCCAATCGACACTCCATCGTAAAGCACGACGTTAGGCTGAATGACACAACCCGATCCAATCGCTACGTTGTCGCCAATCACCACGCCCGCTTCAACTCTCGTTGAAGCGCCGATATGTGAATACTCACCAACCGTAACCTGTGGTCCAATGTAAACCGATAACGCAAGATCGGCGGTCGCCGCGATCACCGCGGTCGCATGAACACCAGGTTCACGTCGCTTTGCCGGATGCAGCGCCGCGGCAATGATCGAAAAGCCAAGTTTTGGATTAGCGACTTCAATAACCGCGGGACTCTTGAAATGCGTTGCCTTGTCGGGAGGAACAATCAGGCAGGACGCTTTGCTGTTCAGTGCCAGTTCGAAAAACTTTTCGTTATCGACGTAAGCGATTTCGCCTTCACCGGCAGTTTCGAGATTGGCAATACGCTCAATCTTTGTCGTCCCTGCACCGCTCACTTCGCCGCCGATGAGTTGGGCAAGATCGTTTACCGAAAGAGTTTCAGAGTTCGCCATGGTCGTTAACGTCCCCTCGATGATTTCGGTCCGCGCGTGTAAAACCTCTTTTCGAATTGCGTATGAAGGCCGTCAGGTGCGCAACATGTTCGTTTTGAAGCCCGTCCATTTGCGTCAGGGCTTCGTCCAGTGGCAAGGCCGAGCGGAAAAGTAATTTGTAAGCTGACTTCAAGGCCTTTCTATTCTCAATGGAAAAATTGGCGCGACGCAAACCAACTGCATTCAATCCCCTCACTCGCGGAGGATTTCCATCAGTAGTGAAGAACGGAAGCACATCCTGAACGATCTTCGATTTCCCGCCAACCATCGCGTAACGACCAAAACGTACAAATTGATGTGCGCCGACGTTGTTAGACATGAATACATGATCTTCGACGACGATGTGACCGGCCAGCGCGACTTCGTTAGCGAAGATGTTGTCGTCACCGATGTCGCAGTTATGGGCGACATGAATGCCGACCATGAAAAAGTTGCGTGAACCAATTTTAGTGACCTGACCCGCGCCGTTGGCTCGGTGAAAAGTACAAAATTCGCGAATCAGATTGTCGTTGCCGATTTCGAGATAACTTTCCTCGTTTCTGAATTTCACGTCCTGCGGCTCACCCCCTAAAACAGAGTGTTCAAAAACGCGATTGCGTGCGCCGAGTCGAGTAAACCGCTTGATCACGGCGTGGGCGCCGATCTCGCAACCGTCTCCAATCTCAACCGCGTCCTCTATTAATGCGAAAGGCTTTATAACGACGTCAACACCCAATCTTGCATTCGGATGAACGACCGCTGTCTCGTGAATCTGCATAGGAATACGGATGATATATCACAGATCTTCTCTGCGTCTCTGCGTACTCGGCGTCTCTGTGTTGAAAGCGATGTTTCGTTAAATGGATCGAAGTTTTCAACACAGAGACGCCGAGTACGCAGAGACGCCGAGAAATCAAAACACCGGAAACTCAACAAACTCTTAACTTTTTCGGCCCTTTTGCGCTTGCCACGTTTACTAAGGACAACTATCATGGCTTCGCCGCATCTTAGCCAGGCCGGTTCATTGGCGGCTTTATATATAGGTAATTATTAGTATTGACCAGATAGCGGATCATTCAAGGACCGCAACAGGAGATAGAACTTTGTTTAGTGACCAGTTTCGAAGAGGTGAATCTGATAAGGGCAAGCTTAATGGCGTGAAAGGCTCGAAGCTGATTTCCGGGCTTTCAGATGTTGCCTGGAAGGCTTTCCAATCAGTCAACCAGCGACTTCCCGAGGGCGAAGCTATTCGTCCCACCTGGGCACCGGGTCCGCTCCTCAAGTCCTATGAACGCAGTGCTCCGCCACTCGGTTTTCCACGCGAAACTGACAGTCTTTGTCCTACTTGCGTAAAGGAAGTCCGAAATGCCGTTATCAGCGGCGCTGTTTCACTCGAAACTTTAATGTTTGAACATCCGGGTGAAATCAAGGCCCAGATTGTGGAATCGGACGGTCAGGTAGTAATGCGAAAGACCTGCCCGAAGCATGGCGAGTTTGAAGATGTAATGTCGACTGATCCGGCGTTTCTCGAAAGGATCGAGTCGTTATTCTTTGGACGCGATTTCCGCGCAGCCGAAGACAAAGACATTCATCGTCATGGCACTTCAAACATCAAATTTGGCCGCGGCGCTGTGCTGACAGTCGACTTAACTAACCGCTGCAACATGATGTGCAACCCGTGCTTCATGGATGCAAACCAGGTTGGTTACGTACACGAACCGACTTTCGAAGACACCAAAGCGATTCTGGATCGCGCCGTCTCGTTCAAACCAAAACGACAAGTCATCATTCTCTTCTCCGGCGGCGAGCCGACGTTGTCTCCTTATTATTTAGAGGCAGTTGAGTACGCCAGGAAGATCGGGTTCTACCGGATTCTCGCCGCGACTAATGGAATTCGTTTCGCCGAAGACATCGAATTTTGCAAAGCAGCGAAAGCTGCCGGACAACATGGCGTTTACCTGCAGTTTGACGGCGTCAGCGAAGAAAAGAACAAACATCGTGGCGTCGGCAACTTGTTTGATGTGAAGTTGCGCGCGATTGAGAATCTCGCGGCTGTTGGCATCAAGGTTACGTTGGTAGTGACTATCGTCAACAACATCAACAACGATGCGATCGGCCAGATCGTCGAGTTTGCCGCGAAGAATATCGATAAAGTTCAAACGATTGCTTTCCAACCAGTTTCATTCACCGGTCGTGATGAAGATATTTCCGACGAGATGCGCAAAAAGTGGCGCTACACATTGGCGGGAATGACTCATGATTTGAAGGACCAACTTGGTGGTCAACTTCAGCCGCTACGCGATTGGTTCCCACTCTCGTCGTATTCCGCATTCACGAGTGTGATGGACATGCTGCAGGGCGCGGATGCACCGTGGGGTTGGTCGTCATGTAATTGCCATCCAAACTGCGGCATCTTCACGTTGATGGTCGTTAATCGACACACGGGTGAGTTTAAGTCGTTGTTTGATTTCTTTAACTACGAACAGTTTATGAAGGACGTGGCGGTGATTACCGACACGGCCCGTGGTAAAAAACTTTCCTACGCGCAGCTCGGTATGGCGATCATGCGCAACTTCGACGCTGAACGCGCGCCGGAAGGCTTCCCGATTTCGCAGATTGTAAATCTGTTCAAACCTTCTTCTACCAATTCCAATTCGGATCGCAACGATCGCATGAAGACACAGAAGTCGAGTGATCCAAGCGATACGTGGCGAGTGCTCTGCGTCGAGGGAATGTGGTTCCAGGATCTCTTCAACTACGATTTTCGCCGCACTGAAATGTGTGTCATTCCTTATGGAACGCAGGAAGGCGAAATTTCATTCTGTGCCTATAACACCGGCGTGGGTTGGCGTCAGATTATCGAGAACATGCACAAGACGGCTAACTTGGGGGAGTGGTACGAAGAGCACGGCCGTCACAAGGTCTACGCAGCGGGCAAACCGGTCCCGTTAACAACAACCAAGCACACGTTGAGTTTGCCGATCATTCAGGCAGTACTGGCCGAAGACACGGATGAGAAACCGGTATCTAAATCGCCGTATCTCGTCGAAGAAGATGTTGAAGCGGTGGCGCTTCAATAACTTCCAAACTCTTCCTCAATTGCTTCACACTTCTTAATTAGCACAACAGGCTAATGCTGCCTCAGCGTCTCTGCGAAGAGGGTCTTACGATCCTCGAGTATCGGCGTTTGGTTTTTGCACGTCGCGCAACTGAGCGACGATATCGCGGATGCGAATCGCCAATTCCTCGATCGTCTGGGCGCGTTTGCGAGCTCGTTCACTAAGATCTTCGCGCAGGAGGAGTTGTGCCTGGCCGAGAACACCAGTGAGTGGATTGTTAATTTCGTGCCGAATACGAGCAACGAGTTCCGCTACTTCATCGAGACGATTTCGATAGTAGACGAGTTGCTCCTCTGGTGATTCCGGCAGTGGTTCGGGGGATTTTGAGTCGAACATCGAGTCTCCGCAGAGTTATTCTCGCTGGGTGTTCTAAGAAAAATTTTGTCGAGTGATGCAGGAATGCCGCGTTGCGAAATCATTTTGCCGTGTATCGGCGTTTGAGTTCAAGTATTTGTTTCGTAACTAAAACTTTGGCAGACCGCTGAAGCTCCCGCGAATCGTAAGCGGCTCATAGGGCCAGGCAGCAGTTTTACCCGATTTCGCATTTATGCACGTCACGACATCGACCACGAAGCTGCCGTCAATCTCTCCAGAGTTCGCGTTGGTATTAGTTGTGAAATGACCGGACGGATGATCAGCGGGTCGGCAGTCGAAGACCAGGGGCCTGTTCCCGAGTTTGATCGGAAATTGGAGGTGAGTTCCGGAAGCAATTCTTCCTTCACCATCTGCGGTGATAGCGATATTCCAGCCCCCATCGGCTTCCAACTCAATTCTATTCTTCTCGACGTTTATAAACTTCGCGCCACTGCTTGTCTGATCAAACCGCGGCCCGCGTTCACTCAACCCCAGGATCACACCCGGTACCTCCCACGGTGGACGCCCACTCATTATCGGCGCCTCAACCCTCACCTCAAACGCCGGCCCATGCGTCGCATTTACCTGGCTCGCTTCAATTTGATTGTGGCGTCGCCACCTAAACAACAACACACTTCCAACAAGTAGCACTAAGACGATGATTATGATCAGCAGCTTCTTCATCCGGTTCACTATTAAGTTTTGAGTATGACTGACGGGGATATGGTAATGGAATTGCTATCGGCTTCATAGAAGGGGGCTTGCCGTTCGACGGGGGCGGCCGAGACGGACGCGCTCCGACAGAAGAGCTTCCGAGTTTAAGCGATGAGTGTCTTAAGTGGGACCTTCGATTTCAGCGAACGCTCTTCTGTCGGAG
>DATDMC010000152.1:0-35259 GCA_036518995.1 Pyrinomonadaceae bacterium | reverse complement strand
CATTTTGCTCCCCCCCTGTCCAGATCCGTATCCGGGCCGCCGCGGACGCCCGCGGTCCTAACACCGCGCTCCTATCGATGGCCCTCATCCGCTGATGGCTTTTGCAATGCCAAAAGCAGCGCCGGCGGCGGCGCTTCCAATCAAAGCAGTCTGAAGGGCACTTCGCAATGGTTTCGTACCAGTGAAGTGCCCTTTTACAAATCCGAAAATAAAAAGTGAAACGAGGGTAAGGACCACCGAGAGCAGCAGGGCCGTAGTCGCTGTGCGGGCAAAGATGTAAGGCGCCAGGGGAATTAGACCACCCGCGATATAAGCCCCTGCGATCGTCACCGCACTTTTAAGGGCGCGACGCGGTTCTGGTTTTTCGAGTCCTAACTCGAAGCGCATCATGAAGTCGATCCAGTTTTGCGGCTGGCGTTTCAAAGCCTGGACGATGGGCCATGTTTCATCTTCGCTGAGTCCGTAAGCCTGGAAAACTTCGGCGACCTCACGCATCTCTTCGTGAGGTATTTCAGCGACTTCACGTTTCTCACGTTCGCGTTCTTTTGCATAGTGTTCAGCATCGCTCTTTGCCGCGAGATAACCGCCGAGTCCCATCGCGATTGAGCCGGCGGCAATTTCAGCCAGACCGGCAGTAACGATGATTCCGGTTTGGGCGATTGCGCCCGTCAAGCCGGCCGCGAGCGCGAAGGGAACAGTTAGACCATCAGACATGCCGATAACGACGTCACGCACAACATCGCTGGCAGTGAAGTGGCGTTCAGTGTGGGGAGTTTGTGGCATCTGATTTTTCGGAAGTGCTGAGGCTTAGAATTTTCCTGCTAACATCAAGGCCCCGATTGTTATGAAAGCTACTGCGGCGACGCGCTTGACCCATAACAGTGGAATGTAGTCGCCAACGACGCTGCCGACAATAATTCCTAACGCTGAAACGGCGGCCAGGGCGAGACTGGCGCCGACGAAGACCTGCCACGGCTTTTTAGTTTGCGCCGCCATCGTCATCGCCGCGAGCTGGGTCTTGTCACCCATCTCAGCCAAAAAGATCACACCAAACGTCGTCAACAATACGCGCAGTTCCATCTCAGCCCCCCTAAATATCTTCCTCTGCGTCTCAGCGTTTCTCAGCGCTCTGCGTTGAAATTGCGGTCATTTGCTCGTCCCTGATTTCAACGCTGAGACGCAGAGAAGAAAGTTTCTACCAGTCAAGCATATCGGCCATTAAATGCCAAAGATTGTTCCCAGCACCAGTCTTGCGACGCCCACTCCCAGAATTACCCAAAACGGATTCAAGCGAAAGCGCAGCAGCAATCCAATCGCAAGCAGGCAAAGACTCAATCCCACCCACGTATGAATGCCGGCGCGACCAATGCTCCACGCGGCTGACACCAGTAAACCCACAACCGCAGGTGTCACCCCGCGCAGAAACGATTGTACTTGTCGATTGGCGCGAAATCTTCGTAACGACGAACCGGCTGCTATTGTCATTAAGAAGGCCGGAAGAAAAACTGCAACCGTCGACACCAGCGCGCCGAGTGTGCCGGCGACGCGATAACCGATAAACGTTGCCGTTATCAAAACTGGACCAGGCGTGATTTGGCCCAGCGCCGTTGCGTCAGCAAACTCCTGTTGAGTCAACCAATGATTTGTTCTTACTACTTCCGATTCAATCAATGGGACCATCACAAACCCGCCGCCAAAAGTGACCGCTCCCATTCGTAAAAAAACTGAAGACAAAGCGAGGAGCAGCGCGAGCTTCGCCATGATGGGCATGGCGGCGATCAAGATCGCTGAAGATCTAAACTTCGTAGTCTCAGTTTGCGATCGCTCTTCGTGACTTCCTTCTTCTTCTGCTTTGCGACGGACGCGCTCATCAGCCATCGCGCGAGTTAGATAACCGCCAACAAAATTCTTTTGGGCAAGGTCAGCTAAACGCTGGCGCCGCCGCATTGCCAACCGGCCGATCCTGCGCCAACGATGCCAACGTTTTTCGCCAAAGGAGTCGATATAAATGCCAATCAAACCGGCGCTCAAAATCACTTCCAGAATCGTGGCGCGGAAAAAGATGACCGCGATGATCGATAGACCAGTCACGTACCATTGCCACGGTTTAGTGAGCGTATTTCTGCCGATACGCCAGGCTGCGACTACAATCACGGCAACCACAGCCGCGTTCAAACCGTGGAAGAGTCGTTCGGTGCTCGGCAGCGCGCGCAGGTGTCGATAAAGAATCGCGAGCAGGATCATCATCAACGTCGAAGGCAAGATGAATCCCGACATCGCAACGGCAGCGCCGCGCCAACCACGTAAGCGATAGCCGATGTATGTTGCGGCGTTGCCGGCGTTCGTGCCCGGTAGACTTTGAGCGAGCGCAAACGCTTCGGCGAATTCGTGATCCGTGAACCAGCGACGTTTGTGAACGACGAGGCTCCTGATTTGGGCGATGACGGCGAGTCCGCCGCCGAAACCCACAACGCCGATTTTAAGAAAGGAAAGAAAGATACCGCCGAGAGTGGGGAGTTGTGAGATACGTTTCAGGCGTTTCGTGCCCGACCGCACTCGATAACTAACACGTCTTCCTCGTTGCCTGGTCTTCTCGAACATTCCTTTGTGCGATTCTCACATCACGACAAGCTAAAAAGCCTTGTGCAAAACTCAATTACGCTGCGGCTTGGCCGTCTGTTGTGAGGAATGGCTCTGCCTTTCCGTTTCAGACGCCTTTTGATTCTGGGCTGTGCCCTCTTAGGCGCGTCATTAACAAATAGCGAGTGAAAAAAAGTATAGGGATCGAAGGGCGTAGCCCAAGTTATAGTGCGGGCTTTACGGAAAGGCATAGCCATTCCTCACAACAGACGGCCAAGCCGGCCTGGTTAAGTTTTACCAGAACCTCGTATCGGACATTAATGACCGACTTCGATCCTAAATCCCGCGCGGAAAAGTAGCGGTGGTCCAAGTGTCGTCACCGGCGTCTTACCCACTTCATATCTTTGATCGAACAAGTTTTCAAAAGCAGCAAAAACTTCCAACCGCTCATTCACTCTTCGCGATACAAACGCATCAAGCGTGAAATAAGAACCAAGTCGAAACTGGTTCTGGTCATCGTCAAACTGCGAACTCGATGCCCGTCCCTGAAATCCAATCGTCGCGATACGCGGATCAGAGTAACGCGTCTGAAACGTCAACTGCTGACGCGGAACTTGCGGTAATCGTAAACCTTCAAGGAGAGTGTTTGCGGGAAACTCAACTACCGTCGCGTCCGCGAACAAGTATGAGCCAGAAACATCCCACTTTCGTGTCAGATGCGCATCAGCCTGTAGCTCGATCCCGCGCGAACGCGTGCGCCCGAGGTTCTGACGCTGACGTGTTATTAAAGCCGGTGTCGTTGCCAGCGTAACGTTAGCTACTGGCCGCGTGATGTCGTTCCAATAAAAACTTCCGCGGAAGTTCAGCTTGTTGTTCGCATTCGTCACCCGTACGCCGGCTTCGCCGCCGGTTAAGCGCTCTGCTTTTAAATTCTCGTTGGCGAGCGTAGAAACATTTCCAACGCGAAACGAACGATACAACTCATTCAATGTTGGCGCGCGATAAGCCCGCGACATCGAACCCAGCAATGACACGCGATCATTGATCCGGTAAACAATCGATCCGTGCGGACTAAAAGCGTCCTCAGTGCGATCGGGAAAGCGAGTCACTACAGTTGGGTTGGCGGCAGTGATCGGTCTGGTGGCAAGCGCTGCGGCAAAATTTCGCCAGTGGTCCAATCGACCGCCGAGTGTAATGAATAGCCTCGGGTTTAAAGTGATCAGATCTTCGAAGTAGCCACCTTGCGAACGCTCTCGACCACCGGCGCCGATAAATGAAGTGGGACGACCGTTGACATAAGCAATCTCGTCGCTGGCGCCGCGGACTTCGCGACCTTCAAAACCAGCCACGAAAGTTTGCTGAGCGCCGAAGGCCCTGGTCCATTGTGCAGAGTAACCGAAGACCTGGGCGGGCACACGTTGTACGCGGGTCAGCGATTCCGAATTTCGATCTGCGCTGATCGCGGTGAAGTTTTGATCGTAAGTTTGAGTGCCGCCATACGAGCGCAGAGTGAACGATCCGGCTTTGGCTGGTTGCCATAAAGCGCCAAGTGCAAACTGACGCAAATGAGTGCGATTGGTTTGTAACGGCGTGCCGTTCTCGCGCGCTTCGCCAAAGAACGACGCCGTGCCGAAGATCTGCGCTGTTTCGTTTAGTTGCTTTTCGACGCGTAAGTTGATTGCACTGTCGCGCGTTCCGGCGGGTGTGTCGATTGAACCGCGTTCATTGACAGGAACTAATATGTAGCCGTTCGTGCGAAAGGTTTCGGCCGCGACACTTCCCGACCAACCGTGCTTCGTGCCACCGGCAAAGATAGATGCGCTGGGCGTATTTTCGTTTCCGTAACTCGCATTCAACGAGATCGTGTTTGTGGTTGGATGTTTCGTGGTGACGTCGATCACTCCGCCCAACGCCGCGCTGCCGTACAGATGCGAAGCGCCACCCAGCAAAACTTCAACTTCACTGATCGATTCGCGCGGCACGCGGTCCCAGTAGATCCAGCCACCAAACGGATCGTTTAAAGGGACGCCATCGGCGAGAACGAGCGCGCGACTTGCGCCACTCGCTCCGGTTGCTCGCAGCGAAACACCTTGCGAAGTCGGATTTGCAGTTCTGCTTCCACTACGCCGAAATAAACTGAAGCCGGCAACTTGTCGCAGTGAATCATCGAGAGTGATCGCGGCAGTCGAGTGGAGATCGGTGGAATTGAGTTGGACCACACTGGCGCCAGTTTCCGAGATGCGAGTAGTGGTTCGGGTGGCTGTGACGGTGACATTTGCTGAAACCGATGCCGGAGTTAAGACGATACGCAAAGGAGTGGATTGGTCTACGTTCGCGTGAGTGGTTGAAAAGCCTGAAGCTGAGATGTCGAGAGACAGATTCGAGCGTGGCTCCGTGTTGAATTCGAAGCGACCCAGGTCGTCTGTGAGTGTGCGACTAACTATTTTCTGGTCGAGTTTTAAAACGACTTCTGCGGCGTTTATGGGCGACCCATTAGCGTCGAGCACGACCCCGTTGATGTGAATTGTTTGCGCGGTGAGGGGTCTACAGGTAGCGAGAAGGAATAGTAGTAAAACGAATCTATGTAGCGTTGATGGCATCCAAATTTAACGAGGCAAAAATTTTAACTCTGTGTCTCCGTGTAATCTCTGTGCCTCTGTATTGAAAACCTGATCCGCTAAGCACAGATCAATTTTCAACACAGAGCCACAGAGAAGAAACACGGAGACACAGAGGAGATAGCTTTACTTCTTGTAACTGACACGCCAGATCTTGTTGGCGCCATCATCAGTTATCAACATCGATCCGTCCGGCAAGACGAGCAGTCCGACCGGTCGACCCCAAACTTCTTTCTTGTCTGCTCCAAGCATCCAGCCGGTTAAAAAGTCGTCGTACCCACCCACCGGCTTTCCGTTTTTGAAACGGATGCGAATGATTTTGTAGCCGGTGCGTTGCGTTCTGTTCCATGAACCGTGTAAAGCAACGAACGCATCGCCGCGATACTCACTCGGAAACATCTGCCCCTGATAAAACACCAGACCGAGGACCGCCGAATGCGCCTGGATCAAAACATCAGGCGTGATCGCTTGCTTCACGAGGTCGGGACGTTCACCTTTGTGGCGCGGATCCTCGTTGCCAAGATATCCATAAGGCCAACCATAGAAGCCGCCGTCTTTGATCTCGGTGACATAGTCAGGCACGAGGTCGTCGCCTAATCGATCACGTTCCTGGACTGCGGCCCACAAAGTTCGAGTGCCGGGTAACCATGCGAGTCCGATCGGATTACGCGTGCCCGACGCAAAAATTCGTTTGCCCGTTCCGTCAGGATTAAACTCCATAATCGACGCGCGCATCGGTTCAGGTTCAACGCTGACATTCGATTCCGAACCAACAGTTACATACATCTTCTGACCGTCAGGACTGAAAAGAATATTGCGCGTCCAATGCTCGCGATAACCCAGACCGGGCAGGCTCGCGATCTTTTCCGGTTCGCCTTCCGCCTTCAGTTGACCTGGTTTGTAGCTGTAACGAACAACCGCATCGGTGTTGCCGATGTAGATGTAGTCTTTCCAGAAGGCGATTCCGAAAGGCTGCTTTTGGTTCTCGAGAAAGACCGAGCGTTCTTCAGCGACCCCGTCTTTGTCTTTGTCGCGCAGCACGAAAATTTTGCCACCCATCGAATCGGCTACAAACACGTCGCCATTCGGCGCGAGCGCCATCCAGCGGGGACGTGTGAACCCACCTTCGGCAAACGTCGACACCTGAAAACCCTTCGGCACGTTTAGTGTTGCATTGGCCGATTGGGGAATGACGTTTGGCGCATTGTTGACTTCGTTTTCGATCTTAGCGGCGGGCAACTCAGACGCTTTGATCTCAGTATGTGCCGGTGGATTGTTGGTGATGGTGACTGAGTCAGTGGTTTGTGCGTAAGCACAGCTTGCACAAATCAAACTAACAAAGACGAGCACTATTTGGACGGAAAGTTTGGTCGTTGTCATGTTGTAGATATTTCGCCATATCGGTGACGCTTGCGCAAGCGACGGAGGCATTTCCGATTTTTGCTTGCCAATTGCCGATTTGAGTCAGTCGCAAGTAATCGAGAACCTTCGCTAAACACAAATTGGCAATCGCCATTCGGCAATCGGCAATGCTTCATGTGGCTCATCGCTCTTTAATAAGATATTCTTCTTTGTTTGCTTTATGGTCGAGGCTAGTCAACAGCTCAAGGAACGCGTACGCCAGTTTTGGCAGGAGCATCCGTGTGGGACAAAGTTTGCCGACGCGCCGCCGGGATCACGACGCTTTTATGAGCTGGTTGAAGCGCATCGCTATGAAAAGGAATGGCACATTCCTGGCGCGGCCGGCTTTGCTGAGGCTAAAGATTTAAAAGTTTTGGAGATCGGCTGTGGACTCGGAACCGACGGGGCGCAGTTTGCCAAAGCGGGTGCTGACTATACCGGCGTTGACTTAACGGAAGCCGCGATCGAACTCGCGCAAAAGCGATTTGAGTTGTTTGAACTACCCGGCAAGTTTCAGGTTGCTGACGCTGAACAACTGGACTTTCCCGATAATTCGTTTGACCTTGTCTATTCGCACGGAGTTTTGCATCACACTCCAGACACGGCCGGAGCAATCAGGGAAGTTCATCGAATTTTGAAGCCGGGCGGGCGCGCGGTGGTAATGCTTTATCACCGCAATTCGTATAACTACCGGATAAACATCTCGCTTTTGCGCCGGGCCGGCGTTCACTTGTTGCGCTGGAAAGGCGGCGTGAAGTTTGTTCATCTGCTGACCGGAGAATCGGAAGACGCACTACACGAACATGCGCGCCGTCTACAGCAGGAACGCGAGTATCTGAGTTCGGAAGAGTTTTTGAGTCAAAACACCGATGGGGCCGGAAATCCCCTGGCGCGTGTTTATTCACGAGACGAAGCGAAGTCGCTCTTTGCAGATTTTTCCACCGTGGAATTCAAGATCCATTTCCTGAATAAGAAATGGTTACCAGTGCTTGGTCCAATTCTGCCGCGCAGGATCGAAAAAGTGCTGGCTTCGCGTTGGGGTTGGCATTTATGGATTTATGCTACTAAGTGAATGTCCGATATGTCGGGAGATTATCTCTGCGTCTCTGCGTCCTCAGCGTCTCTGTGTTGAAATCGATGTTTGCGTATGGCGGACGAAGTTTTTAACACAGAGACGCTGAGTACGCAGAGACGCAGAGGAAGCAGAATTTTCTTACATGAAACGTAATCTCTTAATAACTGGCGCGGCTGGCTTCATTGGTTCACATCTGGTCGATCACCTGCTCGCCAACGATGTCGACCAGATCACCGTTGTCGACGACTTCAACGATTTTTACGATCCGCAAATCAAGCGAGCGAATATTCAACATCAGCTCGCCGACGCTCGTTACAAACTCGCCGAGATCGATATTCGCGACGCCGCCGCACTCGAAAAGATTTTTGACGAAAATAAATTCGACTGCATAGTGCACCTGGCGGCGCGCGCCGGCGTCCGTCCGTCTCTCTCTGAACCACAGCTTTACAACGAAACGAATATCAACGGCACGCTCAACCTTTTAGAGCTCGCGCGTAAACACAGCATCAAACAATTTGTGTTTGGATCGTCGTCATCTGTTTACGGCATCAACGCAAAGGTCCCGTTCAGTGAAGAAGACACGATTCGCCAACCGATTTCACCCTACGCTGCAACCAAAGGCGCGGGGGAACTTCTGTGTCACACCTATTCGCATCTCTATGATATTCGTTGCGTGTGCTTACGGTTTTTTACAGTTTATGGACCACGCCAACGACCGGATCTCGCGATTCACAAGTTTGCGCGACTGATAAGTGCGGGCAAGCCGATACCGGTATTTGGCGATGGCACGACACGACGAGATTACACTTACGTCGACGACATTATCGCCGGGGTAGTTGCTGCAATTGAATATGACAAGAGCGACTATGAAGTCTTCAATCTTGGTGAATCGCGAACGGTTGAACTGCGCGAATTGATAAGTTTGTTGGAGAAGGAACTGGACAGCCACGCCATTATCGATCGCCAACCGCCGCAACCTGGTGACGTTCCGCAAACTTTTGCCGACATTACGAAGGCCCGGGCGTTGTTGGGTTACAACCCGCAAACTCAGATTGAAGAAGGAATCCACCGGTTTGTTGAGTGGTTCCGAACCACTTAGAATAGGAGCGCAGGCGTCCTCGCCTGCCTTGGTCGCGAAAAGCCTTTGGTAGGTCAGGCGGACACTCTTAAAAATGCGGCGCCATGGGTATCGAGAACGGCAGGCGAGGACGCCTGCGCTCCTAAAATATGACGACAGATGTAGCCGAGCATAATCTGCCGCAGCAGATGCAACTTCATACTTATGCGCTGATGTATGAAGTTGAGGGTAATCATTGGTGGTTTGCCGGTCGACGAAAAATCATCACCGGCTTTATCGAACGCATCTTGTCGCGCAATCACGAACAAAAGTCACGCATTCTCGACGTTGGCTGCGGCACTGGAGCAAACCTCGAGATGCTAAGTGAATTTGGCGAAGCCGAGGGAGTTGATGTTTCTACCGAAGCGCTTTCGTTTTGTCGTCAACGTGGCTTGAACCAGGTAAAGCTCGGCGAAGCTGAGAAACTTCCGTATCCTGATCAAACGTTTGACCTGGTGACCGCGCTCGACGTCGTCGAGCATCTCGATGATGATCTCGCCGGACTACGCGAGATGCACCGTGTCCTGAAACCCGGTGGTCATGCCCTGATGTTTGTGCCCGCGTTTATGTTTTTGTGGGGCGTCCAGGATGATGTGAGTAATCATCGACGTCGCTACACGATAAAGCAGTTGAAGGAAAGAGTGATGGCTGCCGGCTTTGAAATTGAACGCGCGACTTTCGCCAACATTACCTTCTTTCTTCCGACGCTGATTGGGCGCGTGTTGATGCGTATCACTGGTTTGCGTCCGGCTTCGGAAAACAATTTGACTATCGGTTTTTTGAACAAGCCACTCGGAATGATCCTCGGCGCTGAACACTATTGGCTGAAACATTTAAATCTGCCAATCGGAGTTTCAGCGATTTGTGTTGCTCGAAGGAGTGAGTAGTTCCCTGCTAAATGAAAATCTACGACGAACCAGAAACAACTAATCGCGTGACTGCGTCTCCTGATGAGCCGGATATATCGGTCTTTTTGCCGGTCTACAACGAAGAGCCCAACCTGCGACCACTTCATGCGAAGCTCGATAAAGCCTTGCAGGTGCTCGGCCGGTCGGCTGAGATTGTTTACGTGGACGACGGCTCGAACGATGGGAGCTTAAGGATCCTGCGTGAGATTGCCGAAGCAGATCCGCGGGTGCGCGTAGTAGCGCTAAGAAGAAACTATGGACAGACGGCGGCGATGGCTGCGGGTATCGATGCGGCGCGCGGGCAAGTTTTGATTCCGATGGACGCCGATCTGCAAAACGATCCGGCCGACATCACCCGTTTGTTAGACAAGCTGGATGAAGGCTACGACGTAGTTTCAGGCTGGCGTAAGAATCGCAAAGACAAAATGATTACACGCAAGATTCCGTCGATGATTGCGAATCGTGTGATCTCCTGGATTGGTGGCGTTCCGCTCCACGACTATGGGTGTTCATTGAAAGCTTATCGACGCGAGTCGCTGCAGGACGTAAAGCTCTACGGTGAAATGCATCGCTTCATTCCCATTTACGCATCGTGGGTTGGCGCGCGGGTGACTGAAATTCCTGTCGAACATCATCCCCGCACGATGGGCAAGTCGAAATACGGTTTATCGCGCACGCTGAAAGTTGTTTTCGACTTGATGACGATCAAGTTTATGGCGTCGTATCAAACGAAACCGATCTACGTGTTTGGATCGTTTGGCATGTTGGCGTTTGCGATCTCACTCCTCGCCGGTTTCTACGCGGTCTTTCTCAAACTCTTTCACAAAGCTGATTTCGTGCAGACTCCTTTGCCGGTGTTGACGATCGTGATGTTTGCAGTCGGCGTGCAATTTTTATTAATGGGCTTATTGGCGGAAATGCTCGTCCGCACGTACCACGAATCACAATCGAAACCGATTTATGCGGTGCGTGAGAAATTAGGTTTCGGAAATCGTAAATAGTGAATAGTGAATAGTGAATAGTTAATGGTAAATCGGTGGTGGGATCTGGAATAATAAATAGTGAATCGTGAATTGTTGGCAAGTAGTTAACTTTTTCTCACCGAAAGGAGTCTCACCTATGAGACCTCACGAACGATTAGATCTCTGGAAGAAAGCAATCGAGTTTGTGATTGCAATCTACAAAGTAACCGAAACCTTTCCGAAAGAAGAAAAGTTCGGTCTAACATCACAATTACGAAGAGCGTCCGTTTCAATCGTCACCAATATTGCGGAGGGCGCAGGACGAAGAACGGCGAAAGAATTCAGGCAATTTCTGTCGCATTCGCAAGGTTCGGCCAGCGAAGTCGACACCGAGTTAGTCATTTCTCATCGTCTCAAGTATTTGAGTTCAGTTGATTATGATCGACTCGCTAAGGATTTAGATCATATTGGTCGTATGATCACCGGTCTATCGCAGACACTAGTGATAACCAATTAGTCCGACCTAGCGTCAACGATTCACTATTTACTATTTACGATTCACTATTTACCTGCTTATGTGTGGCATTACTGGCTGGGCCAATCTCGATTCACATTCGCCATCGTTCACTGGTGCGCAGCCGTTGCTACATTCGATGTGTGAGCGGATGACGCATCGTGGTCCTGACTCCGAAGGCTTGTTTGTTTCTAAAGGTGTCGCACTCGGTATGCGTCGCCTCGCCATCATCGATCTTCTCACCGGCGAACAGCCAGTCTTCAACGAGGACAAATCAGTCGCTGTCGTTCTCAACGGCGAACTCTACAACTATCGCGAAGTTCGCGCTGATCTCGAGAAGCGTGGTCACTCGTTTCGTAGCGCCTCCGACACTGAAATTCTTCCGCATCTCTACGAAGAATACGGCGACAACATGATGCGCGAGATCAACGGCATGTTTGCGTTCGCACTTTGGGACAGCAAACGTGGCCGCTTGCTGATCGCTCGCGATCGCTTTGGTGAAAAGCCGCTTTACTGGGGCGTTTTTGACAAGACGCTGTTGTTTGCTTCCGAACCAAAAGTTTTACTCGCGCATCCGGCAGTTCGCCCTTCATTAAATCTTCAGGCACTGCGCCAGTATTTATCGTTCGACTACGTTCCGGCGCCGCTCTCGATTTACGAAGGAATAAATAAACTTCCGGCGGCGCATAAACTCGTACTCGAAGATGGACGCATCACGGTCGAGCCTTACTGGAAACTCGATTACCGGACCGTTTCGCCCGTCCCCACTGAACGCGAAGCCGCCGAACATCTACAGAGTTTGTTGGCTGACAGTGTGCGCATGCGTTTGGTTTCAGACGTACCGCTTGGCGTGTTGCTGTCGGGTGGCGTCGATTCGTCGAGCGTGGCCGCGTTAGCAGTTCGTTCATCGTCCGAAGCAGTCAAAACATTTTCAATTTCATTTGCCGAAGCTTCGTTTGATGAATCTGCGTATGCGCGCGGGGTGGCGAAGTTTCTCGGTACGGACCATCACGAAGAACGGCTGAGTGCAAATCTGGCTGCAAACCTGGTAAGTGAAATCGGCGCATGGATGGATGAACCATTTAGCGATCCATCGCTGGTCCCTACTTACTTGTTGTCACGATTTACTCGTAAGCATGTGACGGTGGCGCTCGGCGGTGACGGTGGTGATGAGTTATTTGCCGGTTATCCGATGTATGCGGGACATCGTTGGGCCGAGATTTATCAATACCTTCCTTCGTCGGTGCGGCGGGGAATTATCGAACCGCTGATCCGCATGTTGCCGGTAAAAACGAAGAACCTTTCGCTCGACTACAAGGCGCAACGATTTGTTACCGGAGTGAAGTACGACACGGTGGCGCGTCATCACATCTGGTTTGGTTCGTTTACACCCGAAGAACAGCAACTGTTATTAACCCCGGATACGTTGGCCCATACTGACGGCGATATTTATCGCGATGCGCGGGCCATGTTGGAAGAATGTAACGAGACTGACTTGATCAAGCAGATGCAAAATCTCGATACGCGGCTTTATCTCGCCGAAGACATTCTTACCAAAGTTGATCGCGCGAGTATGGCGGTGTCGTTGGAAGTGCGCGCGCCGTTTCTTGATCCACGAGTGGCCGAGTTTGCCGCGTCTTTGCCGAGTAACTACAAGTTGAAAGGTCACAAGTCGAAATACATCTTGAAGAAGGCAGTTGATGAGTTGTTGCCCCGGTTTGTGACGCGGCGTGGCAAAAAAGGTTTTGGCGTTCCGGTGGCTGAGTGGTTGAAGGGCAAGCTGCGACCGTTGGCAAGAGATCTGCTATCGCCCGAACGTGTGCGACGCGCCGGCGTATTCAATCCGGAATTTGTTTCGCGACTACAGGACGAACACGAACGTGGCGTGGCCAATCATCGCAAACTGCTCTGGACGCTGCTGATGTTTGAGCTATGGCACGAGAGCTTTATCGCGACGCCGAGACGGATTGAAACGTCAGTGAATGGGTGAATGATTGCCGATTGCCGATTGCCAACTGCCGATTAAAGGATTGCTTAAGTCCCGCTGGCGAAAGATGCAATAGCGAAGTTACTCTATTGCTCGCAGATTCGTTGCAATCGCGAACCAAGGAGATACAGCGAGATCGAAAGCAAAGACAAATCGGCAATTGGCAATCGGAAACCGGAAATTTCACTCAGCTCCGTCTACTCCCATCTCCTCTCCTGGTGTCGTGCACATGATTTTGCCGGACACGATCCTTTCGACGCTCTCAACAGCAAACTTTTCCAGGCCACACCATTAGCGCGTTCTCGTAGTGCTCGTTTCATCTGGACGCAAGTTGTGAAGCGTTCGCCTTCCGATCTTCGCCCGGTTTCGGTTGTTCCTCCCCAACGAAATTCAAAAGGTATCGCGTTGTTTGTGCTGGCGTTGCTCGCGAATCACCGGCGGTTAAAAACAGCGGCGTCTGAAACTGAAGCGCGAGCATTGTTACAAGATCTGATTTCAATGCGATTGGATGGTTATAGCGGCGCCGCCTGGGGTTATAACTTCGACTGGCAGAGTCGGAACTTTTTTGCGCCGAGAGGAAGTGCGACGATTGTGCCGACAGCGTTCGCTGCCCGCGCATTGATCGAAGCGGCGCGTGAGTTTCACGATGACGAGTATCTATCAATAGCGCGCAGTGTGTGCGATTTCATCCTGCAGGATTTACCACGCCCCGTTTCAAACGACGAGGAGATCTGTTTTAGTTATTCACCTGCGAGCAACACGAGGATCTTCAATGCGAGTTTGCTGGCGGCCGAAGTGCTTGCTGAAGTCGGCACATTAACGCAGGAACCGGAGCTGATCGCGCACGCTGAAAAGGCAGCGCGTTATGTCGTCAATCATCAGCGAAAAGATGGCGCCTGGGTTTATGGAACGGAACCGGCGCAAGGTTGGATCGACAATTTTCACACGGCGTTTGTGTTGTACTCGCTGAAACGTGTGATTGAAAGATGTTCATTGCCGGCAGAGTTTCAGTCGTCGCTCGAGCGCGGTTATGAGTATTGGAAGCAGACCTTCTTTCTTGCGGACGGTTGGCCGAAATACTACGATGATGGTCCCTATCCAGCGGACACGCATGCGGCGGCGAGCGCCATTGTTACATTCATTGAACTGGCTGAGCTTGATCGTGAATCGATCAAAGTCGCGGAAAATGTCGCGCGCTGGGCGATCACGAATCTGCGTGATTCAAGGGGATACTTCTACTATCAAAAGCGCCGATTCTACACGGTGAAGAAACCATATATGCGGTGGAGCCAGGCGTGGATGCTTTATGGGTTGGGACGGTTGTTGGAAAAGTCCGACATGCTTTAGCTACTCGGGGTTTATCTCCGCGTCTCTGCGTACTCCGCGTCTCTGTGTTGAAACCGATGTTCGCATAACGGCGGCCCATTTTTAACACAGAGACGCTGAGTACGCAGAGACGCAGAGTAAATCCCCGAGCAGCTAAAGCATCGATATAAGCTTATGCCTATCGCTACTAATGTAATACTTGGACCAGACGTTCGGATCTTTCAACCGGATCTCGTCAATCTCTACGGCTGTTCGATTGGCGCTGAGACGAAGATCGGGGCGTTCGTTGAGATCCAGAAGAATGCGAGCATAGGTGAGCGTTGCAAAATTTCGTCACACACTTTTATCTGCGAAGGCGTTGAGATTGAAGACGAAGTTTTTGTGGGCCATGGCGTAATGTTCACTAACGATGTCTATCCTCGCGCGGTGAACGAAGACGGATCGCCACAAACTGAAGCTGATTGGAAAGTAGTGAAGACCACCGTGAAGAAACGCGCCAGCTTAGGATCGAACGCGACGATCATCGCGGGCGTGACGATTGGAGAGAGCGCACTCGTTGGCGCGGGAGCGGTAGTTACAAAGGACGTACCTGACTTTGCGATCGTTGCCGGCGTCCCGGCCCGCATCATCGGCGACGTACGCAATAAAATACTTTAGAGGTTCTTGCAAAGATCAACTACGCTGCGGCTTGGCCGTCTGTTGTGAGGAATGGCTCTGCCTTTCCCGTTTCATGGGCCTTTGGTTCTGGGCTGTGCCCCTCTTTAGGCGCATCATTAATAAATAGCAGGTGAAAAACAATATACGGGACGAAGGGCGTAGCCCAAATTGTAGGCGCGCTTAACGGAAAGGCAGAGCCATTCCTCACAACAGACGGCCAAGCCGCAGCGTAGTTGATCTTTGCAAGAGACTCTCATCCACAGATTCCACACAGGGAGTTCAAAAGAAAGTCTTTGTTTTAGCTTCCTATGTAATCTGCGTGATCTGTGGATGAACACTCGACAAGCTAAAGCATATCGGACATAAAAAGAGAATGATAAAAATTGGCGTAATTGGACATGGATACTGGGGACCAAACCTGGTGCGGAATTTTATGGCGACGCCTGGTTCAGCCGTCTCGGCAGTTTGCGATCAGCGTGAAGAGCGTTTGACCCAACTCCGTAAGCTCTATCCTTCGTTAGCTATCTACACAAACTCTGCAGATCTAATTCAAGATCCAAATGTCGACGCAGTCGTTGTTGCGACCCCGGTCTCTTCGCATTTCGATTTGGCGATGGCGGCGTTGAAAGCCGGTAAGCATGTACTCGTCGAGAAACCCATCGCATCAACCTCAGCTCAAACAAGTCAACTGATCGACGAAGCCGCAAGACGCAGACTGACCTTGATGGTGGACCACACGTTTGTCTACACCGATGCCGTGCGCAAGATGCGTGAGTTAATTTCATCGGGGCAGCTTGGAGAGATTTATTATTACGACGCTGTGCGGGTAAATCTTGGCCTCTTCCAACATGATGTAAATGTTATCTGGGACCTCGCAATTCATGATCTTTCAATCATGGACTACGTGTTGCCCAACAAACCTGTAGCGATTTCAGCAACCGGAATCAGTCACGTGCCTGGTCAACCGGAGAACGTTGCATACATCACACTTTTCTTCGCCAACACGCAGATCGCGCATGTGCACGTCAACTGGTTAACGCCCGTCAAGGTGCGTCATACGTTGATTGGCGGCAGCGAAAAAATGATTCTTTACGATGATCTCGATCCGAGCGATAAGTTGAAAGTTTACGATAAAGGAATCACAGTTACGCCGGGCCCGGAAGCTGTTTACAAAATGCTGGTGAGTTATCGTTCGGGTGATATGTGGGCGCCGCGTCTGGACAACACCGAAGCACTGCAAACCGAAGCGCTGCACTTTATCGACTGCGTCGAACATCAGCGAGCGCCTGAAACTGATGGGGCCGCCGGCTTGCGTATGGTCCACATGATCGAGGCAGCGGAGAAGTCGCTGAAAGATCGTGGTCGGCTTGTTGAGTTAGCGCTGTAAAGATGAGCCACTAGTTATCGAGACCCACGCTATCGCAGGTGGTACTGATTTTTAATGCGTCTCTGGATCGATCTCGCAAACTCTCCGCACGTTCCTTTCTTTCGTGCTCTGATTAATCGTTTTGAAGCAGCGGGCCATGAAGTTGAGGTGACGGCGCGTGATTTTGCCGAAACCGTTCCGCTCGCAAAAGCTGCAAGTCTGTCAGCCGAAGTTGTTGGTGCACATGGTGGACGAGAGGTTTCAGCAAAGGCGAGTAACCTGATGACTCGCGCGTGGGCCCTTGGCGGATGGGCCCGGCAACGCCAGTTTGATTTAGCAATCAGCCACAACTCGTATTCGCAAATACTGGCCGCGCGCGCGTTGCGGGTGAGAAGCGTGACTTTGATGGACTATGAATACCAGCCCGCAAACCATCTCGCGTTTCGGCTAACTTCGCGAATCATTGTGCCGGTGAGTTTTCCGGAACGACGCTTGCGGCGTTACGGCGCCAGTCCCAAAAAGGTGCGTCGCTATCACGGTACTAAAGAAGATGTTTATCTCGCTGACTTTCAGCCCGATCCTTCATTCCTGGACCAGTTGGGGAATCTTGGGATTGATGCGGAGAACATACTGGTCTTGATGCGGCCACCAGCGCATGACGCGCTCTATCATCGCTTTCAGAATACGTTGTTTGATGTTGCTTTGAACTTGTTTCTGGCAAACGAGAACACACGTGTGATCTTGTTGCCGCGAAATGAGTCGCAACGTTCTTTGTATAACGCCAATCCGCGAACGAATTTGATCGTGCCGCCCACGCCTTTAGATGGTGCAAACCTGATCGCAGCCAGTGATTTTGTAATTAGCGCTGGGGGAACAATCAATCGCGAAGCAGCGGCGTTAGGAGTGCCGGTGGCGAGTATTTATGCGGGTCAATGGGCAGCGGTTGATGAGCAGTTGGTGAAGGAAGGACGGCTGCGCCGCATTAAGGCTGCGAGTGATTTGAAAGAGATTAGGTTGCAAAAAAAGGTGAAATCCAATCCCCGGAGATCAACTGCGGTAATTGAAGAGATACTTGATTACATATTCTCCGATACGCATTAGCTCTCTGCGTCTCTGCGTTCTCCGCGTCTCTGTGTTGAAAGCGAGGCAACGAATAGTTAAACGCCAATTTTCAACACAGAGACGCAGAGAACGCTGAGACGCAGAGTTATCAGAAGCCTTCACCGCCGATCATGACCAACCCGGTGCGGAGGATGATTTTCAGGTCCAGCAAGAGCGACCAGTTCTCGATATAGAACAGATCCAATCGCACCATCTCTTCAAACGGCAAACGATTTCTTCCTGATACTTGCCACAACCCGGTCAGACCCGGTTTCATGTCGAGCCGCTTCCGATGCCACAACTCGTAAGCTTCAACTTCATACGGGATCGGTGGACGTGGTCCAACTACACTCATGTCGCCCATCAATACATTCAACAACTGCGGCACTTCATCCAAACTTGTGCGTCTTAGTAATTTTCCGATCCTGGTTATGCGGGGATCGGCTTGTAACTTGTACGTCGGTTTACCGTCGTCTCCAAGATTTGCTTCGGCCCTTCCGGCGATGAAGGCCTTTTGATACTGGCGATGAACTTCCGAATCCGCTCCCGCTTTCATCGTGCGAAACTTGAAAACCAGAAACAGTCGCCCATCCATACCCACCCGTTCCTGGCTATAAAAGACTGGTCCTCGCGAATCGAGTTTGATTAGCACCGCAATCAAAAGCCAGAGCGGAAACAACAAACCGATAGCCAAAGCTGAAATAACAATGTCACAAGTCCGCTTGAGTAACCGCGCGCTGCTTGAAAGCGGTTCACGAAACAACCTGATCATTGGCAACACGCCAATTTGATCGATCTCAGTTTTGCGCGGCAACGAGTTGAACAAGCTTGGCGCAATGCGAAATTCGACGCCACGTCGCCGGCCGCAACGTATCATCACTTCAAACAATGTCTCGGCGTTCACATTCGGATCGGCAATGATCACTTCGTTTGCCCCGGAATCGCGAATCGCGTCCGGCAGACCTTCAAGATTACTTACGACGGGCACGCCCTCGTATACATCGGCTTCGCGACCTTCAACCGGCTTAATGTCGACAACACCGATCACGCGATAACCCAGGGTAGGTCGTTCACGCATCTCTTTGATGAAGAGTGCGGCTTCATTTCCACGTCCGACAACGAGTGTTGGTATCAAGTTGATCTGGCGGCGACGAGCCAGAGTTTGAACTGCACGCACCACATAACGAATCAAACCAATACTGATGAACGCAAAAACAAAATCGACGAGAAACACGCCGCGCGCGTATGAGAATGAACGATACGCAAACCCGCCGCGATACAAGAAGGCAGCAGCAACAATCAGCAGCGAACCGATTGCGGTGGCTTTGAAGAGTCGGAGACTATCGTCAACCAGGGAGAACTCACCACGAATGCGATATAGATCGGCGTAACGCATGGTGAGTACGCGTATCAGAATGACGAGAGCGAGCAATGCGCCGTAAGGAGCAAAGCTGTTGCTCCATGTCCAGCCGTGTGGTGCGAAAGCAGGCAGGTTCTGACGAAAGACGAACGCCCCGATGAACGAAAGCGCCGCGGCGATAGCATCGGAAACAACGAGTAAGACCTTGATGGTGGGCACGATCCAGCGCGGCGCCCTGCCGGGAACGCGTACGGATCGTGCATCAGTCAGTGGCCGAGGTTTCTCAACCCGCATCTTCGAATATCCTACTGCGGCTTTGCCAACCTGTTGTGAGGAATGGCTATGCCTTTCCGTTAAGAGGGTCCTTTCGCTCCGGGCTGCGCCCTTTTTTGGCCGGCATAGGCGCAACCGTCCAACCGAAGGCGTAGCCTAAAGTAAGTGCGCGCTTGCGGAAAGGCACAGCCATTCCTCACAACAGATGGCGCAGCCGAGTAAAGCGATATCATTCCAGTTCCGCCATTGCTACCGCCAACAGAATCATCTTCTTAATACCTTTATATAGCGGTTCGATTTCGCAGTTTTCGGTTAGTGCATGCGAGTCGCTACATGGTCCAGCGCCGGTTGAGATCGAAGTGATGCCTTGCAACAAAGCAGCACTCGAATTGTTTGAACCAGCGTTTCCGATCGGTGGATCAAAACCCATTGCCCGGTGAACAGCCTCAGCCATCTTTACTAAATGCGACTCCCGATTGCCGGGTAAAACCGCAGCGGGTGATTGCGAGATGATGTCAGTCTTTACTGTCATCCCGGCTCGTTTTGCCTCTTCGTCGAGAATCGTAGCTACCTTCTTCTCCAGATCGGCAATCACGCTATTGTCAGTCGAACGCAGATCCACGGTGAACCACGCGTCGGAAGCTTTGGCGTTCGGAACTTCCGAGCCACCAAGCATACCAATGTTCAGATTCGAAGATGGGTTAGTCGGCACTTTCAAGTCATAGATGCGTTCAATCGCCCGGGCGAGTGGCAATGTGGCCGAGTAAGGCGGAGTGCGCGAGCGCGTATGTCCGCCTGGTCCAATGAAGTGATGGCGATACCAGTTGATACCGATGCCCGCGTAAGTGAACCCTTCATAACCACCGTCAAGCGCGATGTAGTATTTCACGTTGGTTCGGTTTTCTTTAGTGTAAAACTTCGCTCCGCTCATGCCCGCTTCTTCATCGGTGGTGAAAAGAAAGATCAGGTCACCTTTAGTTTTGATCTTCGCGGCGTCGAGAGCGCGGATGGTGGCCAACAAAGCCTCGATATTTCTCGTATCGTCACCAATGCCGGGCGCATAAACCTTTCCCTCTTTAACTTCAGCTTTGATCTTCAGTCCTGGTTGAAACACCGTGTCCATGTGCGCGTCGAACACGGTGACTGGACCACCGGCTGTTCCTTTACGCGTGGCGATCAGATTGCCGGAGTCGTCGTAGGTGACGTCAACCTTATACTTTCGCAACAGCGATTCGATGTACTTCGCCCGTTCCTGTTCATGTTTCGAAGGTGCGTTGATCTCAGTAATGGCGATCCACTCGCGTAAAATGTCCGCCTGGTTCTGATCGATGTAATTGTTGGCGGCTTTCAACCGGGCATCGTTCTGAATAGTCTTCACCTGATCGGGATACGATGGTGTTTGAGTGAAGGCAAGCGTGGACAAGCCCAAAGCTAAAACACAGGTCAACAAAGTGAAGACGGTTCTGCGCATGTAGTTTTCTCGAGGTTAGAATATAGTTACAGCGTGGGCATTCTAATCGCTAATGGTGAGTAGTGAATAGGGAATCGTAAATAGTGAATAATGGCAATCTCCCACAAGCTGAAGAGCCTCTTGCAAAAAATCATTACTGTCTCGTTGCGGCTTGGCCATCTGTTGTGAGGAATGGCTATGCCTTTCCGTTAAGCGCGCCTTATGAACTAGGGCTACGCCCTTCTTCGAAGTAAATTTCTACGTTCTATTAATGATGCGCCTAAAAGAGGGCGTAGCCCGAAACAAAGGAGCACATGAAACGGAAAGGCAGAGCCATTCCTCACAACAGACGGCCAAGCCGAGGTGACATGATAGTGACTTTGGCAAATCTCTACAGCATATCTGACAAAGCAATCTAATGCCCCGCAACGAGACTCCCGAACCACAACCTACCGCTATCGTTTGGCTGGAACGCGGCATCGTCGGATGTTTGTTCATAATTGTGCTGTGCGCGCCACACTCGATTGCCGGCACGCAAATCGGTTGGGGCGTCGGGATGTTGCTGTGGCTCATCCGCAGTTTCATCTATCCTCGTCCCAAGTTTGTACGTTCACCAATCGACTATGCGCTACTTGGTTTCTTCATCATCAGCGGCCTCTCGTGTGTCTTCTCTTATGAACCGCTCGTATCGATCGGAAAAATGCGGGCGGCGAGTTTGTTTACGATTGTCTATCTCTTTTCGCAAAATGTTCGCTCGCTGAAGTTAGCAAAGATCCTGGCTTTCACTCTCGTCGGTTCCTGCATGCTGAACGTTCTGTTGACTGCGGAACAGCTAACGTTTGGCAAGGGCGTCAAACTCGAAGGCATCAAAGCCGAAAGTCCACTAACAAAAGCAGTTTTTCGCAACCGTCTCAACACTAGGCCTTCGCCAATCGTGAGCGGCGACATTGTTTGGGCCGTTGATGGCGTGCGAGTAAGCACACCCGAAGAAATTGCGAGCGCACTGGCCGCAGGTCCTCCGATCGCGCAAGTTTCCATTTATCACGTTGAATGGACGCCGGCGCTGGAAGTTCCACGCGGCCATTTATTAGCGGGTACGAGCGCGCTCGAACAACTTGGAGCGACAGGATGGTCCAGAGGACGTGACTGGCGGGCGACTGGTTTCTATGGACATTGGGTCACCTATGCAGAAGCCATTCAACTAATCGCTTCGCTTGCATTAGGACTCTTTCTTGGTCTCGCTAAGAAATTTAATCGGACCGGACTGTTATTAGCAGTTGCGGTAGTTGGTTTGATCTTCTCGTTAGGAATGAGTGTGACGCGAGCGTCGTGGGCCGGGTTCGCGGTATCAGCGGCATTGATGTTGTTGTTGAGTGTTTCGAGACGAACACTACTGATTGTTGGACTGTGTGCAATTCCGTTAGCACTCGCGGCGATATTAGTTCTACAACAGAAACGAAGTGTTGGATTTTTCGATCAAAAGGACCAGTCAACGACGTGGCGCGAGCAAGTGTGGCATGAAGGTTACCACCTTTTGATTAGCCAGCCGCGCCACTTGTTGGTCGGCGTTGGTATGGATTCCATCAAGGCCAAGTGGCGGCAATGGGGACTGTTTGATAACGGGAAGTTGCCGATGGGCCACATGCATTCGAACTTGCTACAGATCGCACTCGAACGTGGTGTGCCGGCGTTGATAGTCTGGTTGATCCTGATCGGTATGTATGCGCGTATGTTGTTTCACCTGATACGCGCGCCGCGCATTGATTTTGGCGACTCACAGACGGGTGTGGTTCCGCGGGGAGTTGCGTTAGGCGGGCTTGGAGGATTGGCCGGATTCGTTACCAGCGGCCTGGTCCATTACAACTGGGGCGACTCGGAAGTAGTGATGATCCTGTATTTAATTATGGGATTGAATGTAGCGGTATGGGGGATGGTGAAGAGAGGTATGTCTAGCTAGTTCCCGCGTGCTTCGAGTTGTTCGACATCCGCCAAATCTTGAAGTCTTCCCGTCGCCCGCTTGTTAGTAATCAAATGCTGTTTGGATATCACAAATACAGGCACGCCTCCGAAATCGATTTGACTTCGATCAAACCAGGCATCGACAAATTCGACACCATCGATTGAGGTAACTAAATCTATCCGCAATGGCGCCATGCCAATCTGAAACACGGTTCCGATGGTTGTCAGATCCTCCCTGGATAGATCCAGGAGCGGAGCTCCGAAATTGGTAAGGGCCGCGATTACTCTATCAGCATTCTCTGGATCGGGTTTTACCCAAAGGTCCAGATCTTTGGTGGCACGGACGTGTCCATAGGCGGCCAGAGCATGCGCCCCTATTACCAGATATTCAACGTTTATGTCGTTGAACGCGAGTAATAGTTCTCTGAAGTCTTGGTTCATCGATCTCGCTTTTATTCCAGCCCAGGCAGAGTTTCGTCAGGAGCCAAACGCCTTCCATCCGCTCTCCTGGCGAAGAGTCTTTCCAGTCATCACGGTCGGGCTTTACCCCGTTCCGGAACACTCGTGTCACTATATTTCTATCTGGATTGCTCATCCACGGAATCATACAGTGCTGATCGTCTTACGAGAAGAACGGATAGAAGGGCGTGTTGCGGAAGACCCAAAACGAAACCACGACCACGAAAATCAAATATATATATGGCGCGGGCAGGGCATTCGGACGTGGACGTTTTCCTTGCAGCGAAAACGAAGTGTGACGCAGAAACGCGTAAGCCAGAAACGGAAGAGCGATAACGAAAAGCGGATTTAAGAAGAAGGCCGCTTCAACGTGTCCATGAAGAAGTTGATGGAGCGCGCGCGTACTGCCGCAGCCGGGACAGTTCAAACCCGTCAATAAACGAAAAGGGCAGCCCGGAAAAAATCCATTTTTACCAGGCTCAAACCAAAAGACATACAACGACCCCACGAACAATAGTCCCCAGATCGCGAGCACGGTCGTACGTCGATTCCAAAACTCAGGTGACATGAGAACCCAAGGCTATCATGACTGTGGATTGTATTGCGCGGAAGGTTGGCAGAGAGGGTTGGCGCTAAAACCAACCCTTTCGTCCCTGAATGTAGGTGCGTACAAACTCTTCATCAGACTTCGTGAGATAGATAATACCTTCAACGATTCCGATAACGTTGGTTAAGCCGCAAGTAAGAATACCAAGCACTAACTGAATTATGCCTTCAGTGGAGTAGCCAAGAATAAACTTGTGAATCCCGAGCCAGCCCAGCAAGATCGCGCAAACGCCGGCAGTTACTTTCTTATCAGCGCCCAGGGCTTTCCAATCAGTCATTGCGCCGGCGTTAACTGATTCCATTGGTTGATAGCCGACGCTTCCACTGCTGGCGCCACTATCAAGAGGCGACAAGGCCGCCTGACAATTTGAACAATACTGTGCGGCGTCGTCATTCACGGCGCCGCATTTAGTGCAATATCTACTCATCTTATTTTTGCAGTCTCAGCGAAATACTTTCGCTGAGGTCCCTTTATTGTATTAGTAGGTGAATCGGTTCATCTGCCAACGGTTTACATGTTACCGAGGAACCCGATACCGAAGCCAAGAACCATCAGGAGGATGTAGCAACCCCAACCGGCTACACCGAGACCGATGGCAATGTAACTGAAAAGTTTCGCCTTCTTCGACGCGTCCATTGCGCCTTGCGTATCACCCGCGGCCACTTTTCCATTTACCTGCGCCGCAAAGATCACAGCGACGATTCCCAGCGGCATACAACAAAAGATCGAAATGATTGCCGGGATTAAAAAGTTGGGGACACTTTCTGTGGCACCCGATACGGGCGGGGGAGTCCATTCTTGTGACATTCCGTTTTCTCCTAAAATCAACCAGGTTTGAAAATATGCTATTTCGAACTAAACCGCGTAACCACCTGGTCCACCAACTCCTGGTGGCGGTGGCGGAACCGCGTTGCCTTTACGTTTTTCAAAGATGGGCACACCGAGGAGTCCACCAATGATCGAAAAAATCAATAGGAAGATGGCCCCGATGAAACCGCGACCAACGGCCGCGCCCACGCTTTGTACACCCATTTGGGCGCGCATCATTCGTGCCTGTTCCGGATTTGCGTTTTCGACCAACCGGAGCAGTATCTCGTTCATGGCGGTTCCGATTACCAGGCTTAATGGAATGCCGATAATGATTGCGATTAGTGCGCCAACCAGTCCTGCCATTACGCCGAGGACTGCACCGTCGCCAGCGGACGCCGGAGTCGGTGAATTCTTGATGTAAAGGTAAGAGGCCAGCATGCCGCCGAGGATCGCCCAAAGGCAGCAGCAAAAGTTGACCCAGTTGACAAAAGGAATGACCGAGAGAAGGCCTAACACCACTCCCCCGATCAGGGCAGGTTTAACTTTATCGTTCATCAGATTTGTACTCTTCCGCTAAGAAATTTGCGCCACTAAAGTACTAGATCTATTGGAAGCAGGAATGAGCTCGATTCAATTTGAATAACTAACAAACAGGGGGATGATTGTCAATAAAATTGCCGATATTCTCGTTCAATTAGCGGATGACCTCAATCCGATCACCTGCCTGAACCTTCGGATCTCCGACTCTGCCAGCCTTAATTTCCTTAAGATTATAGAGCGTAGTCACGAGTCGTCCGTCTGTGCCTTCGCGTGAAATCTCGACCATTCCTTCATTTTGGCGAGTGATACCGCCAGCGGCAAGAATCGCCTGAAGCAGAGTGATTCCTGCCTGAAAATTCTTTTGCCCGGGATAATTAATGCGACCGGCGATGTAGTAGAACTCCTGCGGACGGCCAGTTACCGTGATCACATCACCATTAATAACAGTGGCATTCATGGCGAGTGGATCGTTTAAATCCAAAGTTTGAAAAACTGAACCGTTTCTCAAAATACTGATGCGCCCGGCGTCATTGCGCACTTGCGCTTCTGCCAACACAACATAAAGCGGGACAGCTTCCCGGCGCAGTGTGCGAGATCCAAGTGAAGCGACCAGTCCGGTCACCATCACTGAATGACTGCCAAATTGTCGCACGCCAACCGAGAGTTGAGCTTTCTCTTCGATCGCTCGGCGTTTTAGTTCAGCCTCAATTTTCGTCTGAATTTCGTCTGTAGTAAGGCCTGCGACCATTATCGAACCACCGGCGATTGGAAAATCGATCATGCCGCCGGCAACCACCGTGAATAACGTTGAACGGCCGCCATTCGGTGAATTTAAGAATCGAATGTCGAGAATGTCGCCGAGCCCGACGCGATAGACGTCAGCCAATGTTGCCGCAGGTGCGATCGGGTGTGGAGCACTCGCTGCCGGTTCAATCCTGGGTGTTGGCGCGGCAGTGGGTTTGGGATCACTGACAGGCGGCTCAGTGTGGTCGTCGATACTTTCCGCAGTGGCTTCGTCTCTGATAATTCGATAAAGAACGTTCGCGAGCGACGACTTCATTTCCAATAGTCTTTTGTATTCTTCCGTGGCCTGCTCTTTTTTACCGAGTACATAAGACGTGACTCCGTATCGAAAGTGCGCATCGGCCCAATCTGGTTTGAGACGGGTCGCTTTTTTGAACGACTCGAGCGCGTCTTTATAATCCTTCGTCCTGGAGTAAGTCATTCCCATTCCAAAGTGGACTTGCGGATCCTGCGGCTGAAGTTTCAATAACTCCTTAAACGCGTTAATTGCTTCATCAAATCTTCCCGCTTCAGTAAGAGCCATCGCCGACTCATAACGTTTTTGATTGTCCGCGGCGTCGTCTTTTGCGGTGCGAGTGTTCAGATCCGACTTGGCAATCGATTCACTATTAGTCAGATTGTTTTGACTCGCGGATTTCGGTTTGGAAGTTTCTGTTGCCTGCTGACCAACTCCGGCTAAGGCTGAGGAAGCGACAGAAAGGGACAAGAAGGCGGCGGCAATTACGTTATTCATGGTTTTTCAGAGACTGAAGTTGCAGCTACTCGGTATGAAATCCAGAGTGCAGTTGTGTTAACGCGGTTACTTAATTGGAGCCGGATTATACACCATTGCCCGGGAAGATTAAGTCGCCAGACGTGATCTAAAAATTGAGAAGATCATTAATAGGTCCCGATTCCCATTTTGTAGGGGCACTCCGTGGCCGCCCTCGGATGTTTAGCGAAATCCAGGGCCGCCCCCACAATATGTTATAGTCACAGGTTTGAAGTTATGTACGAGTTTGCAGTAACACCAGCAGTCACAGGTATTCGTCGTCGCGGCGTGGAAATCTTCGACGTGGCTGCTGATAGCCTCGGCGCCGAAATGGAAATTGAGCCCGGCGACCGCATTATTAAGGTCAACGGTCGGGTCGTCCGGGACTATCTCGACTTTCGTTTTCATACCGCTGGTGAAACGGAATTAATCCTCGAAGTGCGCAAGAAGAATGGCGAGGATTGGGAAGTGGAACTCGAACGATCCGAAGGCGAAGATTTCGGGTTCACTTTCGAGGCGATTGTCCCGCGCCAGTGTGCAAACGAATGTATCTTCTGTTTCTGTAACGGTAATCCTGCCGATGCTCGTCCCTCCTTATTTATAAAAGACGAAGATGTACGCTTGTCGTTTCTTTACGGCAACTACACCACGTTGACCTCGATCACCGACGATGAACTGAAACGAATTGTGGAGCAGGGACTTTCGCCACAGTATGTTTCAGTGCACGCAACCGATCTGGATGTGCGCGCTTACCTGCTGGGTATCGACAAGCAACGAGCCGACATTTCGAAAAAGTTAAAACAGTTACTCGATGCCGGCATTGAAATACATGCTCAGGTCGTTTTGTGTCCAAACATCAACGACGGATCGATTCTGGAAAAGACGATCAACGATCTGGCGGCCGAGTATCCACGGATCACGAGTGTGGCGATTGTCCCCCTGGGTCTAACTCGCTACAACACCGATCCACGCCTGACTGCAGTGACCGGTGAGTTTTGCCGCAGTGTGATCGATCAACTGCAACCGATCCAGGAAAAGCTGAAAGCAAAGTTTGGTACTAACTTCGCGCTGCTCGGCGATGAGTTCTACTTGAAAGCAGATCGAGAAATTCCGTCCCGTTCTCATTACGGCGCCTATCCACAAATTGAAGATGGAGTCGGTATGGTGCGCGCGTTCAATGAGGAGTTTGCGAAGTTGCAGCGACGTCTTTTACGTTCAACTTCCAAACGCGTTAGTAAGCTTCCGGGGACAATTGTTACCGGAAAATTGTTTGGTCCAATCTTAAAAAGAGCAGTCGATAACCTGAACCAAAAAGTGGGAACAAACCTTGTCGTCAGCGCAATCGACAATGGCTACTTTGGTGGTGATGTTTCGGTCGCGGGACTCGTGACAGGAAGAGATTTAAAAGCTGCGCGTGATGAGATTCGCGGTGAGTTTGTGTTAATGCCGCGCCAGATGTTGAAGAGTGACGAAGCAGTAATGCTGGATGGCATGACCTTGAAAGAACTTGAGACTGCGCTGGGCTTGCCGATCCATCCGGTTAACCTGGAAGAGCTCGGAAGTTTCTTACTGAGTGCAAACTAACTGAATGACCGAAGCCGCGCCCAATAAGAAGGTTCTTGACGTCGGGTGTGGTCAAAACAAATTTGCCGGCGCCGTTGGTATTGATTCGAACCCGCGCAGTCATGCTGATGTTATTCACGATCTCGGCGTCTTCCCTTATCCATTCGAAAACGATCAGTTTGACTTGATAATTTCCCGCCACGTCATCGAACACGTTCCCGACGTGATGGGATTCGTCACCGAACTACATCGCATTACCAAACCTGGTGGCCGTCTGAGGATCGTAACTCCGCATTATTCCAATCCTGATTGGGCCACTGATCCAACCCATCGTAATCACTTCAATAGTTACTCCTTTACTTGCTTCATGCCAAAGGAAACACCCTTTCCTTTTTACACCGAAGCCGAGCTGCGAAAAGTCTCGACGCACGTGAGTCTTGCCAACCTTTGGCGCGCGTTGGGAATGGAGTGGTTCGTAAATCTGGATCAACGCTGGCCGTCGTTTCGTTTCACCCGGAAGTTTTGGGAGTTTTACCTTTCCTATATTTTCCGCGGTAAAGAGCTCTCCTTTGAATTCGAAGTGGTGAAGTAGAGCGCCCGAGATTCCCGCCTCGTGGACGGTCGAAAATTCGTGTCTTCATCCAAGTATTTGAAGAAGATCCAAAAATCCCAAAACCTCAGACGAACATTCGTTCAAAAAGCCAAGATAAATAGACAGATGTCACGCAAATTTTGCGGTACATCTATTGCTCTACCCGTCGTAAGCGTTTTTCTTAGCTTCGTAATAAAACCCGGAATTCGAGTACGTTGGACTAGGCCTTTGCTCAAAGGTTCTGTGTTTATCTAGTCGTACCTAATCCTATAACTCAGCAGGAGTAACTGCAGGCCCGGTAGGCAGGAATTCCATTACGTTTCTGACGAACTCTCAGTTCACTCTTGGTAACGCACAGTCAGAACGCCTGTTGAGTCGAAGCACATCCCGGTTGAAGAAGAACGCTAAGTTCAGACCCCAATTCAAGGAGCGCAACATATGAGAAGTAGGAGCGTCTTTAAACGCACTGCTCACCTTTTCCTCCCGAAGGCGCAGTTAGTGCTTTTCCCCATATTTCTAATTTGCCTGTTATCACTCACTGCGTTTGGGCAGATTACTAACGGCAGCATTAACGGAACGATTACCGATCCCGGCGGCGCCAGCGTAGCCGGTGCGACGGTGACAGTTACGAATACTGCAACCGGTGCCGAGCGTAGTGGTATATCCGGCAGCACGGGTACCTTTGATTTCCAGGCACTACAGCCTGGCTTGTATAAAATCAGTGTTGAAGCGCAGGGCTTCAAGCGTGCTGTGTCAACTGACATTACCGTGTCGGTGGGCCAGGCTGCTCAAGTTAACATCCCATTAGAAATCGGTTTGGCAAGTGAAACAGTAACTATTGTTGAATCACAGGAAGTGATCAACTCTACGAGTCCGACGCTCACCAACGTTATCAATACGCGTCAGGTTGTGGACCTTCCGCTCGGTGGTCGAAACCCGGTTGAGCTCGCCTCATTGCAGGCAGGCATCGCCGTGATCGGTAACGACACCCGAGGCGCTTCCGTCGGTGGTCTTCGTCAGACTGCGGTCAATCTCACGCAGGACGGCATCAACGCGATGGACAACTTCGTTAAGACGAGTTCATTCTTCGCGCTGACCACTCCGTCGCTCAACTCAACCGCTGAATTCAGTATCACTACTGGTACTGTCGGATCGGATGCCGGCCGCGGCGCCGCTCAAGTCAATCTCGTTACCAAGGGTGGAACGAACGACTATCACGGTGGTGGCTTTCTGCAGTTGATCAATGAGAGCTACAACGCCCAAACGTTCTTCAACAACTTCAATAACATTACCAAGCCAATTCTGCGCCAGCACTTCTATGGTTTTGATATTGGCGGACCAGTCCACTTCCTGCGTTTTGGTGAAGGTGGACCAGCCCACTGGAGCGGAAAAGACAAAGCGTTCTTCTTCTTCTCGTATGAAGCGTTTCGTCAGAGTCAGGGTAGGACCAACAATCGCAATGGCGTCCTGACTGACAGTGCTCGCCAGGGCATATTCCGTTATGTGGGAACAAACGGCGTGCAGCAAACAGTCAACCTGTTGGCGATCGGCGCCATCCACTCGTTGAACCCGTTGATGACTGCGCACCTCAATCAGATTCCATCGCCGAACAACTTCAACTGTTCAGCCAGTGATGGTTTCAATATTGGTTGCTATAGCTTCAACGTGACTGAAGCGAACAAGAACGATAAATACGTTGTTCGTTACGATCACCAACTAGTTCGCGACACTCGGCTTGGTTCACACAAAATTGAATTTGTGTTCAGCCGCGTGATCACTTCGACGCATCCGGACGTGTTTACTAACGGCGTCGAACGACCCTTCCCGGGTGGCGTTGACGCTTTCCAGTCGTCAACCAGAAACCTGATTACGCCGGCTTTGGTTTCGACCTTCGGTAACAATGTTACTAACGTCGTTCGTTATGGTCGTCAATGGGCGCCTGTCATTTTCGATCGCGACACCCAACCAACAGCTCCGTTCCTTTCGCTACCGGGCGTGCTCATTAATTTCGACAACCTGAACATGGCCCAACCGCGCAACACGATCGTCAATCAGGTGACTGACACGTTATCGTGGGTCA
This sequence comes from Pyrinomonadaceae bacterium, assembly GCA_036518995.1. Taxonomy (GTDB): domain Bacteria; phylum Acidobacteriota; class Blastocatellia; order Pyrinomonadales; family Pyrinomonadaceae; genus PSRF01. The sequence goes on along the minus strand of DATDMC010000152.1, from coordinate 4,399 downwards.
AAGGAAATCACCTGTTTAAGTTTGGTGGTGACTGGCAGAACGTGCTCGGCATCAGCCGCAACGATGCTGGTATCAACGAGACGATTCAGCTAGGAACTAACGCCGCCAACGGCACTGGCTTTACGCAGGCTGCTTTGCCTTTCAGCACCACTGCAAACCTGACCGGCGCGACCACCACTTATGGCGCGATCGTCGGATTATTGGGTTCTGCCAGCCAGACCCTTAACGTCTCGAGCCCGACTTCCGGTTTTGTCCCAGGCTTTACTCGCCTGCGAACTGTGCAGGAAAAAGATCTTGCGCTCTTCGCGTCGGATCAATGGCGCTTCCGCAGCAACCTGACGCTCAACTACGGTGTGCGTTGGGACTACATGGGAGTTCCTACCGTTCCGAACGGTTTGGCGATCCAACCGCAATACAGTGACCTCTATGGTATTTCCGGTTTTGGTAATCTCTTCAAACCAACTGCCGCCGCCGGTAGTCAGGTAAAGGGTGTCGCCACCCTGAATTTTGTGAGTGGGACTACGGGAATTCCGCTTTACAAAAACGACTGGAACAACTTTGCTCCATTCGTAGGCATTGCCTATTCACCAGCATTTAAGTCAGGTCCGCTGCACTTTATCTTCGGCGAGGAAGGCAAGAGCTCCATTCGCGCCGGCTATTCAATCAGTTACCTGCATGATGGTGTCACCACCTTTACCAACCTGCTGGGAACGGGAACGACCAACCCTGGTTTGATTGCTACGGCAAACTTATCAGCGTTGAGCAACACTAATCCGCATACTGCCAACCTGCAGGGTACTTTGGGAGCGGGCGGCGTGCCCCTCGATATTCCAACGTTCAAGATTCCGATCACCGATCGCGATAACTTCCTGCTCAACACCGGTAACGGTCTTTGGACTGCCGATCCGAATCTGCGCAGCCCCTATGTTCATCAATGGAACGTCGGCTACGAACGCGAAATCTTCAAAGATACCGCTTTCGAAATCCGTTATGTTGGTAACAAAGCGCCGAACACCTGGCGTGCACAGGACATCAACGAAGTCAACATTTTCGAGAATGGGTTCCTGCAGGAATTTCTTAACGCGCAGAAGAACCTCGCAGCACGCGGCGGTACGAGCTTCGCTCCGGGTTGCGCCACTTGCGTGCCTACTCCGATTCTCGACAAGTTTTTCACCGGCGTAGCGGCTGGCAGCGCTTATAGCAGCACTACGTTTATCGCAAATCTGAACGCCAATAACGTTGGTACGATGGCCAGCACTTTGGCCTTCAATGCCGCTTACCGAACTAATCGTGAGAGTACAGCACTCGGATTACCCGCAAACTTCTTTGTGGCAAACCCGAATGCGGCGTTCGCGCGTGTACTGCTTAACGACGCGTACTCGAATTACAACGCAATGGAAGTTGAAATTCGTCGTCGCTTCTCCGGCGGCTTGCAGTTCCAGGCGGACTACACCTGGAGCAAGGGTCTCGGTGACGCTACTGACGCGCAAGGCAACAACCAGAGCGACCTGGTCAACCGTTTGACACTTCGCGATCCGCGTTTGGACTATCGACGTTCAACTCAGGATCAAACGCAACGATTTGTAGCGAACGGTATTTATGAACTACCAGTCGGTAAAGGTAAGCACTTCCTCAGCGGCTCCAATGGAATCGTTGATCGAGTTGTTGGCGGTTGGACCGTCGGTGTGATTAACGTCTGGGCCACCAGCCCACCGTTCTTCATCTCGTCCGGTCGCGCCACCTTCACCAGCTCCGCCACCAACAACGGTGCTCAGCTCACTGGCATCAACTTTAACGACTTCAAGAAGAATACCGGCCTGTTCTTCGATAAAGGCGGCGTGTTCTTTGTGAACCCGGCACTGTTGGACATTACGTACAACTCGGCCGGCAAAGTTGCAACCTCGAAATTGAAAGCAGGTTTGATGACGGCTCCAGCACCGGGCACGTTTGGTAATTTCCCGGTGAACAGCCTGAATGGTCCAAATTACTGGAACCTTGACTTGAGCGTGACCAAGAGAATCCCGATTACCGAATCGGTCAAACTCGAGCTTAAGGCGACAGCAATCAACATCTTCAACCATCCAAACTTTGTTTTCGGAACTCAGAACTTCGACTCGACCACCTTCGGTCTAGTCACCACCCAGCGTGGTACTGCGCGTAACATTAACTTCATCGGCCAGATCAGATTCTAGTCTGACGAAGTTAACTAACTTTCGGACCTTCTCTCCGAGGTCCGATTAATTCGGGGCGTTGTCGGAGATCTCGACAACGCCCCTGTTCTTTTCTCCAATCACCCCCAGGTGTAAGCTGCCAAGCGAGGTGGCATCATGCTGATGAGAAAATTAACTTGCGTCGTTGCTGTAGCTCTTTGCTCCGCTATTTCTATTGCTGCTCAGATGATCTCACCCTCTGCCGGTGATACCGGATTAGGAGGCGATAACTCCATCACCGGCACAGTGATCGCCGCCGGTCAGCGCGTCCAGCGTCATGTCACAGTGCGCTTGCAAACAATGACCAAAGGCGATCGGATTGTCGTGACCGACGATTACGGGAATTTTGCTTTTCGTAATTTACCCTCAGGTGACTACACGCTCGTTATAGATAAGGAGAAGGATTTTCAACCGGCAACACAAGCTGTAACGATAATTCAGCCACGAGGTATTCCGGGACAGATCTACAACATAAGCATGCGGTTGGAATGGAAGGCGACGGCTGGTCCGAGACCGGGAGTTATTAACGCAGAGTTTGCTGATGTGCCTGAACGCGCGCGGACCTTTTATACAACCGGTTTAGAGGAGTCGAAGAAGGGAAACTATAAGGAGGCGGTTGAGCAACTCAAACTGGCGATCGCCGAGTATCCGTCGTTCATGCAAGCCTACAACGAAATGGGCGTGCAGTATCTCAAGCTCAATCAACTGGAAGACGCTGACGCTGCTTTTCAACAAGCAGCCAAAATAAATCCTGATGCGATTCCTCCCCTGGTTAATCGCGGCATCGTCAATGTGATGATGAAGCGCTACGGAGAATCTGTACCGATCCTGCGTAAAGCGATTGCGAAAGATGATCAGTCAGCAGTGGCCCATTATTTCCTGGGCCAGGCAATGGCGAATCTTGGGCTATTCGATGATGCGGAAAAGGAACTGCAACTCTCGATAAAACTCGGCACGGACCAGATGAAGGAGGCCCATCGTCTGCTCGCGATCATCTACACTAATCGTGGGAATAAGAGACTGGCGGCCGACGAGTTGGAAGCATATTTGAAACTCGCGCCCACAGCGCCGGATGCGGAAAAACTGAAAGAGAAGATCCGGGAGCTGAGAGAATCGAATCCGTGAACCGGTTTTTGCCACAGTCGTTGTGGGTTGAGGGGGCGCCCGGGACGGGCGCGCTCCGACAGAAGAGGGCCCACCCGATAGGATCTGGAAACTTCAGCGGGTGATCTTCCGTCGGAGCGCGTCCGTCCCGGACGCCCCGGTGAATAATAGCCCCTACCAAATAACAAAAGATCATTGACCATTGATCACTGACCATTCTCAATCTTCCACTTCCTCTGCTTGTGATAACATTCCCTTCCTTAGTTACCGATCCAGGATCCTCGTTCAATGCCTGATTCAACGGTACATCATCTGTCATTGGCCCCACTTGGCGCCGGCGATCTTATCGATCGTGCCGTGCGTCTCTATCGTCGTCATCTGTTTGTTCTCATAAGAATCGCGACGCCGCCCGTAATCATCGCCGCAATCGGCGGCATTCTCGTAAACATTGGCTGGCGACAGATCTTTTATTCGGGCGGCGCAGATGAGGTCATGCTCTATGTCTCTCTACTCCTGTTTGGTTTCGCTATCGCCTTCACGGGCCACTTGCTCACCATCGTCGTAATGGGAGGTGCAACGCGCAACCTGGTCGCTCATCTGCTTCACAACGATCCCGTCTCCGCGAAAGCCACCTACCAGGCGGTGAAAGCTCGCTTCGGAGGTTTGCTGGTAGCGTCATTTCTGGTGTTGCTATGGATTAGTTTCTCCAGCGGAACTGCCGCGGTCGCTTTATACACGGTCGCGACGTTAGTAACGCTGGCCATCTTAGTGTTAAGCAGCATTGCGCCAGTTTGGTTATGTGTAATCGTCGGAGTTGTCGGTGGCCTAGTCGCTTTCGTCGTCGACTTGTGGCTTTTCTTTTTTATCGCCGGACGCGTCGCTTATGTTCCGCAGGTGATGCTGGTTGAAGGACGCGGAGTCTTTGAATCGTTTGGCCGCAGCTTTTCTATCGCGAAAGGAAATGTGCGACGACTAATGGCCATGACCATCTTCACGATCTTCGCTGCCTATTCCGCCATGATGATCCTGATTGTGCCACTTGGTTGGTACGGTTATCTAAACGGGATCAATCCCATGGCTTCGAT
>DATDMC010000151.1:0-278768 GCA_036518995.1 Pyrinomonadaceae bacterium | reverse complement strand
AACGCGGGGGTAAACCACCCTTCCCAACTGCGCTAAGCGAGGGTACTCGGATGGGGTTTACAAAGCTGTTTTTGGTGGAAAGTTTTGCTATCAGGAGAAGATCTAGATTTCGATGATTCCGCGTCGCAACGCAATCGTCACGGCGTGCGTTCGATCATTGGCCGCAAGTTTAGCGAGGATGTTCTTCATGTGGGCCTTCACGGTCTCCTCTGAAATCCTGAGATGGTCCGCAATCATTTTGTTGGCATTGCCGGCCGCCACTTCACGAAGCACCTCTATCTCGCGATCGGTCAATGCGTCGTCACTATGATGCTCAGCCATCTCCATGGCTATTTCGGGAGGAATTCTCTTCTTACCGCTATGAACTGTGCGAATCGTTTCGACGAGCTCTTTTCTCAGCATGTTCTTAAGCAGGTAACCGGAGGCTCCAACTTTGAAGGCGCGGACAGCTTGTGCATCACCGCTGTAGGTGGTTAAGACGATGATACGAGCATCGGAAAAATCCTTGCGAATTGCGCGGATAGCTTCGATTCCACCCAATGACGGCATCTGCAGATCCATGAGAGTTACATCGGGACGATGAACACGAAATTGTTCGATAGCTTCGTTGCCGTCGTTCGCTTCGGCTACCAGGACCATATCGGTCTCGCCGGCCAGCACGGCTGCGATGCCTTCACGCAATACCGGATGATCGTCTACACAAAGAATTCTAATAGGAGTTTGGACACTCATGATGCGGAGACTGATCCTACTACGAATTTGTAGAACAGTCAGTAGAGGATATTGCAAATATCAACGAAGACCCACCCGCTACCGCGAGGTGGTACTGACTATTTGACCTCTGAGTCTCAGTAGAGATTAGCCACAGATTACGCGAACATTATAGAAGCATCCGCGTAATCTGTGGCTTGTTGTGGTCCTTAGTCATTTTCAAATTCAAAATCCCAAGCGAGTTGGTTCGGGAAGTCGTCGCCGCCGACGCCTGCGCCCATCACGATTTCGCTTGCTTCACCGATGGGAGTCAATTCCGGGCTTTCGTATTGGTGATGCATTTGAGTTCCTCCTTTCTTTAAGTTTTCAAGTTTACTTTATGCGGCGCGGAGCTCTGGTCGGGACAACTCAGCCGCCGCGCGATTACGTAACCACAATTCAAGCAGCATGATCTGCCTCAACTGATATTCGTTGCAGTCCAACCCCGAACACAGCCGTTGCAGACGCGATCGCAAGTTGGTCTGATCAACAAAGTTTCGATCCACTACCTGCAGGCGCTTTGTCTGAAGAAGCAGTCGAGCTATCGGCCTCATTGCTTCTTTCCAGGGAGCACTAAATGAGCCTTTCGATCGTCGTTCACTTACCTTCTTGGGCCATAGACCAGCGAACGTCGAACGCATCAAACGGCGCGGTTCACCCGGCCGGCAAAGAATGTCCGCAGGCGCCGTCATCAGAAACTCGACCAGCGGTCTATGAGCAAACGGGTGCGTGTAGTCGAGATGTTGTAACTGTTCCGGCGCTTGTAAATTTCGCAGTTCGAGCGCCATCGTCAGGTTGTAGAAATGTTTGCGACGCTCGGGTGATGACCGCAGCCAGTCTCTCGAGAAAAAGCTTGTCGGGTTGGAGAGATCTGTTCTTTCACTAAACCCGGAAAGAAGAGATGTCTCAGCACTTTTCGGCGCATAGGAACCGTCGCCGGTCGTATATAAAGCAGTTGGCGACCACGCGTGCGGCAGTGCCGCCTGGGCCGCGCGCCAAAGAATCCCGTAGATTGGACGGCGAAGAATCTTGCTCCAGGCAAGTGCTTCTTCACTCGCGCGGCCAAGACGAAGCCGGCGCACCGAAGCAGCGACCTGAAGACTGTCATCGAACCAGTTTCCGAACACCAGATCGCCGTTCTGTCCCGTCAGGATTGTCTTGGCATTCGACTGTTGAGCTGCTGCCGCAACGAATTTCCGCAGCGGTTCGAAAGGTTGGGGCATCGTGTGGCCCGCTTGAGTTTCAGTTACGAGGGGCACATCGTGTGTCGAAATATGAATACCTTCGATTCCGCAGTGCGATTCAACTTCCTTAATAAAAGTCCCGTCGAGTGAGTTGGGCCAACTAAAACTAAGGCCGGTGATACTCGGAGCGCTGACTTCTCCACTACGCACCAACTGGTTCGCCATACAAACAACTGACGATGAATCAAGACCGCCACTGAGTTCCGCCAGAACTGGCGATTCAGTTTGCAACCGGACGGCAACAGCTTCACGAAACAGCGCCAGAAGTTGTTCCTCATAACGGCGTTCGTCCTTGTATTGGATAACATCACCAACCGGCAACTCCCAGAATTTATTGATGCTTAATCCTTTTGACGACACACAAACCGCGTGACCCGGAGGCGTCGAATAAATTTCTTTATAAGGAGTGCGGTTCGGAAATCCGCCAACAGTCAGGAAGCCCGCGATATATTGTTCGTCGAGGTCTGAAATCCCGGTCGCTTCCACGAGCGATTGCAATCGATTGGACCACAGGACGCGTTCACCCCGGACGTGATAGTAAAGTGGTCGCACGCCTGCGAAGTCGCTGGCGAGTATCGTCGTACGGTTCACGTTATCGCGAAGGACCAGGCTCCAATCACCGATAAGATGGACCAACCCTTTCGTTCCCCAGCGTTCGTAAGCAGCACGTGCGATCGCCTGGTTGCTGGTGTCAATTTGCAGCGAGTCTCGGAATCTCAGTAGCAAGTCTTCGCGATTGTCGAGACGGCCATCCCAGTGGAGCACTTCGGTTCGCAAGTTTTGAAGTTTGTCTTGATTCATCCTCGTTACCTCCATTAGATGACGTGCAACAGTGTCAATCGCTTCTGATATGCAGCCGGTCCATAAACAACCCGGCCATCAACTTCAACCCAGGCGTGCGAAAAGAATGGCGACGGTCGATAACCAATCACGAGTCGCGCTGTAATGCCGTACTTTCTAAGTAGCCGAACTGTGCAGAATGCGCGTTGTAGACAAAGAACTGGTTTGAAGTAGAAACAGGTTGCTAGCAGCACCGCATCGCAAAGTGTTTGTTCTTCAACGCCGGACCGCGTAGTGGTTGATTGCCGGCGCAACTGGTCCAAAACAGATCCTGAGCCGCAGAGCGAAAGCATGACTTCATAGCGCGCGAGCTCGTAAAGGGCCCGCAGGACAAACCAGCTTCGTTTGGTGCTTCTCATTGTCCGGCCCTCCGTTGGACCAACTCATGACTCTGCAACTGGTCCAGAAAATCGAACGTATGTGCGCGCGCAATATTCTGGGGGATCTGATACTCCCCACTGAGCTGCTGCACAATCACTTCAACCGGGAGTTGCCGTTCGATGCCTCGCCAGATCTGAGCGCCCGTGCGGTTTGAACTAAACAAACGTCCCTTGCCCGTATGCAGGATCACCAGGCCATCATCGTGAAAAGAGGGAGTAGCTTCCGGGCTTGCCGTGAACCTAAGATTGCCGATTTCGTTCGTCATGTATTTCGTCCTCCGCGTCTCGTTCGTGTCTCAAGTGCGCAAAGGATAGACGTGTTCCGTATTCGTCGAAATCCTCGAAAGTACGAAATTTGGGCTGAATAATCTGCAGGCTTTTCTTTAACCGGGGCGGGTTAACGCGAACCTAGATTTTTCTACAGGATGGTGGAGAAGAATGGGTGAGGTCGCCCCGAAGGGGCTACGCAACGAAGCCCAGGGTTGCCCCGAAGGGGCTACGCAACAAAGCCCAGGGTTGCCGCTTCGGCTACCCTGGGACGGTGGTGCAGAGGTTATCAACCGCAACGCGGTTGCGTCATTGAGATCTCAGCCATCGCAACCGCGTTGCGGTTGCCAGGAGTAGACAATCTCACCCAGGGTTGCCGAAGCGGCAACCCTGGGCTTTGGGTCGTTGCCCCTTCGGGGCAAATAGTCACTGGCGTACCATTTCAGTTTGCCGGGTGATTCGTGAGTAATGGCCTAATCTTCTCGTCAAATTCTTCGGGCAAAAGAATTCCCTCGACAATCGCGCTCACACTTCCCTCACGGTCCAGCACAATCGTAGTCGGAAGAACGTCGCTCGGGGTAAACGCCGACTTGGTGCTTTCAGTTCCTAAAGCAAGGGGGTAATTTACCCGCCTGGTTCGCGCAAATTTTCGCACGGCGGAGAGTGTTTCTGGTGGATATGTAATTCCGACTACTTGAAGTCCCGCCTTACGATATTTCCTTTGCAACCGGATCAGATCTCGTATTTCTGCGCGACACGGCGGACACCAGGTGGCCCAAAAATTTAAGAGCACTACTTTCCCTTTGAAATCCGACAGCTTAATCGAGTGTCCGTAGATGTCTTGCAGCGCCAAGTCTTTTTGGTTTGATTGTGCTGAAACTGACAGCGCACAAATCACTATGAATATTCCCGCGAACGTTTTTGTCATCGATACCTTCAAAAAAGAACCCTGACGCCTAATAACAGATTTCGATCAGTGCGCAGCGCTAAAGGACCTGTGTTGCGCACCACGGGAAATTGATAACTTCCCTCAATAACGAATTGCGGACGTGCGGCGTACTGGAGCCCAGGAGCAAGATAGTACTCAGTCGAGCTACTTCCGAGCACTTCGTGACTGTTCAGCCGGCCCAAACTTCGGTGAACAAAAGTAGTTTCAAGTATGAGAAACAGTTCTCTTCCAGGCTTATGCGGATCGCGCGGCAGTACATATTCGAAATCGGTGCTGAACCGTTGTTCATGGCCCATCCGAAAGCCCTCGCGTTCTGTCCGAAATATTGCTTCAGCGTTGCCGCCGAAGATGAAACGACCGCCAGCCTGGGAGAAGGCGAGGTCAAAGTGCGGACTTAGACCACCATTGATCGGCGTGAGTTGTTGTCTTACAAATGCGGGAACATTGACCCGGGCCTGGCCTGGCGCCGATTTGCTACCGGTGGGTAACTCAAGACCAGCTCGGAAAGCGGCCTGCCTGTCACCGTAAGTTTTCACTTTGCGGAAGAACCGATACTTTCCCCACATGATAATGTTTCCCAACCCGGTGGTTGACCCCGATTGGCGCTGATCGTCATATTCAGTGTGGCTGAACGGCGCTTCGATCTCTAACTGCACTCGCGGCGAAGGCGTATATGAAACACTTAGTTCAGCCAACTGCCGGCTCACTTCAAGCGAACCTAAGTGTTGTTTGACGAAGTAAAACCTCGGGGTAACTGCGCCGCCTTTGTAAACAGTCAATCCCGGTGACGTGACACGAATTGGAGCCGATCGTTTGTTTGCACTTACCGAAACCGGCTCAGGTAGCGGTTCATTAAAACTCGCATTGATGAAGAGCGGACTCTCAGCTCGATCAACTCCGGGAAATCGAAGAAGAGTTTGCTTACGCGGCGCCGGTTCAATGACTTCGTGTACATTCGTAGCCATGCCCACAGTCTGCCAATCACCTGATATGTCAACTGTGACGCCCGACTTCCACCCACTCAACACCTGGTCCAAATTAGGGCCAGTCAACTTGAACCGTTGACCTGATTGTCCTACGACTAGGGACCAACCGCTCTCGTCATTCAGCAGTTTTCCTGAAACAGTGATGTCTGCCGCATCAAGTGTATAGCCGGCCTTTTTTAGCGTGGCTTTCAACGCCGCAAAAGACACGGGTTTATCAGGCTGGGGCGTGAAGTTGCCAAGCCCTTTCTGAAAATCTGTAACTTGAATTTCTTTAAGTTTCGGTGCGTAATCTAGACGGCTCACGGCCTTCTGAATGTTGTACACTCAATTGCCGCACAAGTAACCGGCGATGTGCATTTGCACCTGCTTCACCTGGGCATTTGAATTCCCCGCGTTGCCAAACAGCCATACGAGTGCGCATATCACAAATAGGAAATTTCTTCTCATTCTTTTCTCCTGATCTGACATGGTCCAACCAAGCGTTACAACTCAGCGAAGAGTTGCACAACAAGATCGAAATGGTTCCGGTGAGTAGACACACTACTCCTTGATTTTAGTTAGATCAGTAAGGCGAGATGCTGAATATATTTTGGCTGGGAATAAATTTCGCGAGGAGTGGCAGCGTCGAAGCCTTGAGTAAGGTTGGGTATATCTCTTACGACAAACCGCAAGACAACACTTTCACTTGTTGCGCCAGATTGTGAAGAAAGGTTTGTAGAAGCGTTCGAACTTGTCGGACCAGACTCGCCACAGTTCAGCTTACAGCAAAGCCTGGCCATCGATGCCGACGGCGAATTTTCTGTCGACTTCGCTTTCTTACAACAAGCAGGAAGGTTCGGCACCGGACACGAGTTGTCACTCTCATGTGCAGCCGTGCCGATCGCGCTATTGAGCACCGCCGCCAAAATTATGAGAATGAATAAGCTTCGCGTCATCTGCGGCCTGAGAATATCGAGCGTGGTTTGAAGTTGTCAATAAAATTAGCGGTCACAAAGAGCCCGTAAGACCGTTGAAGTGGCTGACCTGAGAATCGGCTTCGCCGCCTGTTGTGAGGCATGGCTCTGCCTTGCCGTAAGCTTCCCCCCTCAGAAATTCAGGGCTGCGCCCTCTCGCTGTTCCGAAGAGCAAAACCTAAAGAGAAGAAAATGAGGGCATAGCCCTGATATTCTTAAGTCTGACTATGGCAAGGCGAAGCCATGCCTCACAACAGGCGGCAAAGCCGATGCTTAGATCAGCCACTTCATAAGAACAGGATCTTATTGGTAGAACTTACAGTTGATAATACCCACCAACTTTTGATGCATGACGGCCTACACCCGCAAAGGTAAGATTGCGGCCCTCAGTATTCTCAGCGCAGTAAGTAAGCTCCCGGCAATAGTCTGACCCTGTATTCGAATTAGTCTCACACGGATCCATCAACACGGAGGTAGACCAATGCGTAAACTCATTCATTTTTCTTTGTTCTTTTTCCTGGCAACTTCAGCAACTGTTTTTGGTCAAAGCAACTATGCGACATTTAGCGGCAAGGTCTACGATCCTCAACATCAGGTAATAGCCGGTGCTTCTGTGCAACTCACTGCGAGCAGCACAAACGTATCGCGAACTGCAGTCAGTAATGATGAGGGCAGTTTTCAGGTTACCGGACTGTTGCCCGGCAATTACAAGTTGTCTGTCCAGGCCTCAGGCTTTGCGACTGTGAATGAAAATGTCACGCTTGAGGTCGCCCAGCAAATGACCCTGGACATCAACCTCAAGGTGTCGTCAGTAAGCTCCGTAGTTGATGTCAAGACTGACGCGGTAGCAGTTTTAAGAACTACTGATGCGAGCGTAGGTGAAGTAGTTGAACCGACGTCCGTGCAAAACTTACCGCTGAACGGTCGCATGCTTATCGATCTCGTACTCACGGTTCCCGGTGCACATGAGTCACACGGTGCGCAGGCTGGAGACATGAGCCCTCTTTATTGGCGACCCGGACAGCGCTCCGCAGTTAGTATCGGAGGCAATCGTCCCAACGCGAACTATTTTCTGCTTGATGGCGCCACGAATACGGACCCAACGTTCAATACGCTTAACTTTAGTCCTTCGCCTGACACTGTGCAGGAATTCAAAGTACAAACCGGAAGTTACTCGGCAGAAATGGGTGGCGCCGGCGGTGGCCAAATAAATATCGTCACGCGTACCGGTACTAATGAGTTTCACGGAACTGTCTATGAGTTTTTAAGGAATGATGCGCTTGACGCGCGAACGTTCAACGAGATGGATTCTTCGACTCACCTGGTTCGTAACAACTTCGGCGGCTCGTTTGGTGGACCAATAATTCATAACAAAACATTTTTCTTCGTTAACTATGAAGGACTCCGGCAGACGCAATCGCAAACGATGCTGGCCACTGTGCCAACGGACGATGAAATCAATGGCAACTTCGACATGAGCGGCGCCAATATCTATAACCCGTTCAGTTCTCATGCAAACCCAAACTTCGATCCAACGAAACCCATAAGCCCTACCAACCCGCAGATCATTCGCGATCAATTTGCAGGTAACGTCATTCCGCAAAACCTGATCGATCCCAAGGTCCAACTCTTCCTGCGCAAATATATTCCGCGCCCGAATTTAGATATGGGAATGATGGGCTGCGGCATGACGATGATGGGTGCGCCTACCGTCGTGGGCGCAGGCGTGGACTGTAACAACTACATGGACGTCAGAAATCTTCATCACCAAAACGATCAGGCGACGATCCGTATCGATCATAATTTAGGTAATAGTGGCAATTTCTTTGGCCGTTACTCCTTCAGCAGCGAAAAAGGTTTCATGCCGCAAAACCTGCCGGGTTTTGGCGCCAATCACGACAACTTCTCGCAACACGGAATTGTCGGCTGGACAAAAATTATCAGTCCTAGTCTCGTAAATATCGCTTCAGTTTCCTTTTCTCGCCTGGCGATGCATCGCACCTCGGAAAATAGCTTTAGCAACGACATTATCGGCGAACTCGGTATCAGCGGAGTTGGGTTTGGTGGTGAGGGCGCTTTCGGCGCGCCGTGGTTCAACGTGCAAGGCTACTCGGGTATGGGCGACTCATTTCTCGCGACGCCGATGCACGCGTGGAACACAGTGCTCGAAGCTCGCGATTCTTTGAACTGGCAAATAGGTCGTCACAGTCTGAAGTTTGGCGCCAGCTACCGTAATTTCATCTGGCCCATGTGGGGATTTTTTCAAAACCGCGGTTACTACCAGTTCACCAACGGCTTCACGACTGAAACAGCAACTAACGACGGCACCGGTTCAGGACTGGCGAGTTTTCTGTTAGGGCTTCCGGCAGTGAAACAACGCCAGGCTGGGATACCGCAAATGCAGTTGCGCCAATGGTACGCCGACGCGTTTGTTCAGGACACCTTTCAACTAGGTAAGAATACGACGATACAAGCGGGTCTGCGTTATGAGTTTATGAGCCCGCTCGTAGACATCCGCTACCCGAATACAAATCTCACCTTCCAAAATGGAGTGCCGCAAGTTTTCATCGGTGGGCAACAGGGTTTTCCTGAAGGACTTAATAATGCCAACAAACTGAATTTCGCTCCTCGCGTAGGGATCTCTCACAACTTGAATCATTACGGACTGGTGGTCCATGCGGCTTTTGGAATCTTCTTTACTCCGGTCGATATGAACACCTGGTGCAATCAGCGTCACAATGTGCCGTTCGTATTTCCAGAGACCCAGCAAAGCGATAACTTCACTCCCGCCGCAGGCATCGTCGCGACTCATCTCAACTTCGCCCCGGCAGTCTTGGGAACGACGACTGTAAGCTTCGCCGCTTTCGAAACTGATGCGGCGCCTCAATACATCGAACAATGGAGTGGCTCGGTGGAAAAGAGCCTCGGCGCCGAGACAACTCTCGAGTTTGGCTATCTCGGATCTCACGGATTGCACTTACAACGTTCGCACCTGATTAATAACGCGCCTGCTGGCCCCGGAGCTATTGGACCACGTCGTCCTTTCAAGACATTGAGTTTTCTTCCCGGAATGGTGCTTCCCACTAACATCGCTATTGCGAGTACGACCTTTCCGGTTAGTGGAATTAATCTGTTGGAAAACTCGGCACAGAGTTGGTACGACGCAGGATATGTGAATGTGCGCAGACGATTTTCACGTGGCTGGACTTTCCTGGCGAACTACACGTTCTCGAAAAATTTGAGCGATGCGCCTGATTTTCGATCGCCGATGTTTGAGTCTGCCGCGCCTCAGGACAATTCCAACCTGACTCTGGAAAAAGGTCTGGCCTGCGACATTCGTCACCGGTTTTCTTTGAGTGCGGTTTACAGTCTGCCGACATGGAAGAAAACTGGATTCACGAGTACCGTAACTAAAGACTGGCGACTCTCCGTAATCTACCAGGCCCAAAGTGGCTTCCCCTTTACGATTTCCGTCTTTGGTGACACCGCGAACGCGGGTACGTTGTTAGGTGAAAACCCGATTCGCGCAAACTACACGGGCCAACCTGTCTTTACCTCAGGAACAAGAACGGCTGACCAGTGGTTCAACACGGCTGCTTTTACTACTCCGGCAGCGTTCACTTTCGGCAATGCAGGACGAAACACTGTCTATGGACCAGGTCGACAAACTCTCGACTTTGCACTGCAGCGCGAGTTTGCGGTTAACGAAACAATCAAATTGCAACTTCGTGCAGAAGCATTCAACGCACTGAATCACACGAATCTGGGGACACCAAACCGCTTCGTGAACACACCGCAATTCGGAACGATCACCGAAGCGGCTACGCCGGGTCGCGAGATTCAACTTGGCTTGCGTGTTTCTTTCTGAGAGTGAACGGAAGAGGCTCTCTTTATTCTCGCGGCGGCTTGCCGTTGGTTGTGAGGAATGGCTAGGCCTTTCCGTAAGCGCGCACTATAAACTCGGGCTACGCCATTCTTCCGTAGTAAATTTCTACGGCGTAGCCCAGAACAAAGGGGCTCATGAAACGGAAAGACCGACGGCCAAGCCGCAGTGACGTAAGGGAGACTTTTGCAAAAGCCTGGGAGATTGCTCCGAACATCTATTCTTCGATTGCCTCGATGCCTTGCTCCTTGAGTCGTTCGAGATGGTCGTGCATGGTTTTGAGTTCTTCGGCGGAGTGGCCCACCCAATCTGTAACTTCACCGATAATCCGAAGAGGATCTTTGGTGCGATATGACTTCGTTGGATTGCCGGGAAACTTCCTGTCAGTGAGATTGGGGTCGTCTTCATATGGACCAGTTGGTTCGACGATGTAGATTCGGCCGCGGCCTTCGCCGACAGCGAGTTCAGCTCCCCATGTGGCCGCGTTCAAAGTCGCGCTCAGGTAGACGTAGTTTGCTTTCTTGCGTTTACCGTAGTTAGAGCTGTAGCCGGGCATGATCTGATCGCCGGGGTTTAAGTCGGCTTTCGTACCGTGATAGAGGACTTCTTCCGTAGTCGATGTTTTTTCGTTCATATCCCTTGATTCCATAACACTACAGTCGTAACAGACGGACGCTCTTTGTCGGAGCGCGCCCGTCCCGGGCGCCCCGTCAATCCACAACACTGCACTCGTAACACACGGACGCTCTTCTGTCGGAGCGCGCCCGTCCCGGGCGCCCCGTCAATCCACAACACTGCCGTTTCGAATTGAGGGCTGCTATTCAACCGGGGCGGCCGTGGACGGCCGCGCTCCGACAGACGAGCGCGCCCCTTCAATTACTGTAATGTCAAAAAGAGCGAGGGGATGATGGCCTTGGACCATCAATCCCCTCGCGTATGTTACCACTAACTACTGACCTGCTTTTACTTGTTGTCGACTGCTCCCGTAACAGTACCTCCCAAACTACTCTTGATCGTGATGTTACGTGGATAGACTGAAGAGTTTAGCTGTCCACTGTAACGTCCGCCGCCACTGTTTGAGAGCGTCCCCAACGATTGTCCGGTTGAAGTGTTGAAGACTTGCAAGGTTGCGTTGGCACTCGTGCTCGTTGCTTCCACGCGCAACTTCTGTTTGCCCGAATCATACTCGGCGCGCGAGATGCGAAGAGTATCGGCAGAAGGTGGCGGTGGCGGCGCCGGCTGTGCATTCAAGGTCAACGTAGTAGTGCGCGTTAGACCACCGAACGTAGCAGAGATCGAAACACTCGTGGTGGCAGCGACTGTCGTTGTGTTGATAGCGAAACTTGCAGACGAGGCGCCTGCAGCAATCGTAACGCTCGCCGGCAAAGTGGCGGCTGCGTTGCTGCTCGCCAGGGTGACAACCGTTGCAGCAGATGCTGGTCCACTTAAAGTGACGGAACCCTGGACCGCGTTTCCACCGATAACCGAAGCAGGATTCACGCTTACGCCCGATAGCGTAACGGCCGGCGGTGGCGGTGCCTGTTGCGGAGTCACAGTCAATACTACCTGACGCGCACCGAGCTGGTTGTTGGTCACGCTTATCGTGATGTCCTGGTTCTGCGTCACGCTTCTCGTTGTCGCGCTGAAGCTGACACTCGAGCTACCGCGTGCCATGGAGACGGTTGACGGAACTGACACTGTGGCAGAACTGCTTGCGATTTTAAATGAGTAACCACCCGATGGAGCAGTGGCGCCATTAGCCAAAGTTACAGTGATTTGCGAAGCATTGCCGCCAACCACACTCGATGGCGCTGCCGTGACGCTGCCGATCGATGTTGGTGGTGGTGGAACGGCAACACCGCCGGTTGAATTAAGCAATACTGCGAGACTCGCAGTGGCGCCGGTGATTGGTAGACCAATGTCCGGCTTGCCATCGCGGTTGAAGTCGCCGGTGAACAACACGCCGCCACTGACGCTCGACTTGGCGGGCGGCTGTTGATAAAGGACCGGAGCACGGAAAGTGCCATCGCCATTGCCGTTGAGAATTTCCATCAAGCCATTGCTACCAAATCCAAGCGCGAGCGCGATGTCTTCAAATCCATCCCGATTGAAATCGCCGACGACCTGATATTGAGGCACGCGACTTCCCGGTTCGGTAATGATCGAAGGCCGACGAAATGTGCCGTCGGTATTGCCGAGCAGAATCGCAGTCCGGCTGCCGTTAAGTGCGATAGCAACGACCAGGTCCGGCGAACCATCACCGTTGAAATCAGCGAGGTCAATATCTGTAGCGTCAACACCTAAAGTATCTGCGGTTAGCGTGATGGTGGGTTGTTGAAGAAAAGTTCCGTTACCGACACCAAAGAGAACATAAACTTGTGAGCGATCGCCGGCGATCGCGAGGTCCTTAATACCATCACGATTGAAGTCGCTAACAACGATGCGCGACATTCCAGAGCCGACTTCCATTTCCCAGGGAAGTTGAAACGTGCCGTCGCCGAATCCAAGCCATACCGAAATTGATCGGCCAACGACACAGGGTGACGTGTAGCAAGCGATTTGATGAGCAACGACTACGTCGAGCTTACCGTCGTTATCGACATCGGTGGCGACTATCGCCGGCGAATCGAGATGCGAAGCGTTGGGAAAATTGACTGGTGCCGCGAAGGTACCGTCGCCATTGCCGATTAGCACGGCGAGACCGATGTTGGGATCGTTAATCGTAACGACCAGGTCTACCTTGCCGTCGCCATTAAAGTCACCGCTCGTTAAATCCTGAGCGGGGCCGCCGGTCGGATAGGTGACCTTCGGGTTGAATGTTCCGTTGCCGTTGCCTGACATTATTACGACATTGTCCAAAGCTGTGCTGGCGATGTCGAGTATGCCGTCCCCATTGAAATCGCCCAGGGTGTTGTTATTTCCCGTAGCGGCGTAATCAGTTCGGTTGAAGGTCGCCGATTGGGCATAGACGCTCGCGGCAGTGAAGCAAGTTGCCACAATGATCAATGAAAGTAATGAGAATAGACGTGCTGGTTGAAGTCTGTTGTTAAGCATGTTGGTGGTTCCCCCTTAGTTCAACAGTCCCACGTAATCAAACCTAAATACGTAAGTAAATCCGCCGCATACAAAAGCCAAAGGTCCGACACAAAAAGTTGAAAGCCTACTTGCGAAAAACTGTAGGGGTGGCCCCTCCGCGGCCACCCCTCCCTGGATCGAATCCATCTAAAACAGGGTGACCACGGAGGGCCACCCCTACTTTTCTACGGTCTTAGGATGTTGAGCACCGCAGTCCTGCCAGTGCCCGCTAAGGTTGCGGTGATCGTCACCGGGTTTTGTCCACCACCGAGTTGACCCGTCAACGTCGTAACGGTGAAAGTCCTCGTGGTTTGCCCAGCCAACACGGTCACAGTTGCAGGCACCGTCGCTTTACGCGTGTCGCTGCTGTTGAGCGTGATGCTGAGACCTCCCGGAGGCGCCGGGCCACTCAAGGTAACTGTGCCCGTCGAAGTAGCTGGCGCAGTAACCGTAGTCGGATTCAAGGTAAGTGAAATCAGGGCGCCGGCGACTTGCGTGGTTGCCGTTGCCGTATTTGATTTCGGTGAATCGTTGAGGGCCGCGTCGAACGCAGAAACCTGATAACTATGCGTCGAGCCTACAGCCAGACCGGTATCGGAAAACGAGTTGATGGAGACTGTGGCGATTTCCGTGGGTGCATTGTCGCGGAAAACTTTGTACCCAGTGACGGCGAAGTTATCGGTTGACGCGGTCCACGTTAAGTCGATAGCGCTTGCACTGGCGCCAGTAGCGACCAGGTTAGTGGGCGTAGACGGTGGCAACGTGTCTGCGCCTTGTGTCGTGGCCGTAGCTGTCGTCGAGGCTGCCGACATGTTATTTGAAGTGTCAAAAGCCTTTACGTTGTAACTATGGGTTGAGCCCAGCGCCAAACCTGTGTCAGAGAAGGTCGTGCCGGAAACTGTAGCAATCGGAGTTGCACCACCGTCGCGGAAGACCTGGTAACCAGAGACGGCGACATTGTCAGTAGACGCTGTCCACGACAGGTTGATCGTAAATGAACCCGCAGCCACCGCCGCAAGATTACTCGGGACGGTCGGGGGTGTAGTGTCAGCGGGCGTAGTGGCGCCGGCAGTGTTGGACAAACCGGAAAGATTTCCAGCCGCGTCGCTGGCGACTACTCGATAGGTATGAGTTGTCAACGGCGCGTTTCCAGTGTCGGAGAAAGTTGTGCTCGGGACCGAAGCGACAGGCGCCGGTTGCGCGTCACGATAGACGAGATAGTTCGTCACACCGATGTTGTCGGTCGAAGCCGTCCACGAGAGATTGATCGTGGTCGGGCTCGCTGCTACAGCGGTGAGATTTGTTGGTGTGGTTGGCACAGTCGCATCGCAGACCGTTGGGACCACATAAGAATTGGTCGGAGTTATCGGCTGCAACGCCGGATTCACCGGTGGCCACGCAAGCACTGTGTTGTCGCCGTCGAATTTCTGCAACTTGGGATCAACGAAGGAAAGAACGCGGTTGGCAGCGTTCGATAACGTGCTGGCGGTAAACGTCGGATCGTTGTATGGACCAGTCGGCAGAGTAGACTGCGTTCGTGGATCGATGATTTCAAATGGAAACGGCGAGAGCGGTTGTGGAGTCGTCTCGCATGGACCAGAGCAGCCACCGGGGCTGAGTCTGCGATCGAGGTTCCACGGAATACCGCTGAAACTGAACGGAGTCTGGAGTGCGTTGAGATCGATCTCGATGAACTCAGGCGCAACGATTCCGCCGAGGCCGAGGCCAAGCGGGGTTAAATATTCGCCGTTGGTGGCAGCAGCGCCACGAATGTCGATCGTCTTGAGTGTTCCGGCGGTATCAGCAACCTTGCGTCCGGTCCGACTCATAATTTCATGTGGCACCGGACTGATGATGGCGAACTGTTCGGCAAAGCTGTTTCCATTTGGACACGGGTTCGAAGCGGCGAAGCGAGGATCGGCTCGCAAGTGCGCGCAAGGATCGAGACGCGCGGAAGTTGCGGGATCTTCGAAGTCAACGTCGTGACGAATCTTCCAGATGTTTCCATCAACGCCAGCCGCAAGCCCGTTCTGACCGCATGTGCCAGCGCCGGCCGCGTTGTCGCAACCGACCACAGTTGCGAGCGGAAATTCATGGGCCTGGTTAAGCAGCGGATCGTAATGAAGCGACCAGATCATGACGTCGGTATTTAAACTGGCGAAGCCGATGAAGAGCGTACGAGCGCGCACGTTTTGAAAACCGGGAGCGTCGATGCCGACTTCATCTGGGAGCACATAGTCGGGTTGGCCGGCAACGTTTCTGGTCGCGAGTGAAAGGTTAACTTTCGTCGTGTGCGCCGAAACGAACCGCACACCGTTTACAACTTCGAAGTTGCCTTCGGCTTCAACCGTGTCACCAACCTGGATCGGCGCAAAACGGCGCGAGTCGGCAACGATACGATTGGCCGTGCGATTCGTAGACGGGCAAAGAAGATCTCCGGTTCCGGTAGCAGTGCTCTGCGTCGTAAGCGTTTCGGTTTTGTTTCCGTCTCCATCGATATCAATCGTATCGACAAACGAGCGCAGCACCGTGCTCGGCAAACAACTCGGAACGCCGGTCGAGAACGTGTTTGTGTAATTGTCTTTATCTAGACCGAACCGTGTATCGGGACTGCAGTTTAAAGTACCCGCAACACAACCGAGTCCCTGCTGAACAGAATGACGACTCGAAGGATCGTTGAGCCGGACCATCACCCCCGTCGTTGCGTTATTTGTAATGCCGTTGAGACGAAAGTAGCCATCCGTGTAATTGATGTAGGTGACGACACCTTTCACCGTCTCTGTTCCCTTTTCGATAAAGATATCGCCGGCGATAACGTTACCGGCGCTCGTTCGATTGGCGTGAATGGTGATATGGGCGCCCGTCTTATTCGTATTGCAGAAGTCTGCTTTGGCAAGTCCGCTTTCCGCGCGAGCCACGCAGGCTGCGGGCGCTTGAGTGAATGCCTGTTGGAGCGTCAGCCGGTTGGCCGGTAAGTCCATCAGCAGATTGCGCGGAATAATGATGTTTTGTCCGCCTACAACGACGACGCCGGCAGACCATACGTCCTTGGCGTCAGTAATTGTAAGACGTTCGATCTCGCCTACAATTGGCGCTGCAGTCGCTGTTTGGGCCTGGACCACGCCGGCCGTCAATAACAGGAAGCAAACTAAACCAAGCAGCAACATGACGCTGGCGCTACGAGTTTTGTTTTTCAGGATACTGAGTGTCCGCGTCGTGGCGGCAATAAATTGATTTTTGACTGGGCTCTTCATTCGTGAAGTCTCCTTTTGAAATCCGATCTTTGGGTGGACAAACTTAAGGTCAGTACCACCTCGGTAGCGGGTGGGTCGTACAGCCTAAGCGCGTTCTTACTCAAGACAACCCACCCGCGACCGCGAGGTGGTGCTGACTCTTTGACCTGCAGTTGAAGACCAGGGGCCAGCGTTGTCCCGCTTGTTTTTTTCTTAAGGTTAAAGGAGGGTTTCCGGCAGGCGTTTGCTATACTCGGCACGACAACGGCTTCGACCATTGTCGACATAACGGCCTCTCGGAGCCCCACCAGCGTGTGGTCTCGATTTAGGTCAAAGGAAGGCGCGGTCGCATAGTCGCCAAACTAAACAACGACCGCGTCTTTTGTTTTTTGGGTGAATGGTGAATCGTGAATCGTAAATGGTGTTCTTCTTGCGATTCACTATTCACTATTCACTATTTACTATTCACTATTTACTATTCACCCTTTGAATCGACAACGGCAGGCGAGGACGCCTGCGGTCCTATTCGTAAATCGTGAATGGCGCGTTCCTATAACTATTCACCATTCACGATTCACTATTTACGATTACCGCCGCGAGACGGTATTGCTGCCCGAGTTTGTTACCCAGTAGCCGCTTCCGTCCGAAACAACCGCATAGGGACTGCGACCAACAGTGCTGGTCGCGAGTAATGCTCCGGTTGTTGAAAAGGTCATCAAGGTGTTTGAACCATTGTTGACGATCAGTACATAACCACGGTTTACGGCAATACCCGCCGCGCCGTCGCCCACCTTCAAAGTACTCACGATGGACCCATCGCTAACGTTTAACCTCATCGCCGTGCCGCCGAAAAAGTTGGTGACCCAGATATTGGTACCGTCATAAGCGATACCGAATGGACCATCGCCGACGGTGTAGGTTCCCAGCACCGTACCAGCAGCCGAAAGTTTCGTAACCGAATCGCTCTTGTTGTTTGTTACCCAGACGTTGGTTCCATCTGAGGCAAGACCGACTGGACGAGTTCCGACGGTGTAAGTACCAATCGGTTTACCACTGCTCGCCAGCTTAGTTACCGTGCCGGCACGCGAGTTAGTTACCCAAACACCACCAGCAGCTACGAGCACTGCGAGTGGTCCATCGCCGACTTCAAACGTGCCTACTACGCCATCTCGCGTTAGCTTCGAAACGGTATTGTCAGCAGTATTGGCCACCCAAATGTAAGTGCCATCAGAAGCGACGCCAGTGGGATTATGGCCCACGTTGTAGCTATTGAGGACAGTGCCATTTAGAGCAATGTTTGAGACCGTGTTGCTGGATTGGTTTGTCACCCAGATACTCGAACCATCGAAAGCAATCCCGGTCGGATTGTCCCCCACGCCAATCTGATCAACCGTGCTGATTGGCGCCGGACTCGGTTTCTGAGTAGCTACCTGGCTTGTCTGAGAGAACAAGACCGACGGCGCCAATAACGTCGCTGCCACCAAAAGCAGGGCGCTCGATACGACTTTTTGACTTAAAGTTTTCTTCTTCATTTTTCGTCCTCCTTTAGTTGGCTTAACCAGCGACCGGTGGTGTGTCTTTCGGCCAGGCATTATTTCCGAGCACCAGACCGATTTCCTTCACGATGAATTTTGGCCGGGCCATCCCGGGACAACCGGCCCACCACTGCATCGGCTCGTTGCCAAACCGGATCATACCGGTGTGTTGCGACTTGTCCGCGTCCAATACTGGATCCGGATTAGTGAACCCCTGGGCGCGTCGCAGCTTTTCGATGTCTGCCGGGGATCCGGTCAGGAAAGTCCAACCCGGTCCTGCATTATGCATTTGGGCGTATTCCTTCAGTTGCTTTGGTCCGTCCTGTTCCGGTTTGAGGGTAATGGAATACATAAAAATGTCCTTGCCTACCCGTGAACCAAGAAGTTTCTTTACCTGGACCAAATTCATCATGATGCCCGGGCAAATGCCTTCGCACTGGGCGTACATAAAGTTGAAGATCACGATCTTGTTTTTGATGAGATCGTCATAGAACTTCACCTTTTTATTTTCATGGGTCATGAGCGTTACGTTTGGAAAATTACGCTCTGCCATCAATTCACGTGACGACTTGCTCGCCGCTATGAGTTGAGGGGTCCCCGTTATTACCTGTGCCGATACTTCCTTGAGAAGCCCTCCAGCTAAGGGGGCCGCTCCCAGGATTCCCAGCAAAGTTCGTCTGTTTAAACCTGACATGTGCGTCTCCTTTCAGATTAGGCCGGCGCGCATCCATGGCGCCGGCCGGGCTTCAAACTAGGGAGTGGTCGTGTTATTTCCCGGCACGCCCGGCGGCATGATTTCCCAAACCAACATCATCGCGTGATCTTCGTGGACCACGTTATGACAGTGCATCGGATACTTGCCCTGGAAGTCGCGGAAGCGCCAGCGACACTGCGTGGACATATTGTGTTCGAGTCGAATCACGTCGCGACGTCCGACAGTTACGAGTGGACTGTTTGACGGCGGCTGTCCATTGATCTTCAAATACTGGAACTCTTCGAAGTGGACGTGGACCGGATGCTCCCAGCCACCAGAGTTGTTATTGATGTTCCACTGCTCGATGGAGTTCTGGGTTATCTGCACGCGCGTTTCGTCGCAATCCATAAACTTGCCGTTGATGGACCACATACCGTTGTTTCTTTCGAAATTGAAGTTCCGAATGATACGCGGCGCGGCGGTCTTCTCAGGTAAATTATAGAAGTGCGGATTGGTCGCCGGATTGACACTGTTATCGGCGATCGGCGGCAGATCTACAATGATCTTCAGTGTCTTATGTCCCTGGTTTGCTGCCAGAACGTTGCCAGTTGGTCCACGTCCGTCAGTTTGTTCCAGGCGGTTTTCGATGTAGAGCGTCTTGCCGGCATATTGCGAGAAGTCGATGATCACGTCCGCTCGCTCGGCCACGCCCAGTCGCACACTTTCGACCTGAACCGGGTTCGGCATCAGGTTACCGTCGACCGAAATCTGATAGAACATGTTATGCGCGTTCAGATTGGTCGGGTCGGTAAGGAAGAACTGGTAAAAGCGTGATGGTCCAACGTCCAGCCAGCGGAAACGATAGCGGCGCGGATGCACGTGCATCACCGGATCGATGTGGCCGTTAACGAGGAACTTGTCACCGAGAACGCCGTCAAAATTGAACGTGTCCATGACCTGCAGCCCCGTGTGCTGATCGAAGATCATGTCGCTGAAAGCCATCGGAATATCGAAGTTACTATCGTCACTAATGCCGTCGCCGAAACTCGGCAGGTGGAACCCGGTGGTTTCATCTCCAGTATCGAACTCGTTGTACAGCAGGTACATTCCGGCCAAACCCTTGTAGACGTTCTGCGAAGTGAAATCGAGCATGTGGTCGTGATACCAGAGCGTGCTCATCGCTTCGTTGACGTCGCCACCCTGCGCAATGTGCGTTGAATTCACACCAGCGTAGACGTTCGGGTAGTGGTGATCGTAAAACTGTCCACTGTTGAAAAAGTAGCAGGGGAAACCGTCACTTTCAGACGGCGTGTGGCCGTTGTGCAAGTGGGTCGTCACCTGATTTTTACCGAAGCCGCCGTTATTGGCGGGCAGGTTATTGTGATTACGGACCAGGATCGGTTCGCCATAACGGGCGATGTAAACTGGACCAGGAACCTGTCCATCGAAACACCACATTGGCTGCAACGGCAATTGTGTATGCACATTGATTGCGCCCTGCGCCTGGGTGATTTCGTAGAACTTTTGCGGTGGGAATTGAGTGAAAGCCTGATGCGGAATCGTGCGTCCTTCACCGGCAGCGGTGTTAGGAGCAATCGTCGGAGTGGGAGTTAGCGCCGCAACGGGTTGTTTTACATTCAACCTCGTAAAAGGCATGGTAAAAGATGAAGTCGGGGGACTTGGAGGAGCGTTCGGCAGTAATCCGCCGCCGCCGGAATAGAAGAGATTAGCGCTGTTGAGTGCACGGGCGCTAAGTCCTTTTTGAGCAATGAGCAAGCCAGCGCTGGTAAGTAAACCCATCTTTACCATGTCGCGTCTGCTCAATTGCGCGGCGATTATTTCTCGCCTGTTCTTTTGAGCATCGTAATTTTCTTTCTCCAGTTTCCGATTTCTCTTTGAGATGTTCGCCATCGGGGCGTGCCTCCTTATGTTTGTAGGGAAGACACAACACCAAACTGAGGGGCTGTGTCCGGGGATTAATGTTTATATGACTCTGGAACTCCGGCGCAGAGCGATGAAAAGCCCGGCGGTTAACTTGAACTGAGCAGCGGTGGCTGCAGTGATTGACTAGTTTTGCTTGCCTTACCTGGGAGCTTCGCAGCAGTTTTTTGGATGACTACGAACGCAAGCGCAATTGATGCTTCAAACAGAAGTTATGGGACTTGCAAGGCAACGAGCAGTAAAAGAGCAAGGCTTGTGCCTAACACGCGATCTCATGCGGACGGAAGCACTAGGAGGTCTGATCGCTGTTCTTTTGGCAGGTTGATTTCGTCTTGAGAAAATAGAGGTGGTTGGTATAGATAGCCGGGTGTTTCAGGGTGAGACATCGGGAGGGATTGATCGGTTCAGGATGAATCAGTGACTGTAAGAGATTCACAACTTGAAGCGACAATCATCTTATTAGGTTGCGACTCGAAGGATATTTAAGAATAGTTGCAGGAACAGTATTCTCATTTTGAGTCAGAAGCACATCCGGAGTCGTTTATTCGAAGTGGGCGACCGGGACGGGCGCGCTCCGACAGAGGAGCGTTCGCTGAAAGCCAGGATCCTATTGCCGTAATTAGGAGAGACTGTGATTAACACGCGGACGCTCTTCTGTCGGAGCGCGTCCGTCTCGGTCGCCCCCATCGAGTAAGTGCCTCAATGTTTTATTTCGGCGTGTTCGAAGAACAATTCATTCTCTGTCGATCTTAATTCCAAACTTTTTGAGCTTCCGATAGAAAGTCGGACGTGGATACTGCAGGATCTCGGCGCTCTTCTTCACGTTACCTCTCGTACGTTCCAGTGTCTGCATGATCGCTTCCCGCTCGATCTCTTCCATCGATAGATACGAAGGGACCACGATCCGGTAACCGGGTGGCGAAGCTTGCAGACTTTCCGGCAGACAGTCAGGAAGCAAAGAAGCGCCCTGACAAAACAACACCGCGCGTTCGATAGCGCTCTCCAATTCGCGAATGTTTCCTGGCCAGTCGTAGGTGGTGAGCAACGCTACTGTTTCACTCGAGATTTCACGAATGTTTTTGTCGTATTGCCGCGCGTATCGTTCGAGAAAGCGCTTGGCAAGGAGCGGGACGTCGTCGATGCGTTCTCGTAACGGTGGTACTTTGATCTTGATTGTGCTGATGCGGAAGTAAAGATCTTTCCGCAACAAGCCTTCGGTCAAAAGCTGCGACGTATCGCGATTGGTCGCAGACAGCAGCCGAAAATCAACGGCGATCTCCTGTTCATCTCCCAGGCGGCGGATGCGACGCTCCTGCAATACACGTAACAATCGCGTTTGCAGGTGCAAAGGCATTTCTGCGATTTCATCGAGCAGTAGTGTTCCACCATGAGCCGCTTCGATTAGTCCTCGCTTGTCGCGATCGGCGCCCGTAAACGCGCCTCTTTTGTAACCAAATAATTCGGATTCGATAAGTTCGTGCGGAATCGCCGCGCAGTTTATTCTGATGAATGGATTCGAAGCGCGCTGGCTTTGAGTGTGCAAGGCAGTCGCGATCAATTCCTTGCCGGTACCGCTCTCACCTTCAATCAGGACCGAGGCATCTGACGGAGCTGCAGTTCGTATGGTTTCATTGATCTGACGCATCCGTGGATCGCGTCCAACCATTCCAAAGGCTTCGCTTTCGCCGGCGAGGGTGCGCTTTAAACTTTGGTTCTCGCGCCGCATCGCCGCAAACTGAAGCGCGCGTTTGATAAGCGTGAGCACACTATCCGGCGCGTAAGGCTTCTCCAGATAGTAAAACGCGCCGCGCTTGATCGCTTCGATGGTGATATCAAGCGAACCGTACGCACTCATCAAAATTACTTCGGTGTCGGGACTGTCTCGTTTGATCTGGGCCAACAGATCAATTCCGGTGGCATCCGACAAACGAAAATCGGTGATGATTAGATCGAAGTAGCGTCCATTTAAAAGCCTCGTAGCACTGGCGATACTATGCGCCGTTAAGACTTCGTAACCGGCATCTTCAAGCACGATCTCCAGCGCGCCAGTCACGCTTTCTTCATCGTCAACCACCAACACACTGTATGTTGAGTCAGACTTCAAAAATTTGCTCCACTAGCTTGTAGTTGTCGGAGAGTAACCCGACTGCGAGGCTAAATATGCTTGTTGCCGCTCGCGTCTGAAATGTGTGTAACTTCATCCCTGACAATTGGACCAAAGCCTTGCGGTTCGGGACCAACTGGTAACTCGATTCTGACGCTCGTCCCTTCCCCCAACTTACTCTTGACCGTAATTTTGCCGCCGTGTTCCTCCACGACTTTGCATGCATAAGGCATTCCCAGTCCGAGGCCACGGCTCTTGGTAGAGTTAAAGGGTTCAAAGATGCGGGCCAGTTGTTCTTCACTCATGCCCGCACCCGTGTCGCTAATCACCAGGCAAAGGGTCGCGTCAACAGTCCGGCAAGTCACATTCAACTGACCACCGTTAGGCATGGCCTGTACCGCATTGAGCATAAGGTTGAGCAGCGCCGCGCGCAGCGAAGCTTCATCAAACATTCCCTCCTGCGTCGCTCCGCCCAGATCGAGATTTACCTCGATACCACTCTCTGACAGTTGCGATTTCAGCAGCGGCAAGACATCGCGAATTACATTATTGAGAACAATGTGGCGGCGAGTCAGTTGGACGGGACGCGCAAAGTTAAGAATTTGCTCAGTCGTCTTCGTTAGTTGATTGATCGTGTCGATGATCTTATCGATCACCTTAACTTCGCTGGCCGGAAATTTGTCCGACACCTTGTCTTTAAGGTGAACGGAATAGAGCAACAATCCGGCGAGTGGGTTTCGGACTTCGTGGGCCACCTGGGCAGAGATTCGACCCAGGGACGCGATCTTTTCAGTGTGTGCTAACCGATCATGGGCCTCGACGAGTTCCGCGGTGCGTTGCGCAATTCGCGACTCCAACTCCTCCGCATGCTGTTTGATTTCGGCTTCGAGTCGCTCCTTCTCATCACTTAGCCGTTTTTTTTCCACTGCCCGTTCGACCGCTTTCAATAGCGCGTCTTTGACGACCGGTTTAGCGATAAAGTCATAAGCTCCGGCCCGCACTATCTCGGGAATTGCCGAAAGGTTCGGTTCGCCCGTCATCATGATCACGGGAACATAAGGCTCGCCGCGGTTGATCTTGCGCAGGAGTTCGATACCGCTGCGACCTGGCAAATTAATATCTACGACGGCGACGTCAAAACTCGGATTGCCCAGCAGGGCAGCGCTTTCGTAGTCTGCGGCGACGGCCACCGCATAGCCGGATCGTCTCAGGAACTCCGTCATTGTCAGGCGGATACTCGGTTCGTCGTCTACCAGCAGAATCCTAAACATGCGTCGGTTTCCCTTGCTCGACCGCTGGCAATTCGACGCGGAAGCGCGTGTAACGACCCTGCTCGCTTTCCACGTTCAGCGTTCCACCTTCGTTACGGATGATGCCAAAACTGATGGAGAGTCCCAGGCCGGTGCCGCCTGTTTCGCGACGGGTGGTAAAGAAAGGATCAAAAACTCGCGGCAGGTCTTCGCGTCGAATACCAACGCCATTATCGTAAAAGTCAATCTGTGCTATCGCGCCGTTGTTATCGTTTGCGCTTTCGCCGCGACGGGCTGCAATGCGAAATATTTTTTCCTCACCGGACACTGAGTTCTTGGACTTCAACGCCTGATGTGCATTGCTGACCATGTTGACAACTACTTGCCGCAGCCGTGATGCATCAGCCCGCACTCGCGGAAGATCGGGCGCGAGATCGATCTCAATGCGGACTCCGTCTTTCTCGAGTTGTCTGCCAAAAAGCGCTATCGAGGTACTAATCAATTCATCAAGCTGGATGTTTCGCGGTTCATTCTCGTCGTGGCGGGCAAAGGTCAACAGTCCGCGAACAATCTCGGCGATACGACCACCTTCGGCAATGATGCCGTCGATCATCTGGCGCTCAAATGCTGTCCGCGATGTAGGCTCGTCCTTAAGTAGTTGTGCGAAGTTGATGACTCCGTTCAGGGGATTATTGATCTCATGAGCAACGCCGGCAGAGAGTTCTCCCAGTGAAGCTAACTTAGCTGACTGGTAAAGCTGTCGTTGCATTTCCTGCCGCTCTTCTTCGAGGCGTTTGCGCGTTGAGAGGTCGCGCACGAGCAGAATTATCAATCGCTCTTCGTTGGCAGTAATTGTGTTGAATGAGACGCCCACGAAACGCGACTCGTTTGGCGTCGTCCCCAGCATTAGTTCGACTTCGTCCGCTTCGCTCTCGGCAAAGAGACTCGCGATACTAAGCGAATGGCCGTTGCGGTTGCCGGTTAATACTTGTGGTCGTAGCAGATCGCGCACATCACGTCCGGTGAGCGCGCGTGCGTCGCTGCCGAGAATTTCGCCAAATTTGCTGTTGGCCTCAATTAGTTTGAAGTCGGCTGCATGGACGACAGCAATACCATCATTAGCGTGTTCGAAAAGTGCGCGATACCGTTGTTCACTTTCGGTGAGACGTCGCTGCTGGCGATCGACAATTGCGAGCAGAATGCTGACCACGACGACGTCGACCGTCATCGAGATGAAAAAATGTTCTACGCGCTGTTCAATTTTCCAGCGCACATCGATGTTTTCGTTGCCGGCATAGTTCCTCTCCACCCAACCGTAAAAGGGCGGGCGCAAAACCTTTTCCCACGTGACGATCACGGTAGCCGTAAGCGCAGACGTAAGAAGGGTGAAGAAGATAATGAGCTTTAGATTAGCTCTCTTTTTCATAAACGAAAGTTTAGATTGTTGTCCCTTTTAGGACGCCTTCAGGAAACGACTGTAGTAAGTAACGAGGTAGATGCTAGGTTTCTTGCAAGTGCGAAGGATTCTAGCAGGTCAGGTTTGCAACGGACAAGGACTGGATGGATAAGAGTGAAGAATCGGCTATGCCGCCTGATGTGAGGCATGGCTCTGCCTTGCCGTAACCAGACTTACAAAGATCAGGGCTGCGCCCTCATTTCTTTCTTAGCTTTTGATCTCTTAGCAACAAGAGGGCGCAGCCCTGAATTTTGAGGGGAAGCTCACGGCAAGGCAGAGCCATGCCTCACATCGGGCGGCGGAGCCGATTCTGAGATTTACCAATTCACAAGAACAGGATCTTATTAGCGCAAAAAAATCCGGACGGTGTGTTTAGCACCGTCCGGTTCTTTTAAGCACCTCTTCCCGTGACGAGAGAGAATCTGCTCAAGGAAGTGTTTTCCTCACACATTCCCTTCTTGTTTACGTTTGCGACGTCGCTTCAGGTATAGGCCTCCCAGCCCACTCCCCAGCAGAACTAGCGAAACTGGTTCAGGAACTGCTGCTGCTTGTACCTGCACCTGGAAAGTCGAGGTCACGCTTCGTTGTAAGACATCGTCGAACACCGTAAACGTTCCAAGGTATGTGCCTGGAGCCAGTGACGAACCTGCGATTACATCGAAAAATGCCACTGGTCCATAAGAGTCTCCTGATCCCAACACAAACGGTGAGCTCAGGAAAGCCGTGTCGTCAAACGTCAACAACGGATTGCTCAGGTTGATCGACCACGAGCTTATGTTGAAGTCTGGAGAACCGGCATTGGTCAATGTGCCAATGACTGTAATGCTGCTGCCTGCTGTCACAGACACCGAACTCGGCAGAGTTAAAGTCACCGGATCGGCCTGGGCCACTGCCGGCAAAATTGCCAGCAGGGCCACCGCCAATGCGCTCAATATCAGCTGTTTTGTCTTC
This sequence comes from Pyrinomonadaceae bacterium, assembly GCA_036518995.1. Classification (GTDB taxonomy): domain Bacteria; phylum Acidobacteriota; class Blastocatellia; order Pyrinomonadales; family Pyrinomonadaceae; genus PSRF01. Next base: position 252,277 of record DATDMC010000151.1, on the reverse strand, counting down.
ATAGGGGTTTGCCTCCTTTCTGTTCTTCCTGTCACGGGATGGTGACGCGTTTTGTAGTACTAAAGCTTCCTCCGGTGTACGTTCCGCCTACTACAAGGGTGGAAGCCGCTCCCGGTGTGGAATTAGTAAAGGTAACTGTCGTGTTGAATGTTGCTCCAGGCGCCAGATTTCCGCCTGACTGCGGCAACGGCGTTCCGTTTGTCGCACCAAGCTTGGCGTTGCTGAGCATCACGTTGTTGGCGGTCACAGCTCCGATGTTCTGGATGCTGATGTTGGCAACAACAGTGCTGGAGCTGGTTCGGTTCAATGTCGCGTTAACAACGACGTTCGCGCTTCCGCACGGAGTCGTGCAGGCGTAACTGGTGTCGTTAACCACAACGTTGTCGATACGTTGACCAGGCAGAGTACCTGTTGCAGCTACGAGTTCATCCGAACTCATGCGCCACTTCAGTTGAATGTTCTGGCCCACTGCTGCGGCCGGTAGATTGACCACCGAATTAATGTAAGCCGGTGTAGCTGTCGTGCCACCTGACAATCCTGTCCAGGCAGCTCTTCCAGTCAGCGGATTTAGTGTTCCGGTTGCCAACGTTCCCGTATAACCTCCGGAAACAAAACTTCCACCTGCAGCAAGGATGTCCTGATACGCACCACCATTGATGCTGATCTCAAGAACACCACCATCAAATCCGCTTTCAGTGTTGAAGGCGTTCTTGAAACTCACCTGGGCCGGCTGTCCATTGATATGAATGCTTGGGCTTACCAGGTCAGTCACACCTTGCGTCGCCATATTTGGAGCAAAAGCCGCATTAGGCGCACTCGATGGATTCGTGGTCGAAGTTACCCATGCAGGTTCAGATCCTGAACCCGTCGATGACCAACCGCCCGGTAGAGCCGGTGCTGTCACCGTATCGAAGTTCTCTGACAATGGTGTGCCTGGAGTAGCGGCGCCGAGACGGAAAGTATAGAAGACCGTTCCGAAGTCGACTGCGCCGTCTTGCAGTTTTAAGGCAAGAGTTACCAGGTCGCCGCAATTACCTAACGCCGTGAACGAGAAGTCTCGACCAGCAGAACCTCCGCCACCGGCGATAGACCCAAAGCTTGTTGGACCACTCGGGGCAATCACGTTTGCGCTTGATTGCAGAGTGCCGACTAGATTCGAGGTTGCCGTGTTTCCATTGTTGATGACCTTAAGGTTCATCGAAACGCGTTCACCCGGATCCACTGCGCTATTGAAGGCTGGACAACTCTCTTGCGAAAGCGTCGCGCCGTTCGCGGCCAACACTGGAACTGTTGGGCAGGCAGAGCTTACACACGCGCCGGCGACCGACAACGTGTACGGGCTGTTGCTTGCTGCTCCGACAGGCACATCTTCAACCATAACGGTGAAGGTCTGCGCACCGGCGGGTAAATTGAATGAGTAGCTTACCGTGGTGTTGCTACCGCCGGCGTCAGCCAGATAGCCAAGTGCCTGGTTTGCCGGGTTGTAAGTACCACTGTAAGCAGCGCTAAACAGATTAGGTCCATTGGCCGCAGTGAGCGTAACCGTAACGCAGGTCGGTCCACTGTTAGGACATGTTTGGAAGGTATAAGCGTCGTACTGGTGATTTCCAGCAGTGCTGGTGCCTGGGAATGCTTTCGCAGAACCACACGCACTGGCAATACCGTCGCGGAAGTGACGAATCGTTTCCACACCGGTGGTTCCGGTATAGCCTGCTCCCGAGGTCGGCGCTGTGGTATCAAGCGTTGATGAAATAACCGTTGACGGAGGTCCTGACACTACTGAGAAGTTCACCACCTGAGATGGACCACCTGCGTAGTTCAACGTCAGTGAGAAGTTCAAAGTAGTTGGACACTGAACGAACCCGGCAATCGAAAACTCGAATGGGGTGGTATTCGTTCCGGTAGCGCCTACTGCCAGGTCCGGATAGGCTGAAGTCCCCTGGGTAATTGTGACACCCGGGGTTGATGACGTCAGCGTCGCCGAAATCGCAGTCGCGGCATTTACACCGTCATTGCGCAACTGGACAGTCATCGTTGCATTTTCACCTGCATCAAGAACGCCATTGCCATTGCCCGGATTCTCCAACGCAGTGATGTTGGTCGCCTGGAGGAATGCAGTTCCAGGAACACCGAGTGATTGAGTAGCGGCGAAAGCGTCGATGATGCCCGCGCCGGAAACTGCATCAGTGCCCGGCGCCATGATGTCGATCGCCGTACTTGTTAAAGCCGTGCGTATCTGCGCCGGGGTAAACGAAGGATTCGCCGACTTAATCAAACCGGCGATCGCGGCTGCATGTGGCGCCGCCGCAGATGTTCCGAAGAACGGACTACCGAAACCGCCGACGCCAGTTACCTGAACGCCGTCAGCAGCAGTGATGTCCGGTTTCTGTCGAACTATTCCGCCTGTCGACGAGACGTTGCCCGGAGTGTAGGGTGTGCCATCAGGCTGGAAGAAAATTCGACGTGGTCCATCAGACGAGAATGTTTCGGTCGTATTCGCCGAACTAAATGGACTCGGGAATGGTCCAACCGCCGGAGTCGCAGCCACACTGTAAGCAGCAGCGGCATGGGCGTGACCATGAGTTTGTCCGTTGGTGCGAATCGAAAATTGACCGCGGTTGGCGTTGAGATGCAGGAACCTGCTTGCCGCCGAGGCCTTCTTTACGATCACGATTCGCGAGCCGGCAGCCTGGGTTACTTGCTCATACGGATCCTGAGTTCCACTTTGAATGTTGGTTGAACTTGCCTGGACGGTCGTTCCAGTCGAGTTCAAGCGGAACAGATCGTAATCGTTGGCAGATGCGCCAAGCGGATCTGACCAGTAGAGACTGATCGGCGCGGCCGTATTCGCAACGGACAGTAAATCGAAGTTTTGGGCGCCGAAACTGTGCAGTCTCGAAGCCGGAGAAGGCGATGGCAATGGGGCCGCGGCAGCGCCACCGTCAACGAAATCACCTTCCCAAACACCCGCAGTGTTCTGCGTCAGGTTTCCGGAATTTCCGGCTGATGAGAAATACATTGCGCCATCGGCTGTTACATCGTTGACTGCTTGAATGACTACGCCACCATTGGTGTTTGATGGAGTGAGCTGCCCATCCTGGAAAGGCGTCTCAACGTAGTAGAAAACGTCGTCAACGATGATGTCGCAACCGGCTGTGCGAAGGTCGCGAATGTTCTGTGCGAACGAAGTGATGCTCGTGTTCGCAGTGGCGAAATAGAGTTGAGCGCCAGGAGCTAGATCGTGAACGATCTCGAGCATCGCGGTGCCTTCGTCTCCAGTTCCTCCCTGACCCGGAAGCACCGTTACGGCGCCAAGATCACCCGTCGCCTGGCTCTGAGCCAAACTGGCAACACCATTCGACATCACGCCGATCTTGATACCGGTGCCGTCGATGTGGAACACGCCTCTCGCAACGTTTGCCCGGTGGGTGACGTCGCCCTCCGAACTGCGGCTGCCAACGCCAGTCGGCGCCAGACTTCCAGTAACGTTAGTTTGAGAGCCTCCACCCTGCAGAGCGTTCGAAAGGAACGACTGCACTCTTGCTGCACGATCGCCGAAACCCGGATTGAGGTTGTAGGCTGGAGCAGGAGCGTTATGTTTGTCGTCCGCCATCGGCACGTTCTCGGTCGCAGTCATCGCTTCCTGCTTTGGCTGCACGAACTTCACGTCGTTCATGGCGGCGATGGTTTCAATGCTGTCCAGGGGAACAATCGCCCGGATGCTGTTGTTCCTGGCTGAAATAATTTCTGCGCCATGGGCCTGCAGTGCGGCCACTACTTCATTCGTGACCACCGCAGTAATGTCGACCGTGGTGCGACCCTGATTGTCAACGACCACATCGGTCTGAAGCGTCGAGACACTGTCAGCGACCATCTGTCCGCGATCAATCTTCGTTTGATAAATCAATTGTGAATCAATTTTGGTCTGTGCGCCCGTGCGTGACTCTTTCTCCCGAATCAAAGCGTCGATTTGGGCCAACGCTTCGGGACTGATGTCGTCAAGGGCCTGCGATGCTGTAGCTTTTCGAATTCCATTGGAAAAAAGTGCGCCACTTGCCACGACGGCAAGCGTCAACATCACCACTAGCAGGGAAAAGACGAGAGCGCGATTATGATTTCGCCGCTTTCGCCGGTTTTGAAAATCCGAAGAACGAAGGGGACGGTTTTTATTCATCTGAGACTCCTTTAACCTCTACTTGGTTGGTCGAGACGATAGCCTAACTAGATCAGTGATAGCCCGGAACAGTAAAGAAAGTTCTCGGGTGGAGTTGTTATAGTCGTGATAAGAACAAAGGCGGTCCTTATCGAGAGTGATGAATACTTAAAAACTAGTTCGTCATCGACTGAGCTTTAGGTGCGATGAACTTAACTTCCTTTGAGCGGGCGAGGGACTCGATTTTTCCAAGTTGAAGGTAAGCAATAATCGATTGGTATCTTTCCGAACTGCTTACGACATTACCGCCGAGCTTTTCGATTCGTGCCAGGACTTTTTTTGTGACCGGCGCTCGAATGTCGACCAGCACGCGTCCTTTAGCATCCTTCTCCAGGGGAATGGGTTCAGTCGGGACTCCCTTAGCTTCAGCCTCGCCACGCATTTGATAAAGGGCGTAGAGAAGTTGTGAGTCAATCTTCTGTTGCTCGGGAGTGCGTTGATCCTTTTCCTGACTTGGTATTGGTCGAGCGCTTACAGAATCCATTAATGGGACAGTCTGCAAACAGGCAATCAAGAGCGCACCGCACACGACCCACATTCGCTGAGTGCCTCTTAACTTCACCTGCGTAATTCGATGATTCCGAAGAAGAGAACGTATTATTATTTAACGCCTCAGTGCAAAATCCATACCACCTTGATATAGCGGCCGTGATTTACGAATCCTCCAAAACTTTGTGACAATTGAAGATCGCAGACGCGGCACTCACCTTCGCCGTCCAAGTTCTGGACTACTATTCTAGACTTTGGAACATCTGTCGAAGCGCCCCGTGAGCCACAACACACATTCGAGGAACACCTGAAGTGTAGACAAATTGTTTTCGTTGCGTGGCTTATTCGTAAGGTCGTTGGTTCGATGTTATTTTATTGCTTGATACCACAATCATCGCAAAGGCATTCAAATATAGGAGTCGAGATAATGCAGAAACGTAAACTTGGAAACAGCGGTCTGGAGGTTTCGGCGATTGGACTTGGCTGCATGGGAATGAGTTTCGGACTCGGACGAGCCGTCGATCCGGCGGACGGTATCGCGCTAATCCGCTCGGCAGTTGAACGCGGAGTCACTTTTTTCGATACCGCCGAAGTATACGGTCCTTTTAAGAATGAAAATTTGGTTGGTGAGGCGTTGGCGCCTTTTCGAGATCAAGTTGTAATTGCGACTAAATTCGGATTCAACATTGATAACGACGGAAACCAGCAGCAAAACCCTCCGCTCAACAGCCGCCCGGAACGGATCAAAGAAGTTGCCGAAGCCGCTCTCAAACGACTTCAGACTGACCATATTGATCTGTTTTATCAACACCGGGTTGATCCGGAAGTGCCAATTGAGGATGTGGCAGGTGCAGTTAAGGAGTTAATACAGGAAGGAAAAGTGAAGCACTTCGGGCTTTCGGAAGCTGGAGTGGAAGTAATTCGTCGTGCGCACAGCGTGCAACCAGTCACTGCGCTGCAGAGCGAATATTCCTTATGGTGGCGAGAACCCGAGGCAGAAATTTTACCGGTGCTTGAGGAGTTAGGAATCGGTTTTGTACCGTTCAGTCCACTGGGTAAAGGCTTCCTTACCGGACAAATTAAGGAAAATACTAAATTCGAAGGCACCGATTTTCGTAACACTGTACCCCGTTTTTCGGCGGAGGCGCGCTCGGCAAATCTGGCGCTGGTTGACGCACTTACCAACTACGCCAAAGAAAAAGGCGCCACTCCCGCACAACTCGCTATAGCCTGGGTGTTAGCACAAAAGCCCTGGATTGCTCCGATCCCGGGAACAACAAAGCTGCATCGGCTGGAAGAAAATATAGGCGCGCTCGACGTCGAGCTGAACACTGACGATCTCGCTGAGCTCGATCGACTGACTTCGCAGTTTCAAGTGCAGGGAGAGCGATACAGTGAGGGTGCTCAAAAACTGGTCAACCGCTAGAAGCAACGAGGTTGCGAAGCACCGCGCCAGTCTCAATCGTTAAATAGTCGTTGATACTCTTCCTTTGTTCGCTGGTAACACTCGCACGACGCGCACTCAAGAATCTCTCGATTGCGTATTTTGATCGATCCGCGTTCGTACTCGATCGCGCCTGCGGCCTGGAGCGCTCCGGCAGCCACTGTAACTCCTGCGCGTCGCACACCGAGCATCACGGAAAGATATTCCTGAGTCAAACTAACCTCATCGGACCCAACGCCGTCGCTACTCATCAGGATCCAACGACTGAAGCGCTGCCTGAGTTCGTGCCGCGCATTGCAGGCAGCAGACTGAGAACTAAGCACCATCACGGTGTGCATGTAACGGTTGAGCAACTTTTGTAGCTTTCCGCCTTTTTGGTAAGCGGCCTTGAGTTCGCGGGCCTTGATCTTGAATGCTTCTCCGGGAACCTGGGTCACCGTCTCCATCGTGGTTTGCGTGGCATCCAGCAACACGGGAATCCCCGACATTCCTTCGCGTCCGATGGTCCCTGACTCGATCATCGAACCATCACTGAGTACGGTGATAAGCGAAAGCAACGCAGTGATGGGGAAGAAAATATAGTCGATGGGTTTGTCAGGAGAGATGACTGGTTCTCCGCGATGAAGATGAACGCGTTGCAGGTGTGGCTCAAGCAGCCGATGTTCATCGTTCGGCAGTCGATTAAGGAGTAAATTTTCCAAGTGGTTCCCCCTTTTGTGATCTTCGATTGTCGAGGGGGAACTGGTTTGTACTCATTGAGGGGACTAGATTGTACTATCGAACTTTGATTATTCAAGGGTTCGGACGCGACATTAACAGCTTGTGCCTCCATCCCGAAAGTTAGTGACGGCCGTTATTTTCTCCTTCGCAACTGCCTTTTAAGCCAAAGAGGTTTTCGCCGCAGATCCAGGATCGCGTAAACGTAAGCTACATCGTCTTCTTCCAGTTCATAGTAGATGCCAAATGGAAATCGCTTTGACAGCATCCGATGAAAGCCAAAATGTACCGGATGGATTCCAGCGAAAAGAACTAAAGAGTCAAGATCCGAAAGAATTGAATCTATGAAGTAGTCGCCAACTCCGACTGCGCAGGATTCATAAAAATCCGAACCTAATTCGATGTCGTTAGCAGCCTCATCGAGTATTACGACATTCATGGTTCCGAGCTTCGCAGACGCGCTCTGAGTTCGCTCAGGGTAAGAAACTTTGCTTCTCCACTTTGGGCACGCGCTCTTCTATCAGCCAGAATTTCTTGATGCCACTCTGGTGAAGGTATTTCGTGGTCATGTCGATTGAGCGACTCCCAAAGTTCGTCTATCACCTGAAGGCGTTCGCTTACTGACATCTTCGCGATTTGGGATGAGTCGATCATGTCGTAAAACTATCACTCTCAGTGCGAGTGCTGCAAGATGTAGGGATAAATCAGCACCTAAGTAGCCACAGAGTCAGTACCACCTTTCGGTAGGCTGGCTTGTTTAGGGTTTGCTGAGAATAATCGACCACCGCTACGGTGTGTACGGTTTACCCAGGTTGCCAAAGCTCAACCCTGGGCTTCGAGACAAAACGCTTGCAGCGTTCCCGCCTGAAATTAGAAAAGTCAGGCGTCTGTTTCAGCTTCTTGCTCAGAGATGGTTTCGACGAGGCGGTCCAACTGTTCTTGAGTGAGCCGGGCTAGAGGAAAGTCTGCCGGGGTGAGGCCGTCGGGATCAACTTTCGCACTCTTTTCAGCCGGTCTGACGTAAGCAGATTTCACAGTCGTCGCAGCGGCGGCGAGACCGGCGATTGTTTGATGTTGAAATACCTGCCGCGTGGTGAAGCGCAACCCACGCTTTGCCGCTCGTGACTCGACCTGGACTGAGAGAATCGAATCGCCACCTAACTGGAAGAAGTTCTCGTCTACGCCTACTTGTTCCAATCGCAATACTTCCGCCCAGATCTCGCATAACACTTCTTCCGCCCAACTCCGTGGTCCAGTCACACTTTCCCGAGGCCGCTCCTCGCGTTCAGGTTCCGGCAATCTCTTCCGATCGATTTTTCCATTCGCCGTCTGCGGCAGCTCCTTCAACAGCACGTATTGCAGCGGCGCCATGTATTCCGGCAATCGCTCACGCAGATAGTTTCCTAACTCAACTCCACTCACTTCCGTTTCACCTTCCGCAACTACATAAGCAATTAAGCGCGCGGCTGCTCCATCTTCTCCTTCACGAACCACAGCGACTGCTTCTCGCACCTGCTCGTGTCCTTTTAAGACGGTCTCCACTTCCCCTAACTCGATCCGGTAGCCTCTCAGCTTCACCTGCTGATCGCTGCGGCCCAGGTATTCCAACTTCCCTTCTCCGTTGTACTTCACCTGATCGCCCGTCCGGTACATTCGTTCGCCCGCAACTTCGCTATATGGATCAGGCACAAAGCGCTCTGCCGTTAGTTCACTTCTGCCCAGATAGCCTCGCGCCAATCCTGCGCCGCCCAGATACAACTCGCCGACGATTCCTTGCGGTACTTCCTGTAACCACTCGTCCAACACGTAGGTGCGACCGTTGGGCAGCGCTCGTCCCAGCATCACTCTTTCGCCAGCCTTAACTTCTTCTCCCGTTGAGTACGTTGTGTCCTCCGTTGGTCCATACAGGTTTACTACTCGTCGCGCGCCTCGTTCATACAGTTGTTCAACCAACTCCTCGGGTAATGCTTCACCAGCCAGGTTGATTGTCATGCCAGTGACATCAACCTCCATCCGTAGTAACTCTTTCATCGCCGTCGGCACTGTGTTCACCACTCGCACTCCAACCACCTCACCTAACTCCAGTGCATTCGCGGCGATAATTACACGTCCACCCCACGCCAGCGGCGCAAACATCTCAAACACTGACAAGTCGAAACAGACCGACGTTGAGAACAACATTCCACCTAACTCTTCAGCGCTATATGCTTCCCGTACCCATTGCATCAGTTCTCTCGTGGCGCCATGCGTGATCATTACGCCTTTCGGTCGCCCGGTTGTGCCTGAGGTGTAGATCACATGCGATAAGTTGGCGCTAGCTATTGTTACTCCCAGATCTGTTTCACTCTCCGCAGCCCATTGCTCCTCAGCAAATCGTATTTGCTTCACCGCGCTCGTTAACTCAAAATCGCTTTCACTCAGCAACACCTCGGCGCCGGCATCTTCAACCATGAACCGCAGTCGTTCGGTCGGATAACCCGGATCGAGCGGCACGTAGGCGGCTCCTGTTTTCAGTACTGCCAACAACGCAACCACCAGTTCGGCTTTGCGCTCCAACAACACTCCAACACGCGACTCAATCCCAACGCCTTGTCTTCGCAGGCAGTGGGCCAATTGATTGGCGCGCCGGTTCAGTTCTCCATAACTCAACTCTCGCTCACGATCCACTAACGCGCTCGCGTTCGGACGGCGCGCCGCCTGTTCTTCAAACAATTCATGGACCAACTGCGAAGATTCATACGACCACACTTCGCCTTTCCCGACGCTTCTTAACCAACGCTGCTCTTCGTCATTCAACAACGGCAGTTCCCACACTCGCACACCCGCATTCGCAACTATCCCTGCCAACAACCGGTCAAAGTGCCGGGCCATCCGCTCAATCGTTCGGCGTTCGAATAAATCCGTGTTGTATTCGAGAATGAGCGTTGCGAGATTCGGAGTGTTTCTCAGCCCCAAACTGAGATCAAAGATCGACGATCCAGCATCGACCTGTACGCCGTGGATCGAAATCTCAGTCGGCGCCGCAACCGAATCATCCGAGTCGACATGCACGTACGCCACTTGAAACAAAGGATTGCGACTTAGATCGCGCTCCGGCCGGAGTGTTTCGACCACGAGGCCGAATGGCACTTCACTGTGCTGATAAACTTCGAGCGTGGTCTGGCAAACTTGTTTCAACAGCTCTTTGAAAGTTGGATCGCCCTCGAGCCGCGCGCGAATCACGATCATGTTCAGGAGATAACCAATCATCGCTTCGGTCTCTACCTGATCACGATTCGCGAAAGGTGTGCCGACGTTGATGTCGGTCTGGCCGGTGTAACGAAGTAACAAAACATTGAAAGCGGCCAGAACCATCATGAACATAGTCACGCCTTCGCTGCGGCATAAAGATTTCAATTGGTTCCAGACGTTTTCATCCGGATGCCAGTAAAGGCGCGCACCATTAAATGTTTGAATTGCCGGACGTGATCGATCGGTTGGGACCTCAAGCACTAACGAACTACCCGCAAGTTGCCCGCGCCAAAAATCGAGATGCTTGTTTAGCAACTCATCCGTCAGGCGCCGGCGTTGCCAGGCAGCGTAGTCGGCAAACTGAAACTTAAGCTCCGGCAGAGGCGAAGGTTGACCGGCTGAAAATGCCGCATAAAGAACCGTCAACTCCCGCCAAAGCAAACTGAACGACCAGCGATCGATCACGATGTGATGCACGGTGAGCAACATGATCGATTGCGAGTCGTTAAGGCGAACAACCCCTAAACGCAACAGTGGACCAACTGCCAGATCGAAAGGCAGACGAGTGAAGTCCGTCGTAATCGACAACAACGTTTCAGCCAGAACTGGTTCGGCTACGTCGCGAAGATCAAAAACCGGGACTGGCAGGTTCAGCTCCGCGGCTATGTGTTGTTTGGGAATTCCGTTGACGGCAGGAAACCACGTACGCAGGGTTTCGTGGCGACGAATAATTTCGTTGATGGTGCGCATCAACACTGCGACATCGAACTCACCGTCCAGCCTGTAGCTATTGCTCAGGTTGTAGGCAAAACTCTGTGGATCAAGTTGGGCCAGGAACCAAAGTCTTTCCTGGTCCAGCGAGAGTGGACCGTTCTCCGGACTTTCTCGCTTCTCGATTTTCGCAGATTTTGTCTTCTTATTCCTGAGACGAGCTTCCAGGAGCATTCGCTGTTGCGGCGAGAGTGCTTCAAGTCGTTCTTTTAGACTGCTCATAAGCGTAATAAAAATCGGAAGGTCAGTCTCAAGATCTTCTGATCTTTGTGCCCTTTGTGGTTAAGCCTTCTTCGATCCCGAGAAGTGTGCGCGCAGAAAATCGAGGTGGCGAAGACTCTCCATCACATCGGAAAAACTTGGACCATAATCGACCAGGCAGGCGATCTCGTTAACGCCGGCATTTGCGAGTTGTTCGACGAGTTGAGCGCACTTCGTCGGAGTGCCGCACAGTAGACTTTGATCGTAGTAACGTTCGAAGGCATGCTCGGCGAGACTATCGAGATCTTCATCAGTGATCCGTTCAACTTCTACAGGCGCGCGAGCGTTTGAACTCCGAGCATAAGTGCTGGTTTGAAGTTCGAGCTGCTTCAAGTTCGCTCGAAAATATGCACACAACGAAGGCTTCACGATCGCTTTCACCTTCTGTTCATCGTCACCAACAAAAGTGTGCAACATGGTCGCGACCCTGCCTGATTCAGGATCGAAACCTGAACGCTCACGTGCCTCACGATACAGTTGGATCTTTTTCGACAACTCCTCCAGCGGTTGTTTCACTATCGCCGTCAGCACATGCGCCCCGATCTCTCCTGCACGAATCCACGTGTCTGGGTTGCGCGCGATAGAAATCCAAACGGGCAGCTCCGGTTGAATAGGTCGTGGCAGGATGTGTAACTGAACTTCTTCATCACCAACACTTCGTCGCGAAACCGATTGACCAGACCAAAGACATTTGACGGTCTCGATGCCGGCAAACATCAAGGCCTTGCGACTTTCATAAGCATCCGGCGCGAGCGCGAAATCTGCGGGATGCCAACCCGAAGCAAACGAGACCTCAACTCGTCCACCTGACAGGTTGTCGACTATGGACCATTCTTCAGCGATACGAACCGGATCGTGTAACGGCAACACGACACTACCGGCGCGAATTTGAATGCGCCTAGTGACAGCAGCGATAGCAGCGCTCAAAACGGATGGGTTGGGATAAAGACCACCAAAGGGCTGGAAATGACGCTCGGGTGTCCACACAGCTTTGAAGTCGTGACCATCAGCGAATTTTGCGCCTTCAAGCACAAGACGATATTTGTCGCTTGCTTCTGCAGAACCGTCACCGGAGAAGAAGAAGAGGCTGAAGTCGATCTTGTTTGGTGACTGTCGTAGTGGTTCAACGGGAGCCTCGGGAGAACTTTCTTGTTTGGTAGCGGCGCCGTTCTTCTCTTTCAAACGGCGCTCCAATTCGAGACGCTGTGCGGGAGACAAGGCTTTGAGTTTTTCGTGAAGGTGGTCCATTGAATTGATTGATGGCTATTAATGTCCGATGGGCTTTAGACGCTTTTGCAAATCCAACCGGGCTGGGCTTGGCCCTCTGTTGTGAGGAATGGCTCTGCCTTTCCGTTAAAGGGAGCACTACAACTTGGGCTACGCCCTAAGTCGCCGTTTGTTAATGGTGCGTCTTAAAGAGGGCATAGCCCGGAACCAAAAAGGCCCATGAAAAGGAAAGGCATAGCCATTCCTCACAACAGTCGGCCAAGCCGTAGCGCAGGTGAGCCTCGCAAGAGCCGCTAAAGCAGATCGGACACTAGCCGAGGCTTGCCTTCAACTCCTCTGGCGACATGCCTTCGATCTCTTTCAACAGTTCCTCGAGCTCCGAAAAATCTTCTTCTTCACCGTTTATCTTTTCTTCAATCAGACGAGCAAGGCCGGCGATCGTCGGCGCTTCGAAGAAACTTCGCATCGGCAAATCAATGTCAAAGGTTTTGCGCACTCGTGAGATCAGCTGCAATCCGGTGAGAGAATTGCCCCCAAGTTCGAAGAAGTCTGCATCAACACTAATCTGCTCGAGCGCAAAGACTTCTTTCCAAAGTTCAGTCAGCCTGCTTTCGAACTCTGTTTGCGTATAGGTCTCAGCCCTAACATTTACTTCCTGAACAGCACTTGCGACGTCAGGTTCAGGCGCGCGGGCCTGCGCCACGTCAACCCAGTATCGCTTTCGCTCGAATGGATAAGTCGGCAGACTCACTCGCCTGACGTTCGACTCGTGTATCTCTTTCCACCTCGGCTCAACACCTGCGATCCAGAGTTCGCCCAACGCCTCCAACAGCGAAACAACATCCCCATGTTCGTCTCGCTTCCGCCCAAGTGATCCCAACACGATCTGATCAGGCGTTCTGTCTGGATGAGATCTAACCAGCGACGAAAGCGTTTGACCTGGTCCAACTTCCAAAAACGCATTCACACCTGAACCACACAAAGTTCGAATTCCATCGGCGAATCGTACCGGTTCACGCAGTTGTCTGACCCAGAACCCGGCACTCGTTGCCTCAGCATTCGTAACCCAGGTCCCCGTTAAACTCGACACATAAGTCCTCGTGGGCGCGTGGAGCGAAGTCCTGCTGAAGCACTCGGCAAAGGCAGGCATCATCGGTTGGACCATCGCAGAATGAAAGGCGCGCGTTCCCTGTAGACGAACACAGGTAACTCCGTCGGCAGTCAATGTTTGTTCCAGCCGGACCACTGCTTCAATCTCACCGGCCAGCACACACTGCGCTGGTCCATTGATGGCTGCTAACGAAAGTTCGTCTGATGTCAGCGCGAGAGCTTCTGTTTCCGTAACCGCCACGGCCAACATTGCGCCTTCAGGAAGTTGTTGGGCGAGGCGACCACGTTCGGCCACGAGCCACAGAGCGTCCTCCGCCGAGAAAACTCCGGCAAGACAGGCGGCGACATACTCACCAATGCTGTGGCCAATCATGGCGAACGGCTTTACGCCCCAACGTTCCCAGAGTTTTGCCAACGAATACGCGACGCTAAACAACGCCGGCTGCGCAATTGCAGTTTGCTGTATCAACTTCTCTGCTTCGACACGTTGCAACTCTTCCGGATAGAGAACTTCACGAAGGTCAAATGAAGTACGTCGCTTGAGTACGTCGGCACAGAAATCGAGTTCGCGGCGAAACTCCGGGATCGTTTCGTACAGTTCTGCGCCCATCATTAATTGCTGCGCGCCCTGTCCCGGAAACATCATCGCCACGCGCGCCGCACCGCCTTTGTGTTCACCGGCAAACACCCGACCTCGTTCCAATCCCTCCGCCGCAGAGTCAACTTCGTCACAGACCACCGCCATTCGGTGCGCAAAACTTTTACGTCCTGTTTGCAGCGTGAAAGCCAGATCGGCAAGCGCCACGTCTTCGTTCTGTCTCAGATGCTTCGCGAGGTTTGTGACCGATTGGTCCAACGCGGCCTTACTACGCGCTGAAAGGACCAACAACTGCGGACTTGAACGAATTCCTTCTTTATCAACCGTTGGCCTGGCTTCTTCAAGCACGAGATGCGCGTTTGTGCCGCCAATACCAAAACTGCTGACACAAGCTCGACGAGGTGTCTTACCGTGGGACCAGTCAGCCAGTTTACTGTTCACGTAAAAAGGACTTAAGCGGAAATCAATCTCGGGATTGGGACTTTCAAAATGAAGACTCGGCGGAATCTGTTTGTGCTTTAGTGCCTCCACAACTTTGACGAGACCAGCCACGCCCGCCGCCGCGTCAAGATGGCCAAGATTAGTTTTTACCGAACCAAGCGCGCAGGCAGCGGTCCGTTGATCGCCACCATGACGGAAAGCCTTCGTCAACGCCGCGACTTCGATCGGATCGCCAAGCGGTGTCGCCGTTCCGTGCGCTTCGACGTAACCGACGCTGCTCGGTTCGATACCGGCGACTGCCAGTGCTTCGGCGATAACAGCGGCCTGTCCATCAACTCCCGGCGCCGTGTAACCAATGCGAGCTGCGCCATCGTTGTTGATTGCGGCGCCACGGATCACTGCATGAATCTGATCATGGTCCGCGAGCGCTTCCGAGTATCGCTTCAGGAAAACTGCGCCCGCGCCGCTGCCCACCACAGTGCCACGAGCGCGCGCATCAAAAGTGCGACAGTGACCATCCGGCGAAGTGACGCCACCTTCTTCGTAGTAGTAACCGGCCTTTTGCGGAAGAGCTATCGAGACGCCACCGGCGATTGCTGCGTCGCACTGATAGCTCAGTAAACTTTGACAAGCGAGTGCGACGGCGACCAGCGACGTCGAGCACGCGGTTTGGACATTGATACTTGGACCAGTCAGGTTTAGTTTGTAGGAGACTTTCGGTGGCAGGTGGTCTCGTTCGTTGCCGATCAGAAATTGAAAAACATCTACCGGAGTCGCATTCGGAAGACCACTCAGAAGTTTTAGAAGATAGCGGTTTGGACCAGCACCCGCGAATACGCCGACCCGGCCGGCCGTCTCTTCTGAAACGTAACCCGCGCTCTCCATCACTTCCCACGCGCATTCCAAAAAAAGACGTTGTTGAGGATCGGTTACCTCAGCCTCTCGCGGCGTGAAACCAAAGAAGTCCGCATCGAACGTTTCGACATCATCGAGTACAGCGGAAGCGCGCACGTAATTTCGATCGCTCACCAGCGCGGGATTTACGCCTGCCGCGATCAACTCCGCTTCCGAAAAAAAAGAGATCGACTCAACGCCATCGCGCAGGTTGCGCCAGAAAGTGTCGACACTTGCGGCGCCGGGGAAACGCACCGCCATTCCGATAATTGCGATCTGTTCAACTTGTGTATCACTCATCCCACTTCCCTCACTCTGACACCGTGCGCCTGCTGCATCGCCGCGACTCTTCTTCGGCCGCGCTGGCTCGCCGCGTTGACTAAATCATCTTCATCAACACCACCGAGATAATCGGCAAGTGATTTGATCGTTGTATGGCGAAACAGTTCAACCAGGGGAATGTCACGTCCGATCGACTCTTTAAGCAACGCGCGGATTTTAATTAACGTGAGCGAGTGTCCACCGAGATCGAAAAGGTTGTCAGTGAGCCCAACATTCTCGACGTGTAAAGCCTGCTGCCACGCTGCCGCGATTAATCGTTCGGTGGTTGTGTTTGGCGCTACATAGTTCGACCGTGCAGCAGTTCCAAATTCTTCAGGCGCCGGCAGTTTTCGGTGGTCCACTTTACCCTGTCGGGTGATCGGTAATTGGTCCAGCAACACAAAAGCCGCGGGCACCATGTAAGTTGGCAAATGTTCCTTAAGATAGTCTTGCAAAACAGCGGTCGTGAGCGGAGTTGAACCATTTAGATGGATCACATCCGGGTGCGTGTTATTGGGTCTTTCGCTGGTCTGACGAACCGCGTATAGGTTATGACGATCTGTGCCTCTTAATAAGTCGTCCTGTTCTACAACTACATTGAAACCATGAAGCGAGAGGCTGATGAGACGCTGTACGCGTCCTTCGCTTTCGGTCCCGGGTCGATCGTGAACTTCCATCACAATCTGATCGATCCTGGACCAGTCTTGCTCATCAATTCCACGCAGTACGTCTTCTTCGGCCCGTTGCACGTCGATCTTAAGCAGGTCGATGTGTTCAATCTGTTCTTCCCTTATCACATCGGAAAGCCGACGCAGCCTCGCGTTTTGTTGTTCAGAGACGAAGCGCGCGGGCAAGACTTCCTTTGCCTGCTCGAGCCACGTCACCGCGTCGTTGTTTCCCTGCGCTGCTTCATGTTGCAGAAAAGTTTCCACTACGCGCTGGTCGTCCGCAGTGTCCGCATATGAACTTAGGCCGCTCATCATGGTGTTATGCGGATAGAAGGTAAGGGTTTCGATCTTCTCAGTGTCAGACAAGCCGAAGGGAAAAACTTTAGCGTTTGCAACGTAGAGTTCGGTGTTAAGACGCAATGTCTCAAAAAGCGGAACGAGAGGTTCAAACGCGTAAAGGCGCGCCGACGGACAACGTTGCGCCACGAAGAGCGAGAACATCCCGATGTTTGCGCCGACGTCAAATACGCACGCATTTTCTTTCAGGCGTATGCCATGACGGAAGTAACTCTGCTTCTGAAAAATTTCTTCGTAGAGATAATCGGTCTCGCTCCGGTTTTGATGGACGATCGACGTCCCGTTCGGTAAACCAAAACGAGCGCGACCATCGATCATGGCGGAAGCCTTGCGCGTCGGGACCGCATACGCCACCAACCGATCTTCTCTCGCCACAACTGCACACTGTTTGACTGATGGATGACGCGCGAGTAGTGATTCGATCTCACCCGGCTCGATGCGGTGACCGCGAATCTTCACCTGACGATCATTGCGTCCCAGAAATTCGAGCTGTCCGTTTTCGAGGTAACGCGCCCTGTCTCCCGTTCGATAAAGCCGCGCACCCGGTTCGTTTGAAAAAGGATCGGGAATAAATTTTTCTGCAGTCCAATCGGAATGATTGAGATAACCACGCGCGAGTCCGACCCCACCGACGCAAAGTTCGCCGGGCACATCTATGGGACAGAACATTCCGTGACGATCCACGACATAAGCCCTCATGTTTGCGAGCGGCGATCCAATCACCGGGCTGGTTCCGCGCACCTCACAAACGGTTGTGTCGACCGTGCATTCAGTTGGACCATAGACATTGAAGAACTTGATCTGATCGATACTCGCGATTTCATTCCAGGTCGCACTATCAATCGCTTCACCACCGACAAGCACCATTCGCAATGACAAATCCCTGCGTGTAGCTAAACCTGCCGTTAAGAGCAGCCGAAGTTGTGTTGGGGTACAGTCGAGGATTTCTACTTTCGTGCGAGCAAGAAAATCGAGAAAACCGGCGCCATCAATACGCACTTCTTCGGGGACGATCTGCAGCGTGCTTCCGGAAAGCAGTTGAATGAGTTGCTTGACCGATGAATCGAAGAACAACGGCGCGTTGAGAGTCACATGCGAGGGTTGGTCCGGATAAATTGTTCGCGCGAGGGCCGCGTAGAGATTGACGACGGAACGATGAGAGATCGCGACAGGCTTGGGCGTACCCAGCGAGCCCGAAGTGTGCATTACGTATATGAGGTTGTCAGGTAAAACTTCAGACTCGAGGTTGTCATCCGGATAACTCGCGATCACATCGCGTTCTTCAGTTTGGTTGATTACTGGCGTTCCGCATTCTTCATTCACCGAAGTGTCGGTGAGCAACACCTGCACACAATTCAAGATCAACTTTTGACGCGCGAACGGCGCCGTTTCATCTACCGGCACGTAGGCGCCACCGGCTTTGAGAATCGCAAGTATGGCAACGATAGTGTTGATTGAACGACTTGCAACAATTCCTACTCTTGATTCTGGTCCAACACCCAGTTCACGAAGATAGCGACCAAGCTTGTTGGCCCTCCGATTTAACTCCGCGTAGCTAATACTTTCTGGACCGCAAACAACAGCTACGCCAGTTGGCGTCTTGTTTACCTGCTCTTCAAACAAGTGATGTAGACAAGCATCGCTTCGATATTCTTGGGCCGTGTTGTTCCACTCGTGAATTTGTGTAACTTCGGACTCGCCAGGAATCGATATTTGATTGAGCGGCGACTGCGGAGCAGCGAGCACGTTGTGAAGAAGTGTTTCGAAATACCTGGCGATACGGCCAGCTTTCCCGGAAAACGCGGAACTGAAATAGAGTTCGTACCTCGGCTCGTTTTCAAATTCGAAACAGGACAACCGGAGCTTGAAATGCGTGGACCAATGGTCAACCTTCGTAACTCTTAAAAGATCATCCGTCGCCGGCCAACTTTCATACTCAAAGCCGAACTGCGTCTCAGCAATGTTTACTGGAAAGTAGCTCTGCTCTTGTCTCGTCGTTTGCAGCCAATGTTCTACCCCTTTGACGGCAGTATGGAAATGCGTGTCCTCGCCAAATTTCGGCACGTGCGAAATCCATCGTGAGTAAGGCCCAAGGGCCTTTTGCATCTCTTCAAACTCTCGTCCAGCAAACGAAACGGCCACGGGCACCGGTGTTTCACTCGCTAACCGCCAAAGTAATATTTGCCAGGCCGTGAGCAGCACTGATTGTTTTGAGACTTCATGCGCTTCCGCGATTGCCGTCGCTAACCGCGCACTCTCCGCAGTGATGTCTAATGATCGTGGTCCATCATTGTTTGCGCTGTCTTTTGACTCGAGAGGAAGAACAGTTGAGACGATCGGCTCAGCAAGCTGCAAGCGACTGGCTACTTCGTTTGCCTGCTCAGAAAGAAGCTGTTCGTTGTGCCACTCCGCAAACTGCGCGTATTGCACAACTTCGTGATTTGCCGGTACCACGCCGTTCGTTAGTGAGTCGTAAGCGAGAATGATTTCTCGCGCGAGGTTTTGCACAGTTCGCAGGTCAGCTAAAAGTGAAGAGACAGTAATGACCAGGGCGTTGCTGACGCTCGATTTCTTTATCAGACCCACGCGAACCAGCGTCTGCTCGAATTCACAGTGAGCCTCAGACTGGTAAAGCTCGTCGAGAAAACTTTTCTGCTCAGCTTGACTCAGTGAGCTGATGTCGATCAGCGTGTAATCAATCTCGGCCGTCTCATTTACCGACTGCAGCGGCAGGGTCATCCCTGGCAAACGCGGAAAGGAGGTGCGCAGAATTTCGTGCTTGCCAACCACAAAACTTAATGCGCGCCAGAATAATTCCGGTTCGATCTTTCGATTGATCACCAACTCACACTGCACCCGGTCGGCTGGTCCATCCGGTTGGGTCGACCACAGACGCTTTTGTTCAGGTGAAAGGTGATAGCCTACGAGCATGTGGAAATACGAGTGCGGTCCGTCAGGAGATGCTTACGAGCTTTGGTTTTGTAGTCTTGAATCGAGTGCGACTGAGCAATGCGAATTCTTCCTTCTTTGCGTTCCGCTCTGCTTCACTCTCAAGTTCAAAGCTGGAAATTCTTGAGTCAGGCTGATCAACGGCAACCGTAAGAAGTCGTTCGTATTGTGAGTAGAAACCTTTGATAGTCTCAGCGTTAAAGAGGTCAGTGTTATAGGTCCACGTCGATTCCAGACCTTCTTTTGTCTCGACCAGCCAGACGGTTAGATCGAAGCGCGCCGTCTCGTCATCAACACCGATCGGTACAATGGTCAAATCAGAAACGTCAATCGAGCGAAGGGGCACATTCTGCATACCAAATGTGATCTGAAATGTATTCGCGCGCGCCTCCACGAGTCGTTCAAATGGCGCATCTGCATGAGCGTGGGCGCCCAACATCGTGTCGCGCACTCCTTTGATCAGTTCGCGAAAAGTCGGATCGCCTGACAGATCCGTCCGCAGCGGCAAGGTCTTGATGAAACAACCGACAATGCCCTCAGTCTGCAAATGATCGCGCCCGGCGAAAGGCGTACCCACGATTACGTCGTTATAACCTGAGCGTCGTTGGACCACCGCCTTGAACGCAGCTAGAGCAGTCATGAATACTGTTGCGCCAATTCGGCGCGAAAGTGTTCCAAGCTTCGCAGCAAGGGCTTGTGACAACGAAAATGTCTCGCGAGCTCCGCGAAAAGACATCCGTTCTGGCCGTATTCGATCGATAGCGAAGTTCAGCACTGGCGGCAAATCGCTGAGTTGTCGTCGCCAATAATTCAACTGCGATTCCAGCACTTCACCAGTCAAGCGGCGCTGTTGCCACAAAGCAAAGTCTGCATATTGCAGCGGTGCGGTGGTAAACGGCGACGGTTGATCATCGACGTATGCCGAGTAAAGCGTCGCTAATTCACTAAGCACAACTCCCATGGACCATGCATCACTCACGATGTGATGGGTAATGAGCAACGCGACGTGTTGATAATCTTCCAACTTGAAAAGCAATACCCGGAACAACGACGCGCTGGACAGATCAAACGCAAGCTTCCCTTCTTTCCTGATGTGATTCTCAAGTAGATCAGGACGCCTCGTTTCGTCGACACCACTCAGATCTACAAACGCTATTTTGAACGCTAACATCTCCGAGATCGATTGCATTACAAAACGACCGTCAAACTTGAAACAGGTACGCAACGCTTCATGGCGACTGACGATCTCTTCGACGGCGCGTTCGAATGCGTCGAACTGCAAGCGTCCGTTTAGTTGAGCTGCGGTAGTAATGTTGTATAGAGCGCGCGATTCGAGTTGCTCTGCGGACCAGATGCGTTGTTGAGCAAATGAGAGTGGGAGTAACGCGGGATGTGGTGTTGGAGAGATGGGAGTTGCGAGGTAGGCAGGCGAGGACGCCTGCGGTCCTATATAAGAGGCGAGTTCGGTAAGCGTAGGAGCTTCAAGAATCGTACGCAGTGGCAGCGGTAAATTGAATGCCTGCTCGACTCGCGATGCGAGTTGAATAGCGAGCAGCGAATTGCCGCCAAGTTCGAAGAAGTTGTCCCGCGCAAACACCTTATCCACTCGCAACAACTCCGACCAGATTCCCGCCAAAATTTCTTCGATTGGCGTGCGTAACGGCAATTCGCTTTCACGAACACGTTCCCGCAAATCCCGGGGCAGCGGCAAGCTACGACGATCGATCTTCCCGTTTGCTGTCAGCGGCATCTGGTCAAGCGCGACAAACAGTGCCGGTACCATGTATTCAGGCAAAGTAGTCCGGAGATGTCCTCGCAGTTCACTCGTCGCCGGAATCTCGCACCCCGGTTTTGCCACGACGTAAGCGACCAAAACTTTTTCTGAATCGCCGAATGCATGGGCCAATATCTCAGCCTGGGCCACCTGCGGATGGCGACACAACGCCACTTCGATCTCGCGAGGCTCGACACGTTGTCCACGAATTTTCACCTGATCATCAATGCGGCAGATGAATTCGAGTTCGCCCGTTTCCAACCAGCGGCCGATATCGCCGGTCTTATACATACGCGAGCCCGCAATCGTCGTAAACGGATCCGGAACAAATCGCTCCGCAGTCTCGGCAGGATGGTCCAGATAACCGCGCGCGACACCCTCACCTCCTATATACAACTCGCCCGCGGCGCCAATCGGTATGCTATTAAGCCCGGCGTCGAGAATATGGATCTGCGTGTTCGCTATCGGACGTCCGATCGCTGGAACGCGCTTCGCCTCGGCATGATCGATGGTTGCGACAACACTCGCCACCGTGCATTCGGTTGGTCCATACACGTTGTCGAACACAAATGGCCTACTCACCTGCGGTCTGTATCTAAGCGCGTCTCCGCCTGCTGAGAAATGGCGCACGTAAAGTTGTTCTACAGAAGCTTCCGCAAGCGGCAACAGCTTCTCCGCCAGCGGCGTGGGGACGAAACAGTTTGTAATCTTGTTGTTTTTTAAGAACTGCAATAGTTCCGTTTCGCTGGCGCGTTCAGCGCCGATCAGATAAAGCGTCGCGCCGCCAGTTAGACTGGGCCATATCTCCCAAAGCGACGCGTCGAAAGCATGACCTGCCGTGTTAGTTAATCTGTCTGCGGCGCCGATCTCGTAGCGCTTGTGATGCCAGGACAGAAGATTGCTTAACGCGCGGTGCTGAACCGCCACGCCTTTCGGTGTTCCCGTTGATCCGGAGGTATAGATCACGTAGGCCAGATTGTCCGGATCGACTTGCAACCGTAAACGTTGCTCAGACTCGCTCTCTATTTGTTCTCGTTCAACATCTATGCAGACGATACGAACGTTCACGTCGTCGTTAAGCCGATCGACAAAAGCACTCTCGGTCAGCACTACTTTGGCGCTGGAATCAACAAGCGCCTGGCTGATCCGTTCGCGAGGATATTCCGGATCCAGCGGCACATAAGCAGCGCCGGCTTTCATAACCGCGATCATGGACACAATCATTTCCCCGGTGCGGCCAAATAAAATCCTAACTCGTGATTCTGGTCCAACTCCACCCGATTGCAGATAACGCGCGAGTCGATTGGCGCGGGCGTCCAGTTCACCGTAAGTAAGCTGACCGTGGTTCCAGACAACCGCTACGTGGTCCGGCCGGAGCGCTGCATGTCGCTCAAACATTTCGTGCGCAAAAAGCTGTTTCCCATATTCTCGTTGGGTCTTGTTCCAACTATCCAGAAGTTGCTGCTCTTCAACAGTGAGGTTTGGTAATTCCGCTAAACGCAGCTCGGGAAAGCCGGCCATTGCTCCGAGTAATAACTCAAATTGCGCAGCAATACGTTCAAGCGCATGAGACTCAAACTTCACAGCGTCGCCGGCGAATCGCAATCCGAGCCTTTTGCCTGGCACTACAGCCAACGTGAGTCCGAAACTGGTGCGCTCGAAACTGTCTACCCGAACCACGCGCAGCGAAGCGTTCATTGGCGTCGCCTGGCGAAGTTGGGTATCGATCGGATAATTTTCAAAAGCCAGGAGCGAGTCGAACAAAGATTGTCCACTCCCAACGTCGCTCCACTGCTGTACCTGGGAAAGCGGTGAGTATTCATACTGCCGCGCTTCGGTCGTGCGATCCTGTAACGCGCGCAACCAGTCACACACTCTAGCGTTACGCGAAATCTGCACGCGGACCGGCAACGTGTTGATAAAGAGACCGAGCATTTGTTCGGAGCCGTTCAATTCAGGCGGACGGCCTGACACCGTCTCACCAAAAACAACTTCATTCACGTTGCTGTAACGCGCAAGCAACAGCGCCCACGCTCCCTGGACCACTGTGTTGAGAGTTACTTGATAAGTACGTGCTAGTGCGTTCAATTTTGCGGTGACATCATCTGCCAACCAGAGATCTTTCCTGACTCTTCTGTCGGCAAAAGCGGGCACGTCGAGTTGAACTGAAGACATCAAGGGCAGCGATGTTGGAGAGTCAAACCCGCGCAAATATTCACGCCAATAATTCTCGGCAGCGGTTGGATCTTTTTGTAGTAGCCACGCGATGTAGTCGCGATAGACACGCGGCGGAGGCGTGAAGTCAGGCTCAGTTTCCTGCGCAAGCGCTCCGTAGTTCGCGATGATTTCGCCGAGCAGAATCGGCAACGACCAACCATCGAGCAACAAGTGGTGATAGCTGAATAGTAGTTTCCACTCTTCGCGGCCGGTGCGAAACAGTGCGCTTCTAAAAAGCGGAGCTTCAGTTAACTTGAAACCGCGACGCGAATCTTCAGCCAGGTGTTCCGCTAAACGCGCTCCGATGTCAGACGTTGGCAGTGCTTGCCAATCAAAATAATTCCAGGGAACGTGCGCGACGTTTCGATTCACTACTTGAAGCGGTTGTGGTGAACGCTGCCAATGAAACGACGTTCGCAACACCGGATGTCGTTGCAATAACAAATCAAGTGCCTGCCCGAGCACTCGTTGATCGATCGTACCCGCGAACGTGAGCAGAATCTGGACGGTGTAACGACCTTCCGAGGGCGCCGCTAATTCTTCGAAGAGAATGCCATGCTGAGCAGGCGACAATCTGTAGATGTCTTCGATGTTGCCAGTCTTCATGATCGATTAATCGCCTGATTGAAGCTGAACCGGATCTGTACGCTCCAGTAATTTCTGTCTTACTTCCTCTTCCGAAAGACTCTCCAATTCCATAAACGTTTGAGCAATCATTTCAACTATGCCGATATCTTTCGCCTCTGCTAATGCGATCTTCATTCCCTCGATCGTCGGTAACTCAAACAGGCTGCGGAGCGACAACTCCGCCTCAAAAATCTCTCTCACCTGCGAAATTATTTGCGTAGCGAGCAGAGAATGACCGCCCAGTTCGAAGAAGTTGTCATGCACGCCAACCTGGTCCAACTCCAGCACTTCGCGCCACACCGACGCCAGCACTTCCTCAACGGCATTACGCGGCAAAACAAATTCACGTTCAATTCGCGTCTCTGACTCGGGCAACGCCGCACGATCGAGTTTTCCGTTGCGCGTCAGCGGCAGTTGGTCCAACTCAACAACGAACGCCGGCACCATGTAGTCAGGGAGTCGCTGCGCAGCGTGCAAACGCAATTCAGCCGGCAAAGAGTTTCCGGTTTTGTGATTAGCGACGACATACGCGATCAACTGTTGCCGGCCTTCCTTCGCGATCACGGTTACGTCTCTCACTAAAGGATGCTCGCGCAATATCGCTTCGATCTCACCGAGTTCGATACGGAAACCACGGACTTTGACCTGCTGATCACAGCGTCCGGCATACTCAAGTTCGCCGTCGATTGACCAACGACCCAGATCGCCAGTGCAATAGAGTCGCATGCCCGGTTCAACTCCAAATGGATCGGGAATGAACCGCTCAGCCGTCAGCTCCGGCTTGTTTAAGTAACCGCGCGCCAGACCTGGACCACCAACGTACAATTCGCCAACCACTCCGATAGGTACTGGTTCAAGTTGCTGGTCCAAAACATACACGCGTAGATCGCTCAACGCTCGACCGATCAAACTCCGGGTGCTTGCTATCACGTCAACAGCACAAATCTTTCGATAAGTGACATGGACACATGTTTCCGTGATGCCATACATGTTGATGAGCGAGGGACGATCGGCACCGTAGTGTTCAACCCATTCACGCAACGCAGAAAATTCCAACGCCTCACCGCCAAATATCACGGCGCGCAGTGTCGCCGGCACGTCCTCATCTCTCTGCGTCAGGTAGTTTGATACCTGGCTAAAAGCTGAGGGAGTCTGGTTCAGGATGGTTACGCGTTCTCTGCTCAGCAGTTGCGCAAATTCAGCCGGCGTGCGGCTTACGTCTTGAGACACAACGACAAGCCGGCCACCGAAAAGCAGTGCTCCCCATAACTCCCACACGGAAAAATCGAAGGCATACGAGTGAAAGAAAGTCCACACATCAGTTGACGAGAACTGAAACTCGGCGGCCGTAGCGGCGAAGAGACGAACAACATTGCCGTGAGTGACCATCACACCTTTCGGTTGTCCAGTCGAACCCGAGGTGTAAATGACATAAGCGATGTTTTCAGTCGTGCAATTGCTTGCAGGATCGGCCGTGCTTTCCGCGGCAAAGTCTTCGTTATCCAGATTGACGCTCGGAATACCAAAGTCCACAGGTGAATTTGTCAGTAACAACTCGGCGCCCGAGTCACTAATCATGAACGATTGGCGTTCGATTGGATTGGCAGGATCGAGTGGAACATAAGCGGCGCCGGTCTTGAGCACAGCTAACACACCAACAATCAACTCCGCTGAACGCTGGAGAAGAAGCGCAACCCGCGATTCTGGTCCCACACTGCAACGACGCAGTCGGTGTGCAAGCTTGTTTGCGCGTTGGTTGAGTTCCGCATAAGTGAGGTGTTTGTCTCCACACGTTAGCGCCAGAGCATCGGGAGTGCGGGCGACCTGCTGTTCGAAAAGTTCATGAAGACAATCTGAGACTGGAAAACGATCAGCATGATTTGCCAGGCCCAACAGCGCTGCGCGTTCCCCGGAAGTGAGCAGTGAGAGTTTAGCAATAGATCGTTCGGGTTGCGCGACGATACTCTGCAGCAATTCCACAAAATGATTTGAAAGCCGCGCAATGGTCGTCGCATCGAAGAGATCTTTGTTGTACTCGAAAGCGAGTTGTAATCCCGCATCGATCGGTGTCAACGAGAGTGTCAGATCAAACTTGGACGTCTGAGTTTCAATGTGAAATGGCGTCAACGCCAGATCGCGCAACTGCAATTTCGCCGCGGGTGTGTTTTGAAAAACGATGACGACCTGAAAGAGCGGCGGGTGACTAAGACTTCGTTCCGGTTGCAATTCCTCGATCAGTTTTTCAAACGGAACGTTTTGATGACCAAAAGCATCGAGCGTCGTATCGCGCACTTGTTTGAGTAGATCGACAAACGGTAAATCGTCATCCAGTTGCGTACGCAGCGCCAACATGTTGACGAAACATCCGATCAAGGGTTCTGTTTCGAGTCGAGCACGTCCGGCGGTCGGCGTGCCAACTATCACGTCAGTCTGTCCTGTGTAACGCGCCAACAAGACGTTGAAGGCCGCGAGGAAAGTCATGAATAAAGTCGCGCCCTGGGTATGACCGAGTTCCTGCATTTTTTCGAGCAGGTCAGCAGCAAGCAGAACTTTGCGCACTGCGCCGTCTTGCGACAAAACAGTTGGTCGAGGTCGATCAGCGGGTAAGCTAAGTACTGGTGGAGCGTCCTTGAGTTGCTCGCGCCAGTAATCAAGTTCCAATTCCAACACCGCTTGCTGAAGTGGTTCGCGCTGCCAAAACGCAAAGTCAGCGTATTGAATCGGTAGTTCGTCGAGCGGCGAACCTTTTCCGTCTGAGTAAGCGGCGTAAAGCACACACAACTCGCGGATCAACACACCGGCCGACCAGCCATCGCTGATGATGTGATGCAACGTAAGAAACGAGAAGTATTGATCGTCGCTGACTTGCGCTAACAGGCAGCGAAAGAGTGGACCAGCGCGAAGGTCGAATGGACGCTGAGATTCGATCGCCCCTAGCCGCATCGCTTCATCGTGAGGATTCGAACTGTTTCTGAGATCGATCAACGGCAACATCACCGGATGCGCCGCAACGATTACCTGACCTGGCGATTGATCCACGACTGCGAACGTGGTACGTAACGATTCGTGACGCCTCACGATTTCCGTGAAAACTCGCTCTAACACATCGATCCGCAGATGACCTTGCAAACCTACGCCGAACAACATGTTGTAAGTACTGCTGTTTGGTGCAAATTCATTCAGGAACCAGAGTCGCTGCTGTGAAAACGAAAGCGGGATTGAGTTGGACCGTGGTCTGCGTATGATCGGCGCAGACGTCGTCTCGGCGAGCAACTTCTCCTTAAGCAGTTCGCGTTTTTCTGGTGAAAGATTTTTCAGGCGTTCTGAAAGATCGGGGATCACTAGTTGTCCTTCAATTAAGAGACGCGTGTTTCGATCATCATGGTCTAAGTGATACTTGCGATGAAGTCGTCCAACTCGGCTTGACTAAGCTGCGCAGCGGGAAAGTCGGAAGGAGTAAAACCGCCGGCATTATCTTCGCGGCAATGCGCAATCAACGAACGCAATTCCGACATCATTGAGACAGCGACGCGAGCTATAGTCTCGCGCAGATGCAACTGGCGGCTATAACCCCAAACTACCGTTAACCGATCAGCGGCCACGTGAGCATTTACCTGTAGTACGTGCGTGCGTTGTGAACCGTCCCACCGAGCGGGCTCCGAGCTTTCGGACGCCAACCTGAACAACGAGGCCTGGTTCGCGGCGCTATCTAATTGGCCCAGGTAATTAAAGACCAACTGTCCGTTATTTCGATTGCGCAATGCGTCATTGTTTGGTGTTAGATAACGCAGTAGGCCGTAGTCGAGTCCGCGCTTTGGGACTGCACGCAGTCGTTCCTTCACTGCTTTCAGGTCGGTATCAATCTCTTCACCAATCATCAGCGACACCGGATAGATCGTGGTGAACCAGCCAACTGTGCGCGTTAGATTTTGCGTTTCAGTCAACTCTTCACGTCCGTGCCCCTCGAGTTCAATCTCAACGGGTTGCTGTCCGGTCCAACGCCACAGAGATCGTCCCAGCGCAGTCAATAACGCATCGTTAATTTCAGTGTGATAGCGGCCCGGCACTTCACGTAAGAGAGCTTCTGTCTCTTCTTCAGTGAGCGACTCGCTGATGTATGCCGCATCTCGTTCAGGATTCTCACCGTCCGTGTGGTCCAACGGCAGCTTGAAATTACCGGGTTCATTAAGCCAGTAAACACTATCGGCTTTGTGCCGGCCATAGTCGTTTAAATATCGTGCCCATTCTGTGTAGCTCGTGACTTCGTCAGGCAGTTTCACGTCTTCAACTGCAGTCCCGTTCTGCAGGAGTTCATAAGCGGCCTGCAAGTCTTCCAGCAAAACTCGCCACGATACTCCGTCGACGACCAGGTGATGAATAACGATCAGCAAACGCGGCTCTTCTACGCCACAACGGAACAACACCGCGCGCAACAAACGGCCGTTATTGAGATCAAGGCTCGCCTGCGCCTCGCCACACGCGTATTCAATCGTTTGCTTTAATTCATTTGACGAAACTTGAGTGAGTTCAACGACCAACAGGCCTTTTGTAGAACTCGGATTTAAACGCTGCTGCCACAAGCCGTCCTTCTCTTCGAAGCACATGTTCAGCGCCGGATGTTGACGTTGGACCAACTCGAGCGCCGTTCGCAAAGCCGCTGAATTAACCTGCGGCCCTCTGATCTTCAGGAGCATCGCCTGGTTCCAGTGCTCCCGGTGTTCTCGCACTTGTTCGAAAAACCAATGCTGTATGGGTGTCAGCGGTGCGGGCTCATTCACATCAACCTTTACGAATTGGTTCGGCGCTGGTCCAATCGAAACGGCTACCGCGGCAAGTGCGGCCACAGTTTGATGTTGAAAAATTTGTCGGGTCGTAAAGCGCAGGCCACGCGCGGACGCTCGCGACGCGACCTGGATCGACAAGATCGAATCGCCACCTAACTGGAAGAAGTTCTCGTCTACGCCTACCTGTTCCAATCGCAATACTTCCGCCCAGATCTCGCATAACACCTGTTCCGCCCAACTCCGTGGTCCAGTCACACTTTCACGGGGCCGCTCCTCGCGTTCAGGTTCCGGCAACCTCTTCCGATCGATTTTTCCATTCGCCGTCTGCGGCAGCTCCTTCAACAGCACGTACTGCAGCGGCGCCATGTATTCCGGCAATCGCTCACGCAGATAGTTTCCTAACTCAACTCCATTCACTTCCGTTTCACCTTCCGCAACTACATAAGCAATTAATCGCGCGGCCCCTCCGTCTGTTCCTTCACGAACCACAGCAACTGCATCTCGCACCTCCGCGTGTCCTTTTAAGACCGTTTCCACTTCCCCTAACTCGATCCGGTAGCCTCTCAGCTTCACCTGTTGATCGCTGCGCCCCAGGTACTCCAACTTCTCTTCTCCGTTGTACTTCACTAAGTCGCCTGTCCGGTACATTCGTTCGCCCGCAACTTCGCTATATGGATCAGGCACAAACCGCTCTGCCGTTAATTCACTTCTGCCAAGATAACCTCGCGCCAATCCTGCGCCGCCCAGGTACAACTCGCCGACGACTCCTTGCGGTACTTCCTGTAACCACTCGTCCAACACGTAGGTGCGGCCGTTGGGCAGCGCTCGTCCCAGCGTCACTCTTTCGCCAGCCTTCACTTCCACTCCCGTTGAGTACGTTGTGTCCTCCGTTGGTCCATACAGGTTTATTACTCGTCGGGCGCCTCGTTCATACAGTTGTTCAACTAACTCATCTGGTAATGCTTCACCAGCCAGGTTGATTGTCAGGCCAGTGACATCAACCTTCATCCGCAGTAACTCTTTCATCGTAGTCGGCACGGTGTTCACCACTCGCACTCCAGCTACCTCACCTAACTCAAGTGCATTCGCAGCAAGAATTACACGTCCACCCCACGCCAGCGGCGCAAACATCTCAAACACTGACAAGTCAAAACAGACCGACGTTGAGAACAACATTCCAACCAACTCTTCAGCGCTATATGCCTCACGCGCCCAGTGCACCAGTTCTCTCGTGGCGCCATGTGTGATCATCACGCCTTTCGGTCGCCCGGTTGTGCCTGACGTGTAGATCACATGTGACAAGTTGCCGCGTTCTAGTGTTACTCCCAGATCCGTTTCACTCTCCGCAGCCCATTGCTCCTCAGCAAATCGTATTTGCTTCACCGCGCTCGTTAACTCGAAATCGTTTTCACTCAGCAACACCTCAGCGCCGGCATCTTCCACCATGAACCGCAGTCGTTCGGCTGGATAACCCGGGTCAAGCGGCACGTACGCTGCTCCTGTTTTCAGTACCGCCAGCAACGCAACCACCAGCTCGGCTTTGCGCTCCAACAACACTCCGACACGCGACTCAATCCCAACACCTTCTCTTCGCAGGTAGTGGGCCAATTGATTGGCGCGCCGGTTCAGTTCTCCATAACTCAACTCTCGCTCACGATCCACTAACGCGCTCGCGTTTGGACGGCGCGCCGCCTGTTCTTCAAACAATTCATGGACCAACTGCGAAGATTCATACAACCGCACTTCGCCTTTCCCCACGCTTCTTAACCAACACTGCTCTTCGTCACTCAACAGCGGCAGTTCCCACACTCGCACATCCGCATTCGCGACTATCCCTGCCAACAACCGGTCAAAGTGCCGGGCCATCCGTTCAATCGTTCGCCGCTCGAATAAATCCGTGTTGTATTCGAATGCCGCCAACAAACGTTCGCCACGTTCCTCCATCGTCAATGAAAGATCGAACTTCGCACTCGCGCGCTCAAACTCAAACGGACTTAGCGTCACTCCGGACAACTGCATCTCGGCGCGGGGCGTGTTCTGGACCATGAACATGACCTGGAAAAGCGGTGAGTAACTGAGACTTCGTTCCACGCGCAATTCGTCGACCAACTTCTCGAAAGGAACGTCCTGGTGAGCGTAGGCGCCGAGACATGTCTCTTTAACTCGGCGCAGAAAATCGACGAAACGCTCATCGTCTCTCAGCTCGCTTTTCATCACGAGCGTATTGACGAAGAGACCTATCAAGCCTTCAGTCTCAACGCGATGACGACCTGCGATCGGTGTTCCTATCGCGAGGTGGTCCTGCTTTGTGTATCGATATAACAGCACCTGAAAGGCTGCAAGCAGCACCATGAAAAGCGAGGCGTTTTCCGATCGACTCAACGTCTTCAGCTCAGCACATAGCTGCGAAGAAATTTCGAAGACATAATTCGCGCCGTTGCTCGTCTGCACCGCCGGACGCATGCGATCAAACGGCAGATCAATGACCGCCGGCACTTCCATGAGCTGTTCTTTCCAGTAACTTAGTTGCTGGTCCAACACCTCGCCTTGCAACCAGCCGCGCTGCCACTCAGCGTAATCCGCGTATTGCCACGGCAACTCCGGTAGCGTCAAAGCTTTCCCACTCGCGTAATGCTCGTACAACTGCGCCAGTTCGTTCACCAACACACCACGCGACCAGGCATCGGAAACTATGTGATGCATATTCAACAGCGCGATGTGCTCCTGCTCATTGAGTATCAGCAGCGTTGCTCGCAGAACTGGTCCATGTGCGAGATCGAATGGCCGAGACGCTTCGGCGTTGGATAGTCGATGCGCTTCCTGATCACGGCTCGCTTCGGCCAAAGAATACAAACTTACGATTGGCAGAATCCGGGATGGAGTTGGGCCGGTGATCTGTACTGGCTCTTCATCGATAACGCGAAAAGTGGTGCGCAGAACTTCGTGCCGCCGAACCACTTCGGTGAGTGCGGCCGTGAGAGCAGTTACATTCAATTCACCGTGTAAACGCACGGCAACCGGCACGCTGTAAGTGGCGCCGCCACCCTCAAGCTGGTCCAGAACCCACATCCGCTGTTGGGCGAATGAGAGTCGACGAGGTCCTGCGAGCGGGGGACGTGGAGCGACCTGTCGCGCGGAGCTCGCGAGTCCTTTTTCCTGCAATAACAAAGCCAGGAGCTTGCGCCGTTCTGAAGAGATGGCGGCCATAAAATTAGCGCGCGAGTAAGAGGTTTTGAGTTTACGAAGACAAAGCTACCGCAGGTCGCGGGTCGCGCCGGCGATCAGTTACGTTTTTGGAATGGATTTATACGCTCTGGGCTGAAGGAGATTTGGCTTCAGCACGTTGCGACGCAGTAATGCGTGACGAGGCTCTTTTGCAGCTACTTAGACTTGGCAACAGCCGCCTGACTGGAAGACGTCCACGACACTCTAAAGCCAATCGAGGTATTAGTAGTAGCGCGTTGTCCGCTGGGACTTAGCGGAATTTGGAAGAGTTATCAGAGCCGCGGCGGATAATAAGAAACCAGCGAAGAGGATGTCAATAAATTCAGCGTGGATATTGTCCTTGTCACCTTTGCGTGCCCATTCTTATCACTTGTTTAGTTCACTTCAGCGCGTCAGCGACTTCCATTGCACTTGTCTCATCCCACTTACCAATCCACGCGTGTTCAACTTTGCCTTCGCTACTGATCAGCAACGTCGTTGGCGTGGCTGTTAGTTTATAACTGCCGAGCGCTTCGCTATCGAAGAAGACCAACGGCAACGGCGTTTTAGTCTTAAAATAACCAGCTCCGTCGGCATAAACTGAAACCGCATTCTTGTCTTCACGATCACTGACTACACCAACAACATCAAAACGATTGCTATCAACCTTGTCAAGCAAGTCACGCCACATAGGCATCTGGTGCTTACAATATTGACAAGTTGGCGAGAAGAAAAGTACGAGGCGTGGTTTACCGCCCTTCTTATAGTCAATTTCGCGTGGCTGTCCGTCGAAACCAGTCGCAGTAACTTCTGCCACTGTATCGCCCGGCTGAAGATAGTTCTTGGTGAGATCAATTATTTTGGCGCCGCCTGCCAACTTCTTTCGAAGATCGAAGTTTTGTTTGATCAGTAATACGTTCACCACACATAACAGAACAACCACAACTGTGGTTATCCACGACCTCGGGGCGGAAGATCTGTTTTCAGTCATTGGGGTATCTCTACTTAGCAGTTGTGCCGGGGGCAGTAAGGAGGTTATCGAGTCCGATCAAAACGCCGATTAGCGCGTATGTCCTCAAATCGGGGTTTTGAAGTTTTTCGACGAGAGCGAGCGCCTCGTTTTGATCTTTCGCAGCGAGGTCGCGGAACCCCTGGGTCAGTTCATAGCCGACATTGTCGAGACGCTGAACATAAAGTTGATGAGCCGTCTTGTCTCGAACGGTCGAATCGGGTTTCGACAAATTGTTTAAGACTTTTAGACTCGACAATAACAGGTCTGCCTTTTTTGAATCGTCGACCTGATCACAAGTCATACCAATCAGCAGGAAGGCTTTAGCTTTATCCAAACTATCAGCACTCGCGTCAGCAATTCTGACCACATCGATCAACAACCTTTGGGCTGAATCCTTATCATTTGCTTTGACGTCGTAACGCATGAGCAGATTTAGAGATTCGATCTTTGGTAGTAGTGAGACCATTCGTATCGCGGCCTTCTCGGCGAGATCGAGGGACTTGTTCGTAAGGCACCCACGAACAACATTCTTCAAAATCTGATCGATTGAACGTTGCCAGAGTGCAGGATCGGATGAAGCTACGGTTGTCTCAACCTCATCAAGCAGATTCAAACACAACTCAAATTTTTTCTTTTCCAGGGCCAATTGAGCGGCTTGCAGTAGCAACTCATTGCGCTCTGTTTTTGTCTTTGCGGCATCGGCCTCTGACTTTAGATCGGCAATCGGATTCGCGCTGTCTTTGAGCCGGGCTACACGCGCTTCATCGGCGAGTTGTTGTTCATTGAGCGACGCACGGATGGCAAAACTCTGCGTAAGAGCTTGTTCATACAACTCGGGAACCGACTGCTGAACCGCCGGGAGTATTTTAGTCAGCAGTGTGTAAGCGACTTGGGGTGGAGATTCAACGACAAAGTTTGCCGGCTGCGTGCGGGCGACAACCGTCATCAAAAATCGGTTGCGCAGCGTTGGCGAAGTTTGCGCAGACATATAGATATCGCTGACCCAAAAAAGCGTTTCGAAAGAAATTTGTCCCTGTGCAGCGCGCGCAATTATCTCCGCTGCCAATGGCTCAAATTCTTTCGAATTTCGCTTCCGCAATTCGTCGAGCCAGAAGTTAAGGCCATCAACCGAACCGTTGTCGTCCAGTTCCCGGCGAATACCTTTTGCTGCGAGAGCGTCGCCTCCATTCAAATCGAACAACGAACGAAAACGCTGAGCAGCATCGCCCTTTCCGGTGCTTTTGATTGTCTTCTCAAATTCTTCATTTAAGGCGGGCCGGTACTTCTGAATCCAACTGCCGAGATCGTTAGATAGATAACCGAGCATGAAAGGACTAATGTCCTCGTTATGATCGCGAATCTCCATTAGTGCGTCGCGTGCGATCTGAGTGGCGAGAGCCTGCATTTCATCGGACGGAGTTTTATTGGTCGCCATGAAACTCAGGATCTGGTTGCGGGCTGATAGGCGCAATCCCGCTTCGTCCATCTTCTTGACACTGTCCAATGCACGGGTAAAAACGTGTTCTCGAAATATACGTAACTGGTAGACGCGCAAATCTTCCTGTTTCTGACCGGTGGATTTAGGCGCATCCTTGGGGACTGAGCTTGAAGCTGCTTTTGGTGACTGGCCCAGGACCATTGATGCGGTCACAACCAGCACGGCGCAGAGTTTTACCAAACGCTTCATGTGAGTCTCTGAGAGGAAAATTAGTGAGATGGCGGACCAGACATCGGCGTCTGGTCCACCCTCGAGGTTCTTACCGCCGCTTATTCGATCAAGAGGAACTCCTCGCCGCCCTTCGCCGCACATTCCGCGAGAAACTTTGTCCATTCGTAGTCCAGGTGCAACCGATGTTATCGGTACAACTGCGACTTGAAGCTCATGCATCACGTTGTTCATTTCATAACACTAAGTCTGAAATGATGATTGCGCGGAATTGAAAAATTTACGAAGTTTTAGTTCTTTTCTGAGATGATCCGAAAGCCGTAGTTTTCAACTAGTTCACTCGTTCCGTCAGGTGAGATGCCACTGAGTTTAATGCTATAGACGCCCGGATGCAGGCGCTTGCTGAGGACTGATGTGGATACAATTTTGCCAAAGCGTGGGGCCTTCACCTTTGAACTATAGATCACTTGTTCGTGCTGATCTTTGATTTCAATCAGAAATTGACGATAGGCAATTAAGTCTACGGCCAGCTCGACGTGGACCCTGGCAATGTCCGGTGTGAGTGTCAGTTGCTTCATCGGTCCAGAGGCGCGTGAGCTTCCTGACAGAAAGAGTGGCGCGATGGTTGTAGCTGGAGCGATCGAGTTTTGATTCTGCGCTTGCTCAAGCTTTTTTATTACTTCCTGGTCCGCATCGTGTTGTTGCCGCGCTGCATTTAGGCGGGCCTGATATTCATCGATTTGCGATTGGTGTTCGCGTGCAGCAGCCTGCCGCTCTATCTTTTGCCGTTCGAGTTCTGCCTGTTGCGCCGCGAGTTGTTGCGATTTGCGACGTAACTCAAACCAACCCGTCAAAAGCCCAGTTCCGCCGAGAAGAACAACCAGAACGCAGACGGCGAACGCGACTTTGAATGCAGGTTGCTGGTTCCAAATTAACCCAACTTGCCACCACGACGGCGCCGACCTGATACGTTCCGGAACTGGAGCAGCATCCACTTCATCAGCACGGTCGGCAGCATGCACCAAAAGACGAGCAAAATGAACGCGCTCCAATAGCTGTGGTGACGCCCGCAAACCTCTCTCGAAAACTTTGCGCTCGTCTACAGACAATTTGTTCCGCACGTAGGCATCGACGAGTTCCTCCTCAGCGATTTCGATCTCTTCGAACTCGTAATCGCCCGGGGGGTCGCCGTTCTCGTTCCTGTTAATAGATACCGTCACGATATAAACAAGCCTCTATTAGATGTGAACAGTTCGGGCGTTACATTTCGGGCTGAACCGGCTGTTGCAAACAAGTCATGACACATTCCTCAAGTCCTTTGCGAATTCGAAAAGCGCGCGTCCTTAGTCCCTCGAGGGAAATTTTGAGTTGTTCGGCGAGGCTCTTGCGACGCTCAATTTTTGCCCGCCGCTGTTCCTGGTAGTAGACCAGAATGATCTGCCGGTTATCGTTTGGCAGTGCGGCCAAACAACTATCAAAGCACCGCTGACGCTGTTCCGTTTCAGTGTCCTCAAACTGTGGCTCACTGGCTGGCGCCTTCGCGGTGTCCGGTTCGATCTCAACGAAATCCGGTTCCGTCAGTATCTCCAGGTAGACCAGGTAAGCGACTCGAAACGCGTAGG
Organism: Pyrinomonadaceae bacterium; assembly: GCA_036518995.1. Taxonomy (GTDB): domain Bacteria; phylum Acidobacteriota; class Blastocatellia; order Pyrinomonadales; family Pyrinomonadaceae; genus PSRF01. Next base: position 215,680 of record DATDMC010000151.1, on the reverse strand, counting down.
GGACGACGTTGTTCACTTCCTTGCCTTCATCAATTCTTCTGGCGATGCGGTTAAATACTTCGTCGACGTGATCGGTGGCCAGCAAAGCTGCACGCGGGCGCGATTCGAAAAATCTGGTGAGCTTCGTTCTCAGCGATTCATACAACTTCGCGGCATCGCCCGGGTCGCTGGAGAAGACCACGAGTAATTTTTCGAATGCCTGTTGAGTTAACGACCATTTATCACGACTCTTCTCGGGAGGTGAATCCTTCGGATTTGGAGACTTCGCAGATGTCATAGTGAAGCGGTCAAGAACCTGGGCTGAGGTACGACAACTACGGATTATAGTACAGATAAGTTACTAAGCAGCGAATTTCATTTCCATTCTCCTTGCAGAACAAAACCCGCCCAATCAACGGGCGAGCGTTTTTTGGCGAGCCAGAGTTGTGCGGCCCGTAAAGCGGCGGATGGGCGCTGCCCGTTCACAAAGATTTGCTTATAAAATTGGGCCATCAGTTCTGCTGTAGCAACGTCGTTAACTTTCCATAAACTCGCGACGACACGTTCCGCTCCTGCGTACATGAAGCCGCGAGTCAACGCGATTAGTCCCTCGCCTTTGATCTCCTTGCCCACGCCTGTCTGACAAGCGCTAAGGACCACTAGATCCGCCGGCAGGTTGAGGTTGTAAATGTCATACAACCGCAGGTAGCCGTCGCGGGGCTGTCCCGAACGATCCACGAGTGAAAGGACTATGCCGGACAATTCCGGATGTTCATAGTTCACCACTGCGTGAGTCGCGAAGTGAATAATCTGATAGTCCGCCAGGTCCTTACTCATCGCGGTTTCACGGTTGGCATCGAAATCAGTGGCGACTTTAGTTTGGCCTTTAGGCGCCAGTTCCACGATCCTGGTCGCTTCATCGGCGGACGAACTTAACACTGTGAATTGATCGAGACCGGTATCTTCAAGCGCCCGGCTCAAATCTCTACTTCGGGTTGCACTTTCGGATGAGGAAGTGCTGTTCGACTTTGGCTGCTGTGTGTTTAATTGCGGATTGGGCCTATTCGCACGAGCAACGCGCGAATCATTACTGGCGAAAACTGGATTAGCGAAGATCGCTATCGAATGCGAAGCATGCTTGCGACCAGCGAGTTCACTGCGCTGCAGTGCGAGAACTGATACAGACGGCTCATAAACGATCTCGTGGTCTTCTATTAGTCTGCGCGGCTGTCGAGCGCTGGCGCCGGGCAACGGTAATGCACCGAACAATACGCGCTGTAACGCGCCATCAGCGACCACGACCAGACGTTTGGTCCCGATCAGAGGTAATACCGGACGGACTACCATTTCGCTAAGTTGAGTTGAGGCCGCGTCAAATTCTTTTTCGGCAAGCGCGCGTCGCTTGTTCCATTGGGCCGAGGTTTCGTTAGGTACCTCACGCTTGAATTCGGCGATAGAATTTGTAAGTCGCTTCGCCGCATTCTCGATCTCGTCGCGCGGGCGCAAATCAACTGCTTCGATCGAGTTAGGCGTCACGACCCAGACGTAACTGCGTTTCTCACCCAGGAAGAATTCAAGAAGCAGCGTGTCGGGGTCGAGCTGCTTTTGGATTTCACTGGTCGATAAAATGTGCGGTTGATTAAACGCGGCGTATTTTGGATTTTTTACGTTGATTAAATTCCTAACATAATTAGCGTCATCAATTAGCGCGGTGAGTTCATTATCAAGAGTTCTTAGCTCCTCAACATTTGGTGTCTTGCTTAGCAGTTGAGTACGTGCTTCCGATTTGGTCTCAATTTTCTTTTCCAAGCGCTGCTTCTGCTGCAGCAATTCCTGATCAGCCGCTAAAGTAATATTGAAGTGTGATTCAGAAAGCGTATCTAGCAGGCTCCGCGCGCGCGATTCTTCACTGGCCTCAATGGCACGTGTCAGATACTGCGGGTCGCGAGTCTTCTGGTAGAGCATCATGGTCAGCTCTACGTTTAGCTGATAATAATTCTGTTGATTGGCGAAGTAAGAAGCTCGCAACTGATAACTCGTCACTCCAGTACGCAGTGATTCAACTGTTTGTATCGCTCGACTATTTAGCCGCAGTGCTTCATCCAAATCATTCGTATTTCGCTTAACGGTTGCAATGCCTTGCAGGGCCAACGCCTGGCCTCGCGTATCCTTCAAGTCAGTCCATAAAGCGAGAGCCATATTAAATTCCTGAAGGGCCGTTGAATGCTGGCCCAATAGCTCATAAGCCTGAGCAAGGTTAGCGCTGATTGCGGCCTCGGCTCTCCGGTCACGCTCTTTGCTATTCATGAGTCCATTCCGCGCCTTTATATAAAAGTCCCGTGCAGCGGTAGGATTTCCATCACGCAGGGCAATGAGAGCCCGGTAATTCAGAAGCTCTGCCTCACGCGCGGGAAGCTGGTTGATTTGGCTAGACAGTTCAAAATTAGTTTGCGCCTCTTTGAACCTGCCATCAGATACGAAAATGCCGCCAAGCTGAGTCAAAAGATTTGCTTCAAACTTCGGATCCTTAACCTTATCTCTAACCAATTTTAAGGCGTCTGTGTAATAGCTACGTGCGCGAACGAAGTCGCCCCACTGCTGATAGAATCTCCCCAGGTTAGTAAGTGTCGAAGCCTGACGTTGCGCGTTTCCACTCTTTTGTGAGATCGCTAAGGCCTCCTCATAAGAATCAAATGCTTTCTGCCATTGATCAGTTCGTTCGTAGGCTGCCGCAGTGTTATTAAGCGCCGCAGCCAACCGATCCGGATCAAGCAATAAGCCCTGATGGTACAGAGATCTCCAGATCGTTAGTGTCTGCGCACAGTCAGCCACCGCTTCGTCGGGCTCTCCAAGCGCGTCGTGTGCAGCGCCGATATTATTTATCAGGTTGAACTCGCGCAGCTGATCGTTTTCCGCCCGCCGCAGAGGCAAAGCCTGCTTCCAGTACGTCACCGCTTCGTGATAACGACCTTTTTTGAAGTAGAGATAGCCGATATTATTAAGAGCACTCGCTTCACCTCGCCGATCATGGTGCTGTTGAAACATCTCCAACGCACTATCGATAGATTGGCGGGCCAAAGTTTCATACTGGTCACCTAAATCTGCGGCCGTCACCCCGAGATCATTCAACGCTGAAGCCACTAGTCGCCAATCCTCTTCGTTTAGACCAGCCCGCAGTTTTAATGTCTCTTGAAAATAATCGAGGGAAGGCTCGCCCAGTCTGCGATGAGCGGAACCAAGTGCATATTCGGTGAGAGCCATCCAATGGACATCTCCTAGAACCTTCCATTTTTCAAGAGAGTCTTTAAATTTGCCGAGGCCGGCTCGTCTGGAGATTTCATCCTGTCGAGCGATCAAATTGCGCCCCTCGGCAAAGCTCCGCTCGGCCAGCACTCGCTCCTGGTCCGCGAGTGAGACGTCACGCAACTCTCTTATACTTACTTCGAAGGATCCGGGATTGGCCCACGCCTCAGTGGAGTGAATCTCCAGCGCGTAGTCGGATGACTCTTTCGCGATTACTGATAAATAGATAGGGCCATAACTGTCACTGGGACTGTCCATTTTTGCCATCTGGCCGTTTGCCAGATTGGTGAGAGTGGCATGAAGAATTATTCCCTGTTGCTCGATTAGAAGCTGAGCGAACTGTCCCGCCGTCAGCGAAAATCTAAATAGTTTGGTCTCGCCACCTTTAATGTCTTTCCGGACGGGCTCTCTGGTGAGGAGAGAGGCGCCATCCTGGAGATAGGTGGACCAATCACTCGGGGTGTTAGACAGAGCGAAGGAACTGAAGAGCCGGTTGGTTTCCAAAGAACCAAACGCTTGCGCGGCAGGACAGACTTCGAGCCAAGCAAGAACCACTAAAGCGAGAAGCAACCGACCCCTTGATGAAAATATTGCCACGATATTAAGGCCGAACGATGATCACTGTAGCGTCGTCCTGCGGATTCCGAGGATCCATCATTAATGGATCAAATGTTCCTTTTGGTCGAGTGAAAGTTTTGGCAAAGATGACGAGATGATCGTCATCCTCATAACAAACCGTGCCCTGGTACCGACGAGTTCTTTGCTCCTCATTGCGATACTCATCATGCTCCATCACAATTGAAAAGCTGGAGCCTGTGGGAATGACGACACCCTCAATACGCAGAGCTGAAGAACCTATCAGATGAAAACCATCAACAATTATTCCGGTAACTGGGTGAATAATATTAAGGTAAATCTTGTCATCATTTGTACAGGTGGGGGGAGTTTGATCTGGTAGATCATGTATATCAATCTCAAAACTACGCCACTGTCCTTCGAGTTTATGTGCCATGACTTTTTCTCCTATCGATTTGACTGAACGGGTTTTTGAGTACTGAGCGTTTTTGAATGAATTGCGCTCACCAATTTCGATGTATAACTCTTGCTTACGTACTTCTCCCTGGGAATCAATCTCGAAAACGACGACAGTCTGGGGACCATTCGATTCCGGCTTATAAAAAAGGTGGTCCTCTCGTCTAAATACATCTCCTAATGCTGCAAAGAATTTGTACCCTAACCGGTCTGCCGCGGGATCAGCTACAAATTGAATAGGTACTAAGTCATCGACAAAGAAGCTGCCTTCCGCAAATCGAAAGCGATCCATGTCGCCCCTATCTAAATCTGGCTTAAACATTAATCCAGCATCCAGCGAATGAAGGAATTTAGCCAAATCTGTCCTGGCAGAGCCTACTCGTTTTGCAACGACGACAAAGTTTGCCCTCGCGAACAACATTAAGAATCCTTCAAGATCAGTAAACGCGATATCGCCAAAAGTGGTTGACGCGTCCGGATCTTCGCGTTTTATATAAGCAGCATCGGCTTCACCCAATATAGCGAGCAAAAATTCATGGCTACTTTCTAACGAATCACACTCATAGACATTCACGATGATGGATTCATTCGAATCTTCCTCGCTTCCCCACAGCAGCTCGGAAGTGGGCGGCATGCCTTCTGCTACGACAAAATCAGTGGTTGACAGCAATCTCCAACCCCGGACGTCAATACTTTTGGCCAATGAGCCAAAGATAAAACGCGGATTCTCTCCAGACCGTGCAGACTTCCACGAAGCGAAGTTATATGACTCTTCGAGCGCGGCTAACTCGTTGGCGCTAACTAAACGTCTCACCAGCACCTCAGTGCCTATTAGCCGAAATTTCTTGGCGCCCGGATCCGCCTCGCATAACCCACCGAAGCTCTTCCTTCCCGCCAGGCGGAATTGATAGTGATCGTCGTCCGGAGTTCCAAATAACATATTCTTCGCAAGCAGCGGAACAAACCGGTCGGTATCGGGATTACCCTCACCATCCAGCAGGACGCTTGCGTCAAACACTCGATCATCTTTTGTGCAGGCCCCCGTCCAGGCGACTTCATGTCTTTGAAATTTCCCCCTGCCAGGTTGCTGCGATCCAATCGTTTCCAAGTGATTAAAGTAGAAATTTGAGCCCATGGCTGACTGCGATAAGCGAGCTCCCAGGATATTTGAGAAGACCGAAACAGCGGTCGCGCAATCCGAGCAATTCATTTTGTTTCTTGTATGGGGAGGGCTCGAGATGAACGTTAGAAACTTTCGCAGCAAGAAATTATCTGTGCCGTGCAGTATGCATGAGGAACCAAAGTCATAAACCACGGCTTGGTTATTTCCCAAGCCATTCACCCGCTCAGTAATCAAACCTGCTGCCGCGTCAACGTCTTGCGCTCCCGCGGCCCATGCACAGGCGACTTCCAAAACCTCGGTCCAGGGAATTTGAATATTTGAAGATCGCGTGGCAGTGGACTGCCAGGGGTTCCCCGGCAAGTCCAAAACGGTATAGATCCGATGCGTCGTAGTATTGCGCACTGCAGATGTGCCTATGGGCGAGGTGATTACGTTGGCCCAGCTTTGGGGATTGTTGGGATTCAACGAAAACTGCCATCGCCAAATTACATTACTAGCGCTTACACCTACGTCAGGGATTCTGACGTTTGTGAGTGTCAGTGGAATAAGGTTCGATGTGCCCCGTGCTAACGGAACTTCAGTGGCCGAAACCGTCCCCAGGACATTTGGCGTCGAACCAGAGTTCGCATCCAGCGCCCGTATCCATATTGTTGGCACAGCCAAGTCGTCACAAGAAAACTGCGCCTGGATACTAATGGCGCCTTTTATCTGATCTCGCGCATAGGCAGCAGGCGACTCTTGCGGTATTTGTGCGGCTGGGCTCCAGTCAGACAATGACACATTTTCATTTCGTCTAAGGCTAAATGCGTCATTGGTTGCCGAGTTCTTTTGATGATTGAAGTTGAGCGCTTTTAAATTTACTTGCATACTCACGACTCCTCTATGAGGACATAAAGCACGTAGTTAAATCCTACTTATGTTCGGTGAAACCTGAACACACGTTGGCCATACCGATCTCAAACGGAACGCGTCAGTGCTAGATTGTTTACCCCAGAATGAAATTGAATCCGCGAGGATTAGATCGTGACGAAGAACAAGTCTGCCGGCTCGACGCGAGCTAGAGAGTCTTACCGGAACAAAAGTCTGACTTGCGACCGCATAATACCGCCACGAGGGTGATTGTCAATCAAAAATCAATCACGTCGTCCTCTGGTATATGTGTCGCTTTGAAGAAAACGTTTCAGGTCGCAATTGTGAGTTGTAAAAATTGTTTCTGCGAAACGAAACGGCTGACGGAATAGACTGGCTGAGAGCGGTTTTCCGGCGATCGAAAGTCTCACTGACCGAAGCGGTGACGGTATTCGCCTGAGACGATGAATGCCTTGACCATCTCAGCGTCCGCGAAGTTACCTCCGAACGAATTCAACTTATTCAACCAGAAGTTGAAACCGCTGAAGTCACTATCAGGCGCGTCGTTTGGGTTGCGACGCAGATAACCGAAATACTGCATCAGGACAAACGCGCGATTAAACTCTGCCGACCTCAAGTCAGCATCGTCTGTCACTGCTCTTAGCACAGCCGCTCGTTTCAATAGGTCTGACGGAGTTGCTCCGAGTTGAGCAATCAAGTTTGCCTTCTCGGTTGGAGACAAGACTCCGCCAGCGTTGGTGTCCAACTTAGTAACAAACTGGTCCGCCGTCATCGAAGTCGGAAAAGCCGTCAGAAAATCTGACCGTTGGACAAAGGCCTGCGCGAACGCTTGTTTATTGTTCTCCAACTGCGTCTGCCAGTCGCCAATTCCGACTTGTACGTTCTCTCCTATCTTTTGTGTTCCGGTTTGAAAGTCGAGATAACGTACCGGCACAGGCGTACCACTCAGGTTGCCAAACGAACTCTTGTACATGCGATACACAAAATAGCCTGTCTCCTGAAACTCGATCGAGAGGAAGAATGCGGCGGAGACATTCACCTTCTTCCGCTCAGCACACTGTGCATCCGCGCCGCACGAAGTAATTTCGTTGACCCAGAAATTGAAACCACTCGTATCAGGCTCTCGATTCAGGAAGTCGAGGTAGTGCATGCGGACAAAGAACTGCGCATCATCGACCGGGTTTGGTCCATTCGCAGCATCATCGTCATTGATGGTGATGTTTACGACATTACCGATGCCGAGCACGCCTCCAGTTGGATTGGAAAGCCCAACTGAGAATGTCTCCGCTCCTTCGGCGTAAGCATCGTCAACAATCGGAATCGGAATTGTCTTCGATGTCTCACCTGGACCAAACGTCAACGATCCGTTCTTCAACAGGAAGTCGCAACGCGAGGAAGCAAAGCCAAGCGTCGCCGCACAGTTGGATGATGCTGATGAATCGTTCGTAGTGTATTGGACAGTGCTCGTGCCGGTAACAGTTCCGGATCGAGTAACGGTCAAATTCAGAGTTGTCGAGGCTTCGAGCAGTGTCGTGCTCGCGATGCTGAACTGAATCGAAGTTGCCGGCGGATTGATGGTGCCCGGCGACCCTATCTCGTTAGCGTCGTTGACGGCTGCGAATGCACCATTTGTGCCTATCACACTTAGCTGCGCGATGGTGGCGCCATTCGATTCTGCGGCGTTATCGAAAGTCGGGAATGATGGACCAGCAGGCGAGTTTCCAAAACTCACATTCGCCTGTAGATTGCCGGCGCTATCGTAGACATTGACTGCGTCTCCGGTAGTTCCGAGTCCAACTCCGCTACCCTGATATGTGCCCACCTGCAACGCCGCTGGTGGATTCGCTCCAAACCAAACTGACTTGAAGTTTGCGATTACTGTCGCGGACGGATTCGACGCTGAAGCTTCTAAAAAGATCACCGACTCACCCGGAGCGATGCTGGTAACTCCAGTCATTGGTACTGCAGAACCGGCTGAATTCGAGTTGTCGTCAATTTTCCAACCGGTGATATTAACGGCAGTGTTACCCGCATTAGTAAGTTCAAACCAATCCGCAGCTACGACCGCAGTTCCGCTGGACCAGGGCGCAACTTCCGTAATACGCACTGACGGAGTCGGTATAGGTGTTGGCGTGGGAGTAGGAGTCGGAGTAGGTGTTGGAGTCGGTGTTGGAGTAGGTGTTGGTGTCGGGCCCGATGCCGGTGCGACTCCCGGTGATCCAATCTGGTTCGCATCACTCGCTGCGACAAACGCGCCATTCACACCTACTGCACTCAACTGCGAAATAGTCGTGCTATTCAATCCAGCCGCATTATCAAAAGTTGGCAATGATGGACCAGCGGGTGACGAACCAAACGTTACGCTCGCTTGCAACACACCACTTGAATTGTAAATGTTGACTTGATCGCCGGTAGTTCCAAGTCCCACTCCGCTACCGGAATAAGTTCCAATCTGAATGGACGAACCACTCTCGCCAAACCAAAGTTCTTTAAACGCTGTACTGATTGAAGTCGGAGACGCACTCTCAAGAAAGACCACTGACTCACCCGGGGCAATCGTGGTAACTCCGTTCAACGACACTGCGGCCGCAGGGGAAACTGAATTGTCATCCATCTTCCAACCAGTAATGTTGACTGGAGTCGCCCGGTTGTTTGTTAACTCGAACCAATCGGAGCCGAGTGAGGTGCCGCTGGACCAGGGCGCAACTTCCGAGATGATGACTTTGCCAGCGCTCCCCGGTGATCCAATCTCGTTTGCGTCGCCGGCAGCAGCGAAAGCGTCATGAACTCCAACTGCGCTAAGTTGTGAGATCGCGCCGTTGTTTACTCCGGCCCAATTGTCGAAAGTCGGAAATGATGGACCAGCAGGTGAGTTGGCGAAAGTTACGTTAGCTTGTAGCGTGCCGGTGCTGTCATAAAGATTGACGGCATCTCCACCGGTACTAAGCCCGACTCCGCCGCCTTCATAAGTTCCCACTTGCAGGTTTGGCGGAACATTCGAACCAAACCAGACTGACTTGAAGTTGGCAATCACAGTAGCGGAAGGATTCGCGGCTGAGGCCTCCAGAAATATCACCGACTCTCCCGGACCGATACTCGGCACGCCGCTCAACGGGACAGCAGACGCAAATGAGTTGGAATTGTCGTCCATTTTCCATCCGGTGAGATCGATTGCGGTGCTGCCGGTATTCGTTACTTCGAACCAGTCAGCAGCGACGACAGGACTATTTCCGCTGGACCAGGGAGCAACTTCGGAGATGATTAAATTTGGTACTTGAGGGACCTCGGGATTTTGATCAAGAACCGTGAGAGTAAAGTTGACCAAAGCATCAGGCGTGTTGCCGAGCGTTGTATCGTCGACAGTTATCGTTATGTTGTAGGAGTTCTTTGTTTCGAAATCGAGAACTGTGCCGGCTTTTAAATAGAGACTCGTCCCGATGATTTCGAAGAAACTCGAGTCAGCTCCGGTGATAGCGAGCTGGTTATTTCCCAATCCATCGTCGGTAACAATCACATCTGCTAATTTAATGTGCGAAGCAGTACTGCTGTTTTCCAGAATCGAAGAGGTGACATTGTTGAGCGTCACACCGGTCGGAGCTTGATTAGGTAACAACGAAGGCGCATAAACCCAAAGTTGGGGATGGTCAAAATCACCACCACCATTTTCGTTGACTATATAAAGGACACCGTCGCGGTCCATGGTCAATCCTTCATGTTGTTGCGAAGCGACTGAGAGCGGATTACCAGGATCCGAAACGATTGTTAACGAACTCGAAATCACGCCACTGCGATCGATATTGACGATCTTGCCCGACTCCTGACTCAGGACCAGAAGATTGTCGCCATCAGGCTGGCCATTCAACGACGGCACATTCGAAAGTGCGAAGACGTCGGCAAAGTCGGCCAGGTTGGCGAGCGCCGGGTTGAATAAGTTAGTGGAGTTCTCGGTCGTGGGTGAACCATTCGTGGCGGTGCCGGCGTCGAAGTCGATCCCGGTTTGAAAAATACCTTCAGGCAATGTCTCCTTGACGCAGATATAGCCGCTGGTCATTGGATCCCACGACACGCCTTCAATACCAATGTTCTGAACAAACGTTCCGAGCTTGACCGTCCTGGCGTTTGCGCGCGTGAGGGTCGTGCCGGCGACGTAAGTGAATTGGACGATCTGGCGATCGCGCTCTTCACTCATCACAAATTTTCCGTTTCCTATGTAACTCAATCCTTCCGGATCATAGAAGTCAGTCCCTTGAGGACTGTTACCGGGAGCCAAAGTCATCGAGTCGATCAACTGGCCGGTCTTCGACACCTGGACGACTGACGTACCTCCGTCGCCAACCACAAAAAGACTATTAGTGTCCCAATCGTATGTGACGGCTGATGCTTCCTGGGCCAGCAAGCTGTTGGGCGGCGGTGTGGTTCGCGTGGGCTCTGGTAAATCGTGACGACCTACTCGGACATAGGTGGATAGATCGATTGCAGTTGGCGGTGGCATCGACGAGGGTTGAAAGATCCGGCGAGCACCATACGTTGCTGACTTCGCCTGAACGCGCGCTGACAAACCAGCAAAAGGCGCAAGAATGATGGACACAGTTAGCTGCAATGCAAACAGCCTCGAAAGCTTATTGCTCACGTTAATCTCCTGATGTTGAAAATAAAGAATTTTTGGTTACTGGACTGTGAGAGTTATTAGCACCGAGTTGTGAAGCGCAGATTAAATCGAATGAAACTTCTCGTTACAGAGGATTTCACGAGGTGGGTTGTAGCACGAGGGGGTTGTAGGTTGACGGGGCGCCCGAGACGGGCGCGCTCCGACAAGAGCTTCCGCGTGTTAATAGCAGCCTCTTCTGTAGGAGCGCGGCCGTCCCGGCCGCCCCCGGCGAATAGAGGCGCCTTGAATGTGGAAGTTGGTTCTCACTAACTTCAACACGCGAGCTAGCTCGTAGGTTAGCGGGGCGCCCGGGACGGGCGCGCTCCGACAAGAGCTCCCGCGTGTTAATAGCAGCCTCTTCTGTCGGAGCGCGGCCGTCCCGGCCGCCCCCGCCGAATAGAGGCGCCTTGAATGCGGAAGTTGGTTCTCACTAAGTTCAACACACGATCTAGCTTGTAGATTAACGGGGCGCCCGGGACGGGCGCGCTCCGACAGATCCGCATTTCAGAAAAAAGTTCCTTCGTGGTGCGAGGATTCTCAATCTGCCGCCACTCTTGGATCGGGAGCCAGAATAACCGGCCTCATAAGCCGTCTTCGCCGGCTTGATAACGTGTCCGGGCGAAACATGAAGTTTGTTTCACCCCTCACCCCTCCGGCCCTCTTTCCTGCAGGAAGAGGGCCGTTAATTTTTTATCTTTGAGTAAATCTGGAGAGGGAACGCGATAAATATTTAACTCCTCCAAGTGAAGAAGTCGTGATTTTTGCAAAAGACTCTGGGATTTATCTAACGAAGTGAAACGGGAAATTACCGACAGGACTCCATTCGTTCGGTGGGGTGAAGCCTTCAACTGTCAGATTATAATCTCCGGTCTTAAAAAGATTTGACGCCAGGCTTAGTGAGAGTGAGTTAGATTCGTCAGGCCTGAATCCGCTGCCTTTCCAAACAGTAGTCCCTCGGCCATCAGCAATGGTAATCCGATAATTACTGGATTTCTTTTGCTCCAATAGCTCTATCGAAAACGCAAATCTCTTACTCGAGCCAGGAGCAACCTTGTGAACCGGCTGATCCTGGGTTCGGACAACTGTGGCCAATGAGTAGATCGGAAAACCAACTACCGGGCCTTCCGAACTGGGTACGCTGGATTTGTCATCCTTGATCTTCTGCTCCAGTTCATCAATCCGCTGCGTAAGTTGCTGACTGGATTCCTGATGTTGTTTTTCCACCTGGGTAGCCGTCTGAACTCCCTGTTCATACTGCTGCCTGATGACTGAGTTTTCATCTTTGGCTTGATGAAGGTCTGCTTCCAGACGAGTCAAGCGCCGGTTTGCAATTACCCCCAAAATCCCAGCAATAACGATACATCCGCAAGCAACTGCAGCCCAAAGACGAGGCGATGAGGGCCCAAAAGTCGGGAACCAGCCAGGACTTACACTCTTTTTCCCAACCATCAGAGTCTCTTGAACAGCGAGTCCCTTTAAATCTTCAACGAGCGCGGTGGTCGCGTTCAACTTATCGACACACTCCGAACACTCAATGAAATGGAGTTCGAAGGCTTCCGCTTCAGCTCCTGTCAGCTTGCCTAAGACGTATTTGTCGATCAAGTTAGACTTATTGATGTACTCGTGATTCATTCTAAAAAACACTACCTACATATAAAGTGGCGGCAGAGTGTAAAACATCGCAATAGGCAAATTTCCTCATTTGCGGTTCTTCTGTTTTTCGGTCCCTTTACGTTCTTCGTAGAGCTCGCGCAAACGGTTTCTTGCCCGATGCAAAACTCCATCAAACTGAGAACTAGTTAGCCCCAGTTCGGCACAAAGTATCTCCTTTGGTTCTTCCTGGACGTAAAAGCGCAAAAGCAATTCCCGATAGCGAGGTATGAGTTGTCCGATTACTTCGCGAATCTCGGCAAATTTTTCCGAAGCTTGTAGTTGGTCCAATAGATTTGGCGCCGGATCGGGCACTTCTTCAGCGTGTTCGAGGTTCTCATTAATTCGTATCCTCATCTTTCGCAGTTGGTCGATCGTGTGATATCTGGCGGTGTTGACGATGAAGCCGGGTAAACGTTCGGGTTGCTGAACGTCGCCATTCCTAATCTTTCTTATTACGGTGAGGAAAGTGTCCTGCGAAAAGTCTTCAACCTGCGGAGAATTCTTTGCCAGCCGGCGGATAATATGGAAAACCGGCGCTTCAAATAGATCGACCAACTCATCTTCGGCGGCAGTCTCGCCGGCAATAATGCGGTTTACCAACTGCTCGTAATCGACCTCGACAACGGAATGAGCGCTCCTGGGATCGGTTCGCCCCGCCGTCGAAGACGACATTCGCTTAAGTAATGACTTGAACATCAATTACGGTGCTGCGATGATCACAAAGGGGGACCAGTAATATGGATGGCGTGTGGGGGAATCACTGTGAATCATCCTGAGTTTCGCTTCTCTTAAAGCAGCCGGCTTCGAGGCTTTGGCGACCAACCGCTGATAGAAGTCTTTCATTAGTTGCGAGGTGGATATGTCACTAACGGCCCACTGACTCACGAGTACTGAACGGGCGCCAGCAACCAGGAACGATCGACTCAGCCCGATCACTCCTTCTCCTGAAGAAACCTGGCCGTGCGCTGTTTCACAAGCACTCAGCGTGACCAGATCACAATCCAAATCCAAATTCGTAATTTCTGTCGCTCTTAAAAAACCGTCCTCGTTACCGCCACTGTCAGGAAGCAGGATAACTGCGGAACGGTTGGGATTTCGTTCACTGATCAAGCTGTGGGTGGCGAGATGAATCCATTTGTAATTAGACAAGAACTCCTGCTTGAACGCCTTTTCGGTACTTTCATTTCCCAAATACAGATGCGACCGGCTGGTTGGCAGTAACTTCGCAATATATTCAACTTCGTCTCTGGTTCGAGGCAAAGATTCAAGCTTGGAGAGGTCCCAATCCGCCAGCACGTTTTCGGTCGCGGCAGAAGCGCGCGTGCCTTTTCGTCTGACAGAAGCTTTCCAGTCTTTCTGAAAGAGGGGATCGCCAAAAGCAAGCAAGTCCATCCGGTAAGGACCATTGACCGACTTTGCTTCTGCCTGACGCAATAAATCCAGCAGTCCGGCCGATGGCAAATAACTGACTTCAACATCTTCAATAAGAAAATGGTCATCATGGACCAACGACTCGTAAGGGAGTTGATTCAATACTCCATCCGGAATGATGAGCAGTCGAGTATTGGGGCGAAGTTGGGTAGCGAGTTTTCCGACGAGTATTTTGAATAGCTCGGTTCCCATCGCGCGCTGCCGGTTGATACTTGATTGCAAGTGAAGATGCGAAGGCGCGACTGAAATCTCGCTCAGATAGGGACGAACTTTTTCTTCGATGTTGCCGCGGCCGGGAAGTATCTCGAGGCTATATGTATTATGCGAGATCAGCCAGACAAAAGATCGATCTTCGCCTAAACAAGTTTCCAGGACTAAATCGTTTTCGCCAAGTTGACTTTGCAGCTTCTGCAAGTCGGTAGGCGTCGCAAAGAAAAGGCGTTGGCCTGGATGGGCCAACTCGGCCTGTAGTCGCTTCTCAGTTAAATCTTCTTCCAGTTCAAGCAACTCCTGCTCGAGACTTTCACGTTGCTGTCGATTCAGAGCAGGCGACAACAACCTTGTGCGCATTGCGATGATTGAGTCATTCAAGGCGCGAGTTTTCTTTTGAGTTTCAGAATCACCAACCAGCGCGCCAGTATGCCGGGCGTGAATCAAACCAGCCAATCTTTGTGCTCGCGAAGCTTCGTATGCATTATAAGCTTCATCCACCTTCCCCAATTGGACCAGCAGGTCTACCCACTCGCGGTACGCCACCTGACGTACTTCGGCAAACTCGATCGCGCTCCTTTCGGTTGAGTTGTAGATCATCATCCAATCCACTGCCGTCCCGCCAACCGCTCGAAAGTATGACTTCCGGGCCTCTTCAAATTCCTGAGAAGCCTTTTGAGTTCGCGCCAGGGCAAGCCAGCAGGGCCAACGCAAAGCATTCGCACGTACACGCTGAGGAGTGGTGGTTGCGCTGCGCCTCAGACCATCGGCAATCTTCAAGGCTGAGTCTGCCTGTGCCTTCGCCAGGGGGATCTGGTTTGCAGTCAAATTCAAGCCCGACAAGAAGCAGAGGGTTTTCACTTGACCAGGTTGATCATTGTTCTGTTGAAAAAGCAGGAGCGCGCGATCCAGATCGCCGCGACCTTTTTCGACGTGGCCACTCTTCACTTCTGCCTGGCCCAGAAAACCTAACGCCGTCGCCAACTCTTTCTGGTGGTTCCCTTTCGTACTGGCCGTAACTGCGAACTGCGCGAACTCCACTGCGCGATCAAAATCACCTTTTTGAAAACTCAACCATCCCAGGTCGAGCTCAACCTGTGCCTCAACTAAATAGTCTTTGCTTGTTGTCGCGAAGGTGAGCGCCTTCGAGTAGTTGCGTTGCGACAATTCGGGTTGAAACAGTTCAGCATAAATCTGTCCGATCGAATCGTAAGTTGAAGCTTTTAGCGAAGATGAAAGACCGTCGATTGCGAGTATTTGATGATACTGACTTAACGACTCTTCAAATCTTTTGTCGTCGTGATAGATGTCACCGATTTGGAGTCTGGCCCGCGCCGCCCGCTCGGCATCGCCACGGTTTGTCCATAGAGAACAAGCCGCGTCGAGATACTTGCTGGCGTCGCCATTCGCTATAGCGACTTTCATGGCTTCGCCAAAAAGTTGATCAGGATCGTTTTGGAGGACGGAGACCGGGCGGTCGCCGGAAAAATTCGATTGGCCGTAATTGTTGAGGGGACCTTGTAGCCAGGGCCCGAACAGAATTAGCAATCCTATAAAAACAGGATACACGTTAGCCTCATTTGATCATTGTGGGAGTGAATGGAGAAATCGCGGTCGGGATAAATGCTTTAAGGATCGAGCTCCAGGGAATTCACTCGTGTTCTATGACTTCAGGAAACGCTAAAAGTATTTATTGTGCAAATACAATTTATTGAAACACATAATACCCATGTTACTGACTCTTGATACAGTCCTGACAATCTGACCGTCTTGCGGTTAACTCTGAAACAAACCGCGTGCGAAGACAGGTTTTAGCGTAAAGGCTTCCAATGATATTTCGTAAAGTAGCGTGTCGCCTTTACTGACATTCTGATGGAAAGGCATTTTCAATCCATCGATCGTTCGGTAATCGTCGTAGGTAACCGTGATCTCCCCGATTTCCAACCGTTCGATCAGGTGGCTTGAGCTGCAATAAAAATACCAGAAACCACTGGAAGTCTTCACCTCAAACTGATCTCCTTTTGAACCGGAGCTGACAAATCTCACTTTGGCGCCCGGATCGGAGAGCCGTTTTAGAACCGGCGCAAGCCCAAAGGTGGCGATTTGAAACTTAATTCCGGCTGCTTCTACACCCTCTACCTCCTTTGCTTCCTGCTTCGTTCCGGTTTCAGATGTGGTCCTAACCAAACGATCGCCAAGAAATAAATAAGTCTGGGCCGAGCCGAGCGAAGCCCGATCATATTTCATGTTTGGGCCATCAGTAAGAAAGTTCAGTTTCCTTTGCACCTGTTGCCGTGAAACACTGGAGAGCCCCGTGTAATACGTAAGCGTCCCTTGCTGACTAAATCTCTGCCAATCGATATCGGTAGCACCACCATGCGCCTGTAGGACTGACGAAAGTGACACTACAGCCGGCCTCGAGCCAAAACGGCCAAAGGTCATAAAACTGTTCTCGTGATGAGCTTGTAGGGCGATAAAGCTCATACCCAATGCTAAAAGTATTACTCCACTGATAATGACAAGATATGAGAAAGTATTACTCATTGCTTTTATCCTCCTATTAAATAGGCGGGACGAATCGCATTCCGCTATCCGTCCCGGTGGTGTTACTGTATGCCCGTCCGTCCGGTCGGCTACTCATCTGCAGGACCACTAATCTCCGCCAGAGGCTGTGGTTAGCAATGATGAGTGGCCGATCATCCCAACAAGTCGACGAAGCGACCCACACAAGCCTCGATGCACGTATCGTAAGTATCCAAACAGTTCGTCCCCTCCGGGCTATTCAGACACTCATTCAATTGTTGCTGGCACTTGTTCATGCAAACGACTTGAGCCTGGGCCGTCGGAATTGCTGTCAAAGAAATTGTGATCAGCAAAACGATCGACATCAGGATCGGTACCTGATGTCTACCCGCCTTTCCTGAGATCACTCGCCGCCCAATATTTAAATTTCGCATTTCGCTTTTCCTTCTTTCGAATTGATTTCGGGCTTGCGCCCTCGTTGAAGGAATCCCTCGCGAAACAGCGAAAGGTAACGAGCGTTAAGAAAAAGTTTTTGGGCTTATCGATCTTGGACCATGAGACGGCAGGTGTACTTACTCATCATTGGATCACACTCGTGTCTTAAGTGATCGACCCAAAATCATCCGCAGTTATCCAGTGAGATTTTTATTCAGTTGCCGCCACCTTATTAGTGAGGTCATTCAACACCTACCGGGTGATCACATAAATCAAAGTCGAATGAACCAGGTGAAGGTCAAGGAAGAGTTTTTGTTTTTAAGCGTAAAGAATGTCATCCAAGAACAAAAAGAAATCGGAATGTACCTGGCAAACAGATCTTGAGTTGTTCAGACGCTACAAGGACGGGGACTGTGAGGCGCTGAGGATACTGCTCGAAAGCCACTATGGTTTGATTAAGTTCTGGGCCCGCCAGCTTTTGTTATGGGCGGACCATGAAGAGATTCTTGAAGAAGGGCGGATTGGTTTATATAAGGCAATCAAATCGTTTCGTATTTCCGACAACATCGACTTTCATACTCACGCCAGAAATTTCGTGCGGAAGGCAATTTACAATTCAGCCGAAGTGCGGCGTGTTAAGCGCACTCTTTACGACAACTACGGGACTGTGTTATCAGCCCAGGACAAATTGATGCGCGATCTAAATCGCAAACCTACGATTGAAGAGATTTCTGATGAAACAAAACTTTCAGTAAGGCAGGTTAATAATGCGCTAAATGTCATAGCGGCATTCCCTTCTCCCTTGAATGAAGCGAACGGTCAATTTGCACTCGAAGATCCTTACCAAACACAATTGATTCGAGATGCACTTAACCAACTGAGTTCACCTGATGCCCAGTTGATAGTTCACCACCACCTGTACGGGTATACGGATCGCGAAATTGGAGCGGCCCTGGGGAGGTCCAACTTTGCGATCAAGATGGCGCGCACGCGCGCAGAAGTGAAACTAAAAGCTATAATCTCTGGGCAAGGAACGCTAAACGATGGGAAGCGAGGATAGCGAACAGCTTCTGGAAGAAGCCAGATTCAAACATCTCTCTGAAACGACGCTAATCTCCTACAAGAATGATCAGCTTGACGAGGTGGCGCTGGCGTTAGCGGACGCGCACCTCAAACTCTGTCTTATCTGTGAACGACGACTTTGCTTTCTAAAGAAAGAAGCAGAAGCGCTCGATAGTTATGAGCCTTCGGAAAGCGACAGAGTTGCAGTTGAAAAATTGATCAGAAAGCATGAGACGAAAGCCTAGGACCAAAAGGCTTTTACTGATGCAGTCTTGATTTGGATAAGTTTGCCCCGTTCAAGATGTTGTCCGGATCAGTGACGCCCGCCGTTACTCGGGCGGGCGTCTGGTCCATAGCGATGTCTGTACTCATTACGATGAACTCGCTACTACTCCTCTTTTGAAAAGTTGTAGAGCTAAAACTACGTACTCCAGGTCCAGGTAACGTTGTACGCTTCAGCCAACTGTTCCAGGTCAGCACGCACAGCATTCCAATCACGTTCGGCTTTGTTATTTCTAAATTGATGCCGGTGCATAAAGCCATCAATTCGCGAAGCACGATCAAGCACAGTCTGAACGTCCCCGGAAACAGACTTATGATCTTTGAACCTGTCGTAGAGAGTGTCCGACTCTTTGTAGAAGTCTTTCACAAAAGCATTGATGTCATCTTCGCGGTTGGTTCCGTTCAGACTACTTTTATCCAATGCTGAATCGACACTTTTCTTATACTTGTCGGAGTCGCGTCGTAATCGATGCAACATGTTTTCGACCTCTTTGTCGGTGACGCGATAGGGCATCTGCGCCTGCGTCGTCCAGGCTGAAGCGGCAATCACTACGAGCAAACAAAGGGCCGTCGAGATAATTTGTTTCTTCACTGAATTAGTCCTCCCTGATTAATCCTTTTGAGCATTCGGTAGTAAACCCCAGGAGTTAATACTGCACACGTAGTGCCGCAAAAAGTTGGACCGCAAAGTTTTGATTTGGGCCAGGAAATTGATAACTGGGAGAGATGATGTGTGTACACCAACGTGACTGGCTGGATTGAAGCCGTACAGTTCTCGGTTGTGCAAAGTGGTTGAAAGGGAGACCGGGGACGGACGTCTTCGTCTTTATAATCATCTCGGTGTAATCTGCGTAATCTGTGGATAATCCCCGACAAGCTAAGGCATACCGAACATCACTATGTCGCTAAAAATATTTTTCCTCCGTCACGGACAAACTGAACTTAGTCGTGAAGATACATTTTGCGGTTCGGGTCTCGATCCTGAACTCACATCCGAAGGGCTGAAGATGGCCCAGGCATTTGCCGAAGCTTATAAAGAGACTAAGTGGCAGGCAATTTTTACC
The DNA here is from genome assembly GCA_036518995.1 of Pyrinomonadaceae bacterium. Taxonomy (GTDB): domain Bacteria; phylum Acidobacteriota; class Blastocatellia; order Pyrinomonadales; family Pyrinomonadaceae; genus PSRF01. The sequence continues at coordinate 196,065 of DATDMC010000151.1, read as the reverse complement.
AGCGTACTGCGTCGCACGATCACGACCGCAGGGCCTTTACTCGATCTTATTCAAGCGAACTCGCGCCCGCGAAGTGAACTCAACGAGATCGCTTATGGACAGTGGGAAGGATTAACTAAGGAGACGGTGAACCAGAAGTTTCATGACGACTACATCAAGTGGCTTGCTGATCCAGCCTGGCACTCTCCGACCGGCGGTGAAACTGCAGTGGCGATGGCCCAACGCGCATTAAAACTGATGGGCGAGATTAGTGAAGAATTTGCCGATGGCAATGTCCTGGTAGTTTCGCACAAAGCGACTATCCGCGTGATTCTCTGTGGACTTCTCGGGATTGATGTTGGACGGTTTCGCTATCGAATCGTTTGTCCGGTTGGCTCCGTGAGTATTATTGAATTCAATGCTGAAGGTCCACTACTTCACGCGCTCGCCGATCGTTCGCACTTTAGCGATGACTTACTAAACCTGCCTGGCACTTAATCCTACGTTCAAATCAATAAGGAGCGATAATGAAACTTCTCTGCATGATTCGGTATCAGATCGATCCATTTCAGCGCGACGCGTTCAAAGAGTATGCGCAAAATTGGTTGAGGATAATTCCGCGTTGCGGCGGCGAACTGCTCGGATACTTCCTGCCACACGAAGGTACAAACGATATTGCCTGGGGATTGATTGGATTCGACAGCCTCGCCTCGTATGAAACTTACCGCGCGCGGATTAAAGAGGATCCAGAAGGTAGAGCGAACTTTGAGATGGCGCAAAGCAAGCGGTTCATATTGAGAGAAGAGAGAACGTTCGTGGAGAAGGTGTGAGATTGAAGATTGAAGATTGAAGATTGAAGATTGAAGATTGGTGATTGTGAGTGGTGAGTGGTGATTGGTGATTATGAGGGATTCCACCGACTTTATGTCGGTGGAGTCTCAGCGTCTCGCTAACGAAACCTTGATGTTTTTCACCGCAACGCGGTGACGTCCCGAAGCCCAGGGTTGCTTCAACCCTGGGATCACGAATGCACCAATAGCAACCGCAACGCGGTTGCGTCCCAGCGATCCGTTTATGGACGCAACCCGTTCCGGGTAGCTGCGCTTTGTTACGGACCTTCCCAGGGTTGCTTCAACCCTGGGATCACGAATGCATCAATACCAACCGCAACGCGGTTGCGTCCGCTGCGATCCGTTATGGACGCAACCCGTTCCGGGTTGATGAATCTCGTTACAACGCTCCCAGGGTTGAAGCAACCCTGGGCTGTGTGGCGTCACCGCGTTGCGGTGAAAACGACAAAGGTTGTGTTTAGCCAGAAACTGAGACTCCACCGACATAAAGTCGGTGGTATCGCCATACCTCCCCGTCACGCTGGTTAGCTAGAAACTGAAACTCCACCGACATAAAGTCGGTGGTATCGCCCTATCTCCCGTCATGCTGTTAGCCAGAAACTGAAACTCCACCGACATAAAGTCGGTGGTATCGCCCTACCTCCCGTCACGCTGTTAGCCAGAAATTGAGACTCCGACCGACATAAAGTCGGTGGTGTCCTTTAATCTCAATCTCGCCCAACTTCCAGATCTTTCGCAAATCGACCGACCGCTACCACATTGACCACTCATCGGTCACGTTGCAATCACGCCTCTTCCCTGAAGAATCCCGCAGAAAACCTCATTTTCCCAACACTTTTCAACAAAACCATCACGCTGGTCCAATGGCACGAGCCTCGCACTAGGGAGCCCGCTCGTACTTTGAGCACTGTTCTTTTGAATTCACCAACTGTCTCCCAGTCGTTGTCGATCAGTCGCGGCCCAGATAAGACAGCTCGACAACGGTGGATTCATATTTTTGCCCAGTTCAAATGGAGAATCGAATGCGTCGCCCCCAATTAATCAAACAAATAGTCAGCCTGACTGTGCTCTTTTCGCTTTGCACAGCTCTGGTCGTATCAACTAATACAAAAGTTAAAGCAGCCGATCGTAATCTCTTAAATATTCCAACCAGCAAAATTTCCCCTGACCTGCGAGATCTAATCCAGTCAGGACATGGAAACCAACACGTAAAACTAATTGTTCAGTCAAATGATCCCGGTTTAATCGGTGGTCTTTTGCAAACAGTTGGCGCAGTGGTTTCCGCAGTTCTAAACACTCTTAACATTCGCATCGTTGATGCGGTTGCTAATTCGGCGAACGTGCTAGCAGCCGACCCCAACGTCACTTACGTGTCTCTCGACGCCCCGGTCAGAAGTACTGGCCACGTCGTAACCACCACCGGCGCGCAACAAGTCCGCTCACAAAGAGGCGCACTTGGTCTTCCCAGCACGCTGGATGGTTCCGGTGTAACTATCGCGATTCTCGATTCAGGCATCGACTCGCGCCACAAATCGTTCTCTTCCCCTGGAAAAATCAAATTCAGTAAAGACTTCACTGGCCAAAACCGCACCGACGATCCGTGGGGACACGGCACTCACGTCGCGGCGATCGCAGCCGGTGATGGTTCACCAACTAATGGTGCTTATGAAGGCGTCGCACCCGGTGCGGGCCTCGTCAATTTGCGTGTTCTGAACTCTGAAGGCGTTGGCACTGTCTCTGGAATTCTTGCAGCTCTTGATTGGGTAATGGCCAACAAAGGCGTCTACAACATCCGCGTCGTGAACATGAGTCTCGGCACTCCCGCCATCAACTCATACGAAGATGATCCACTCTGTAATGCTGTCCGTAAGCTTGTCGACTCAGGTGTTGTAGTAGTCGCCGCTGCCGGAAACCTTGGCAAAAACGCGAGTGGACAGAAGATCTACGGCGCAATTCACTGCCCCGGTAACGAACCGTCGGCAATCACTGTCGGCGCCAGCAATACCTACGGCACCGACGCTCGCGACGACGACGACGTGACCAGTTACAGTTCACGTGGTCCAACGCGAAGCTTTTCAGTCGATCAGTTTGGACTCAAACACTACGACAACATCATCAAACCTGATCTCGTTGCCCCAGGAAACAAGATCATCTCTGCAGAATCTGCCAGTAACAAGATTCTCGCCGAGTATCCGGAACTCGAAACAAATAAGTACTCGCAATCAAACATGAAAATGATGTACCTTAGTGGTACCTCAATGTCGACGCCGATGGTATCCGGCGCGGCTGCCCTGCTCCTCGATGCCAATTCCAATCTGACGCCCAACCTCGTGAAGGTCCTTTTGATGTACACAGCTCAGCCACTTGACGGTTTCAACACGTTCGACCAGGGTGCTGGTCAACTGAACGTTGCTGGCGCAGTCAACGTTGCCAATCTGGTTACATACAATCCGGGTCTGTTGGGTCTCGGGAAAACTACTTTCGGACAATCCCTACTAAGCTCGTCTGCTCCTGCCCCTCAAACAACTATCTCGAATAACACCTTTCCCTGGACCCAGGGTTTGGTACTTAATCACTCAACCATCACTGGCAAGGACCTGATCCAGAAGTTCCAGGTGAGCTATGGCAAAGGTTATCAACTCGGTGATGGCGTTAACGAAGGACTCGTTACCCAAAATTTGAATAACAACATGTGGGTAAGAGGACTGTCGCTCGGCAACTTCCTGATGAAGAGCAATGGCGCCACGCAGTTTGGTGGCTCTGTTTTCTTCAGCAACGTGATTCTCCTCGGCGACGGATTTGCGCTCGGCGATGGCTTCGCGTTGGGAGATGGCTTTGCGATTGGTGATGGGTACGCAATGGGCGACGGTTTCGCACTCGGCGATGGTTTTGCACTCGGCGATTGCGCGACCGGCGAACCCGGCGCGGGTATGAGATAGGCAGACACGTTCTCCTATTCTGAAAGTGTTCCCGTTCGTGCGGAATGAAAAGTCAAAGCCAAAAATCCGTCGGTGTATACATGTGGCTAGTGATAGCCGCAGGCGCCGCAGCGACTATCTATGCTGGAGTCAGACTACCTGGCCATAAGATAGATCTCTACTTACTGCTGCTCGCCATCGTAACTGCGGTAATCGGATCGCGAATCGCGATCCGAATTCCGCAAATAAACGTCAACATCACCGTCGACGACACCTTCGTCTTCATCGCGCTGCTAATGTACGGGCGCGATGCGGCGATCTTAGTTGGCGCCCTCGCCGGAGTTTGTTCCGGACTACGCATCAGCAAAAAAGTCAGGACAGTTGCGTTTGGTGGCGCGTCAGTCGCCGTTGCGGTATTCGCCACCGGAACAACGTTAAGAGCACTGTTCGGTCCGGCTACTCAACTCTTCAACCAGGGCGCTTCGATCGCGGTCATCGGTCTTTGCGTAATGGGCGTGGTCCAGTATCTGGTCCATACCGGTATCGGCGCCACCGCGAGTGCGCTGAAAGTTGGTGAGTCGATCTGGAAAATGTGGTCGCGCAATTTCCTCTGGATCTCAATCAGCTACTTTGCCGGCGCCGCGGGAGCAGGATTTATTGTTGGCAGCGTGGGCACCGCGCGCTTCTGGGCCTTCCTCGTTTCAATTCCCGTCATCATCATCGTCTACTTCAGCTACGACCGTTACATGCGCGAAGTAAAAGCGTCAGCTCGCCAGGCTGAAGAAGCCGAACGACGCCGCGCCGAAATCGAGCATGAACGCGCTGAACAAGCGGAACGACACGTTACGGAACTCAACAATTACATCGCCGAGCAGGAACGCATCAGTCGCGTTCTGGAAGAGACGAAAGATCACTTCCGTCACGCGGCTTTCCACGATTCGCTTACTGGTTTACCAAACCGCGCGATGTTTACTGAACTCCTGAAAGCGGAGATCGAAAGTTCAAAACGAAACGGCGAGCACCTGTTCGGAGTTTTGTTTCTCGATCTCGATCGCTTCAAGAACATCAACGATAGTTTGGGCCATACACATGGCGACTTGTTGCTCGTGGCCTTTGCGGAACGTTTGGAAAGAACCCTGCGCCCGGTTGATACCCTCGCGCGATTTGGTGGTGACGAGTTTGCGATCCTGTTGAGTGGCATCTCCAATACGACCGATGCGATTCGTGTTGCGGAACGAATTCACGCTGAACTAAGCGTGCCGTTTGATCTCGATCGCAATTCGCAGTTTGTGACTTCGAGTATTGGTATCGCGTTGAGTAGTGGTTATGAACGCCCTGAGGACATTCTGCGTGATGCTGACATCGCGATGTATCGCGCGAAGGAAAATGGTAAAGCTCGTTACGAGATGTTTGACCAGATGATGCACGCTCGTGCTGTTTCGCGTTTACAGTTGGAAAGCGACCTGCGTCAGGCTGTCGAGCAAAAAGAATTTACGATTCACTATCAGCCGATCATGGCGTTGGAGACTGGACGACTTGCCGGTTTCGAAGCGCTAGTTCGTTGGAACCATCCTCGTCGCGGCATTGTCTCGCCGGGAGATTTCGTTCCGGTCGCAGAAGAGACGGGCTTGATCGTTCCGATTGGTCAGTGGGTTTTGGAAGAAGCCTGTAAGAAAGTTCGTGAGTGGCAAATCGAGTCGCCGGGTCATCGAGCGTTGAGTTTGAGCGTTAACCTATCGGCGCGACAAGTTGCCCAACCGGATCTATTGGACTGTATCAAGAGTGCACTCGAGGCGAGCAAACTCAGCCCGCATCATCTCAAGTTGGAAATCACCGAGAGCGTGGTGATGGAAAATGCCGAAGCGGCGACGCTGATGTTCAAACAACTTCGCTCCATCGGTGTGCAGTTGAGCATCGACGATTTTGGGACAGGTTATTCGTCGTTGAGTTATCTGCATCGTTTCCCATTGAACTATCTCAAGATTGATCGTTCATTCGTGATGCGCATGACCATCGATCACGACAACGCCATCGTTAAGACCATTTCAACTCTGGCGCGCAACCTCGGCATGCAAGTGATTGCGGAAGGAATCGAGACTGAAGAGCAGCACCAGGAACTGAAGAAGCTCGGTTGTGAGTATGGACAAGGATACTTGTTCTCGCGTCCGGTCGATGTTGAAGGAGCGCTCAGATTGATCGCGAAAGACATGCAGCGTGATGGAGTGTTGGGTCTTGAGCCGATCGGCGAGAACGAAGCCGTGGTCACTACGGCGTACCAGATGTGAGTGCTAATTAAATTAGGTCTGATCATCGGGTTTCACTCCGAAGTAGTGACATATTTATCGCGCCCCCGACGAATATGATCCGCGTCGCGTAGCGACGCCTGACTTTAGCCAGCCGTTTTAACGGCTGGCTAGCCCGACGAAATGAATCGTGTCGCGTAGCGACGCCTGACTTTAGCCAGCCGTTTTAACGGCTGGCTAGCCCGACGAAATGAATCGTGTCGCGTAGTGACGCCTGACTTTAGCCAGCCGTTTTAACGGCTGGTAGCCCGACGAAAGTCGCATCATTAATTCATGCGTCGCTACGCGACGCGCAATATTTGCCGCTTCATTTCCAGCCATTGAAATGGCTGGCTAAACTCAATTATCGCTACGCGATAAGGTCCGATCGCAAATCGCTCCTATAAATATGTCACTCCTCCGGAGTGACGACCGCAATCCCACACTTCCCCAATCCCACCCCGCATTTAATCGTTTCCCCCTTATCTGGTACATTGAACCCACACTTGAGGCACAACCGCGGCAACGCCAACGGGCATCATAGCCGGAGCCTCTGCACACAGTTTTGTTAGGAGTTTCGTTTTGAAGAGATTTAGATACCTTGCCGTCTTATTCGTCGTTTTCGTAGCCGCTCTTTCCGCTTCCGCTCAAAAAAACCCAAACAGCGACGTGATTATGGTGTTGCCCTTTGAAAACACCTCCAATCGTCCGGAATACAACTGGGTGGGCGAGAGCTTTGCCGACGCGCTCGCCGAATTGCTCAACAAACCCGGCCTGATTGTCGTCTCCAGCGACGAACGCGAACTCGCGTATCAACACCTCAATTTGCCGGAAACAGTGATTCCGTCACGTGCCACTGCGATCAAACTCGCGCGCCAGGCAAAAGCGACGATGATTGTCATCGGCAACTATTCGGTAACGCCGCCACCCGCAGTCGATCCGAAGAAGGACCAGTCATCGGTTGACGCTTACGTGCAGGTAACGGCTCGCGTTATCAAAGTGAATGAAGGTCGCACGTTGGGCGAAGTGATTGACGGAGGATGGGCCACCCGGCAGTTTGACTACGGCGCTGCTCTAACAACACTGCAGGACATCCACGGTCGCCTCGCTTATCAGATTCTGTATCAACGCGACAAAGCGCTGCCTTATTCACAAAATCAAATCGTTCAGGAAGCCACCAAGATTCCGCAGAAAGCGTTTGAAGCTTACGTCAAGGCGGTCCAGCTTCCGCTCAACGAAGTGCTACGCGAAAACTATTTGAAAAACGCGCTGCGCTTCTATGCTGATGCGCAAGGTGGTTCCGTCTACACGCAGGCCGCATTCGAGTTGGGTCGCACCTACATGACGCGGAACAATTGGAAAGATGCGACCGAGTATTTTTCCAAACTACAGAAGAAAGATCCGCACTATGCCGAGGCAGCTTTTTACGCTGGTCTCGGTTATGCAAAATTAGGTGACTACAGTCGCGCACTCGCGTCGATCGTTCCGCTTTCATCGGACCTGCCGTTGATTGGTGTCTATAACAACGCCGGCGCGATCGCGATTGAAGCTGCGCGTGATAGCAAGAACGACACTGACAAGCAGCGACTGCTTTCGCAGGGCGTGAGTTTTCTTGCTCGCGCTGCTGAGTCTGCGCCTGACGATCCGATGGTCCACTTCAACTACGCGTATGCATTGTTCCTAAGTGGCAAGTTTGAAGAAGCTGCGGATCAACTGCGGCCGGTGATCACGTCGAATCAACGTGATGGTTATGCGTATTTCCTGTTTGCCAAAGCACTCGCGAAGATTGGTAAAACGGAAGCAGCAACAGCCGCGGACAATCAGGCGCGTCGCTACATGGAAGCATCGTATGCGAAGTGGGAAACCGAATGGGAGAAATCGCAGACCACGAGTAATGTCGGCTTGAGAATGCGGGATGTGTTGAATCGAGATGAGGTGTTTGGCCTGATTCGTAGTAATCAGGAAAACGCAGAAGGCGGAACACCGAGTTCAGCAACCCAGGATCTGTTGGCAAAAGCGCGCGATCTTTATCAGGCGGGACGCGATGAGGAAGCGTTACCGGAAATTCATCGCGTGGTGATGATTGAGCCGACGAATGCAGAAGCGTATTTGTTGAGTGGCCGGATCAATCTGCGTCGCAGCGATCAGGAGGCTGCCATCGCGGCTTTGAAGACAGCGATTTTCTGGGATCCGAAGATGATCGATGCACATATTCTCCTCGGCCGGATATTCCTTGAACGCGGCGACCGCGGCGAAGCACGCAAGTACGCGCAGAGTGCGATTACGATCGATCCGAATAACCAGGAAGCGATGGCGCTACAGCGACAAGTAACGATGGGAAACTAATGTCCTATATGCTTGTCGGTAGATCTCTCTGCGTCTCTGCGTACTCAGCGTCTCTGTGTTGAAACTTGGGCTGTCCTTACACGAACATCGATTTCAACACAGAGACGCTGAGTACGCAGAGACGCAGAGATAATCCCGACAAGCTAAAGCATATCGGACATACTTAATCGATGCGGGTTGCGTTAGTCATCATCATCTCAACTCTCTTACTCGTGGCGCTCCGTTCACGTCATCACAAACGTCGCCCATCAACAACCTCTCTCATCAACTCAACTGGTATCGTCGAGACTCCTCTCAACCCAAACGGTGCAGTTCTAATCGGCGGCGAGTTGTGGTTAGCAAAGTCAATCAACGGAACTACGATCCCCTCAAAGACGAAAGTCACTGTCGTCGCCACTGAAGCACACGTACTACTCGTCTCCTGATCCACCAAAATCTGGAACTCAACAACGCCTCTTCCATTTTGTGGCACGCGTCGTGCTCAGTATCTAATCGGCACGCACGGGATAACGAAAACGTTGACCGCGCCCCCGCCGCCAACATCCCCTGAGCGCCGCCTGCCGCTGCGCCAGCTACCTTCCGCGCAACCCTTCAGTGCATCCCCCCGAACTTGAACCCGGTCAGCAATGACCGGGTTCTCCCGCGTTTGGACCACGGAATTTTTCGACTCTCATTACTAATACCCACTCGATTCCAGAAAAAGTTTCTATGGCACACGTCGTGCTAAGTATCTAATCGGCACGCACGGAATAAACGAAAAGCGTTGACCGCGCCCCCGCCGCCATCACATCTCTGAGCGCCGCCTGCCGCTGCGCCAGTTCACCTTCCGAGCATCCCTACAGTTTAAGCCCCCCTTAAAGTGGACCCAGTCAGAAATGACTGGGTCTTCCCGCTTTTAAAGCAGCTTATTTTGAATTTCGGCAATATCGGGTTAGAAATCCCCGGAAAGAAAGACTAAGTTTGTCTTCAGAGTGGCGCTGGTGCGGAAAAGGGCAGCGGACGAAATTTGTCACTTTGAGGGTGACGAATTCTGTCTTTTTGAGTCGATTTTGACTCGATTCGAGCATCCTGACCGTCGGGGTTAGGTCAACTCGAAAAATTATTTTTTGAACTCTTTGACCAATCCATCGCAAGGTGGTACTGACTCTGCGTCTCTGCGATCTCCGCGTCTCTGTGTTGAAATCGATGTCTGATGTAGGGGAACCAATTTCAACACAGAGACGCCGAGATCGCAGAGACGCAGAGACGGACTACTACACCAATCTGAAATCTGCAATCCCTCCTCTCATTTGCTAAACTCGCTTGCAAATGCCACGAGCTATTCGTAACTCCAACTGGCTCGCCAAAGCTATTTCGCAAGTTCGCACTGAAGCCCCAACGCTCACCGAGTGGCTCGCAACTCTTGCTTCAACAGTTCTACTTGTTCTCGCGTTTCCAAATTTCGATCTACCCGTATTAGCCTGGGTTTCATTCATCCCCCTGCTCATCGTCATCGCCCGCCGGCCAAACCCACTAACAGCATTCATACTCGGTTGGGCTTTCGGTTCCGTCTTCTTCTACGGCACGTGTTACTGGCTTACATATTCGATGATTAACTACGGCGGGATTCCGATCGTCATTGCGTATTTACTCGTCGTTCCTGGCGCCGTAATCAGTGGGCTCTTCCCTGCCCTTTTTGCAACGCTCCTTGCCATCGCCATAAAGCGTTGGGGTAGCAACACGCTTTTTCTCGCTCCTGTTTTTTGGGCGACATGCGAATGGTTTCGTCTTGGCGTGACGGGTCAACTGTGGAATGCCGTCGGCTATTCTCAAGCACAGTTTTTTTCGGTATTCCTAATCGCGCCAGCTCGCCTGGGTGGCGTTTATCTGGTTGGCTTTCTGATCGTTGCGTTGAATGCCGCCCTTTCGCTCGCATATATAAGGAGGACGCTCGCCGCGATTGGCGCTTTCGGTGCTGTGACGATAGCGTGCGCTTTGACTATCGTCCTGGCTTTTGTCGCGGGAGACACTCACTCTGTGTCCGACGCGCCCACTTATCTTCACGTGATCGCCATACAACCAAACGTGCCGATGACGATCGTGAAGACACCTGAAGAGACTAAGGAACTACTCGAACGTCATTTGACGATGAGCACTGGAGCACTCAGCCAATTACCACAAGACAATGTGCCGCGTTTAGTTGTCTGGCCCGAGTCGCCAATGAACTTTGCTTACGCCACCGATCCACGCTTTCGAGAGTTGGTGACGAACTTCACGCGCGCAAACCACACGTCTCTCATCTTTAACTCGCTCGAACCCGCGCCGAATGACGGTGACTACAATTCCGCGCTCCTGATAAATGAAGAAGGTCGGCTGATCGCCCAATATGATAAGATTCGCCTGCTTGCATTTGGCGAATATGTCCCGCTTCCCTGGTGGTTGGGCGGTTCTTTGATATCCGGATTAGTTGGTGAGTTTACACCCGGCGACAAATACACGTTGATGCCAGTGGGGCAACATCGAGCAGGAGTCTTTATCTGCATCGAGTCTGCGTATCCATGGCTGGCTCGTCGATTCACTTACGACGGCGCTGACGTCCTGATTAACATCTCGAACGATGGTTATCTTGGACCAACCGCGGTGATGCGACAGCACCTGGCTAACGCAATCTTTCGAGCAGTTGAAAACGGAAGGCCGTTGCTTCGCGTTACCAACACTGGATTGTCGGCTTCGATTCGACCCGACGGGTATGTTGAGGACATCACCACCGGCTACGTTCCCGCAGTACGGACCTGGAACGTACATGGATCATTAGTCAACAACACCTTTTACACGCGATACGGCGACGTCTTTGTAGAACTTTGCAGCGTAGTAACAATCTTAATATTGATTGCCTTGTTCTTTACCAGAAAGCAAGAGACCCACCCGCTACCGCGAGGTGGTACTGACTCATCCGCTACCGTCAGGTAGTCTGACACTTATCACACAAGGTGTACTGACAAAATCACAGAGGATTAACACTTAGAGATGGCTGACAACCCAACACTTCAGGAATTGAGAAACTTATTTGAGGACCTCCGTCCGCGAGTTGAACAACTCGGGAGGTTTCTTTGATGTACCGGCCGGGCGTGAAGAACTAGATCGGATCGAACAACAAGCCTCGTCTCCTGACTTTTGGAACGATCAAGAGGCTGCGCAGAAACTGCTCCAGGTTCGCAGCAGACTTGAAAAGAAGATTGAACGGCAAGAGTATTTTCAACAGCAAGCGGACGACGCGGAAGTGCTCTTTGAATTTGCGGAAGAGGATGAAAACTCAAGCAAAGAATTAAACTCTTTGCTCGTAAAACTAGAACACGATCTGGGCCAGGCCGAAACTGAAATGCTACTGGCTGGTGACAACGATCGTCGCAATGCTATTTGTACGATTCATCCGGGCGCAGGCGGAACCGAGTCGCAGGACTGGGCTGAAATGTTACTGCGCATGTATCTCAAGTGGGCTGAACAACGGGAATTCAAAACCGAGATTCTCGAATATCAACCAGGCGAGGAAGCAGGACTGAAGAGCGTAACTTTTAGAGTTGAAGGCGAATATGCTTATGGGCTGCTCGCCGCTGAAGCTGGTGTTCACCGGCTAGTGCGGATCTCTCCTTTCGATCAGGCCGCCCGACGTCATACCTCATTCGCTTCGCTTTTTGTTTACCCGGAAATCGACGAAGACATCCAGGTCGACATTCAGGACAAAGACCTGCGCGTCGACACATATCGAGCGACAGGCGCCGGCGGTCAGCATATCAACACAACTGACTCCGCCGTTCGCATTACCCACATGCCGACTGGCATCGTTGTCTCCTGTCAGAACCAACGTTCACAACATCAGAATCGCGCCGTCGCCATGCAGGTCCTTCGTTCACGTCTATATGAACTTGAACTTGAAAAGCGGGAGGCCGAAACTGCTGAGCTTGAAGCAAACAAAGCCGACATTTCGTTTGGTTCACAAATCAGAAGTTACGTGATGGCGCCTTATCAATTGGTAAAGGACACACGAACAAAGTTAGAACGTGGCAATGTTGAAGCAGTATTGGGCGGCGACATCGACGACTTTATCAAGGCATTCCTGCTATCGCGCAAAGCTGCATAAGGTCCTCAATCGGAACCTTTGGTTGGTATCGTTTCGTTTGGAGTTTTCATGGCAACTACAACTACACATCTAGAAGAGAAGCAGCGCCTGATGGTCCCACGCGCTGGTCGTCGCAACGAAATACTCGCGATTCTGCTGCTCGCGGTAGGATTGTTGCTGGCCCTCTGCCTCATCTCAGCGGCCTTCTATCCAAACGATCCGTCATGGAATTCAGTTGGTCAAAGAGAAACCCAAAACTGGACCGGCTCGATTGGGGCCAATGTTGCGGCCACCGTTTTTCAATTCATTGGTCTGGCAGGTTACCTGTTACCACTTCTGTTACTGGCAGCGGCTTATCGTCGTTTCACCACGCGCAGTATTCAAAGTCCGTTTAGTCGAATTGCCGGGCTGATCATTTTAGTAGTTGCCGCTTCAGCATTGTTGTCAATCGCCCATCTCCGGCCGTTGTTCGACGCGAGTGTTCAACCTGGCGGATTGCTCGGCGCAGTAGTCGCTGAAGGTTTAGCAAGTGGTCTCAATCGAATAGGAGCAACCGTGGTCCTGGTCGCGATCGCAGCGATGGGCTTACTGCTCGCGACAAATTTTTCTTTCGTAAAGCTGTATGCAGTGGTTGCTGATGCCGCGGCAAATCGCTTCTCTTTCGTTGGTCAAATTCCGCAACGCTTTCAAGCCTGGCGACAACAACGACGCGAACAGGCTCAACTGCGTAAAGAAACCAAAGCTGCACTGAAAGCCGAACAGGATTCAACGAAGAGTCAACTAAAGCAGACTTCCAATATGACGGCGGCTGAGCGAGTTGCTGACTTCATGAAGGAGCCTGCAGTTCCAGTGGTAGAAGCGACACGCGTTATTCGTAGTGATGCGGTAACTGCCGCACCTCCAGTTGAGAGTGTGAGCGCTGCTGCGAGTGCCGGCGCAGGAGCCGGGACCGCCACAGCTCGGGTCACGAAGAGAACTGCTCCGAAACCTGCTTCAGTCGATGAAGACGAAGGTCTCGAAGAGATGGTTAAAGGAGTTTCGGTCCTGCGCATCGAAACTGAAGCCCCGGCGACCGGAAAGTTGCCTTTCGAGGCCACCCGAAAAGTCAGCTACGGCGACTATGAGTTGCCACCGCTTCAGTTTTTGAACGAGGCGGCCGAACACAGTGAACAGGCTGACACTGAACTACTAAGTCTCGCAACGAAGCTGGCCGAAAAGTGTAAGGAGTTCAACGTCACTGGTCAGATCAAACATATCTGTCCTGGTCCAGTGGTTACGACTTATGAATTCAAACCAGATCCTGGGGTTAAGTATTCGCGAGTTGTTTCCCTCGTTGACGATCTGTGTTTGGCGTTGAAAGCCGAATCAATCCGCATCGATCGCATGCCGGGTAAACCGCACGTTGGTATCGAGGTCCCCAACCCGCGACGTGAAACAATCTTTCTGCGTGAGGTAATCGAATCGCGCGCGTTTCGTGAATCAGGTTCGAAACTGACGATTGCGCTTGGCAAAACGATCGACGGTCTGAATTACGTCGCCGACCTCGCGAAGATGCCGCACTTGTTAATCGCCGGAACAACTGGCGCTGGTAAATCAGTCGGCGTGAACTCGCTCATCGTTTCGATTCTCTATCGCGCTCGTCCTGACGAAGTTAAGTTCATCCTGATCGATCCCAAACGTCTTGAGTTGGGTTTGTATGAAGACATCCCGCATTTGGCGGCGCCGATCATTGTCGATCCGAAACTGGCAGCGCGTTCGTTGAAGTGGGCCGTGGGAGAAATGGAGCGCCGCTATCGAGATCTGGCTGGTTGGGGCGTTCGTAATATCGATGGTTATAACACCGAGATCATGCGTCGTAATCTCGTCAAGGAATATGACGATAATGGCGATCCGTGGAAGCCACTGCCCTACATCGTAATCATCATCGATGAGTTAGCCGACTTAATGATGACTTCCGGTCGCGAAGTCGAAGAATCGATCACGCGTCTGGCCCAGATGGCCCGCGCCGTCGGCATTCACCTCGTGCTGGCAACGCAGCGACCTTCAGTTGACGTTATCACTGGTCTAATCAAAGCAAACTTCCCGTCGCGTATCTCTTTCCGCGTTTCGTCGAAGATCGACTCGCGCACCATCGTTGATACAAACGGCGCCGAACAACTCCTCGGGCGCGGCGACATGTTGTTCCTGCCGCCGGGCACATCGCGTTTGATCCGCGTTCACGGTGCTTACATTGATGAACAGGAGATCGGAAAGATCGTTACGCATATCAAATCGCAAGGTCCGCCGGCATACGATGAAACGATTACGCAGTCGGATGAAGAAGCGCTCGGCCTGGAAGGAAGCGGAGGCGAACACGATGAGCTGTTTGAAGAAGCGCTGCGAATTTGCGTGGAGATGAAACGCGCATCAACGTCGGTGCTGCAGCGTCGCCTGCGTATCGGCTATGGTCGCGCAGCCGCAATCCTCGACATCATGGAACGCGAAGGATTGATCGGCGCCGCTGACGGCTCGCGCCCGCGCGCAGTGCTTGGTCGAGCTTACGAAATGGTCGCCGACTGGGACGAAATGGCCGCCACCGAAGTCTAAGCCATTTCTTCTCAGCGTCTCTGCGTACTTTTGCGTCTCTGCGTTGAAATCGAAGTCCGATTTTGTGATCCAGTTTTCAACGCAGAGACGCAAAGAGCACTGAGACGCTGAGAAGAAGGGCACTCGAAACAGTTTTGCGAGAACTTCCACTGGATCTGTGGAAAACTCTGTGGAGAAATTCGGTGTGAACGAACTTAAGTTACTGACTGGCTTAAGTTTTTAGCAAAATGCACACACGAGCGGCGTGCGGATAACTTGTTCTGAAAGTTTCGTTTGCATAGGTGAAACACGATCTATTCTGTAGGTTAACTCGTCTCGATCACCCTCCTTGTCATTAGATTTATTCACCAAACTTCACCACGATGCTCGCGAGATTTTCAATAGCGCATTAGCTGCTGTTAACCCTTGTGTCACAACTCGCCGGGTAATCAACTCAATACGCGACTCAGTTATTCACCAGAACGATCCACTCTATGTAGTTAGCATTGGCAAAGCCGGACTCGGAATGGCCCGGGCGCTGAATGAGTCGTTGAATAAAACTCTCGTCGCAGGAATTTGCGTTTGCCCACCTCAACCAGATTCGACGCTCGATGAGAAATGGCAAATCTTTCATGGCGGTCATCCCCTACCAAACGAAGCGAGTCTCGCCGCGGCCACTGCGGTATTTCGATTGTTGGACCAGGCGAACATAGATCGAGCATCTGTCATCTTTGCGATTTCGGGTGGTGGATCGGCGATGATTGAAGCTCCAGTCGCTGAAGACATTTCGCTCACGGATCTTCAGCAAGCAAATCGTCTCCTCGTCGGCTCCGGCGCGAGCATCGCGGAAATCAACACGATCAGACGGGCGTTCTCGGCAGTGAAAGGTGGGAGACTATTAAATAAAATTCCGAATGCACACGCAGTTTCTCTGATCATCTCGGACACTAACGAAGGTGATGTCGCGAGTGTCGCGTCAGGACCGACAATCGTTTCTGGAAACTCGGTTGTGAGTGCGGAGGAATTGATTACACGATACAACTTAAATTCAAAATTACCCGCTTCAATCCTGCGAGCAGTTGAAAGTGGTTCACCTGCCGTAACTCCGGTCGCCAATCATCCCTATTATGTCGTCGCCGACAATCGCATGGCGCTCGAGGCGGCGAAGACAAAGGCACAACAACTCGGTTATAAGGTGGAAATAGACGACGACATCTGCGAACAACCAATCGAACAGGGATGTGAAGAATTGTTGGCGTCACTCGCCAAAGCAACAAGCTCAACCTGTTTCATCTCGGGTGGCGAATTCTCGTGTCCCGTGCGAGGCGACGGCTTGGGCGGGCGAAATTCCGAAACATCTCTACGTTGTGCAATATTGCTTCAGCAGCAAGATTACGCGACTCCGACAGTTGTGCTGAGTGCTGGAACAGATGGAATTGACGGCAACAGTCCGGCGGCGGGCGCGGTGGCAGACAACACTACGCTTGAGCGCGCATCATCGGTTGGATTGGACGCTCCAGATTATCTTTTTCGCAGTGATTCCTACTCATTCTTTGAGTCACTCGGAGACGAAATTCTCACTGGCCCGACCGGCACCAACGTCCGCGACATCCGCTTGCTACTCCGCTCCAACTAGAATATAAGAGCTATGCGGTTACAGTCAGTACCACCTGCGATAGCGAGTGGGTCCGGACAATGACTTATAGTCAGTACCACCTGCGATAGCGGGTGGGTCCGTACATGGCTCGACCCGTCAATTAACACGTATCATCCACCGCTATCGCAGGTGGTACTAACTCAAACACCCCCAGACCGGAGTTCTGAATTTGTCTACGCAACTCAACGAACACCCTGCCGCGCAATTAGCAAACGACATCACCATTACTTTTGAAGATCTAATCGAGTGGCTACAAAACCAGACCACGCCCCCATCGATCGAGGACATCACAGCGCGGCTCGCACAAGTTCAAATTACTCCCGCCGATCTCCAACCCTATTTGGGCTTCAAAGAAGGAAATTACTGGCGGCATCGCGTTTGTAGAAACAGTGCGGCCGAGATGCTGGTGATCTGTTGGCGACAGGGACAAAAAACTCCGATTCACGATCACAATGGTTCACACGGAGTTGTTCGGGTGCAACAGGGTTTGATGTGGGAAACAATGTTCACCTACGACGACGAAAAAGGTCTTCAATACAAAACCGGTCGTGAGTGTCCGACAGGCGAGGTCACGGGGGCAGCCGAACCTGACATTCATCAACTTGGTAATCCCGACGTCAGCGGTCAGGACCTCATCACCATTCACGTCTATGCCCCGCCGCTCGGAGTGCTAAAAACTTACAAGGTAGGCAGCGCCAATGTCGACCTTTACACACCAAACGACTTTCCCACTGATTAGTCCGATAGTTTAGAATCAAACAAAAAGTTTTTGAGGGTTGATTTGACAGGATTAACCAGAGAAGCTTGCAAAAGTCACAAACCTGGTGGCGATGAAGTCAGTACCGTAACGCGGTAGCGTCGGGTCGGCTTGATTTTTTATTGCGGAACCCGACGCTACCGCGTTACGGTACTGACTTCATCGTCATAAAGACACACTTCGTCAGGGGAGACAGTATGCGAAAATTCTCTTCGTTTGTATTTGTGTGTTTGCTGGTAATCGCGTGTTCGTCATGTAAGCACCAGCAACCAGCAGCAACGTCACCCGAACTACATGTAGCGGCGGCTGCCGATCTGATTCCGGCTTTTGAAGAAATGGGAAAAGCATTTGAAGCTGCCAACCACGTCAAAGTCGTCTTTAGTTTTGGTTCGACAGGCATGCTAACGCAGCAGATCGAAAACGGAGCGCCGATGGATGTGTTCGCGGCAGCGAGTGTCGACTTCATCGATCGTCTCCAACAAAAAGGCCTCATTCTTGATGATACCAAAGCAATCTATGCGCACGGCCGGATCACGATTTGGACCACGAAAGACAGCAAACTGAAGATTGAAAAGATCAATGACCTGACAAATCCCGACGTGAAGCGAATCGCAATCGCAAACCCGGACCACGCTCCTTATGGAATGGCGGCACGCGACGCGTTGCAGAAGGCTGGAATTTGGGACGCGGTCCAGCCGAAGATTGTGTTAGGTGAAAATATTCGGCAGACGCTTCAGTTTGCTGAAACTGGCAATGTCGATGTAGCGATCGTGGCGTTGTCGTTGAGTAAGGAGGGTAATGGGAAGTGGATACTCATTCCTCAGGAGCTACACAAACCGATCAACCAGGGTCTGGCCGTAATCAAATCAACGCAAAACGAAAAGACCGCACGTGAATTCGCGAGTTTCATAACCGGAACTCAAGGCCAGGCTATCCTCGCGAAATATGGATTCGAGTAAACAATGTGTGATCTGGTGGGATGAGGTCAGTACCGTAACGCGTAGCGTCGGGGTCAGTACCGTAACGCGGTAGCGTCGGGTCAGTCTGGAAATTGTCGCGCCTGGATTTCAGGGTTGACCCGACGCTACCGCGTTACGGTACTGACCTCATCGACATACTTCTTCACCCACATTTCCTTTCCATCGGTGGTTACCGAGATCGTTCCGCTTTGTCCGGTAGTCAAAACATCCGCTCCAGTTTGTTTCCAGCGTTCTACGACTTCCGGATGCGGATGGCCAAACATCGATGTCCTGCCAACCGATATAACCGCATATTGCGGCGACGTCGCGTGCACGAATTTTTCTATCGACGAACTATGACTGCCATGATGGGCCACCTTCACAAGATCAACATGAAGGTTGGGATATGAAGCCAGCAATTGAGTCTCGGTCTCCTTCTCAATATCACCAGTAAGCAAAATCGCGCGTTCGCCAAACTTGATCAGCAGAACTACCGAATCGTTGTTTTGAGATGGCGCCTTTGGATCGGCTGACGGCAAAGGCCATAAGATGCGCATAACGACTTCACCAAAATGTAGCTCGTCACCCGAACCGATTAGTTCAACCGCCGTGTGCGTCGCATTTATAGACCCGGCAAACTTCACATACTCGGCGTCTTCCTGTGGACTTCTCCCAACCAAAGCGGCACGGACGTGAAAGTTTCTAACGACATCGTTGAGACCATCGATGTGGTCTGCGTCGGCATGTGTGGCGAGAACGTAGTCGACGGCATCGAGACCGCGCCACCAGAGATACTCGGAAACAACCATCTCACCAATGCTCCGCGACTCTCGCTCAAAAACTTGATTGGAACTTAGCCTGAACGTTGGTCGACCACCTCCGTCCACCAATAACGTCGCGCCATCAGGCATTGTGATCAGCGCCGCGTCACCCTGACCAACGTCAAGAAAATCAACGTGAAGTTTGCCGTCTGGTCGTCCGGTGCTAAACGGATGGACCAGGACAATCGTCAGCATGCTCAGTTGCATTAAAACCGCAAGCCAAACGAGCGGGTTGCGGCGACGCTTCCTCAAGCACGGAGCAACCAAAGGGCTCCAACGCAACGCGGTGAACACTAACACCAGCAAGGGTAAGTAATAGATCGCATAGACCATCAGACCGTGACCCGAATATTCGCCTAAGCGGATCGAAGCAATTCCCAAACGTGAGAATGGATCTACTGAGTGAGTGGTTAGCCAGTCCAGCAGGTTTGCAAACTTAAAGAGCGGCGTCGCAAGAGTCGTACTCAGTTGACTGAGCAAAACTGCCGCCAACGCCACGCCGCAGAGTGCCGCCAACAACAAACCGACGACGATGTTAAGCACCAGTGACGAAATCGACAGGCGGTGAAAGTAGATGATCAAAAATGGCAGTAGGACCAACTGCACGCTAAGCGAGACAACGATTGAATTGAAGCTGTAACGTAATGGACGTTGAAGATGATTTCGTTCTAACCAGACAGCAACGGGCGACTTGAATAGGCGATAGCGATGCGGCATCCGTTGAAGTTCAGATTGCCAGCGGCGCTCGTCCCAGTAAAACCATTCACAGATCGTTTTGATGAATGGATGACATTGAGGTGGAAACGGCGTCTCTCGCGTCGGATGCCAGCCGCCTATTGCGCGGAAGTTTTGCAGCAGCGGCCATGCAATCACGACGATCGCGAGCACCGACAGGAAAGTGAGTTGCAGCGATGGATCAAAAAGATCTTTCGGGCTCTTCACAAGTAGCACGAGCGCCGCTGCGCCTAATGAATTCAAAGCTGACGCGGAGCGAAAGACGACTCCAGCGAACGTGATTAACGTAAACATTAAGCTCGCTCGAACAACTGAAGCCTCGGCGCCAACCGCCAACGTGTAAGCCCAAACAACCAGGTTGGAAACGACAAACTGCCCCCAACGACGACGAGTCAACCTTCGCGCAAGAAGAAAAATCAGACCACCGATAAGACTTATGTGCAGACCACTGATCACCAACATGTGAAAAGTGCCCGCTTCGCGATAACGTTCGGTGGTACTTTTCGTGAGGTTGTAACGATCGCCGAGTAAAGCCGCATCGAGCACCCCGGCCGTGTCAGGAGAAAAGTTTTGATCGATCTGGTCCTGCAGCGACGAACGCCACGAATAAAGCCAGACGAGTGGTCGAAAGACATTTGCTTCGCCCGATGGGACCAACGATTTCACGATTCCCGTCGCGTCATAGTTCTTACGGTCCAGGTATTCGGAGATAGTCGAAACACCTGGATTACGATATTTGTCGGCGCGGTTGATGCTAGCTAAAACTTGAAGCCGCGAGCCGTGGTGTAAATCCAGTTTGCGATACTGTTCGTTGTCGGCAGGTGTTTTGAACAATGCGACAAGTGAAACCAGACCGGTCGTTTGTCTTTTGTAGTGTGAAGTAGAAACTTCGTGGACGTTCATCACCAAATCCACTCGATCTCGCGAATACTCAACTGGACCAACGATCTCGCCGGTCAAAAGAACTGATTGCTCGTCTTCGGTGAGCAGCAGCCTCAAGCTGTTCGCGGGGGTTCGCGTATGTTCAATCGAGAAAAGGCCAGAGGCGATGAAGAGAAAGGCCAGTAACAGAAATGGGCCGGAGATCTTCTGGTGATTTCGCAGGGCGAAAGTCAGAACTGAAAAAAGTCCGGCGGTCGTTAGGAACCAACTGGTTTTGAAGTTGCAGAAGTTAGCGAGCAGAATGCCGGTTGAATAGGCGACCGCGAGTTGAGCGAGCGGATAATGACTGAAGAGTCTGATGTGAGGATTCTGTTTCATTGCTGTCGTGAGTATGAACAGCGTTCAAATCGAGGCGCTATATTAAAGCCTAAAGACTAAATACAGCAATGGATAGGAAGCGGCTTTACTCTGCGTCTCTGCGTCTCTCTGCGTCTCTGTGTTGAAAATTAGCTACGCTTGTTGGACCCAGTTTTCAACACAGAGACGCAGAGGCAGAACGCTTATCGCGACGTGCTGACAAGGTGGGCTGCGGTCTCGACATGATGTGTCTGAGGGAACATGTCAAACCCGCGAATTGATGCTAACGCAAAACCGCCGGCGATCAACTTCTTCAAGTCGCGCGCTAACGTTGCCGGATCACATGAAACATAAGTAATTCTCGCCGGCTTCAGATCCAAAATGCCCTTGATCACAATCGACTCGGCGCCGGCTCGTGGTGGATCAAGCAAGACAAAATCAATCGGCGCTTCCTTCTTCCTTGATCTGAACCAATCACTCAACGCGGAAGTCTGAATAGTTACATTCGTTAATCCCGCCAGTTGAACGTTCCGACGAGCGAACCGCGTCGCGACCGAGTTTGCTTCAACGCCAATCACGTGCTTAAAACGTCGAGCTAACGGCAACGTAAATAAGCCAACCCCGCAATACAGATCGAGCGCGGAATTCCCTGAAGCATTCGAAAGAGTAAACTCCATCAACTGTGGCAGGATTGATCGATTGACCTGGAAAAAAGCCGACGCGTTGTAAGTGTATTCCTCATCATCCAACTTCAAACTAAGTTCTTTAGTTTGAAAATCTCTAAATGCCGGGGCAAACGACACGCCGTGATCGCCAATCACAACATCGAGATGTTTGAGTGACGTTGGGAGATCCGAAGTTGCGCGGACCTGCTCAAGAGTCGTTTGTAATTCGGGAGTTAAGACGGCGCACTCAACCACGTCGCAAACGCGTCTTGAACCACGCTCGTAGTAACCAATCGTGTGTTCGTCCGGATCGAGTTGCCATGTCGCCCGACTTCGATAGCGCCATTCGTCAGGCGAAGGAACGACAGTAAGATCAGGCAGATCGATTTGCGCAATGCGGTAAAAACAGTCCTGAATTATTTCTGTTTTGGCGGCGAGTTGCGCAACGTAATTCATTTGTTGGAAATCGCAGCCGCCGCAGCGACCAAAGTAAGGACAGGGAGGTTCAATTCGTTCCGACGAAGGCGTGATGATCTCGACGACGGACGCAAAGAGTAGATTGCCTTGTTCACGATCGATCCTGACCCGAACGCGATCGCCTTTCGTCGCCAGCGAAACAAAAATAGTCTTGCCGTCCGCATGAGCGAGGCCGACACCACCAGGCAGAATTCGTTCGATATCTACGATCATAATTGTACGGGCGGTCCTCCGTGACCGCCCTAATAATAAACTCGACTCACGCAAGGGCGGCCACAGAGGGCCGCCCCTACAAATAGAACAAGCTCAGCCGGGGGATTTGATATTTTTCGCGGAGACGTTTGAGAAGCAGATTATTGAACATCTGATTGTACGGCTCTGCTTCCATCTGCTTGCGATAGTCTTTCAACTGTTTCTTGAGTTCATTTTGAGTGGCCGAAAGTTCGTCCCCGGGTACAGCCGTAATCAACGCGTCATTCAACATTCTTTCGAGGCTCGTGAGCGAGTCTTCAAGTCGTCGCGTATTCAACTGAGCTCCGGCGTCGAGATCGTTTTCGATCTCTTTCAGGATCGACACTGCTCTTGTTAAAGCTTCTGATAGTGAATCGTTATTTTGTGACCTCGCCAGTTCTGACAGCGCAACGCGCGAATGCTTGAGATATTCACGTACGGCTTCAGGAGAAAACGAAGTATCGGCTTTGTCGGTCTCGGGATTTGCCGGTGGATTGGCGCCTACGCGCGACTCCAACCACTCGGCAAACTGCGCTTCAACTTCTTCCTGACAATAGAGCAAAGTTTTCACCGAACGTTTGCGCGGCTTCGATTCAAATGAATCAAAGGAGCGTTCAATGCCACGCAGTATCAGATGCAGCGGAATTCCCTGTTCCTTCCACGTCTCCATCAACGCCCAATCCATGGGGCTAAGAAACAAATGCTTGCCCCGCCGTCTGACGAAGGCATCTTCGATTTCGGTGTAGTAGTTGAAGTAGTTCACGCAGTGGTCAATGGTGATTCGTAAATTTGTGGGTTGTTAGTTTTCACCGCAAAGCGGTGACGTCCCAGAGCCCAGGGGTTGCTTCAACCCTGGGAACATTCGTCGGGAAATGCCAACCCGGAACGGGTTGCATCAATGGCGTTAATCGTACAAATCCGTCCCGTCATAAAATCGTTTTTGTTTGGGTACGTCGGGACGCAACCGCGTTGCGGTTGATTTCATTCGGTCGCATTCCCCAGGGTTGAAGCAACCCTGGGCTCTGGGCCGTCACCGCTTTGCGGTGAAAACCAACAACTACGAATCATCTGACCACACCCACGAACCACTGACTACGAACCACTGACCCGCTTGTAGATCAACCGCAATCCTTCCAACGTCAACGTATCGTCAACCTGCTCAATAAACTTCGATCCGGTTGCGATCAACGGAGCCAGTCCGCCGGTGGCAATGATCTTTGGCTTACTGCCAAGCTCTTCGATCATCCGTTCCAAAACACCATCCACTAATCCCGCGTAACCGTAATACAAACCCGACTGCATCGCCTCAACCGTTGATGACCCAATCACTTTTTGTGGTCGTTTGATATCAACTCGCGGCAGTTTTGATGTACGTGAAAACAATGCTTCAGACGAGATCATTATTCCCGGTGTGATCAAGCCGCCAAGATATTCGCCCGCCGAGTTAATCGCGTTGAAGGTCGTGGCCGTACCAAAGTCGACAACGATGCACGGCGCGCCATGTCGCGCAATTGCAGCCACCGCATCGACAATGCGATCGGCGCCGACATCGGAAGGCGGTTCATAAAGAATCTTCAAGCCAGTGTCAGTCGTGTGATCGATGAACAGCGGTGTCAGATTAAAATAGACTTCCGCCATACGCTTCACGGTGTAATTGAGCGGCGGGACCACTGAAGCAATGGCGATTGCTTCGATGTCTTTGAAATCCATGTGGGCCAACGCAAAAAGATTGCGCGCGTGGACTCCGTACTCATCCACGGTCCGCGAAGGATTTGTCGTCAAACGCCAGTGGGTCAACAACACATCGTCACGATAAACACCCAACGTTGTATTGGTATTGCCGACGTCAATCACCAGAAGCATAGGCAAACTCCTCGATGTTTCGTTTTCCTGCGAGTTGCTGTTCAATAAAATCGGCCGCAGTGACGGGACCATTTTCCTGCTTCAAACTCTCGCTCACCCGCCGGGCATTTTCAACAAAACTCTTTTCCGTTAATAAGCGATTGAGATCGCGGGCAATCGTCGCCGCTTTATACTTTTGACGATAGATAGTAATGCTCGTACCTAAACGTCGCGCATGATCGGCATTGTCAGACTGATCAAACGCAAAGGGCACAATCAAGGTAGGCACGCCGGACAAAAGCGCCTGCGAAGTAGTTCCCACACCGCCGTGATGAACAACCGCACTCGCTCTCGGTAACAACTTTTGATATGGAGCGTAGTCGGCGATGAAAATATTAGCGGGCAGGGACGGGAGCTTGTTACGTTCGTCGCCAATCAGCAAGATGGCGCGCTGGCCCAACCTTTTGATCGCCTCAATGCTCTCCTGAAAAAAGTCGCGCGCAACCCACACCGCTGACGAGCCAAGCGTGAAAACGATCGGTGGCGCACCGGCATCGAGAAAGGCATTGAGTTCACGAGACATTTGTCGCTCATGACGTCCATCGTAAAAACAGAAACCGGTGACATGAGTTTGTTTGGGCCAATCAGGTTGTGGTTGTGCAAAAACTTTCGAGAACAAAGCGAGGACACAAGTTGGCGAATGCTGTCCTTCAAACATCGGGTTACCAAACTCAGCAATCCCCAGTTCCTCGCGAAAGGTCATAAAGGATTTTGCCTTGTACTGTGACTTCATCGTATCAAGAAAGAGTTTGCTGAAGCGTGGTCCAAGCAGCTTCAACTTGCTCATCCACTGCCAAAATGGCGGGACCGGCAAGTCATAGGCTGAGTAGAACGACAAAGGCGCCAACACAGTCGAGATCCAGGGCATACCAGTTTTGCGTCCAACTAACGAACCGGCTGGCGCGGCCGGATGCGTAATTAGCAGGTCTGCTCCTTTAACTACTTCGAGTAGATCAGCATAGCTTTCCCGGACACCAGGAAAGATGACTTCTTCCATCAGGAACTTTGGACCAGCCTTCGGATCCATGATCTTTTCGATCATCTCCTGCTCTTGTGCTTTGGGCTCCTGAACGTTAGGTCTGACGGGAACGAAACTGAGTCCGGCGTCCTGAATCTTCTCGCGGTAATAATCCATCGTGGCGAGTACCGGATTATGGCCACGTGACTGGAGTTCCATCGCCAGCGACATGTAGGGATGAATATCGCCAAACGAACCGAATGTGCTGATGATTATTTTTGCCATGGTCCGATGTGTTTTAGAACCTCTTGCAAAAACTCACTAGAATTGCACTACAGCTTGGCCGTCTGTTGTGAGGAATGGCTATGCCTTTCCGTTAAGGCGCGCACTGCAATTCGGGCTGCGTCCTTCCGACCGTATGTTGTTTTTTACACTCTATTTCTCAATGAGACGTCTAAAGAGGGCATAGCCCGGGACTCAAAGAGCCCATGAAACGGAAAGGCATAGCCATTCCTCACAACAGGCGGCAAGCCGCAGCGGGGATAAAGTGATTGCAAGACTCTTTAGCATATGGAACATTAGACTGCCCTTACTTTCGAGACATCCCCTGCTCTCACGGTAGCAATGCCCTTTTCAGTTTCCAATCGTAGCGCGCCGTCGGGTTCCAGGCCGCGAGTGATACCTCTCAAAGTGTCGTCTCCGTTCACCACGTTTACTAACTTCCCGTCCGCATAAGATGAACGACTCGTCCACTCAGCTACTATCTTCTCGTCGCCATCAAGTTCGCCAAGCAACGGATACCAGCGGCCCAAAGCCTGCAAAAGAGAATGCAGAATCGTGCTCGTCTCAAAAACCCGACCCGTAGCTTCTTCAACCGAAGTTGCGACTCCTCTTAACTCTTCGGGAAACGCTGCGCGCGTGACGTTCACACCCATTCCCAGAATCACGACGCGTCCCTCATCACTCTCAATGACCTCAGCGAGGATGCCGCAGATTTTTTTTTCCCCTGCAAGAAGATCGTTTGGCCACTTGATGTCAGTCGTCAATCCGCACGCTTCCCACAACGCATCGCTAACCGATAACGCGGCAACGAACGTGATTAAGGGCCAGCGTTCTGCTGAGAATTTTGGGCGTAAAAGTACCGAGCAATAAAGTCCGGCGCCCAGCGGCGAGATCCAGGTGCGCTGCAATCTTCCCCGGCCAGCAGTTTGCTCATCCGCAACCACAGCGAGTCCTTCTTCCGCTCCGAGCGTGGCCCAACGTGCTGCTTCGTTGTTAGTGGACGGTAAAGATTTGTGGCGAAGGACCTTTGGCTTGAATGAGTTCATGAACCTGAGCTGATTGTAAGCCGCAATCGAAATGATAACCAGCGTCGCTCCCGCCGCTACTCAAAGCCTTATCCGCGTAGAAGTTTGGATCGAATTACAGTCTCAGTTAGAATGACATGGTCAGATGAGGGCGCCTCACCCTAAACGATAACTCAACCACAAAGGCCCAAAGGCTCAAATTTAAATGAAAGTTTTTCAACCTCTTCCGCTGGAGGTAGAAGCAGTTGCGACCGCGGCGGTGGACGCTGCCTATAAAATTCATCGAGCACTTGGCCCAGGCTTGATTGAATCAGTCTATGAAAAATGCCTCATCCACGAACTCCAAAAGCGCCATTTTGAAGTTAAGAGTCAACTGGACCTACCTATCAGCTATGACGGTCTCGTGATTGACTCCGGCTTGCGTCCTGATTTGCTAGTTGCAGACGTTCTTGTTATTGAAGTGAAGGCTGTTGAGCAGATGCATCAGGTTTATCAGGCCCAATTAATGACGTATTTGAAACTGATGAATAAGCGCTTAGGGTTGCTTATCAATTTTAATGTTCCCGTCATCAGTCAAGGCATCAAGCGCGTAATTCTTTAGCTCCGTTTTATTTTTATTTCTTTTTGTGCCTTTGAGCCTTTGTGGTTAAGTCTCTCCGATAATGATCGACTGGTTCCCTATCAGGCTTTCGTTTGCCGTTGCCTCAGCGGCGACGCTCATTGCGCTCATCGCCGGATCTGCAATCGCCTGGTTGTTGGCGCGGAAACGTTTTCCGGGTCGAAATCTCGTGGACGCTATCGTTACGCTTCCGCTTGTCTTACCGCCAACTGTTCTTGGTTATTACTTACTGGTCCTACTCGGCACGCGTTCTCCATTCGGAAATTTCCTGTACGCGAAGTTTGGCATACGCCTGACTTTCACTGTCACTGCCGCCATCATCGCCGCGACTATTCATGCATTGCCGCTGGTCACTAAGAGCCTGCGCGCGGCATTTGAAGCAGTAAATCTGGATCTCGAGGCAGCAGCGCGCACGCTCGGCCTCAACAATCGTCGCATCTTTTTTCATGTGACACTTCCGTTGGCTTCGCGAGGAGTTTTAGCGGCGACGGCTTTGGCTTTCGCGCGGGCGCTGGGTGATTTTGGGGTGACGATTATGATTGCCGGAAACATTCCCGGCAAAACGCAGACTGCGTCGATTGCAATCTATGATGCGGTACAGGCGGGTAAAGACAATGAGGCTTTTACACTTTCAGTCGTTGTGTCGTTGATCGCGGTGGTGATGTTGTATTTGATTAACCGCTTTGGAACTCTGCGTTGGTAATACGACCGGACTGTAATGTCGCTTGGAAATTGAATGGTCTCTCTGCGTCTCTGTGTTAAAACTGCAGTTCGAATAAGCACACACAAATTTCAACACAGAGACGCCGAGTACGCAGAGACGCAGAGAACATTCCCGATGATCCAACTGCTTACAAAAAGTTCTTGAACTTCGACTGACTCAGCGCGTAGCCGGGGAACATAGTCTGCAAATTGTTGTTTCCCAAATGTCGATTCGCGATCTCGCCAAACACGTCGCGAAAGTCAGTAGTCAACGCAAGGTCGCG
Organism: Pyrinomonadaceae bacterium; assembly: GCA_036518995.1. Taxonomy (GTDB): domain Bacteria; phylum Acidobacteriota; class Blastocatellia; order Pyrinomonadales; family Pyrinomonadaceae; genus PSRF01. Next base: position 167,715 of record DATDMC010000151.1, on the reverse strand, counting down.
GCCTTCGTACAGTTGATCAGATTTCAACCCGGGCCACTGTCCATAGACTTTGCCACCCTTAACACTGTTACCCACCACAAACATCGCATTCGCATGTCCGTGGTCCGTTCCGCGATTGCCATTCTCACGAACCGTGCGACCAAATTCCGACATCGTCAGCAGGACCACATCATCCATGTGCGCGCCGAGGTCCTGATAGAAAGCCGCAATACCGTTGCTGAAGGTCAACAATAAATTCCCGAGCTGCCCGCGCGAGTTGCCTTCATTCACATGCGTGTCCCAACCGCCAATATCCGTGAAGGCCACTTCGAGACCGACGCCCGCTTTAATCAACTGCGCGATCTGCATTAACGAATTGCCAAACTGATTTCGCGGATACTGAGCACCGTTCTCCGGTTTGTATTGGGCGGGATTAACTTTCTTCAAATAGTTCACCGCTTCAAAAGTCTCGCGGCCCATGCCCGCCAACGAATCGCCGGTATTCTGTGCGTAGATTTCTTCAAAGCCACCCTGCACCTTTGCCGACGAACTACCAGCGCGAATCGTAAAGTCGGCAAGGTTGGCAACGGCAATCGCCGGCGACTTACCTTGCAGAACTCGAGGCATAGTCTGCGTAAACGAAACCGCGCGAAACAGCGACTTCTCTGGATCGGCTTTGGTCTGCAGGTAACGATTCAACCAGCCATCACTGGTCGACTTCAAACCGGGCGTGGCCGACTCCATGTAATCTTGCGCGTCAAAGTGTGAACGCGTGTTGTCGGGCGACCCGACGGCGTGCACAATCGCCAGCCGTTTCGAATCCCATAATGGTTTGAACGCACTAAACGAAGGATGCAATCCGAAGAAACCATCGAGATTAATCGCAGCGTCAGCGTTAGTGCCCGCTGGTTTTGGAACGGCAATGTTGGGTCGCAGATCGTAGTAACTACTTTCACCAAACGGCACAACCATGTTCAGGCCATCAACTGCGCCACGTTGAAAGATCGCCACGAGTGTTTTTCTTCTACCACCCGTCACGGTGTTCCCTAAAACTGCGCGTTGAATAAATGACGGCGCTGACAACGACACGCCAAAACTCGCCAACGCCACCCCACTCGATTGGATAAAAAATCTGCGATTCATAATCTTTGCCTTAGATGCTTAGTGCTTTGTTCTTGGTATTTCGCTACTCGCTGCCTACTGCTTCTGCCTTCTGCCTTCTGATCTACTGTCTCTGGAACTCCGGCGTACCCAGAATCAGCCCGACAACCTTCGTTACCGGATCATTGATGTTAGCTTCAGTGCGTGGACGCTGCTGTTGCCGGCGTGGACCATCAGCTCCCGGCGGACCATCCATCTGGTTTCCCGGCGGCGGTCCAGTGGGTGCAGCCATCGCGCGATCTCCATCCACTGGCGTGCGCGCTCCATCCATTGGCGTGCGTGGGCCAGGCAGGCTTACAACCATCTCCTGGTCGAGTTGCTTCAACAACGCTTCTCGGGTTGCATTCGACACATCGCCACCAAGTATTGTGCGCAATGAATCGTCCATCACTTTCGCTTTATCAACTTCAGTTCGACTAACAGTGCCCGTGACCGAAGACAAATTCACTCGTGTACCTTGCACACGATTACTCGCGAGCGCTAAACCGAAGTTCATTCTCTCCAGCAATCCGCCTGTGTTGACCCAACTCTCCGCCGAATCGGAATAACCGTTTGGCGTTTGAAACCCGTAAAGCGGCTCACCCATACGGGCAATCCATTGATGAGTGCCTGGTCCACCGTTGGTCTCGGCGCCAAGTGTTCTGATGGCGCTAACCACCAACTCGAAGGGTCGTTTGATCTTCGAGCGATAGGCTTCCGGCGAATTGAATTCAGGAGACATAAAGATCGCCCGCAAGGTCTCGCGAATGTCACCATCGGATTTGGTGAACGTCGCGGCGATACGATCAATGAAAGCCGGCGACGGATTATCTGAAACAAAGTGACGCGCGAGTTTGGTGGCGACGAAATTCGCCGTGGATGGATGATGCGCGAGTATGTCGAGCACTTTCAGACCATCATTAATTCCGCCCCCCGCAGGAATTTTTTGGCCCAAGACAATCTTCTCGCCGTCGTCGTGCGCGCGCGCATTAAAGAAGAAGGTGCCGGCATTACGACGCTCCGCATCGTTGCCCATTATGTAATTGGCCGCCGCCGCTCCACCGCGTGGCTGAAAGATGGTCCAACCGGTGAAACAACGCGCCACTTCCTGCACGTCCTTCTGCGTGTAACCGCCATCGACGCCAAGCGTATGAAGTTCCATAAGCTCACGCGCGTAGTTTTCGTTGATACCGCGCCGTTGTTGAGCCGGTGGTTGCCGGTTCGCCGGTTGGGCCATCGGATTTTGATCGCGACGGCGTTGTTGATTCGTAAGTTCTGCTAACGGTCCAAGCCGTCTTGGTCCATTATTGCGTTGCGGATTCGGAGTCACACTTTGGAAGTTGTCCAGATAGAAAAGCATGGCCGGACTTTTCGCGGTCGCTTCCAGCAGCGTCGAGAACTTGCCAAGCGCATTGGGCCGAATGGTGTCGCGATCATACGAAGGTAACAACCATCGATCAGCGCCTTTGCCGGCAAACACGTTGAAGTGGTTGGTCCAAAAATCAACCATCACTTCCTGTAGCTGTCGTTCACTGTAAACTGCTCGCAAAATTCTCGAGGCCTGGAGCTCGGTAATAATTCGCGCCGGCTGCTGCAATCCATTCTGGCGGTAATATTCCTGAATCGCGGCCCGATACTTTTCATTATTCAGTGGATCGCCCGCTGAAGGCTGTGGTGGCTGATTTCCTTTTGCCTGATCATTCGGCATCTGACCCGCAGGCATCTGATCAGGCGCCGCGTTCTTCGCACCCTTCACCCGGTTCTCGCGAGCTTCAGCCAGATCGTCTGGAATCACGCCGCGCGCCTGTAACTGCTTTAACAACTGACCCGGTTGCGGAAACTTCTCATACAGTTCCGCAGTCGACATGCTGAGCACACTCAAATCCCGAATCTTGTTCTCGGCAACAGTGTCTGAAATTTTCTCCGGATTCAGTTGCTGGTTGATGTAGTTGTCGACACCCATCGCCCGCACACGTTCGACGTCGCCCGGCCGCGCGCCAAAGCCAAGCCGGTTCAGGACGTGAATGATGCGCTGTTCCTCGGTCAACTTCTTCGACTTTGCGTCAGCCAGCGAAACAGCCGGCCTGATTAAGGCGCCGCCGATAAGTCCGGCAACCAACAGCAAAGCGACTAGCGACCGCATCCATTGCAACTGAAAACTAAAGGCTTTCTTCGAGATTCTCATGATTAACACCGCATTTTACTAAGAATGTTCTGGGAGACTGCCGGGCCACCAGATTGCTTTTCGACATCAAGTTAGACGCGACTCACGGGCGGATGGTTTAAAAAAGTCCACTCCAGATGCTTTTGCAGTCACAACTCTAGTGGCGATGAGGTCAGTACCGTGACGCGGTAGCGTCGGGTCCGCTTGATTTTGTGCGCCCAAGTCTATTGCGCGACCCGACGCTACCTCGTTACGGTACTGACCTCATTGCCACTAGATTATGACTTTTGCAAAGGCTCTTCAGTTAATTCGCAGCCGTTCGGGCGGGTGGACGCGGATAAGTCACCGCGCTCCGATTACCGTCTTTATCAACTGCGCGAACGCCAAAGAAGTAATTGTCCTTCGACATTCCAGTCATCGTGTAACTGGTCACGTTGCCGACTAATTTCGAGTTTGTCCAAACCGCCGAAGTCGTGTCGCGCCAGACAATTTCATATCCTGCCAGGTCCGGTTCTTTGTTGGCGTCCCATTTTAAATCTGTGTCGTTTGATAGACGGGCCGTCAAGATGCTAACACCTTTCGGACGCGCCGGTGCTAAGGCCAACGCAGCAAGTGACGCCGCATTAACCCGGGCTACATTGGCGATGTAGGCGAAGTCGACAAACTCGGGCAAGTCTCCATATTGCACGCCGTTCTCGATACGCACGTTCTGATGTTGATGTTTGTACTCCTCGTTCATCTCCGTGAACCGCACGGCCGGAAAGCCCCGTTCAAGAAATGGGATGTGGTCGCCGCCACGTCCGTAGCGATCGCGCCGGTAAACCATCGTCACCTTCATCGGCGCCGCATAAGTGTCACCAACCTCTTTAATGAAGCGGGCGAGTTGTCTTGACTCAGAATCGTTTTCGCCGCCAACACTCCTGCGAGTAGTCGCCTCCGCCGGTGTTTCATTTGAAGGAACACCTTCCGAAAAAACGCGCACCGAACCGCGGTCCCTAACACCGTTACCACCGAGCGTGTTGCCGATAATGTCGTTGGTGAACATGGCGTCGATATCTACATTTTTTTGTTTCGCAACTTCAGCGTAATGAGTGGCGCCAAGCAGTCCCTGCTCTTCACCCGGAACGACCATGAAAACGATCGTGGCTTCAAACTGATACTTCGCCATCACGCGGGCCATCTCGAGCACTGCCGCAGTGCCTGACGCGTCATCGTTCGCACCGGGCGCGTCGCACTTTGCATCCGTCGGAGAATTGCACATCGAATCGTAGTGACCACTAACGACATAAACTCGATCCACTGATTCGGGTTGTGTTCCCTTCAAAGTCGCCACGACGTTTGTCAGAATTGTCGGCTGTGGAACACGCGCGGCTTTAGGTTGTTCAAACGACTGCTTCTCGACTGTCATTCTTCCGCCCGACGCTTCCGCAACTTTCAGAAACTCTGCATACAACCAATCACGCGCGGCGCCTATGCCACGCTTCGGATCATTCTGTTCTGACAAGGTGTTGCGTGTTCCGAACGTAACGAGTTGGCGAATGGTCCGTTCGATGTTCTTCGCGTCGATTTCGCGAAGGACGCTGGTGATTGTGCGATTGCGCGCCGCCGGCGAGCGACGCGTAGTCGATTGAGCGTGGAGTTGATTCGAAACGAAGAAAACAGCGACAAGAGCGAGAGCAAGCAGATTGATTGGTTTCATGGCGTGAACGATTGCAGATTTCAGATTGACGTCCAACAACGTGTATTCAATCTACAATCTTGAATCCACTATCTGCAATCTTCGGCATCAGCAACTAAAGTCAGTAGTGGTCTGGACAATCTGAAATCTGAAATCTGCAATCTGCAATCTAACGAATTTTGTACGCGCGGCCCTTCCACATCACAATCACTTCACCACTCAGTTGCTCTGCGATCGTCTTGATGCCTGGCTCATCAGCTACCAGTGCTCGATATTGCTCCGAGCCGCGGGAAATAACTGTGGTTGCCTGTGAACTATACGCCACGTCAATCCAGGCCGAACCTTCATGCCGAAAACGTCGACCAGCCACCGACCTGGTTTCACTTTCATTCTTGTCCTCGCGCTCTCCCCGCTTCGGTTCTTCGGATTCGCTACCTGCGTTGGCCCGGCTTCGAGTGGCCTCAGCTTTTTCCTTCATCGGCTCTTTGGCCGGTCGTGAAGCGGCCGCACGCCCATTCGTTGCTAACGGACCCACAATGAAACCACCTGCCGAAGTTGCTTTAGGAGTCGCCTTCTTGTCGTCGTCAGGTCCTTTTTGAGCAGTCTTGTCTGCCTGTTTTGCAACAGCATCCGAATCAGCAGTTCTTATTTCATCCGCGCGCCTTTCCGGTTGGGCCACGACGCTGGGTTTGGGTGCAGGTTGTGTGCCTGCATTCCCGGCCGGAACCGAAGCTGGAGGCGGCGGCGCTGCGGCTGCTGATGGCTCGTTGGCGGGCACGGGCTGATCACTCTTTGCGTCTTTAGGTTGACGCTCCTCATCGGCCGATGATTTGTTCTCCTTCGGCGCTTCAGGTTTCGTTTCCGTTGTTGGGGCGCCGGCCGACCGTCCCTCAGCCAACTTAGTCTGGTCCACCAATCCGCTCCCTGTCGATCCAGGTGAGGATTGCGACTGCGCAACGGAATCCTGAGTTCGCTCCGCATTGCTGGCCACCTTAGTGGGGTTCGGCGTGCGAAATACAAGCAGACCTACGGTTGCAACTATTGCCAGGATCAACGCCGGAACTGAATAACGAAGTACTAACGGTGAAAACAGACTGGCCCAAAATGCTTTAAATCCTGACGGAGACGCGTCCGGCTTTTTTGCGGGCGCCTCAACTAAAACACCTGCCGCCACCGCTAAATCCGAAACAGTTTTTCGACATTGCGTGCAGTCAGCAATGTGTTTTGTGTAACGCGCATAAGCTGTGGGCGGAAGCGCTTTCTCCGCATACGCATTCAACTCGTCGGCGTCGAGGTGCAGGTTCTCCGGTTCGCCAGACGAAGTAGCCGTCCGGCCCAATTTCCGGAGAAGCAAATCCATTTCCTTGTTCGGTTCCTGTTTCATTTCACTCAGGACATTGCCATGTTAAGAACGGATTAGAGATAAATCCTTGCGGTCAATCCTTCTTTAATGATTGCGGTGCGCTTATGAAACTCCTTCTTTAGTAACCAGCGCTTCCACATCCGTATTGAGGTTCTGAGCAACTTCAGCAAAACATCGTTCAGCCTCAGTCTTTGTCCAACCCTTTTCTTCGACCAGTATCTCGGTTACTCGTTTCTTCAAATCTTTATGGACGCGCGCCAATCGCCGGCTCGCCGTAGCCTCATGAACACCAAGCACAACGCCGGCCTCGCGCAAGCGCATATCGTCGAAATAATAGAGCTTAACGAGTAGCCGGTCTTCGTCGTTCAATTCCTGAACTGCTGTACCAAGCGCCGCCTGAATATCTGATTCGGCAAACTTGTTAGCCAGCACCTTTTCCGGATTGAGCTGATGTGCCATAACACCGGCTGAAGAACCCGGCACATCATGAGCAAGTCGATCGAGATCGGCGTCTTCATCAGTTTGTACGAGGCGAGACTGCTTGCGATAGACATCAACGGCCAACTGAGAAACTACCGCCCGCAACCAACCGGCCAGTGAACCTCGTCCTGAGTAGTAGGCCAACTTACTTGAAGGTTTACCATCTTTGCCGATACGTAGCCCGTAAAGTTCCGCCCAGATCGATTGGACTAAATCTTCCGCCGCATCCTCGTTTGAACTCGCCGACCGCGCAGCCGAACGAACCGCCGGAGTGAACCTTTCAACTAATTCCGACCACGCCTTCTCATCATTGTTTTCACAGGCAATGATCAAACACAGATCATCCGCCTGCATTCCATCAATGAATTCACTTATGTCTTTAGCGGAGGTTTGCGGGTCGTCGCGGAGTAGATACTTTTCAACCGCGCCAATAATTCGGGGAACTAACGCCGCCGCTTTGAGCGAACGACTATCTTCCGCACGGGCCAACAATCTGTTGGCGCCATCGGTAATTAGTTTCTCAATTTCGCGGTTTCTCGATTCCACCGGGGGACTCTCGACGTGTTGGAGCGATCATCGTATCACGCTCCGAATATGTATTCCTCACTTTGAAGACGAACCGCGGCGCAAAGTTGCCGAAATCGCGTTGTTTTGACAGCTTCCCTCGCCTGAGCTAGATTGCGATCAACACCAATGATGCTGCGCGTAACTGAAATCTTTCGCTCGATACAAGGCGAATCCACTCATGCCGGACGCCCGTGCACGTTCGTCCGGTTGACCGGATGTCCGATGCGTTGCGTCTGGTGTGATAGTGAATACACGTTTACTGGCGGCGAACATATTTCACTGGAAGACGTGATAACCCAGGTTCGTGCTTTTGGTTGCAAACTCGTGGAAGTCACGGGCGGCGAACCTTTGGCCCAAAAATCGGCTTTTGCGTTGATCACGGCGTTGTGTGACGAAGATTTTGAAGTCCTGATCGAGACAGGCGGATATGTTTCCACTGAAAATGTCGATCCGCGCGCAAAGATTATTTTGGACGTTAAATGTCCGGCCTCGGGTGAAGAGCCGCGAAACGATTGGTCGAATCTCAGGCGTCTTCGAGCAGACAAAGACGAGGTAAAGTTTGTCGTGGCCGATATGGCTGATTGGGAATACGCAAAACAGATAATCGCGGAGTACGATCTACAAACCACAAGCAAGTCGATTTTAATCTCCCCGGTTTGGGAACAGATTGATTTGAAAGAGCTGGCGGAAAATATCGCGAGTAGTGGCCTGGACGTGCGAATGCAACTCCAACTTCATAAATACATCTGGGGTCCGGATGTTCATGGTGTGTGATGGGTGGCTCTCAAGAAATCTTTGAGCAAACTGAAGTCAACGATTTTCCTCGGGAACGACTGGCGATTTGTCTTGTGTCGGGAGGAATGGACTCGTGTGTAACCGCGGCGATCGCGGGCGAGGAAAATGAGGAACTCGCGTTTCTGCATGTCTCTTATGGACAACTTACGGAAGCACGCGAACGCGAAAGTTTCGAAAGACTCGCCGATCACTATCGCGTCAAAGCCCGGCTGGTCGTAAGTCTCGAACAGCTTGCAGCGATCGGTGGCTCATCTTTGACGGACAAAAACATTCCGGTCACGAATGCAGATCTTTCGGCGCAAGGGATTCCGTCAAGTTACGTTCCCTTTAGAAACGCGCACTTGCTGACGACGGCGGTGAGCTGGGGAGAAGTGCAACGCGCGAGTTCTATATATATAGGAGCAGTCGCTGAAGATTCGTCTGGTTATCCCGACTGTCGCCCGGAGTTTTATGAGGCGTTTCAGCAAGTGATAGACGTTGGCACTAAACCGGAGACGAGACTTGAGATTCGAACTCCGGTGATTAGAATGAAGAAGTCGGAGATTATAAAAAAAGGTTTGGAACTGGGAGCACCGCTGGAGTTGACGTGGTCCTGTTATCGCGAGTCGGAAGTTGCGTGCGGCACGTGCGACTCCTGCGCACTCAGGCTGCGTGCATTTCGTGAAGCCGGAGTCGCCGATCCTGTCCCCTATTTGCTTGACAGTAGTCGTTCGGCTTATTAAGTTTAGGTCGCTTCTCAGCAGATTATTGTTACAACCAGAAAACTGCAGGCGCGCATCTTAGGGTCGCTCTTTTGAGCCACTGTGCGCGAACTAAATTGGAGGAATCGCTCAATGTTTCACAAGCACTTTTTCGGAGTTATTGCTGTTGCCGCGTTCGTCCTCGCGGTGACCGTGTCGACCTCCGCTCAAGTCGGAGAATTACGCGGTCACGTCTTCATGCAGCAAGCAGATGGTCAGAAGGTTCCTCTTGCTGATGCACAAATTGACGTGTTCCGTACAGACATCAAAGGTGAGTACAAAACCAAGACCAACAAAAGAGGCGAATTTGTTTTTGCTGGTTTGCCATTCATTGGTACCTACACAGTGGCCGCCAGCCATCCGACTGCGGCGCCGGCGCTAATCACGGGAGTTAAAGTTGGACGCGATCAACAGGCCGACATCATTGTCACACCTGGTGATGGCAAGAGACTGACGGCTGAGGAAATTAAAGCTAACGCCGCAAGTAGCAACGGCGGTGGCGCCGCCCCCGCAGCAGGTAATGGCGGCGGGACAAACTCAGGCAGCAACACTGGTGAAAGCGCTGCTGATAAAGCCAAACGTGAAGAATTGATTCGTAAGAACAAGGAAATCGAAGAAGGTAATCGAAAGATTGCCGAATCAAATGCCGTCGTCAGCAAGTCGTTCAAGGCCGGTAACGATGCTTTACTCGCCGCGAGCGCTGCGATCAAAGCGAGCAATTCGCCGGAAGCAATCGCCAAATACACTGAAGCGATTAACCTGTACGCTGAAGGTTTGGCGGCTGACCCGGACCAGCCCGCGCTGCTTACTAATAAGGCGCTCGCGCTTAAAGCCCGCGGTGTTGAAAACTACAATGCCTCGATCAAGATGACAGACGACGCTCAACGGCAAGCCGCAATTCAATCGTCTCAGGCAGACTTCAAAATGGCTTCCGAAGATTCAACTAAGGCAGTGACTTTGTTGAAGGCGGTGCCCACGCCAACTGACGCCGCTGAGCAACAGCGATTAAACGCCAACAAGTATGCGGCGTTTTCAACTCACGCCGAAGCGATGCGACTCTACGCAACCAAGGGCGATCCGACTCAGGCTGATGCCGCTCTGGAAGCATTCAAAGACTACATCGCGGTTGAAACGGATCCGGCGAAGAAAGCAAAAGCGCAACTCGATGCTGCCCAGATGCTGCTTGATGCAGGAGCTGCCGACAAAGCTCTGGCTGAGTATCAAAGTATTCTTAGCACTCAACCAGATAACGTTGACGCCAATTTAGGCGCCGGGCTCGCCATCTATGCGACTGGCGATAAGAACAAGTTCCAGGAGGCCGCCAACTATCTCCAGCACTTCGTGGATGTGGCGCCCGACTCCCATAAGTTCAAACAGTCAGCCAAGGAAATTTTGACTGAACTGAAAAACACGGAGAAAGTAGTTCCTGAAAAAACCGCTCCGGCAAAACGCAAGAAGCCATAACTTCTGTTAACAGATCCAAAATAAGAGGCTGGGACATTCCTGTCCCGGCCTTTTACATTTAGCAAGGCATCGCTCGGAATCGGCTATGCCTTCTGTTGTGAGGAATGGCTGGGCCTTTCCGTATAGGCACCCCTCACATTAGGCTGCGCCTTCCTCTCGAACCCAACGAGGGGCGGAGCCGGATTTACGGAAAGGCACAGCCATTCCTCACAACAGAAGGCATAGCCAACTAATCTAAAGGCCGTTAAACGCTTACCCTAAGCTTCCACCTCCACTTCTTGTGATCTTTCAAACAAATTTAACTGGAAATGTTAGTTGACATAGAAATTGTTAAAACGATACTATGAGTGTGTGCAACAGTGTTGGGCGCACTCTGTTGCTGATTTCAACTTATCACTGCCTCGCGCTCTTCGTCGGCATCTCCATCCAGATCAAAGGACTTCCCAAGCGGGCAGATCAATCTACACATGTCAGCCAAACTAGGCGAAATTCTCGTTCGTGAAAATCTCATCAGTCCTCAGCATTTGAGAGAAGCACTCGATTACCAGCGCGAGCATGGTGGTCGACTCGGCTTTAATCTGGTGAAGCTGGGTCTGGTGAGCGACGACATGATCACGGCTGTTCTGTCACGACAGTACGGCATTCCCTCCGTTAATTTAGATCTCTTCCAAATCGACGAAGCTGTCCTCCGGCTTATCCCTCAGGAAGTCGCGCAAAAACATTCTGTCCTGCCTCTTTCACGTGTCGGAGCAACTCTCACCCTCGCGATGGTCGATCCTACCAACGTCTTCGCAATGGACGACGTGAAGTTCATGACAGGTTTGAACGTTGAACCCGTTGTGGTAGCTGAAGCCAGTATTCAGCAGGCGATCGCCAAGTATTACGGAACATCTCGCGAAATACAGTTATCCACCGTTTCCAACGATGAACCGGTTTTTGAAACCACCGCTAAAAGCTCAAATGGAAACGGCGCGATTACTCGCGAAGATCTCGTCTCGCTAGACAGTATAGATTTTGATCACAATCATTCGTCTGAAGACGTTGAAGTTGTGGAAGACAACGAAGAGATCGATCTCTCGACGTTGTCGCGCATGAGCGAAGACGCACCAGTTGTGCGCCTCGTGAACGTATTGTTAGTTGATGCCTTGCGACGTGGCGCTTCGGACATCCACGTTGAACCCTACGAGAAAGAACTCCGCATTCGTTTCCGCATTGACGGCGTCCTTTACGACGTCATGCACCCGCCCCTAAAACTTCGCGACGCGTTGATCTCGCGCGTGAAGATCATGTCGAAACTCGACATTTCGGAAAAGCGCCTCCCTCAGGACGGCCGCATCAAGATCAAAGTGAAAGTTGATTCACGATCACGTGAACTCGACTTCCGTGTTTCTACCCTGCCTACCTTGTTTGGCGAGAAAGTAGTGCTTCGTCTCCTGGACAAGGAAAATCTCATGCTCGACATGACGAAGTTAGGATTCGAACCGGAATCCCTGGCTAAGTTTCAGCGCAACATCATCAAGCCTTACGGCATGGTGCTGGTTACTGGACCAACCGGAAGCGGTAAGACGAACACTCTCTATTCAGCTTTGCAGTCACTGAATACGATCCAAACAAATATCATGACTGCTGAAGATCCCGTTGAGTTCAACTTAATGGGTATCAACCAGGTGCAGATGAAAGAGCAGATCGGCTTGAACTTCGCCGCTGCACTCCGCTCCTTCCTGCGCCAGGATCCAAACATCATTCTGGTCGGCGAAATCCGCGACTTCGAAACTGCTGAAATCGCCATTAAAGCGGCACTCACCGGCCACATGGTCCTCTCCACTCTCCACACGAATGATGCGCCTTCAACCATATCCCGCCTTATGAATATGGGTATTGAACCTTTCCTCGTTGCCACCAGCGTCAACCTCATTCAGGCACAACGACTAATTCGTCGCATCTGCAAAGAGTGCAAAGTAGAACAACCCACGCCTCCGGAAGCCTTAATTGAAGTCGGCTTCACGACAGAAGAGTCAAAGACTTTGAAGACCTATAAAGGTAAGGGCTGTTCAGTCTGCAACAACACTGGCTACAAAGGACGAATCGGTCTCTACGAAGTGCTGGAAGTTACTGATGAGATTCGCGAGTTGATTCTGATCGGTGCGTCCGCGCTCGAATTGAGAAAGAAGGCAATCGACGACGGAATGATCACTTTGCGTAACTCCGGCCTGCAAAAAATTCGCAACGGCGTTACGACCATCGAAGAGGTTGTTCGCGAGACGGTCGCCTAATCGAGGAGAACTGACATGCTAAGAACAATCGCCATATCCCTGATGCTCCTGCTAACGGTAGGAGTGATGTTGCCCTTCGCTAACGAAGCTCATGGCGTGAGACAAAGTTCGCAGGCTGGTCTGCGACAGAACCACCGCTATCGCTCTCATTCCTGGTGGCGACGTTATCGCGCTCGCTTACGCAAGAAGCGCGCTGCCGCAGCTCTCGCGCATCGTCAGATATTGTTGGGCCAACCGCAGAATATTCCGGTCGGTGATGCGGCGATTTCCGCTTTGCCAACTGTTCCGGCCCTCGCCGAAAGCGTAGCGAATGTTCCGGTGTCAAATGCAGCCGCCGCCAACGCAGCGCCCGCCGGCGTCTCGACTGTTTCGAACAGCACAGTAAAAACTTCGACAGCCAAAGCGAGTGACACAAAAGCAACTGTTAAGAGCGTCGCGCCAAAGCTACCAGGTGAAATGAATCTTTCGGTTGTCGCGCTGAGCCGTCAGAACCCGGTATTTCTAACTCCACGTGAAGAAGCGAAGATGTTGGGTGGAACGAACGTCTCAGATCTGCGTCGAATAGTTATCGACAAAATGCTTGTCTCGGGTGGCTGGGTCACCAACGACTTCGTGCGCGAAGTAAATGGCGCTCGCGTTTTCGTTGTCACTGCCCACACGCCGAAGAGCTCGAACACACCTGAGAAGGCCTGGACCTTCTACTTCACTGAAGCTGATGGCCGCATCTATAGCTTGACTACCGATGCTCCAGTTGATGCAGCGGATCTCCTGTCGAATGAAGCCGAACGCTTCATCAACAAGTTGCACGCAGCTCCGCAAAACAAATAACCGCTTAGCTGCCATTAGGACCGCAGGCGTCCTCGCCTGCCTTTCTGATCGACAACTAAGTTGATCTCCCCGAGCCAGCAGGCGAGGACGCCTGCGCTCCCAGAACCAGGACGAGAATTATTTATCAGGAGTCTACGAATGCGATTGAACGAAAGCGGCCCGCAAATTTCGTTGTCCGAACTGCTGAGGAAGTTGTCCGAACTCGGCGGTTCGGACCTTCACATCACCACCGGTTCACCGCCGCAGGTGCGTGTTGACGGTCACTTGCGTCCGCTTGAAGAGTATCGCGTACTGACGTCTGCTGATACGAAGCAACTCGCTTACTCAGTTTTAACTGACGCACAGAAACACCGATTCGAAGAAAACCTCGAACTCGACTTCTCTTTCGGTGTTAAAGGTCTGTCACGTTTCCGCGCCAACCTATTCAATCAGCGCGGTGCCGTTGGCGCAGTCTTCCGCGCCATTCCTTATGAAATCAAAGCGTTCGAAGATCTCGGTCTTCCCGCCGTCGTCAAACAACTCTGCGACAAGCCGCGTGGTCTGATTCTGGTAACTGGTCCAACCGGTTCCGGAAAATCCACCACCCTCGCTGCGATGATCGACAAGATCAATCGCGATCGTCACGAACACATTCTGACTATCGAAGACCCGATCGAGTTCTTACACAACCACAAGAACTGTCTGATCAATCAACGCGAAGTCAATGCTGACACGCACGGCTTTGCAGCGGCGCTTCGTACTGCTCTTCGCCAGGATCCTGACGTGGTGCTGGTCGGTGAAATGCGTGACCTGGAAACGATCGAATCGGCATTACGAATTGCTGAAACCGGTCACCTTACGCTTGCCACTCTCCACACGAACTCAGCCGCGTCAACCATCAACCGTATCATCGACGTGTTTCCTTCTGACCAACAAGCACAGATTCGCGCGCAGTTGTCGCTCGTGCTTGAGGGAATTATGTGTCAGGCATTGTTACCGAAGGCTGAAGGTAAAGGTCGCGCGATGGCGTTGGAAATCATGGTTCCCAACGGCGCTATCCGAAACCTGATTCGTGAAGACAAAGTCCACCAGATTTATTCAATGATGCAGACCGGTCAGGACAAGTACGGGATGCAGACTTTCAACCAGGCCTTAGCAACGCTTTATCACACCCGCAAGATCACGCTGGAGACAGCGTTGCAACGTTCATCGAATGCCGATGAACTTCGCGAACTGATCGATCGTGGCGCAGGATTAAATAATGGCGGTCCTGCCAACAAACAACACCCAAGCCCTTATGCCCAGCCCCGCCCGATTGGCGCCCGGCCAACGGCACGCTAGTTAGAACTAACCTCTGGAGCCCACTGTCATGCCTACATACGTTTTTAAAGGCCGCAACCGTTTGAATGAAGTAATCGTCGGCGAGCGCGACGCGGACAACCGCGATGCGCTGCGTCAGATGTTGCGGAAGGAACAAGTCGTCCTGACCTCGGTCAAAGAAAAGGGACGAGAGATCGGCATTCCGAAGATCGGCGGACGCAAAAAAGTTAAGGCCAAAGAACTCTCGGTCTTTACGCGCCAGTTCTCCGTCATGATCGATGCCGGCTTGCCCCTTGTTCAATGTCTCGAAATTCTGGCCCAGCAGCAGGACAACAAATACTTCCAACAAGTTCTGTTGCAGGTGCGTCAGGATGTTGAAGAAGGCTCGACCTTGTCTGCGGCAATGACGCGTCATCCAAAGGTGTTCGATCAGCTCTATTGCAACATGGTGGACGCGGGCGAAACCGGCGGTATCCTCGATCTGATTTTGCAGAGACTTTCGACCTTCATCGAGAAGATCGTCAAACTGAAGCGCGACATTATCTCGGCGATGATCTACCCGGTCGCAGTTATCCTGCTCGCGATCGTCGCGGTGGCGGTCATCATGATCGTCGTTATTCCGCAGTTCCAGAACATCTTCCTCGGCTTACTTGGACCAGGCGAACAGTTACCTTTACCCACGCGCATCGTAGTTGGAATTTCTAACTTCCTTGCCGGCTGGGGCGGGTTATCAATGCTCGCCGTGATCATCGGGACTTCAGTGGCTGTCAGCTACTACTACAAAACGCCGGGTGGACGTTGGAACATCGATAAGCTCCTGCTCAAACTGCCTATCTTTGGCGACATCCTGCGCAAGATTGCCGTTGCGCGTTTCTCGCGAACACTCTCAACGTTGCTTTCATCAGGCGTACCGATTCTGCAGTCGTTGGACATCACAGCACGCACGGCCGGAAACGTTGTCATTGAAAAGGCGATCGAGAAAGTCCGTTCCGGTGTGGAGCGAGGCGAAAGCTTTGTGGATCCATTAAAAGCGACCGAAGTGTTCCCGAACATGGTCGCCCAGATGATCGGCATCGGCGAACAGACCGGCGCGCTCGACGCAATGCTCGGCAAGATTGCCGATTTCTATGAACAGGAAGTTGACTCAGCAATCGCCAACCTGCTGACCTTGATTGAGCCAGCTCTGATCGCCTTCCTCGGTGTAACAATCGGCTCGATCGTTATCGCGATGTATCTGCCGCTGTTTACCCTGATCGGCAAACTCTCGAACGGCCACTAATTCCAAGCCTTCTCGTCTCCCTCGAAAAGCGCAGTTAGGAAGGGTGGTTTACCCCCGCTTTGCTGTAAAGCATCGGCAAGCGGGGGTAAACCATTCTTTCTAACTGCGCTTTGAGAAGTTGGACCAGGCTGGGACTAAACTCATGACGGACTAACTGACTCCCCTGACCCCTTCTGAAACAGGTTAAAGAAGTTGAAGATTACCGGAACACCGGCCGCGATACTCGTTACGAAGATGAGAGTTGAGTTGTATAGATCTCGTTGAGTAACAAATAAGAAGACCATGACAATGATGACCGTGGCTGACAACCCTACTTTCAAATATTGCCAACTGCTGCTCTTTCGGGCCTGACCCTCGGCCGCTTCGACTTCAAGGTCGGTCCGACTTTCATTTAAAACAAAGAGCTGGAAACTTTCATTCATTAGTCGCACTTGCGGATCGCGCACGATGAGGCCACGCCGCACCAACCGAGGAATGTCAGGGTCTTTAACGGATAAGAAACCGTCACTTGCCAAGTGAGACAGCGTACACTTCTCAGTGGGCGTGCACGACTCCCAAACGAGTTTGTAATAAGTGCTCGCCTGGACCAGCATCTCCTCTTTAATCTTGTTTGGACTGCTTTTCCTGAAGTCGCGCTGTTTTGCAATTCCGCGCCCTATATCCTGAAGGCACGCGCGCGGCTTGCATTCGCTCAGCAGTAAACGAAACAACTCTTCTGCTCTCTGCTTTTCCTGGTGCGTCGGCGGATTGGCCGGATCTTCGCTTGCCAGGCGTATCTGGTCCAGCGTTTCCTGAAAGGCGTTCGGATCTCCCTCGTCCTCAAGATA
The DNA here is from genome assembly GCA_036518995.1 of Pyrinomonadaceae bacterium. Classification (GTDB taxonomy): domain Bacteria; phylum Acidobacteriota; class Blastocatellia; order Pyrinomonadales; family Pyrinomonadaceae; genus PSRF01. The sequence goes on along the minus strand of DATDMC010000151.1, from coordinate 150,839 downwards.
CAGTACGCTAAACTTACTCATCACTTTCGCCCAGCGCACCGCGGCATCACTGCCCGGAACTCTCAAAGCCTTGTCCGCGCTCTCGAAGAGATAGTCGCGCGGTTCAGCAGTTGAAGCGACCAGCAACGCCCTCGGGCACGCAACAAGTTTTTCAAGCAAAGACAATTTGTGCAGATTAAATTGCGGCCGATCAATCTGGTATTCAAAACTATCGATAGCAATGGATTGCGTATCGGTCTCACCCAGGAATGTCCCGACGTCGAATTTTCCCAGCCACTCATCGTCAACGCCGTTGGTTTTCAAATCCAGGACTTTGAACTTTGTGGTTTGCAGAAGACCTGGTCTCTCCGTGTAGGGAGAGCCCAGTACCACAAATAATTTCTGGGTGTCTTTGGGGACAGCGATTCCAGGTTCACCGCGTGAGATTTTGATCGTATCGAGGAGAAAGAGTCTGTTCACGACAAACCTGATCAGCAGGAACAGAATCGGAACCAGCAGGCTGAGAAAAACTAATCGAAATGGCGTTAACTTAAAATGAGTTGTGTTGCTCGTGACATCAACGAACGCTTTGCCGGTCGCACTGCTCTGGGGCGCCTGAACGCGCAACACATCCCCACCCTCTCCGCACCATTGCCATTTACCGGCGGCGCTTTGATTCTCTATTAGACCGTGGCGGACAATGCTGCTATCGCTGGAAAAGGGCAGCATTTTGCTGAAGGCGTGAATCCAGTCTCGCTGGCGATTGTCAGTTGTGACATTTCCTACCGCATCGACGCGGGTTACCTGGGTGCCAAAGAAAAAGTTGTCGTAGCGATCGAGTTTTTCTTCCAGTCTCGCCTGGATGAAGGTTTTAGCGGCCGCTTCGTTCGCAAAAATGTTTGCCGGATAAGCAGCGCGGACGCGCTGTTCTCGTTCGTTTAGATTGTTGACCAAAGTAACCTGTCCATACTTAACAAACAGATCCATCTGGTCATCGTAGGCCAAACGAAAGAAAGCCAGGGCCGGCAACACCGCGACCACCAACACTAAAGCCACCAAACAGAGCACGTATAGCGATCGATAATTCACCCACGTCCAATGACTTCTCAAATAGGCGGTCAAACGAATGCTCGGTCTTAAGATCAACTTACCAAATCTTAATTGCGCTATCAGAATCAACCACGCCGCGACCGAAAGAATGCTGAGAAAAATAATGAGGTTGCGATCGGATACCCGGTATGACAGGAAGTAAGCAATGGCATTCAGCAAAATGCTTATCGGAATTGATTGAAGATAGGCCGGGCCGGCAGCGGGACAGGGCCATATCCATTTCATGCGCCTGCCCGTGAACAATGCCAATAGAAACATTGCGAGCAACACCAACAGGAACGGCAGGAAATAAATAATGAATAATGCCGCTGACAGCGCAACAATCTCGAGGTAGGTGCTGCGAACTGGTTCTTTATCTCTAAAGGCGATCAGAGTCCATTCAGGGAAGGACTTTAGCGGGCTGGTATAAACGCGGAAGTCTCTACCCAAATACGCCACGCTTACAAAATCGGGCACACCTCCGGAGACGGCTGAGCGCAATCTAGGATCGTTATCACATTCCGCGAAAAAGTTTTCTTTCAGTCGAGGAAGAATTACGTCGCCATTGGCATCAATAATTCGATAGTCGTATCCGGCCACCATCGCCGGCTTCGTCAACGACATCAGGTTCGTGTCGAGTGCGACAACAGTTGCATTGAGTTTATCTTCGGGCTTTATGCCGGTTTCCAGTTGCGCCTGCCGGGAAATTGCCACGGTAAAGCCGCCCGTGTTCATGGAGCTGAGAGGTTCCAGCCAAAATTCCTGGTCGCCTAATTTATGGAAATTTCCCTCTCTGATTTTTTTGAAGTAGTCCCTGGTATTGACCGGAACTCGTTTGGTGGTCAGATTGCTAATTGACCACTTCGCTACCTGCTGGCCCACATCATCAACCCAAAAAGCTGTCTTGAAAAAAGGATACGGATGACTCTTGTGATCACAAGTCCCGGCTTTACAAATCTCCTGGAGGAGAGTGGGCCTCATGATATTCTCGTCTTTTGTTTGCCTCAGGCGCTGTAAATCCAGAGTTCTGATTTCCTGAAGAGCATCGTCCACTTCCGTGGTGAAGTTTGTTTGAAAACTTTCCGAGAGCTTTATGAGCTGCTGGTCCAATTCGCCTTCCAGCTCTCTATAAGTCACTCCGAAAATAATAAAAAAAGACAATAACGCCCCTGACACAACCACTGATGCCGCCAGTATGTATGCTTCCGCCAGTCTCAGCCTGTCCTTTGGCCCGATAAAAACCAGCTTCAGAAAAGGCCAACTTAGAAACAAAATCCCCGCGATGAAACCAACTACAATCAGAACGGTGATCGATATGGCCCACGTTTGGTAACGAAAGCGGCTGGCTTCTATCAGGCCGGCAATAACCCAAAGCGTTTCTGAATTCTCTTGACCCTTCGCTTCCGAGTTTTCAGCCTTCTTGGTGGGAATTGAGATCTCAATCGGCTGTTCATAAAGTTTATATCTGGCGCCCGATATACTTACGTCTACCTCATCAGTCGTTTTACTTCGTCCTTTGATATCAAGGATTTTGTCCGGTGAGTCGGCCAGAGTGATATGTTCGAGAGACGTTAGTCTGAGGTCATCGTTCCTCTGCTCGAAAAGCACTTTCCCGCTATCGCCGCGGAGAACTAGTATGTGACTGAATTCGTCGCCGGCGCCCCTTCCGGAAAAGCCATCCTCCACCGGCCTCCCCACGAGAGGTTTGATCAACCGGTCGAAGTTGGTTTTTGCTACGAAGTGTGAGGGCTCGACTTTTTGATCGGTGGCCGACAACGGGTTGACCGCACAGTCAAAATATAACCACGAAATGCCGTCCTCATTCGCAACGCGAATAGTCAGTGCCAGCCCGAGATCTGCTTCGGAAGTGGCCTTCGGCATTGAATCCACTCGCGTTGAAGTGAAATCTGTGCCGTCGGTTTTGAGAATATCAAGGTAGTCCTGGAACTCTCGATTGAGTTCCTTTGCTTTTGGCTCTACCTGGTTTGGTTGAGCCCTGGGAGGTTCCAGTACGAACTTAACAACAGCGTTTCTGAAAACGACCCCGAGGTTGTCCACTCTTTCAGAAATCTGACCACTGAAATTACTGAGTTGTCGAAAATTGCGGTCGTTAAAGTAAGTAGTGCGGCTTGTTACATGAAGGCTGAAATAGGCAAACAAAGGCACGACCAGTAGCAGGACAAACAGAATGAAGACACGTATACGTGCGGATTGTGAGTAGACTCTGGATGCAGCAGCGCGAAACATATGAAGATCGCAGGTAGAGTGAGATCCAATCTGTTACTACCGTGTGAGACGTCGCCAGGCAGCTTTCGACTATCGAGGTTGGAGGTTAACGGACTTCAAATCTGGCAAACGCGGCAGGATATATACATTCAGGAAACATCGCTGTCAATAAATTGCTTCTTTACTTAACACACCTCTTAGTAGGGAATTCTATTGAATGTCTGAGATTCGAGGCGTATAAGAGTGCGCGAAAATCCATTTTCGTCCTTAAACTCAACCCGGAATCATTCGGACTGTAAACGGAATTCAGGTCAATAGGCGAATTGCCTTCTCACTCCAAGAGGAACTAAATATGAAGATCGAAAACCCGGTCACCAGGCCGCTCAAGGCCTATGCGTTCGATCCGAGTGCGGGCAGGCTACTCGGCAACGAGATGTCGATGGCTGTCCGATTTCAGGAGCTTGATCCTGGACCAGTGGTACGCGACCGCTGGGCTCCAAATGCAATCGCCATTGTCGATTACAATGGCGCGACCAAACAGTACTACAAACCGGTTGACCTCGACGACCGGGGTATCTTACTTCGCGGTGGACTTAGTCCGAGCGAGGCTGATCCATATTTCCATCAACAGATGGTATACGCGGTCATTACCAATACTATTCAGCATTTCGAAGAAGCGCTCGGAAGGCGCATTCACTGGCGCCGGGGCGTACGCGAAGGCGATCTCGAGGCTGCTGCGCGCGAAGACATCTATACACTCAATATCTATCCGCACGCCTTCGTCGGACGTAATGCGTTCTATAGTCCAAGAGCTCACGGTATTCTCTTCGGCTACTTCCGCGCCGGCACCAAGGATGTCGGTCGTAACCTGCCAGGACAGCCGGTGTTCACTTGCCTCTCGCACGATGTCGTGGTCCACGAAACTACGCACGCGATTGTCGACGGCATTCGTTCATTTTTCACCGAACAAACAAACCCGGACGTATCGGCATTTCACGAGGCGTTTGCCGACCTTGCCGCACTCTTTCAACACTTCACTTACGAGGAAGCTTTACTCGACACTATGGAGAGGACTGGCGGCAAGTTATATCAATACCAACTAAGACCCGACGCCGAGATGGCCGGCTACGACGACTACGCGAGCGCCACTCCGGAGCAGAAACATGATCCATTGCTCAGCGCGCAGATCAGCGCGCGCAATCCGCTGATCGAAATCGCACAGCAATTCGGCGAAGCCACCGGCAAGAATCGGGCGTTGCGTTCCGCTCTGGGCACAAAACCAAACTCACTCGACATTCTGAAACTCACGGAACCGCACGCTCGTGGCTCAATCTTAGTGGCCGCGGTGTTCGATGCGTATTTCGCGATCTATCTGAAGCGAACAGCGGATCTATGGCGCATCTTTCGAGCCGGGGGCGGCAGTGCGAATCCAGTCGACATCCCGCGCCCGCTGGCCATGCGACTTTGTGACGAAGCGCGCGCGTTGTCCCGACTTTTTTTCAGGCTCTGCGTCCGCGCGCTCGACTACTGCGCCCCGGTGGACATTACGTTCGGCTCATATTTGCGTTCGATCGTGACGGCGGACTTCGATCTCCATCCCGAGGACGAGATAGGCATCCGCGAAGCGGTCAAGCAATCGTTTCGGCTGCGTGGAATTATGCCGGAGAACGCCGGATTTTTTAGCGACGACTCTATTCGCTGGCCGCGTGCACCGGAGGATCTTCCTCCGGTCGTTGGTCTCAATTTTGGCGATCCGAACGGACTCACCATGGCGCAGAAAAAGGAGGCCGCCGCAATACTGCAGGCGTACGTCACAACGAACTGCGAACTACTCGGTTTCTCGGCCGGAGTGCCAGTGGTCGTTCCGTCTTTTCACCCGGTGTTTCGCATCAATTCCGATGGCAGCCTGCGCATAGACATGGTGGTTGAAGCAGTGCAAACGATCGAAAAAGACTTCAACCCGGCGGCGCCAAAGTTCGGCAAGATCAAGTTTCGGGGTGGCGCGACACTCATCATCAGCAAGCCCATGCCTGGTGAACCAAGCGCACTCAAAAACGAGTCGCAGATTCGTTACGTAATCTCGAAGAAACTTAGCCCCCAACGCGAAGAACGCCAGCGGCGTTTCGGTGAGCACCTCGGCCTCGACGGCACGAGCGATCAGAACCGCTTCGAGATCAACTTCTCTATGCTGCACGGAGGCATCTGACATGGCCACGAAAAAAAGCAAAGCGAAAAAAGGAGAGCTGCGCATACGGATGTATCGCGTCGGCTTTGGCGATTTCTTCCTCATGACCGTGCCTACAGCCGAGGGACCGCAACACATATTGATCGACTGCGGCGTTACGCCCGGCAAAACGAAGAAGGGCGATATCGGATCGATCAAGGCCGCCGTCGCTCACATGGCCCAGGAGACATCGAAGACCCTGGCGCTGATTATCGTTACACACCGGCATCAGGACCACATCATCGGCTTCAGTCGTGCGGCCGAGATTTTTAACGACTTCAAGGTCGGCGCCATTTGGATGTCGATTTGGGAGACGGAATACGACCCGAATGAAAAGAAGGAAAAGAAGAAGTCGCTGGCCAGCGAATTTCAGGATGAGTTGACGGCGCTGGCTCTGGGCCTACAGAGTCGTGTGGCGCTGGCAGGTAAGAAGGACTCTGACACAGACGAAATCCTGGCTATGCTGCAAAACGCAACCGGCGTCGATCACGAAGACTTTGCCGCAACGGGCACTACGGCTTCCGCCAAAAAGCCCGGCAAAGGCGGCGGCACTAATGCAGCATCGCTTGCGTTCCTGAAGTCGGGGCTGAAACTGGAACCGGAGTACTACACGAGAGGCGACAAGCCCAAGATCCCGAAGGTCCTGAAAGACGCCGGACTGACTGCCCAAATCCTGGGCCCTCCTCCGACCGACGAAATAGATTTCATGAAACTTATGGATCTTAAGAAAGGCGTCGGTCAGTACCTGGGAGAGGACGACGGCGGCATCACTGAGATGTTGGATCCTTTCGGAGCTTCGTGGCAGGCAAACGCAAACGAGTATCCTTTATCGGCATTCCGCGAGTTCTCCCGTGAATCAAAGGAGTCGCCTAATGCTGTCATGGAAGCTGCGATCCAGGCAGCACAACCGAGTCAACTCTTCACGGCGGCGAAGACACTTGACGACTTCCTCAACAATCAGAGTCTCGTCGTGCTCTTCACGTTCGGCGGCAAAAAACTTCTATTCGCAGGAGATGCGCAGGGCGGCAACTGGGAATACTGGATGTACGGCGGCACCCCCGAGAAGGCCCCTTCGGTGGATCAGATCGACAAGGACAGCGCATCGATCCTTAGCCATTTGGACTTTTACAAGGTTGGCCATCATGGCAGCACGAATGCAACGCCGGTCAGTGCGGTGGAGACAATGGGAGGAGACTTTGCTTCCATGTGCTCGACCCAGGAAGACAGCTTCGGTAGTGAGAAAAACCAAAGCGAAGTTCCACGCATTCCGTTGCTGGAAGCCTTAGCGAAAAAGAGCAAGATCGTGCGTAGCGACCAATTCGCGATCACGCTTTCCGGTAGTGAAGTACCGGCCATCAAAGGCTCACCGACACGGCTGCCAACGCCCGATCGCGGCCGCTTCGAGAGGGGCTCGATCTACATCGATTATTTCCCTTAGAGCAAAGGCTTGATTAGCTATACTTTCCGTCAGGTACTTCTTAAATACCGGTGCTGCGCCTTTCTTCAGCGAGGAGAATGGCGCAGCCCACACTATCCAAACGGACCTTACGCAGTTCCTCACATCAGACGGCAAAGCTTCGCCAAAACTTAAGACCGCACTTTGTCTACCTGATTAGTTTCATGGACCAGACAATGTTGGGTATCATAGCGCCAACTAAGATCGCAGTTTCGAGAACTACTCTTGAGTCAATTTAAAGTGAAATTGATTCGTTCGATTTTCATTGGCCTGGTATTACTGTTTTTCTGTTCAACCCTTCACGCTCAGTATCGCGTCGACACATGGACCACCGACAACGGACTCCCGCAAAATTCCATCACCGGCTTAACCCAAACTCCCGACCAATATTTATGGCTTACTACTAACGACGGGTTGGTCCGCTTTGACGGAAATCGTTTTAAAGTTTTCAATCGCAGCAATACACCGCAGATCACTACAAATCGCTTGAGTGCTGCTTTTGCCGAAAAGAGCGGCAGATTATGGTTTCAGGCTGAAGACGGCGGGATTCTTTATTACGAACGCGGAACTTTTCGGATAGTTACCAAACCGGGCGAACTGCCGTCAACTCTCAGATCAGCATTCTTCGACGACCCGAACGGCGGAGTCATCTTCAATCTCAACCGCCAACCTTATCATCTTCAAAACGAAAAATTTGTTTCACTCAACATCAAGGACTTGCCGCCTGACTGTCCACTAATTCTCACCGATCGCGACGGTGGCCTGTGGTTTAGTGGTGACGATCGGCTCTATTCGTTCAAACAGGGACAACTCAAGACCTACTCGCTCAAAAACATTTTCAATGGTCGCGATTCTCAGGTCGCTTATGAAGATCGTGCAGGAAATGTCTGGGTCGGGTTCTTCGCACACGATCAAATGTCGCTCATCAGGATAAAGGGCGACACGATTCAGCAAGTAAAGTTGCCGCAACAAGCGGTCACTCATTTTGCCGAAGACTCTAACGGAAATCTCTGGCTCTCGATCTACAGCAAAGGACTCTATCGCATACGCCAATCGGTTGTTGTTGCGGATGCCGTGCCGGAAAACGCCCTCGAACCGGTGATGGAGATTAGTGGCATTTCAACCACTGCGAGCGGCTATCTCGAATTTGATCGCGAAGGCGGATTGTGGCTTGGTACCGAAAAAGGACTGAATCGAATTGCGCCGCGGACCATTCGCGTGCTCTCTCGCAAAGACGGGTTGCAGGAAGATAATGTCTATCCCATCTTCGGCGACAGCGCCGGACGAATTTGGTCGGGCATCTGGCCCAACAATCTGGTGAAGTACGAGCAGGGCAACTTCAAAACATTTATCAGTCCGGAAACCGTTTTCGTCACTTCGCTCTTCGAAGATTCCCGAGGTCGTCTTTGGTTCGGCACGCTTGGAAATCTGTATTACCTGGAGAATGAAAAGCCTGTTGAGTTCACTCTTCAATCAGGTTTACCAAAGGGGACGGAATTCTCAGCGATCACCGAGACTCGCGACGGCGCATTATGGTTTGGTACAAGCAATGGTCTAAGTCGCTATCTCAATGGCGCTGCTTCGGTCTACACGGTCCAACAAGGTCTTCCCGACAACTACGTTATCGCCCTCCTGCAAACACGAGACGGCAAACTCTGGGTCGGAACTCGCGGAGGTTTGGCGGCAGTTGAAAATGGCGGCATCAAATCTTTCACTACTGCCAATGGACTCGCGAGCAATTCAATTCGCAGTCTTTATGAAGACGCAGAAGGCGTGCTCTGGATCGGGAGTTACGATGGTGGTCTGACGCGTATGAAAGACGGCAAGTTCTTCGTCTACACGATGCGTGACGGACTGTCGAGCAACGGTGTCTTCTGCATTCTCGAAGACAAAAACGGCTGGCTCTGGATGAACTCAAATCAAGGTATTTACCGCGTGCGCCGGAGCGAACTGAACGATCTTGCCGACGGCAAGATTAAGTCACTCAACTCGATTCCTTATAACAAACAAGATGGTCTACTGAATGTCGAAGGCAACGGTGGCCGGCAACCTGCAGGAATGATCAGCAAAGATGGAGAGCTGTGGTTTCCCACTGCTGAAGGCATCGCCGTTGTCGATCCAAACGCGGTGATAGCGAACCAACTGCCACCGCCAGTGCTCGTTGAAGAGGTAACGATCGATCGTAATACGGTTTCAAACGATGTGCTTCAACCGGCGATAGCGCAGCAAAGTGAGATTGTTCTGGCGCCGGGACAAAACAATCTGGAAATAGGATACACAGCGCTGAGTTTCATCAGCTCAAGTCAATTGAAATTTAAGTACAAACTGGAAAACCTCGAAAGTGACTGGAACGAAGTAGGAACACGCCGGACTGCGTACTACTCATATCTGCCGGGTGAGTATGTATTTCATGTGATCGCCGCGAACCGTGACGGTATCTGGAATGAACAAGGCGCAACTATCAAAGTTCGAGTCAATCCCGCCTTCTATCAAACGCGTTGGTTCTTCTTGTTGATCGGATTAGTGATCGCTTCGGTAATTGCGCTTATTTATTTCCTGCGTGGGCGGCAGTTGAAAGCGAAGGCAGCGCAGCAGCAGGAGTTTGCCAGGCAACTGATCGACTCGCAGGAGTTGGAACGAGGTCGGATTGCGGCTGAACTTCACGATGGTCTAAGTCAAACCTTGAGCATCATCAAGAACCGCGCGATGCTTAGTCTGGCGAAACATCATGATCAGGACCATGCGCTGGAACAGTTAAGAGAAATCTCAGAGGCTTCAACCGAAGCGATTGATGAAGTAAAAGAAATTATCTACGATCTGCGTCCGATACAATTGGACCGGCTGGGTCTGACAGGCGCAATCGAAGACATGGCGGAAAAAATTGCAGAGATCAATGATCTGAAACTGATGAAGAGTGTTACTGACATCAACGACCTTCTGCCCAGGCAGGCTGAAAATAGTTGCTACCGAATCGTTCAGGAGAGTCTCAACAATATCGTCAAACATTCAGGCGCGACGACGATCGAGCTGTCGATTGCGAAGAGTCAGACGGAAATCAAGATCAGTATTAAAGACGATGGCGCAGGCTTCGAGATCGATCGGGTAAAAGACAATCGAAAGAAGATTGGGTTTGGCCTGGTGGGAATGGGTGAACGAGCAAAACTGCTGGGCGGACAAACGTTTATCGAATCAACTCGAGGCGTGGGAACCACAGTGTCGATCACGTTACCGATTGAGAAGTCAGTACCACCCTCGCGGTAGCGGGGTCAGTACCACCTCGCGGTAGCGGGGATCAAGGTCGGAGTTGGCATAGTTAATGAGTAACAAAATCCAAATTTTGATCGCCGACGATCATCCGTTCATCCGGCAAGGACTAAGGCAAACGATCGAAAGCGATGAGACGCTCGAAATCGTCGGAGAGGCCGGTGACGGCGAAGAAGGTCTTAAACAAGCGCGTCGATTTCAGCCGCAGGTAATCGTCCTCGACATTGACCTGCCAAAGCTCGACGGCTTCCAGGTGTTGGAGTCATTGCGGAAAGAAAAGATCGAGTCAAAAGTCATTTTTCTCACGGTGCACCGCGAAGAGAGTTTTATGCGTAAGGCATTGAAGCTCGGCGGCGCGGGCTACGTTTTGAAAGACTGTGCGGTTACCGACATCATTCAGGCGATTCATGCTGTCGTTGAGGATAAACCTTATGTTAGTCCGGCGATGACGGCTTATTTGATCAGGACCCCGGCGACTTCGAATCATGACGGACTCGAATCATTAACTCCGGCTGAACGTCGGGTATTACGACTGGTGACCCAATACAAAACCACTAACGAAATAGCGGAAGAACTTTCGATAAGCCCACGCACTGTTGAATCTCACCGCAGCACCATCACGCAAAAACTTGGATTGCGTGGCAGTCATTCTCTGATGCGCTACGCACTTCAACACCTCGACGAAATTGAGCGTTCCTAGTTCTCTTCTCCGCGCCTCCGCGTCTCTGCGCTTCTGCGTTGAAAACCTGCGATCGCTAGCTAAACTCTCATTTTCAATACAGAGGCACAGAAATACACGAGACGCAGAGAAAAAAATCCGTAGATCTACGTAGAAAATCCCGTAACTCCACCGATGGCAAGTCTGCTTTCCTCAGGCAGAATCCACCCACGCTTAAAACAAGGGGGGAACGCATCCCGATGAAGATGCTGCTGTTAGTTGATGACAACGCTGAAATGCGACGTCTATTGAAAAGCATGCTCCAGCAAATCGCTGATGAAATCCGTGAAGCCAACAACGGCGCCGAAGCTGTCGCATTCTATCGCGCACAACGTCCCGACCTGGTGGTGATGGACATTTTCATGAAGCCCACGGACGGGCTAACAGTGGCGAGGGAAATCAAGAGTTTCGACTCAACTGCAAGAATTGTTTTTGTTTCAAATCACACTGACCAGCGCACCAGACAAGCGGCGAACGACGCCGGCGCCGAAGCATTCTTTGGCAAGGATGACCTGCTGAGTCTGGTCAATTATCTCGAAACGAATTAGGAGTCAGAAGTCCATGAGAGCACTAAAGAACATCGCAAAACTAATGCTGCCGTTGTTGTTTCTGATGACCGGAACGCTGATGGCCCAGGAGCCTAAAGTGACACCAGTGATGTCGAAAGAGCTGGCAGACATTCCTGGCAAAGAAGTGTTGATGGTGACTGTTGAGTATGAACCAGGCGGCGCAGATCCGGTTCATAAGCACAACGCGTATGGCTTTGTCTACGTGTTGGAAGGAACGGTGGTAATGCAGGTTAAAGGTGGACAGGAAGTGACGCTGACTGCGGGCCAAACCTGGTATGAGGGTCCTCAGGATGTTCATGTCGTTGGCCGCAACGCCAGCACCACCCGGAAAGCAAAATTCCTGGCCTTCCTCCTTAAGGACAAAGGAGCGCCGGCGTTAATTCCAGTAGGGGCGGCCGTCCCTCGCCGCCCTTAGATTCACCAAAAGTTCGTAAGTAATGCACGGGCGTCCACAGAAGGCCGTCCAGTAAGAAAGGACCAGTCATGAAGATCGTAGTTATCGGCGGCACGGGCCTGATCGGCTCAAAGCTTGTAACCAAACTTCGCGAACACGGACACGAAGCAATCGCAGCTTCACCCAACAGCGGAGTAAACACGTTAACCGGAGAAGGAGTAGCTGAAGTTCTCCAAAACGCGTCAGTAGTAGTTGACGTTTCAAACTCTCCTTCCTTTGAAGACAAAGCGGTCATGGAGTTCTTCGAAACATCAACCGGCAACCTGCTCAAGTTTGAGTTGGCCGCAGGTGTCAAACATCACGTTGCTTTATCAGTCGTGGGTACCGAGCGACTATCGGAGAGCGGTTACTTCCGCGCAAAGATTGCCCAGGAAAAACTGATCAAAGAGTCGGCAATTCCCTACTCCATCGTTCATGCGACGCAGTTTTTTGAATTCATCAACAGCATTGCCGCAGCCGCCACCCAGGACAACACGGTACGCCTGGCTCCTGTGCTGATTCAGCCAATGGCCGCAGACGATGTCGCCACCGCGGTCGGCAAAGTTGCGGTCGGCGCGCCGGTGAATGGAACGATCGAAGTCGCTGGACCACAACAGTTTCATCTCGATGAATTGATTCGACAGGGTCTTAGCGCTCGCAACGATCCTCGAACAGTTGTTGCCGATCCATCGGCCCGTTACTTCGGCGCGCTTCTTAGTGAACGCACACTCGTTCCCGAGTCCGACGCACAATTGGGCCAGATAACTTTGGCAGCATGGCTCAATAGTCCGGCAAGCCAACCCCCAGCTAAACAACAGACCGCAACCGCTACAGTCAAATAGGCAACCGCAGACAGAAGCAGAAAGAGGAGACATCATGAGCACAATTACCGCCAAAGATGGAGCGCAGATTTACTACAAAGACTGGGGCACGGGACAACCTATCGTCTTCAGTCATGGCTGGCCTTTGTCAGCGGACGCATTTGAAGACCAGATGTTGTTTCTGGCAAACAATGGCTTTCGCTGTATCGCCCATGATCGCCGTGGTCACGGACGATCAACCCAAACCTGGACCGGCAACGACATGGACACTTACGCTGACGATCTCGCAGCGTTAGTTAAAGCACTTGATCTCAACGATGTGATTCACGTGGGCCACTCGACTGGCGGTGGCGAAGTCACTCGCTATATCGGCCGTTACGGCACAACGCGCGCGGCCAAGGTCGTGCTTATTGGAGCTGTGCCGCCAATTTTGTTGAAGACAGAAACGAATCCGAATGGGCTACCGCTTGAAGTGTTGGACCAGTTGCGTGCGCAGGTGCAAGCTGACCGGGCAGCGTTTTTCAGCGAGTTCAGTAAAGCGTTCTATGGTTTCAACCGGCCGGGAGCCAAAGTTTCACAGGGATTGCTCGACTCGTTCCTGATGCAATCGCTGGCGGCTGGACTTGTTTCAGTCTACGAATGTATTAAAGCGTTTGGACAAACAGACTTCACTGAAGATCTAAAGCGGTTCGATGTGCCGACACTTGTCATGCACGGAGACGACGATGAGATCGTCCCGATTGCTATCACGGGTTTGGTGACGGCGAAGATTGTGAAAAACGCTGAATTGAAAGTTTACCCGGGCTTGCCGCATGGTATGTGTGCGACCCACAAAGATCGGATCAATGCAGACTTGTTGGAATTCATCGCCAGACCGCAAACGATCTCAACCGCTGCCTAAATCGTAGGGGCGGTCCTCCGTGGCCGCCCCTGCGTAAAGAATGCCTACTTGCAAACAAGGGGCGCCCACGGAGGGACGCCCCTACGACATGGAAGGTAAAAATGGAAAAAAGATTGGATTTCAGCAAAGCCGCACCGGGCTCGATGCAGGCAATGTACAAACTGCAGAAATATGTGGACGAGTCAGGAATCGAACATTCATTGCTGGAACTGGTAAAGACCCGAGTGTCGCAGCTCAATGGTTGTGCCTATTGCATTGACATGCATACCAAAGACGCGCGTGCGCAAGGCGAAACTGAACAGCGTCTCTATGCGCTCAGCGCCTGGCGCGAAACTCCATTTTTCACGGAGCGGGAACGCGCCGGACTCGCGTGGGCCGAAACGATTACGATGATCTCTCAAACCCATGTTACGGATGAGGAATACGAGGCCGCGCGCAAACAGTTTAGTGAAGAAGAGATTGTTAAGCTGACGATGGCGATCATCACTATCAACGGTTGGAACCGCTTAGCGATCTCCTTCCGTGAAACTGTCGGCACCTATCAACCGCCACAAAGTAAGAGCATGACCTCTTAATGACCGGAGCAACACCATGAGCGAAGAAGATCTGGAAATCCTGGTAACTCTTGACGATACAGGCGAGGAAGAACTACCCGAAGTTTTCGACCATCAACATCCACGAAACACACTTCTCATGCGAGGTTGTTCGCACCTGTCTCAAATCAAAAAAGTCACGCCGCGAACGCCGGACGGTTGTGAAGAATGTCTGGCATTAGGCGACACGTGGGTCCATCTGCGTTTATGCGAGATCTGTGGGCACGTCGGCTGTTGTAACAGTTCGAAGAACAAGCACTCGATCAAGCATTTTCTGGAGACGGATCACCCCGTCATCAAATCTTACGAGCGAGGTGAAGACTGGCGCTGGTGTCATGTTGATGAGATGTTTTTTGCGCCGGCAGTGGAAGTAATGAACTGAAACTACGTGTCGCACCGCGATAGCATCTGCGCTATGAGATACACGATTGAATATGAGCGCGAAGAAAATGGTCGTTGGTTAAGCTCTGACACACATCATTCTTAACACCCGACATTAGAGCCTTTGCGATACCTTCTCTCCAAGCTTCAGCTTGGAGTCTAAATCCTGCGAACCGTTTTAACGGTAATCAAGTGACGAATCAAAGCCAATTGTAGTGACCGTTGCCCTGAAGGGGCTACGCAACGAAGCCCAGGGTTGCCGCTTCGGCTACCCTGGGTGAAGTTGTTTTCGCGCTGTGGCAACCGCAACGCGGTTGCGCCGTTTAGGGCGCCAAAGGCGCAACCGCGTTGCGGTTGATAATTCAGGCTTGGCTCACCCAGGGTTGCCGTTTCGGCTACCCTGGGTAAGATTGCCCTAATCCCTACCAACCGCAACGCGGTCGCGCCGTTCCAGAGGCCCCAAAGGCGCAACCGCGTTGCGGTTGATAATTCAGGCTTGGCTCACCCAGGGTTGCAGCAACCCTGGGCTTTGAGGCGTTGCCCCTTCGGGGCAGACCACTTGATTAGTCAATCCATGCTGTTGAAACTGTTCTGTGGGTTTGACATCGCAAAGTTAAAACCCGCTTCAGTCGTCAGTGCTCGCTCAACAAAGCGAATAGATCACCGACAAGTAACCGATGTTTGCGGTACTCTTTTGCTTAGCCGTGAAATTCACCATGTGCACATCCGCTATAGCAGCTACCGGAACCTGGTAAAGAGACGGAGTAGCGTTCGATGTAAATGACAGCGAAGTCTTATAGCTACTCCCATTTTTCAGAAAAACCTCAGCCGACACATCGAAATCAAGCGACGACCAGAACGAATTGCCAAGCCCCGTTGTAATCGGACAACCACACATCATCTTCACCCATAAGTAGAGATAGTTTGCGGTGGGCGGCGCCACGGATGATGGCGGTTTCTCCAGTAGCAGTCCCGGCACGATCATGATCGCGCGATAATCTGACTGCATCTGGTCGAGGGCGATGCTTTCCGTAAGTATCAAGTCTTCGCCACTCGGTCTGGGAATGCTGGCGCTCAAAGTTCCCAACTGCTGCGCCTCAGAAAAGTTAACTTCCACATACCCAAAGATCGTTTTCTGGATTGGCGTGAGGTAATTCACTGCCAGCGTAATTGGAACACTCGTGATCGGAGTGAGCACAGGCAGGAAGGAAGACAGACCATTGTTAGGAGGATTGTCGTAAGAAAAAGTCGCATCAACCTCTCCGTCGTTCATGCCGTCGACATACTTGTAATTAATGGAGGTAGTCTCACCGCCAAGCGTCAGAGTGAGCTTGATGTCGTTAGTGTTGTAAGCATTCGGACCGAGAAACTTCCCGCCTAGTGCCTGGAGATAAACTGAGATTCTGGCTGTTGTCATGTTTGGTTTCCTGTTGGTTGGTTCGGGAAAAGCGGTCTCACAATTCTCCGCACAAACTACTTACCTACGAAGTCACCACCGGGATTAACGCTAATCCGATAGACCAGGCTCTCGTCATCCTTCACGGTAACGAAATAAATAAAGTGTGTGGCTTCGGGATATTCTTTTACCTTGCGCTGCATCGTTTCACACAACGCTTTTCGTATGACGTCATCGGGCACCTCTTCACCAAAGCCACCACAGCCAGAGCCATGAGCTGACCATCCCATCAGCCGCACTCCCTTCTGGTGATAGCAGTAGTTTGGCGCGACTAACTGGTCGGCCATCTTTGGAGTGCCGCCTGCATCCGCGTGTATCCAGTAGTCTTCTCGCTCGGGCAACTTTGCGTCCTTCTTAAATTCCTTTTGTATGCATCGGTGAAAGCGCCGGTCTGCACACATCTGCAGAAATCCGAGACCCTGAAAGTCTTCAATGTACGGCAGGTGGTCCAACGTCCAACCTTCGACGTTGTGCGATTCGGACGTGTTTGCAGGTTGACTATTCGACTGGTCCATCATGATATCTCCTCGCTGCTGAATAAGGTGTTGACACTTTGCGAGGAGCGTCAGGGGAAGCTTTGGAAGTGCAGAGTGGATTTATCGCAATGCGGCGTTAAAGTCAACGTGCAAGCTGTAATGAAGCCGAGCGATAGCTCTTGCATAACTGCATGCTGCTCTTCATAATTGCCGCATGACTCAGAAAGAATTTGTACTTAAGACCATTCGCGCCTTGCCCGACGATTGTTCACTCGATGAGATTGTCGAACAAATCAAATTCGTGGCGGCGGTGCAAACAGGTCTTGATGAATTAGATCGAGGCGAAGCGATTTCTCACGATGAGGCTAAGAAGCAGTTAGCCTCGTGGATTATAAGTTAATCTGGTCGCCCAGTGCCCTCGCTGACCTTCAAGATATTGTCAATTTCACTGCGCTGAATAATCCGGTCAAGGCCAAATCGTTTGGCTTTGAGCTTATTGCTGCCTCGATCTGGTCCCTTTCTTTCCCGAATACGGACGGGTTGTCCCTGAATTCGAAAATCCAAGTTTGCGCGAGGTGATTTTTCGTCGCTATCGAATCATTTATCGCATCAACAAAAACCAAAGCGCTGCGAGATTGTCCGAATCTGGCATACGGCGCGCGGCATTCCGCTTCTCTGAATATATACATTTTCGAAGCCTAAAACTCGATTTTGAAGAACTGCTGGACTCCGCCTTAGGATCCGCGTATCGTTTATTTACCTCGCGCAATCAATTCAAACCGTAATCGTTCACGCAAATTTGCGAGGAGACTATTTGTATGAGCACTGTTCAAGGATTGAACGTCGTCATCGACCTTTCCCATTACAATCCGGTGACCAGCTTCACCCAGGTCAGGCAAGGTGGCATCGTCGGCGTAATTCATAAGGCCACAGAAGGAACTGGATGGTCCGACCCAACTTACGCTTCACGCAAACCAGAAGCATTGGCCGCCGGCCTCTTGTGGGGCGCGTATCACTTCGGCGTAAACGAAGATGGCGCGGCCCAGGCAAACTACTTTCTCTCGATCGTCAAACCTGGTCCAAACGACTTGCTCGCTTTGGACTTCGAAGAGAACCCGAGCAGCCAGATGACCATCGCGCAAGCCGAGCAGTTTGTCACTCAAGTCTATAATCAAACAGGACGTTATCCGGGTTTCTATTCGGATGCGCTGGCTGGTAATTTATTGGGCAGTACGCCGAGTGCGGTGTTGGCAAATTGCTGGTTCTGGCGCGCGCAGTATGGCGGCTCAGCACCTTCGGTTCCACCAACCTGGCCCACCTGGACCATGTGGCAATACACAGAATCCGGAACCGTTCCGGGAATACAAGGCTCCTGCGATAGAGATACCTTCAACGGCGCCAGTGCAGCACTGACGAAACTCTGGACTTAGGACCGCAGGCGTCCCGCGTGCTCTTATCGATACAACCTACTTCGAATATTCCCAGTCCAGCAGGCGAAGCCGCCTGCGGTACTGGAACACAGCCACGTTAATCACGTTCTCTGATGTATACTTTTCCGCGCCATTGAAGGGTCAGCACGACAATGAAAAAATCAGATATAAATCAACCTCCCTGCTATTTCGACAAATACCTCGATTTCGTTGAGGACGTTGAACTTAGTGAAGCTTTCGTCCAATCAAAGGCCGAACTGGAAACGCTCAACTTTAATGAACTCGAACAAATTGGCGACACTGTTTATGCTCCCGGCAAGTGGACCATCAAAGACATCTTTCAACATCTGATCGATGGCGAACGAGTCCTTGCTTATCGTGTTCTTCGGATTGGGCGAAATGATCAAACCGAACTTCCCAGTTTTGATCAGGACCTGTTCGCGGCCAACGTCAACACCAAAAACAGAACTCTGCGGCAGCTTGTTTCCGAGTTGGGACTAGTGCGTGAAGCAACTCGTTTGTTGTTCGAATCATTTGACGACGAGGCGTCGTTACGCGCATTGACGATTAACGGCAATCACATGTCAGCGTTGGCTTACGGTTTCGCCATCGTTGGCCACCAGCGTTATCACCTGCAGGTCATTCACGAAAGATATCTTCCACTAAAAGCCGCACTCACGACGTAATCAGTTTCCGCCGGCCTGAATAATTATCGAACTGTTTCCTTCTCTGCGTACTCTGCGTCTCTGTGTTGAAAAATCAGTACAACAGTTTCAACACAGAGCGAGTCGACACCAGCGTAGACAAAATGAGACTCACCTCGTCGATCTGGTAACCAACTGTCTACAGTTCCATAAATCCATTCTCAAGATCTGCCTGAAATTCGTTACTGGTCCAACTGGCACAATCATTGCCAACTCGCCAAACCCTGAGACGCCACCATGGCGATACTCGGAACGGAACTCATGTGTCATCGCCCGACTCGTTCCGCTTCGAGTAATCACACTGAACATCCCCCGCCAACCGGTCACCGACCGGCGCGGTTGTTCTGTCTGCGGTTGGCCCTCGAAACAACACGATGTGGTTTGACCTGTCATCAATGCAATCCCCCTGCTGTTCCCCGAGCAGCCTTGAGACCTCGCCTTTTCAGACCTTGAACCTCAACCCACAACCATCAAGGAGCTAGTTAATGAGTAAGAATAAAGACATTGAGAAGAAACTCGAGAAAGAGATCGAGAAGAAGCTTGAAAAGGAGCTTCATAAAGACAAGCTCGAAAAGCCTGAGCTGAAGGAAAAACCGGAGAAACGCGAAGTCAAAGAGATCAAGGAACGCAAGGAGTTCAAAGAACCTTTCAAGGAAAAGGTAGAAGTCAAAGAAGTTAAAGAAATTGAAAAACAGATCTTCGAAAAAGGCGGCAAGGAAATCGCCGAGACCGTCAACCCCGGTGAGGAGATCTTCCAGACGCGTTCAAATTTCAGCACTGAAGCCGACGCAATTGCTGCTCCCAAACCAAAGGAATCGGACAAGGTCGTAAAGGAGATCGAGAAGATCAAGCCGGAGAAGGAAGTGCCGGAGAAGATTCAGAAGGAGCAGAAGGAACAGAAAGAGATCGAGAAGATCAAACCTGAAAAAGAGACCCCCGAGAAAATTCAGAAAGAGATCGAAAAGATCAAACCCGAAAAAGAGCTCTCGAAACACGAAGGCAAAGACATCAAGTCTGAAAAGATCGAGTACAAAGAACTCAAGAACGAGAAGCTCGAAATCAAAGAACTGAAGAGCGAAATCATCGAGAAGCTTCATCAAAAAGATCTACTTCCCGAGAAGCCCATCTTCGAAAACGATCCCAAAGGAATCGTTGAGAACCCGGGCAGTGGACTTCCCGGCGGTGATCCCGCAAGCAGAGCTCCATTATTCAAAGCCGAAGGCAAGCCGGAAGATCGGCTGACCGATCTTGAAAATGCTGTCACTCGATTGACCCACTTCATCGGCGTCGACCTTCGTCCTGATCTAAGCGAGGGCGCACTTAAAGGTGAACCCGACGTCGCCAACGAGAAAAAGCCTGACGACGAAAAAACTAAGAAACCTCGCTAATTAATATTTGCAAGCGGTTCGTATTAAGACGGGCCGCCAGTCAACGCTCGAACAGGCGAGGTCAGTGCAAACTGGCCTCGCTCAATAAGGACGAATCAATGTGGCTAATGATCTGTTCAGAACAGGACCCATCAGCGATCTGGGCCTACCACGGCTTGCAGGCGCGCGGACTTAGACCGTTCCAACTGGTAACTGCAGAGATGCTCACTCGAAACGCCAAATGGGAACACTATGTCGGCATCGATGGATCGCATATCAATATCACTCTCGCGGACGGCCGCGTAATCAATAACCGTACGTTACGCGGAGTAGTAAACCGCTTAACACACGTTCCGCTTCATCATCTTGAACATGCGCCGGACTACGATTACGCGGTCCAGGAGTACACGGCTTTCTTCATGAGCTGGCTTAACGCGCTGCCGCAACCAGTCTTTAATAATGCGACGTCGCAGGGACTCTCAGGCGCGTGGCGACATGTGTCCGAATGGGTTTATCTGGCGGCAAAAGCCGGTCTACAAACCCCCGACTATACGCAAACAAGTCATGATCAAATTGACGAGAGTGTCGAAGTTCGACGAATGATTCCCGAAGGCATGAAAACAACGATGGCGATAACCGTCGGAGACAGAGTGTTTGGTCCATTTCTTCCGCTCGCGGTGCGCAATGCATGTTCAGAACTCGCGCGCATTTCCGAAACGCCGCTGCTGGGTGTCGAACTCGCTTACGACCAACCCAACAACACCTGGCTGTTTGCGGGAGCAACACCGATGCCCGATCTGCGTCTTGGTGGGGAAGCTTTGTTGGATGTGCTGGCCGTCAAACTTTTTCGTCGCGAGGGAGGTCTGCAATGATTCTGCTTTGTGGAATTCCGACCGAGTCGCCGCTCGCGTTGGTCAGTAAAGCGCTGGACAAGCAAAACAAACCGTATGTGATGCTGAACCAGCGCAGGTTTTCGATCATGAAGATGCAGATGGAGATCTCGAATGGTCAGTCGCGCGGAAAACTTCAGTTGAATGGCGACAGCTATCAGCTCGCTGACTTCACCGCAATCTTCACCAGATTGATGGATTACCGTTTCCTGCCCGAGGTCAAAGATCAACCTGAGAATTCGCCGGATCGGCAATTCACCAGGAATCTTTTTGACACGCTGACGCGTTGGGCCGAAGTTAGCCCGGCACGAGTTGTGAATCGGGTGGCGCCGATGGGTTCGAATTTTTCCAAGCCATACCAGGCACAACTCATCAAACGTTTTGGTTTCGAAGTGCCGGAAACATTAATTACAAACGATCCGGAACTCGTGCGCCAGTTCCAGGCGCGCCACGGCAAAGTAATCTACAAATCGATCAGCGGAGTCCGATCGATCGTGCAGACGCTTTCGGACGATGACCTGAAACGATTGGACAGTATTCGTTGGTGTCCAACTCAGTTTCAGGCGTTCGTTGAAGGGACAAACGTTCGCGTGCATACGATCGGCGAGAAAGTTTTCGCCACCGCAATCAGCACCGACGCTACTGACTATCGCTACGCGCATCGACAAGGTAGTGACTATGCAGAATTACGCGCCGTTGATCTTTCTGACGAACTTGCTGAGATGTGTGTGAACCTTACGAAGGGACTCGGACTGGCGTTTGCCGGTATCGACCTGAAGATTACCCCCGAGAACCACGTCTACTGTTTTGAAGTAAATCCGAGTCCTGCGTTTAGCTACTACGAAAGCAACACGGGCCAACCGATTTCCGAGGCAGTGGCCGAGTATTTGGCGGGCAATTAATCGGGAGTCAGTCCACTCGGCCAACGCTGAAAGCGGTTCATCTCAAAGCCCAGGGTTGAGCTTTGGCAACCCTGGGATAATAAGCACGAAAGCTATTCCAACTCCGAAGGAGTTGCGCCCAAGTGTAAAGCCAAAGATCGAAAGGGTAATTGAAGAATTACAGAAAGCTGGATTATTCGACCGGGACGTAACTCCTTCGGAGTTGAGCGGTCTTGTTCGTGCTGTAACCCAGGGTTGCCAAAGCTCAACCCTGGGCTTTGAGACAAAACGCTTTCAGCGTAAAGACTTTCAACTTAAACGCAACGGCTTGTGATAGGCTTGCGGGCCGATGACTATCACAGGTGAGACCGGCGAAACTGGTCGCAGTGCGAGTTCAAAACTCGGCTGGTTGATTGTCGGTCGATTACTGACGGCGCTGCTATTATTTGTTGTTGGATTGCTCTGGAATCGGACGGGCGGTTCACAACAATCTCTCAGTCGTAGCCTGGTCCTTCTCACTATCGTTGCCGGGTTGACGATTGGTTATTCGTTAATCATTCGTTTGTCTCGCAACATCCTCCTGCAAGCCAAAATACAAATCGCAGTCGATATTCTCTTAGTGACGTGGCTGGTGTGGAACTCAGACGTGGTCCACTCGCCCTACATCGCGTTTTATATCGTTGTCATTGCCATTTCCAGTTTGTTTCTGGGCGCGCGCGACGCGGTAATCACTTCGATTGGCTGTGCAATCGCGTTCACATTTTGCGCGCTCGCCTTCATTGGTCCATGGTCCGGCCGCGCCGCTGCTTTCACTGGCACCTCCTTGTCGCAAACAATTCAAACTGTTGGAATGTTTGATATCGCATTCCTGGTGGTTGGATTGTTGTCGGCCCGTTTGGCTGAACGACAATCACGATCAGATGTTCGTCTGTTAGCAGCCACCCAGTCTTTGGCCAGCTTGCGCGCATTGCATGAACGCATTGTGGAATCGATTCGATCGGGCGTCGTAACAACTGATCTCGACGGAGTGATCTACACCTTTAATCAGGCAGCGGAGGAAATCACCGGTTACGACGAAGAAGTCGTACGAGGAAAAGAAGCGTCAATAATTTTCGGCGACATGTCAGACAGGATTACCGATTCGCTGAAGGAACTGTCGGATGGTCACGGAAGTCCGCGTTTTGAGACAGACTGTCTTACGCCCGAGGGATTGCGGTTGCGACTTGGCTTCAGCATCTCGCCTCTATTTTCAGAAGCAAACGAGACAACTGGAATGGTGATCACTTTCCAGGATCTGACTCAGGTGCGCGCACTGGAGGAGACATCGCGCCGGCAGGATCGACTCGCCGCGATTGGACGAATGGCAGCGTCCATCGCTCACGAGATTCGCAATCCGCTGGCCGCGATGCGTGGCTCGATCCAGATGTTACGTTCAGAGATGGACCAGGACTCGTCGCATGCTGAGTTAATGGAGATCATCTTGCGCGAATCAGATCGACTTAATCGCATCATTACGGATTTCCTTAGTTATGCGCGACCACGTTCATTGGTCCAGTCACGAGTCGAAGTCGGTGAACTGCTCCATCAAACATTCGCTCTGTTGCGCCATAGCCCGGAGATTCTGCCAACTCAGGAGCTGGTTGAGGAATTTCCGGACGAACCATTGATCGCGGAAGCGGACGAAGGTCAACTCAAACAAGTTTTTTGGAACCTGGCCCGAAACGCATTACAAGCAATGCCCCAGGGTGGAACGCTGACTGCCACGTTAAATAAAACTCCAAGCAATCGACTCCGAATTTCCTTCAGCGATAGTGGACGCGGGATGAGTCCGGACCAGGTTGAACGTTTATTTGAACCATTCTCCTCCACGACGGGCGGCACGGGTTTAGGTTTGTCGATCGTCTATCAGATCATCCGTGAGCATGGTGGTACAATCAACGTTCGAAGTCGCGAAGGGGAAGGCACTACGATTACAATCGAACTCCCGACGTCGAATTCAAACGAATCCAGGGACACTAATCAAACAACCCCTACAATTTAGTTTCTACCTATGGCAAAGCTTCTTATCGCTGACGATGAATTGGGCATGCGGCAATTCTTGACGCACTTGATGCAACGCGAGGGACACACTGTGCGCGTTGCCGGGAATGGCAATGAAGCCATGGTCTTGTTGCGCGAGGATCCAGCCGACCTGCTTTTGTCAGACATCCGCATGCCTGACATGGGTGGCATCGATTTGCTCAGGGCCGCCCGCGAACTGCTGCCTAACCTCGAAGTGATAATGATGACCGCTTTTGCGAATGTCGACACCGCTCGCGACGCATTTCTGCTCGGCGCTTTCGACTTCGTGCAGAAGCCGTTTGATAACGATCTATTAAAAGAGACAGTCGCGCGCGCGCTCGCCAAGATTTCCCTCATTCGTGAAAAGGAAGCGCTGCTCGAAGAGAACAAGGCCTTAATTCAAGGACAAAGAACGCGTGGTCGACTCGGCAATATCATCGGCCGAAGTACGCGGATGCTGGCGTTGTACCAGATGATTGAAACTGTGGCCCAGGTCCAGTCGACTGTATTAGTGACCGGCGAATCTGGAACAGGTAAGGAATTAGTCGCCCGCGCCATCCACGATTCGAGTCCGCGCGCTGAAAGACCATTCGTTTCGGTTAACTGTGGCGCGTTTACTGAAACGCTGCTCGAGTCGGAACTTTTCGGGTACGTCAAAGGATCGTTTACGGGAGCGAGTTCAAATCGCAAGGGTCTCTTTGAAGCGGCAAACAGTGGAACAATTTTTCTGGATGAAATTGGTGAAATGTCGCCGGCGATGCAGGTGAAGTTGCTGCGTGTGTTGCAGGAACGAAAAGTACGTCCGGTGGGTGCGACTGAAGAAATGCACGTCGACACGCGTGTCATTGCGGCGACTAATCGCGACCTTGCGAGCATGGTTTCGATGGGAACGTTTCGCGAAGATTTGTATTACCGAATTTCCGTAATTCCGATGGAGTTGCCGCCACTTCGCGAACGCTCGGAAGACATTTCAGACCTGGCCACCCACTTCATTGAAAAGTTTTGCACTGCAACTGGACGCCAGTTATCGATTAGTGAAACGGCGATGAAATTGTTGGAGCGATATTCTTGGCCGGGCAACGTGCGCGAGCTGGAACATACTATTGAGCGGGCAGTGGCGCTGGAATATACGGCATCGATTGAACCTGAACGGCTACCGGAAAAGATCACCAACTACAATCCGTATCGAGTTGCCGAAGCGATGGAGTTTCCCGATGAAGGAATCAATCTCACCGCCCATCTGGACCAGTTAGAGAAGACTTACCTGATGGAAGCGTTGCGCCGGACCAATGGCAATCAAACTAATGCGTCCGAGTTGCTGCGACTTTCAGTGCGCTCGTTGCGGCATTTATTGGACAAGCATGGAATCAGAGGATTGACTGCCCAGATGCGTGATGAACGACGTGGTCCAGAATCCACACCACGTAGACGCTCGACCGATCCAAATCCACGTCGCCGCCTCGGGGACGAAGAAGACGAACTCGCCGCCGGCGCCGACCACTAATATCCGATACTTGGGAGGCGTTTGCAAAACTCAACTGGGCCGGCTTTGCCGTCTGTTGTGAGGAATGGCTATGCCTGTCCGTTAAGCGTGCATCACAACCTGGGGCTACGCCCTTCGTCCCGTATGTTGTTTTTTTCACCCGCCATTTGTTATGACGCGTCTAACGAGGGCACAGCCCGGAACTAAAAGGTCCATGAACGGAAAGGCATAGCCATTCCTCACAACAGGCGGCGAAGCCCGGCTAGACTGCCGTTGAAAAATCCTGGATCCGCTAAATAAAATCACGACAAACTAAAGCATCTCGGACATCCCCCAACCTGCCACAAAGCGTCAGTCACACCGTGCCGTAATTTGTCAGTTTCCTTATTGGACCATCCTTCCTGCTACTGATTACTTCGTAAACACCCTCTTTTTCAGAGCAATACTCTCCGAACCAATCAATGGCACAGAGGTTGTTGTAGAGCGTCCCGGACACTTCGCGCTCTGCGCGGCATCACTCAGTGACGAAAGCCGTTGGCGCGAGAATTTAGCAAACCCCCTATTTCTCTTAAGGAGCACGAAACTTAAAATGAACACCAAACGCCAAGAAGGCTTTTCGTTGATCGAACTTTTGATCGTTGTCGCGATCATCGGCATTATCGCCGCCATCGCTATCCCCAATCTTCTCGCTTCACGTCGTGCGGCGAACGAAGGTTCAGCCCAGTCGTCACTGCGCACTGTGTTCAGTGCCCAGGCCACCTACCAGGCAACCACCGGTAACGGTGCGTTCGCCACCAACCTCGCAGCTCTTAACACAGCCAACCTCGTCGACAGCGTTCTTTCAAGCGGCAGCAAGAGTGGCTACAGCTTCGCAATTGTTGAGCAGGCCGGAACCGGCGCGACCGCCGTGTTCGGTGCCAAATGCTTCCCCTCGACCACCAGCGGTGTTTCACAGACTGGTACTCGTCGTTTCGGTTTGACCGAAGACGGTGTGATGCGTGGCGACACGACCATCGGTACCGACCCCAGCACCCGCGCGTTGATCACGGGTATGGCCGCTCTCGGTAACTAGTCTTAAACCAGGTCCTTTGACTCAAAAGGGTGGAGCTCAAACTCCACCCTTTTTTACTAGGCCGAGCCAACAGATTTCAGGGTGCGGACACGCTGTCATCTCGGCAACCTTCAACTCGCCTCAAAGATTCGACACATAACCCTGAATTTCGAACTTAGGGAGGAATAAAAGATATGAAACGTGAACAAGGTTTTTCGCTAATTGAACTTCTGATCGTAGTGGCGATTATCGGCATCATCGCCGCCATCGCCGTTCCGAATCTCTTAGCCTCAAGACGCGCGGCAAATGAAGGCTCCGCCCAATCATCTACCCGCACGCTCTTCAGTGCACAAGTCACCTACCAGGTCACCAGTGGTAACGGCGCCTTTGCTACAAACCTCGCGGCTTTGAACACAGCCAACCTGATCGATAGCGTTCTTTCAAGCGGAACGAAGAGTGGTTACAGCTTCGCGATTGTCGAACAGGCAGGAACGGGCTCAACCGCGGTCTTTGGCGCCAAGTGTATTCCCTCGACAACCTCAGGCGCATCACAAACCGGCACTCGTCGATTTGGATTAACTGAAGCGGGTGTCATGCGTGGCGACACGACCATCGGCACTGACCCCAACACGCGGGCTTTGATCAACGGCATGACGGCAACCGGAAACTAACTGACATAAAGCGGCAACAGCAGTCTGACGCATTGTGTCATATTCAACTTAACCAGCCAGTGTCACTTCACTAAAACCAGCCAAAGTTGCTCAAAAATTGGGCGCTAACCCCCGGTTAAAAAGTGGCACGTTCTTTGTAAACATTTGAGTCATGAATACCTCGCGCATCGCGCGGCATTGGACCACGAAGCCGTTGGCGCGAATTTCAACGACCCGAAATTCTTGATGGAGCATAAAAGAATGAACACCAAACGCCAGGAAGGCTTCTCGCTAATCGAACTTCTCATCGTCGTCGCGATCATCGGCATTATCGCCGCCATCGCGATCCCCAATCTTCTCGCCTCGCGCCGCGCCGCCAATGAAGGCTCAGCGCAATCATCGCTGCGCACCATCCACAGTGCTCAGGCGACCTACCAGGCAACTACCGGCAACGGCGCCTTCAGTGCCGACCTCGCCGGTCTCAACACTGCCAACTTAGTCGACAGCGTCGTCGCCAGCGGCAGCAAGAGTGGATACGACTTAGCCGTTGTGGAAGCAGCCGGAACTGGCACGACCGCCGTTTACGGTGTCTACGCTTTCCCCTCCACCAGCTCGGGCGTTTCACAGACCGGTACCCGTCGTTTCGGCGTAACCGAAATCGGTGTGATGCGCGGTGACGCGGACCTTTCCGCTATCCCGAACACCAGGGCCTTGATCAGTGGTTTGGCCAGCCTCGGCAACTAATAGCTGCGGTTGAAATCCAGTTTGAAGAAGGGCGGAGACTTATTCTTCGCCCTTCCGTTTTAAAGGTAAGAGTCACTACTTTTAAGAATTGAGATTTAGTCATGAAAAAGTTCAACAACAAAAATCAAAAAGGCTTCTCACTTGTTGAATTATTAGCTGTTGTCGGAATTATCGGGATCCTCGCTTCTATCTCAATACCAAGATTGTTGACATCGAGACGTGCCGCAAACGAAGGTTCCGCTATTTCGTCGATGAGAAACATTCACAGTGTCGAAGCTTCTTATCAGTCAACGTATGGACAAGGCGACTTTGCAGATCTGCCGACACTGGTAAACACGAAGCTCGTCGACGAGACTTTTTCAAGCAACACCCGAAGCGGTTACGACTTCGTCATTCATCCGTCTGATACCGGACTTAGACCAGCATTTTATTTCGCTTCGGCAGTTCCCACGGTGACGACTGGTCTCGCACAAACCGGCAGCCGAAGATTTGGACTTTGCGAAGACGGCGTGCTGCGTGGCGATGGAAGTTTGACGACCTTTACTGATCGGTCCGAAGTCGAAGCTACTCCAGCTCTGAATAACTAACCACCAGCGATTTTTACGGACTCCCAATCTGACGATCACAGATGAGTTCTCGCGCAATTCAAAATAGAGAAACCGGCGTGTTTGCCTTCACAGCATCAACGAAGGCGAGCCGCCTTTTTCTCGTTATCGGAATTTCACTCGCCGTGATGGTCCCGGTCTTCATCTTTGGCGTCCCCGCCAACCGCGACCTCTCAAATCATTTTCGTTTTGCCCTTCCCTTTTACGATGCCATCACGAATGGCAACTTCTATCCGAGCTGGTTGGCCGAGTCGAACTCCGGTTACGGCGATCCCAGTTTTCGCTTTTACCCGCCGGCACTTTACTACCTCCTCTCGGTCTCGCGTCTCTTACTAGGAAACTGGTACGCTGCCACTCTCGTTACCTTCGCGGCTATTTCAGTAATCGGTGGACTGGGAATTTACTTCTGGTCCAAGTCGGTACTTCCTTCAACTACCGCCGTCCTCGTTAGTTTCTTCTTCGCGTTAGCGCCTTACCATCTCAACCAACTCTACCAGGCGACCCTGCTCGCCGAGTGGGCCGGCACATCACTCCTCCCCTTTGCGTTTGGTTTTATCGAACGCATTTGTGATAAAGGACGTCGGCGCGACATCGCGGGCCTGGCCTTTGTCTATGCATTGCTGGTCCTTACTCATCTGCCTCTCACTGTCATTGGTTCCCTCGCACTTTTCGTTTACGCCCTCGCTCGTATCCAACGTCCGCATCGTTTGAAAACATTGGTGAAACTGGGAATTGGGATCGGTCTCGGTCTCATGGCCAGTGCAACTTATTGGGTAACGATGCTTTCGGAGATGCATTGGATCGGCATCAACAAGGTTGACTACGACGCCTCAGTCGACTATCGCAACAACTTCGTATTGTCGACCTTCTCGCCTGACAACTTGAACGTTTGGTGGATGAACATCATTCTCTTAATGACAGTTCTCCTCTTCGCACCGATCGTTTTCCTCATTGGACGTCGCAAATTAGTTGGACAGGGAACGAGTCGCGCAGTGCTCATATTGAGTGCGTTTGCGCTGTTCATGACTCTCCCTCTCAGCCGTCCGCTTTGGTACACAGTTTCGAGTCTCCAACAAACCCAGTTTCCATGGCGCTGGTTTGCCCTCTTGTCGATGGGTGGATCAATTCTGGCCGCAGCCGGCTTGCCGCTTTTAGCTGAAGCTGATCAGGGCTTCGGAAAAGTGAAGCGAATGTTGGTGGTCGGAGCGATGGCGATCGCGATCACATTTACATTCTCGCACGTTGTTCGCGAGGCTCAATTTCTGAACAAAGCCCAGTTTGAAACGACGATTAGCGAAGTACGTGGGACGCAAAGCATCAATTACTGGTTCCCGATCTGGGCCAACAACAATCCGCAACCGATGACGGAAAAAGTTGCGGCTTCGGACCGCACTGTGTCGATTACATCGTGGGAGCCTGAACATCGGACTTTTTCAGTCAATTCAGGTAAAGCTGAAGATGTTCGGGTAAAGACTTTTTACTACCCGCTTTGGACCGCGACATCAGCAGGTCATCAACTTGCCACGCGTCCGGACAAAGATGGCGCCCTTTTGATCTCGGTTCCTGCCGAGACCGCCACCGTCAAGCTGGATTTTGTTGAGCCTCTAAAAAGTCGCGTGTCTTCCTACGCAAGTCTGGCGGGCTGGCTGTTCATCGGTGGTCTCGCGCTGCCTACGTTTCGGAGAAGAAGAATATGAGTACCGCTGCCCTCCTCAATGACGATTTCCGCAGTTCTTCAGTAACGACATGGCCGGGCGAGCTATGTGTTTCTGAACGACAGCAACAAGCGCATTACGACAACATCGCCGCGGAATATGAAGAGCACTATAGCGATACTTACAGCGTCGAGTATCGTGGCAAGTTTATCTATGAACCGATGTTTGCCGGCATCGATCTGAATGGTAAGAATGTTTTGGATGCGATGTGTGGTAGCGGACAAACGACAGAGTTTCTGCTGGAGCGCGGTGCGAATGTAACTGGCCTAGATATCTCAAACGAAGTTATTGAGACTTTTAAGACTCGTTGGACCAACGCCAACGCATTGCAGAAATCATTGTTGGATTCACGACTTCCGGAAAACTCGTTTGACGTCGTGGTGATCGTCGGTGGCTTGCATCATCTTCATCCCAATGTGAATCGCGCAGTCCAGGAGATACACCGGGTGTTGAAGCCGGGTGGTCACTTATGCTTCATGGAACCACACAGCGGCTCGTTTCCCGATCTGATCAGAAGAGTTTGGTATAAGTTTGATCGGTTCTTCGCTGACAATGAGGAAGCAGTCAATATTCAAGCGTTGCAACGCGACTTTCAAAACCACTTCACACTCAAGCACGCAAACTACCTGGGTAACGTAGCGTTCCTGCTCGTACTTAATTCACTGATCTTCCGCATTCCAGCGAAAGCCAAGAAGTACTACTCGCCTGCTTTGATGAAGCTTGAATCATCCATCAATCGGCTGCAAGGTAAACTAACGAGCTGCTTCGCCGTTACGCAGTGGCAGAAGAAATAATTCTTCTTTGCGTCTCCGCGTCCTCAGCGTCTCTGTTAAAACCGTGGTTCGCTGGTTAGACCTGATTTTCAACACGGAGTACGCTGAGACGCAGAGATAAAACTCTTCTAAAATTCCAACCATTGAGATAGAGTTAACTCGTTTAATTCATTCTACTTATTTGCCAAACTTCGAAGTGGACGCGGCTGACCAACTCAAACACAAAGCTTCTGCAGCACCAGTCACCAGCGGTACTACGCTGAGCCGTATCACCGCCATCGCCCTTAACGCTTTTCGTGAGGCTGTGCGTGATCGGGTGCTTTACAACCTCGTTCTATTCGTACTGCTACTCACGGCCGCTGCAATTTTTATCGGCGAGTTATCAGGCGGACAGGAACGAAAAGTCATCGTCGATCTTGGTCTCAGTGCGATGTTGCTCTTCGGCGTCTTCATCGCGATCTTTGTTGGTGTCGGCCTGGTCTATAAAGAGATCGAGCGACGGACCATCTACGCGATCTTTTCCAAGCCAGTCGGACGCGGAGAGTTTCTGGTTGGTAAATATTTGGGACTATGCCTGACACTGCTGGTCAATGTTGTCGTGATGGGCCTCGGCGTGTCGCTGGCATTGATTTACGTGAGTCATGGTTGGGATCCACTAATTCCCACAATCTGGCCGGCAGTGTTGCTCATCTATCTCGAGCTGATGATCCTGACGAGCGTCGCGCTTCTCTTCTCTTCATTTTCTTCGCCGGCACTGTCTGCTCTTTTGACTTTTTTCGTCTTCATCATTGGCCACTTCAGTGCCGATCTAAAAGGGCTCGCCACTTCGATGGGCAGCACCGCCGCACGTGTCGTCTTTGGTGGCCTATATTATCTGCTCCCGAACCTCTCGAACTACAGTTTCATAACTCCCGCTGCGCATGGTCGCGCACCTGAGCCTGGTTTTTTGTTGGCTGCGATCGTCTACGCGCTCGTCTACATCGCGATCGTTCTGGCTGCTTCCACTCTTGTTTTCAGCCGGCGTAACTTCAAGTGATGACCGACACTCTGGACCAGGTAAAGAACGATCGGAACAAGACAGTTGGTCTGGCGCTGATTGTTCTCATTGGTTTAGCGATCACATTTTCGCTGTCGCGCTGGATCGATGCACGCCGTCCGCCACCCGATCCAAATGTCGTCGATGAAAACCTGTATCTGAACGGAAAAACTGCGCGCCGCATCAGTCTGGGATTCAATGGACTGGCGGCCGACTGGTACTGGATGCGCTCGCTGCAATACGTTGGCGGAAAGATAATTAAACTGCCGGACAATGTCGCGCTCGACAGTCTCAGTCAGCTCAATCTCAAGTTGCTACCGTCATTGTTAGATACCGCAACCACGCTCGATCCGCAGTTTCTCGATCCTTATGAATACGCGGCGGTAGTCTTGCCGGCAGTAAACGTTGACGAAGCAATTCGCATAACGAAGAAAGGGATCGACGCAAACCCATCGGCCTGGCGTTTGTACCAACACCTCGGTTACATCTATTGGCAACAACACGATTACCAGGCAGCTTCTGAGATCTACGGAAAAGGCGCGCAAATTCCCGGCGCGCCATCGTGGATGGAAGCGATGAAAGCGAGAATGGCGGCGGAAGGCGGTAGCCGATCAACTGCGCGCGAGATTTACACGCGCATGTATGAACAATCGAGCGACGACAAAGTTAAGGACATGGCCCAAAAGCGTTTACTGCAACTCGACGCCATGGACCAGATGGATGTCATCAGGAAATTACTCGCGGCGTATTCTGATAAGACCAAACATTGTCCGGCTAATTGGAAGGAGTTTGAGCCAATCCTCCGTGCGGCCCGATTGCCAACTGATCCAACCGGAGCTCCGTTAGATCCGTCGGGAGTTCCGTATGTGTTTGGAAAAACAAACTGTGAGGTTGAAGTGAATCCGCAGTCAACAATACCGGGAAGATGATGTCCGATATGCTGTAGAGGCGCTTGCAAAAGTCAGCTACGCTGCGGCTTGGCCATCTGTTGTGAGGAATGGGCTCTGCCTTTCCGTTTCAGGTACGTTCCTGGTTCCGGGCTGCGCCCTGTTAAAACGCGTCATTAACAATAAAACTGGGCAAGGAACCGGTCGAAGGGCATAGCCCAGTTACAGTGCGGGCTTTAAACGGAAAGGCAAAGCCATTCCTCACAACAGACGGCCAAGCCGCAACGTAGCTGTAATGACTTTTGCAAAAGGCTCCTTAACTTGTCGTGACGTTATTAATTAGACCGCTCGACTTTTAATTCAGAGCTTACAACGGTATTCAATTAAGAGATCCGTTACTAAGATCACGACAAGCTAAAGCATATCGAACAATAAGATGCCAATCGTTGAGATCAACAACTTAACTAAAGACTACGAAATCGGTTTTTGGCGTAAGCGAAAAGTGCGGGCGCTCGATGGTCTAACTTTGTCAGTCGAACCGAACCAGATCTTTGGCTTCCTCGGCGCGAACGGGGCGGGCAAAACAACCACGCTCAAGCTGCTTATGCGGTTGATTTTCCCGAGCAGTGGCACCGCGCGCATACTCGGCCACGACATCGGTGAAGTGAGAATGCATCAGCGCATCGGCTACGTCCCCGAGAACCCGTATTTCTACGACTACCTAACCGCTCGCGAATTGCTCGAATATTGTGGTCAGATTTTTGGCTTGTCTGCCGAGGTGAGAAAGAGACGCACTGCCGACTTACTGTCTCGGGTGCATCTGGATGAAAAGCGTTGGGACACTCAACTGCGAAAATTCTCAAAAGGCATGCTGCAGCGTGTGGGACTGGCCCAGTCGTTAATTAACGATCCGGAAATTGTTTTTCTTGATGAACCAATGAGTGGACTTGATCCGGTTGGGCGCCGTGAAGTGCGCGATTTGATCGCTTCACTACGCGATGAAGGCAAGACGGTCTTCATGTGCTCCCACATCCTTTCCGACATCGAAGTGCTCTGCGACCAGGTGGCAATTCTAAAAAAGGGAAAATTGTCGCAAACCGGCTATCTCGATGAATTGCGACAAACGACTGAAGGTCCAAATAGATTGGAAGTGTTAGCGACCGGCACTGACGCCGCGACTCTAAAACAGCATCTACCAGATATGGAAATTACGCCGACGCCACGAGGTCTTCGTATAGAGATTGGAAGTGAGAGCGAAATCGAGAGTGTGTTGATGGCGTTGCGAAAAGCAGGTGGGAAACTCGTCTCGGTCCAACCGATCAAACAGTCGCTTGAAGAGTTATTTATCGATAACCCCAAATAACTCTCTGCGTCTCTGCGTCTCTCTGCGTCTCTGTGTTGAAAACTCGTTCAGTTATGCGGAGACTGATTTTCAACACAGAGACGCAGAGAGACGCGGAGACGCAGAGAAGAAGTTATTCCTTAAACTTAAACCCCGTCACTTCCATCTTGATATTCGCGCGATCGTCAGTGTCAGTCATTCCTTCCAACATCATTTGCACCGGCAAAGTCTTATTCGGCGCTAACTCAGCCTGACGTGTCGGCACGATAATTACAGTTCGCTGCTTCACTGCATTGCCCTGATGGTCCACTACTGCCGCGCGCATCTCCAAGCCACTAAGCGTCTTCCCCGTTAAGTTTCGCACCGTTGTTCTGAGCGTCATCACAGTGTCGCCCAACGCCCGTTTTGCTTCGTCTGCTTCCGGTTCGTCCAGCGCGATGTTCTTGACGTTTTGAGCAAACTCCGGCGAACCCGGACGGATTGCTCCCTGAAGCGTTGGCTCAACTCCAGCCACACTTCGAGTTGAACGCAGCAGAATGAAGAAAAAGAGGGCGATAACGATCGCGGCTCCCACAGCCACGATCACGATCATTGTCTTCCGCGACTCGGGTTGTGCTTCCCGGCGCCGTTCATAAGGTGTCATGGTGTCCTGGATTTTAGAGACGGCGATATCGTTTTGCAAAGCGTATCTTTCCTTCCGCTGGAATTCACAGGTCGTATTAGACACGCTTTTGCGGGCAGAGTTCCGTCATTTAGCGAGTAGTTCCTTAATCAATTTTTCCAACTCCCCAAAATCGATCGGCTTGGTTATGTATCGATTACACCCGGCATCAAGTGCTTCAGACTGAAAGTCGGCAGTGTCGTGGGCCGAAACGGCGATGATCGGGGTCGCTTCGAATGACGGAAGTTTTCGAATTAATCTTGTGGCCGCCAGTCCGTCGATTATCGGCAGACTTAAATCCATCAGGATCAACTCGGGGTTTTCAGCAGCGGCAACTTTGACGGCTTCGTCACCATTGCGCGCTTCGACCACTCGATAGCCTTCCATCTCTAAAAGACGGCGCATCATGAAACGATTGTCTTCTGTGTCTTCTACCAGGAGGAGGCACTGTTCTGGGTTTTGCGAGTCCATCATTAGCCTTTACCTTGCAAGATACCACTCAAAAGGGGAGATTTAGGCAGCGAAGTTATAGATTTTTGCTGTATCACTAGAATACGCCGCGCTTTTTTGTTACCATCCCGCACTGAAATGCGACACATCGGACCGAGTGAATAGGTACTATTTCGTACACTCTATCTGGTGAGTTCCGGGCTTCCCCACCCGACGGTTCCCCAATCAACGAGAGATTAGGATTCGATGAAGCCTTTATCTACGAGGACAGCCGATGAGACTACCCTGCAAGATCTCGGCAAAGCCTCTATCCAGATCGTTCACGATCTTAAGAATCAACTCAATGGTCTCAAACTGTATGCCACCTTCTTGCGAAAGCGGATTGAAAAGAGTGAGCGACCAGACGACGAGCAGCAAACGATCGCCAAATTGATCACCGGGTTGGATCGAGCGGCAAACGATCTTTCAACGATCGTCCAATACGGACGCGAGATCGAATTGAAGAAACAGTCGGGTTTCGACATTCAAAAGGTGCTGCGATCGATTTGTGCCCAACTTAACGATGGTGAGCCGCCAGTTGTATGCGAAGGAGACGGCGATCCACTGTTTGGCGAATTTGACCCGACTCGCTTAGCCGATGCGTTCAGTTGGATCTCAACCGTTGCCCTGAAGCATCGTCAGAATGGTGATACACCCGGCGTCGTAACAGTTACTGTCAAACGCGATGAGACACAGGCAAACCAGGCAAAGATTGAATGGTTTGGCTTAGCGCCGATCGAGCATGATCCATTCAAGTCATTCGCGGGAAGCGATGAGATCAGAATGTCGTTGGCGGCTAAGATCATCGAAGCACATGGCGGTTCGGCTGCTTATCGAGACCAACGTCTCGTCGTGACGATACCGCTGATGGAATAGCTGGAGAGTAATTATGAGCCCTCAAAGTGCAGCAATTTTAACGGAGGAGAAAAAGGTGGAGAACAAAGAAGTCAGAATTCTGGTAGTTGACGACGAGCCGATTATGGCCGATTCGTTGCGACAGAATTTTATCGAAGAGGGATATTCGGTTGATACTGCGGCCACCGGCGCAGCGGCGATCGAGCTTTTCGATCAAGGCGGTCATCACCTCGCGATCTGCGACCTGCAACTTCCGGACATGGATGGTCTCGAAGTAATGCGCCACATGAAAGACGCGCGTCCCACTACGGAAGTGATTGTCGTCACCGGTTATGGGACTGTGCAAAAAGCAGTTGAGGCGACAAAAGCGGGTGCTTTTTACTTCGTCGAAAAACCATTTGATTTTGAAGAGCTGCAGCCACTTGTAGAAAAAGCCCTGGAACGTCGTGAACTCGTGGCTGAAGCTGCAAACATGCGACGACAAATGTCCACCCGTTCTGAGTATTCGAGCATTATCGGTTCGTCAAAGCCGATGCAGGCGATCTATGAAACGATCGACTCGGTGGCCAAGTCAGACGCAAACGTTTTGATTGTCGGCGAATCAGGCACCGGCAAAGAACTGATCGCAAACGCAATTCACTATCAGTCGCTGCGTCAAAAGAAACCGTTCATCAAAGTAAACTGCGCAGCGCTACCGAAAGAACTAATTGAGTCGGAATTATTTGGCCATACTAAAGGAGCATTCACCGGCGCTCATGCGGACAAAGAAGGACTGGTCCAACATGCTGCCGGCGGTTCACTGTTGCTCGACGAAATCGCTGAAATGCCAGTCGAACTTCAGCCTAAACTTTTGCGTGTGTTACAGGAACGAAGTTATCGGAAGATTGGCTCGGAAAAAACTTACGCCGTCGATTTTCGTTTGATTTGTTCTACCAACCGTCCACCGGCTGACGCCATTCGTGATGGCTTGCTACGTGACGATCTCTTCTATCGCATCTCCACGATCACGATTCATGTTCCCCCGCTTCGCGAACGCAACGAAGACATTCAACTGCTGACCGAACACTTCCTGCAAATGTATGCGCAGAAATACGAGCGGGCGATCGGCGGCGTCTCGCAAGCAGCGTAT
Organism: Pyrinomonadaceae bacterium; assembly: GCA_036518995.1. Lineage (GTDB taxonomy): Bacteria > Acidobacteriota > Blastocatellia > Pyrinomonadales > Pyrinomonadaceae > PSRF01. The sequence goes on along the minus strand of DATDMC010000151.1, from coordinate 113,500 downwards.
CAGCGTTTGTTTGCCCATAGCTGGCCGGGCAACGTGCGTGAATTGCAGAACGTCATCGAGCGCGCGATCTTATTAGCAAAGGAGTCCAAGATCGAGCCTATCGATCTTCCGTTCGACAACGGCGCGATTCCCGAGGGTTCATCGCCGAGCACCGACTGGGACATTCCCGCTAATATGACGCTCGAAGATATTGAAAGACTGGTGATCGAGCGCACTTTGCAACGCACGGGCGGCAACAAACAAGCGGCCGCGAACCTGCTCGGCATCTATCGGCCACGTCTCTATAGTAAAATTCGAAAGTACAATATCGACGTTAACGCACGCGCCTCCGCTTAACGTCTATATTGATCGACTTCAGAGGTGGTCCTGCGGTTGGGCCACCTTTGCTTTGTCACCTATCGGGCTTTTTGCAAAAACAGTCTCAGTGGACACAAAGTCAGTACCACCTCGCGGTAGCGGGTGGGTCTACCGGTGATAAGACGCCTCTTGGATGTATCAACCCACCCGCTACGGCGAGGTGGTACTGACTCTCTCTGCCGGTTAATTAAACGTTAAATGAAGTCTGCTACAACGCGATTGAGAAGTATCGACGCGCTGCGAGGGATTGCTGCGCTCGGTGTCGTTTTCTATCACGCGGTGGATCAGACGGACAAAGTTGTCCCGGGTGGACTGATGAAGTATCCCGTCAAACTACTTCAGCTCCTGAGTTCATTTGGTTATGTCGGTGTATTTCTGTTCTTCGTGATTTCCGGTTTTTGTATCCACCTGCAATGGACCCGCGCGCGCGCGACTGGTCAACAAACCCAGATCAGCTTTGGCGCATTTTGGAAGCGAAGAATCCGTCGTTTGTATCCGCCCTACCTGATCACGATTGCCCTGTTTCTCTTGATTACTGCCGCTTCAATAGGAATCAACGTTACGCACTTTTTTGTGTATGACGTTGTGTTGCACCTGCTGATGCTACACAACCTCGATCCCAAAACGTGTTACAGCATCAACGGTGTCTTTTGGACCCTCGCGATCGAGGAGCAGTTATATCTGGCTTACTTCGTATTGTTGTTTCTGCGTAAGCGTTGGGGTTGGCCGGTGACGCTTACGGTTTGCCTGGCTGCGCGACTCGGCTGGATGATATTTAGCCATGTGGTGTGGTTGAAGAGTGGTGTCGGAGTTCCCGTGCCTGAAGCGGCATTGTCACACTGGTTTACCTGGGCACTCGGGGCGATCGCAGTCGAAGCCTGGTTTGGTTTAGTGAAGTTGCCGAAGTGGACCAGTAATTTGACCCTGGGAGCAATTTTGATCGTTGGGATGTCAATACTTTCAAACTGGCTACCATACATTCCCAAAGAGACTTACTGGCATGATTTCAGTTGGTTCGTAATGCACCCGATCTGGGGCGTCGGGTTCTTCATTGTCGTAAATCGCATTGTGCTGGCTGAAGATGCCTGGGTGCGAAATTTCAAACTGCCTTCGTTGATTTCAATTTTCGCGACCCTCGGAGTTTTCTCTTACTCGATTTACCTCACGCATGAATTGACCATCATGCAGTCGTGGCGCTGGCTCGATACGAGATTGCTGCAGAGTCAGAATGTGATTCTGATCACGATACCGGCAACGATTTTGTTTGCGTGGGTTTTCTTCTGGTTTTGTGAGCGACCGTTTATGGCGAAGAAGAGAACACCGGCCAACACTGAAAGCGTTGCCAAAGACTGCCGTCAGGTGGCATTACTCAATCCAGTTGGTAGGTCGCGACACTCGTCGGCGTCTCAAAACACCGCACTTTAAATATCTGCACCCGATCATCACTCACGCGCTTCCCAACTCTCTCCAACACATACTTCGCCAAATTTTCCGCCGATGGCTGCAGTTCATCAAACGGTGGCAGTTCATTGATATTTCGGTGGTCCAAATAAAGCACAACTTCATCCGCGGCGGCTTTCAGCTCCACAAAGTCTACTAACAATCCGACGTTGTCCAACTCGCGTCCACGCGCGTAGATTTCGATCTTGTAATTGTGGCCATGCAAATTTTCGCACTTCCCTTTATAACCCCGCAGTTGATGCGCGCTCGAGAAGTGACGCTCGATCATTACTTCGAATTGTCCCGGCATGATTCACCCTTCTGCAAATCTACTGACGTTTGGCCCACGGCTTTCACTTGCGGGTGAAAAATCGCTTCCAGATCTTCGACGCGCGAAGTTACCCGACACTGCGGCAGGCTCTGCAAAAACGTGCGACCGTATGCCTTCGTCTTTAATCTTGGATCTAACACTGCCAACACACCCCGATCGGTCGTACTGCGAATCAAACGACCAAGTCCCTGCTTCAACGCAATTATTGCCTGCGGCACACTGTATTCATGAAAACTCGAGCCACCACTATTTTCGATATAGCGCTGGCGTGCGGCGACGATGGGATCAGTCGGGACGGCAAAAGGCAACTTGTCGATGATCACGCACGACAACTGTTCGCCGCGCACGTCCACACCTTGCCAAAAACTCGAAGTCGCAAACAACACTGCATTCGGTGTCTCCCTGAAGCGCTTCAATAGTTGGCCCTTCGAAGCACTGCCCTGGACCAGACACGGATACTCAATTTCGGCCCAGACGTTTTCATACAACGACTGCATTCCGGCCAAACTTGTCGATAAAACAAACGCGCGTCCCTCGCTGGCGTTTAAAATTTTGATGACCTCGTCGGCCGCCGCGTTAGCCCACTCTTGTGAGCGCGGATCCGGCATCGTTGGTGGCAAATAAAGTATCGCCTGACTCTGATAATCAAAGATCGATTCGGCGATTAAGTCATCAGCCTGGTCCAATCCCAGCCGGTCGCGAATAAAAGCAAAGTTACCGCCACTTGAAAGGGTTGCCGAAGTCAAAACTACTGTCGGCACTTCGTCGAATAGTTTGTCCTGAAGTAAACCTGCGACATCGATCGGTGAAGCGCGCAGAAAAATTCCTCTACCTCGTCGTTCGAGCCAATACACAAACTTGTTATCTGTGCCGGTGACAATAAACTGCAAATCAAAGCGAAGCTGACGCAGTCGCCTGACGAGGCTTTCCACGTCCGCAGATTTTTCGCTAACGGCGTCGAGAGTTGTTTCCAATCGTGTCAACGCGCCGTCAACTGCGGAGTAAAGATCGCCAAGCGGAGTCGCCTGCCACTCACCGCTGGTGCTGCGTCGCAGGAAAGTTCCGGGAATGATTGGATAACGGCCATCATTGCCGCGCCCATCGCGAAAAGCCATCCAGAAATCATCGGCAAAGCGAGAGAGACGTTCTGCCGATTTTGTTACTTCACGATCGACGTCAGAGCTCTCTAGTTTCAACTTATCGATATCGCGCAGGAGTTCGTCAATTTGGTAGTTGGAAACTTGCGAACCAAAGTATTCGGAAGCAACGTCTTCGATGAGGTGAGCTTCGTCCAGAATCACGGCCGTGTAATCGGGCAACACCGAACCATAATTGCCATTACGCAAAGCCAGGTCGGCGAAGAACAGATGGTGATTGACGACGACGATGTCAGCTTCACGAGCGCGGTCCCGCATCCGCGTGATGAAGCAAGGATCGAAGTCGGGACACTTTTGGCCCAGACATGTTTCCGGACGCGCATCGATATGGCGCCAAAAAGAAAGAGACTCAGGAAGATTCGATAGTTCAGCGCGATCGCCGATCTGAGTGACCTTGGACCAGTCGAAAACTTCTTCGAAGTAGTCTACTTCTTCTAAACCGTCAAGGACTGGCGTGTCTTCGGCGCGAGCGAGTCGATTGATGCAAAGATAGTTGCTGCGACCTTTCATGTAGGTTGCGGCGAAGCGACGCGGCAGGACACTCTGGAGAAACGGAATGTCTTTCTCCATGAGTTGTTCCTGAAGGTTCTTCGTGCCGGTGGAAATGATTACGCGGCCACGACCATCGAGTGCAGAAGCAACTGCCGGAACGAGATAAGCGAGTGTCTTGCCTGTTCCGGTTCCTGCCTCAACGATGAGGTGACGCTTTTCTTCAAAGGCACGCAGAACTGCCCGCGCCATGTCCACCTGGCCCGGACGATATTCGTATTCAGGATGTGATTGGGCAATTAGGCCCTCGGGGCCGAAGATCTCTTGCATCGTATTTGTCGCAATTGAATCTTACTACGTCTTTCGATCCGGTATTAGTGTCGCGTAGCGACTGTTGTTTATCTACGCTGGTGGTCGCGTAGCGACCTCTGAATTTAGGCCGGCAATTTATTGCCGGTCAGCCAAATATAAAATGTTCGCGTCGCGTAGCGACCTCTGAATTTAGGCCGGCAATTTATTGCCGGATCCCGCACAATATAAATGTTCGCGTCGCGTAGCGACCTCTGAATTTAGGCCGGCAATTTATTGCCGGATCCCGCACAATATAAATGTTCGCGTCGCGTAGCGACGCCTGAATTTAGGCCGGCATTTCAATGCCGGTAACCCACAATACAAAACCGGCGAACAGTTTAACCCCAAACGTAACGTTCATCGTACTCAATGCCATTCGCTACAAGAAATCCCAGATACTCTTCCTGAAACGTCTTGACCCGATGATGTTCGCGTTGATCCTTAATATAGCGAACTACATCCGGAATTCTCGATTTACTGACCGTGAATGCGCCATATCCAACTTGCCAACTGAACTTTCTCAATCCTGGAAACTCCTCGCTAATCCACAAAGATGACTCTCCTTTGATGAATTTTGCGATGTCACATGGCGCAATTGTCGGCGGCGCCATGATCAATGCGTGTATGTGATCTTCGACACCACCAATTTGCAGCGCAATCATTTTGTGCTTGCGCGCTATTCCGCCAATGTACGACCAGACGCGTTGTTCAATTTCAAGTCTGATCCATGGAAAACGATTTTTGGTTGAAAAGATGAGGTGATAGTAGAGTGAGGCATAGGTATTTGCCATCGTGAGGTTCCTTTCAATTTTGAGTTGCGTGCTGGTGAGGCGTCGAGATTTTACAGCAAGGTGGGTTGAATTTTGAATATCAACGCGGAGGAAATCGGGTGGGGGTGGCATTGAAATGCCGACCGAATTCAAGCGTCGCTACGCGACGCGTCGGTTCGCACATCTTCGTTACCGGCAATAAATTGCGGCCTAAATTCAATTCGTCGCTACGCGACGTCCGTCACGAACGCAATCCGATATATTGACGGTTCGCATTCAAGCGTCGCTACGCGACGTGCGCTCGCGCGTCTAAATTGACAGTCGCATTTAAACCAGCCGCATTGAAACCGGCGAGCTGCAAAAAAAGCGGGAGATTACGCGCCCGCGGATTCGCTTTCGACGCGTTTTAGTCGCTTTGGATACAGCGGAAAGCGGGCGGTGAGATCGGCGACTCCCTTAATAACTTTATTACGCACTTCTTCTGATTGAGGCGCGTGAATAATTTCCGCAATCAATCTGCCTATCTCCTGCATCTCCGCTTCTTTCATTCCCCGCGTCGTCACCGCCGGAGTGCCAACGCGCAGCCCCGAAGCAACGAATGGCTTGTTCTGATCGAAAGGAATCGTGTTCTTGTTAACCGTAATCGACGCAGCTTCCAATGCTTTCTCGGCGTCTTTGCCGGTGATGCCTTTGCCGTCCATCCAGACGTCAACGAGCATCAGGTGATTGTCTGTGCCACCTGACACCAAACGCAGCCCCTGCTCCTGTAATTCACTCGCCAGAGCCTTTGCGTTTTTCAACACCTGTTGTTGATAGTCTTTGAAGTCTTCCCTCAATGCTTCACCAAACGCAACTGCCTTAGCCGCGATAATGTGAACGAGTGGTCCACCTTGCACGCCTGGAAACAACTTCCGATCGATCTCTTTCGCATGTTCCTCTTTACAAAGAATTAAACCACCACGTGGTCCACGCAAGGTTTTATGCGTGGTTGTCGTTACATAATCGGCATGTGGAACAGGCGACGGATGAAGGCCCGCCGCAACCGGACCCGCAATATGTGCAATGTCGGCAAAAACTTTCGCGCCAACGCTGGTAGCAATCTCACCGATGCGTTTGAAATCGATTGTGCGCGGATAGGCTGACGCACCACATACCAACAACTTCGGACGATGCTCTTCCGCCAGTTTCTGCAACTCGTCGTAATCAATCTGCTCGGTCTCTTTCGACACTCCGTAATCAGCAACTTTGTAACTGATACCGGAAAAATTCATCGGATGCCCGTGCGTTAAATGCCCGCCATGCGACAGGTTCATTCCCAGAATTTGATCGCCATACTGAATCGCCGCCAGATAAACAGTCATGTTTGCCTGCGCGCCACTATGTGGTTGCACATTGGCATGACCGGCGCCAAACAATTCCTTCGCGCGATCGATTGCCGTTTGCTCAACGACGTCCGCCCATTCACAACCACCGTAATAACGCTTGCCCGGATAGCCCTCTGCATATTTGTTCGTAAACACAGAACCAGCGGCTTCAAGCACTGCTTCACTGACGAAGTTCTCAGAAGCAATCAACTCGAGCCCATTCGCCTGCCGAGCGACTTCGTGATCGATAGCGTTTGCAATTAGTGGATCAACTTCTGCGAGCGATGCGTTGCGGAAATCAGACATTGAAATTTGGCCTTTGTATTAGTCTTTGTTTTGCGATTCGATTGCGCTAATTTTGGCGACGCGGGCTGCGTGACGACCGCCTTCAAATGCGGTTTCAAACCATGCCTTCACGATTTTGGGAATCTCGCCCGCTGGAGTAGTGCGAGCGCCGAGTGCCAGCACATTCGCGTCATTGTGTTGGCGCGCGAGTCTGGCTGTTTCTTCGGACCAGGCAACTGCAGCTCTCACTCCCGGAACTTTATTCGCCGTGATTGCCATGCCCGTGCCTGAACCGCAAACGAGCACTCCCTGATCAACGGTCTTTGCAGCTACTTGTTCGGCGACTTTCTGCGCGTAGTCAGGATAATCAACCGAAGCCTCCGAATGCGTTCCTAAATCAACGACTTCAATCCCGAGATCTGCTAATAGCGGCTTAAGTTTTTCCTTTTCGGCGAACCCGGCGTGGTCGCTTGCGAGAGCAATTCTCATTGCGTGCAGTCAGCCTTAACGAAGTGATAAGAGTGAACTGATGGTACATCACGGCAAAGTCCAAAGTCCAAACGAAGTCCAACGTCCAAAGTCCCAAGTCCAATGTCCAAAGTTGGAACTTCGTGCTTTGGACTTGGGACTTGGACTTCGTCTTGACTTTGGACTTTGGACTTTGGACTTCTCGCCGTTAGTTTGCGTAACCTGACGCTGCTGGGCGAGAATGCTGAACGTTCGCTAAAAGAAACAAAGAACAAAGCACAACAGTACAAAACCCTACGTACAAAGCACAAAGCACCGATTCAATCATGCGCTGGTCACAATATTTCATCCCAACTCTTCGCGAAGATCCGGCCGATGCCGAGGTCGTCTCGCACAAACTCCTGCTCCGCGCCGGAGTTATTAGACAACTTTCTGCCGGCATCTATTCGTACCTGCCGCTGGGCCAACGAATCGCTCTCAAAGTCATGCAGATCCTGCGTGAAGAAATGAATGCGGTTGGTGGTCAGGAGTTTTATCTGCCGGCACTGCACCCTGCAGAGTTGTGGCAGGAGTCTGGCCGGTGGCAAGCGATTGGCGACGACATGTTTCGTCTCAAGGACCGCAAGGGCACGGACATGTGTCTCGGCATGACGCACGAGGAAGTTTTTACCAGCATCGCGCGCAATGAGCTTCGTTCTTACAAACAACTGCCGCAGGTTTGGTATCAAATTCAAATCAAGTTTCGCGATGAAGCGCGTCCCAAGTCAGGTCTGATGAGACTGCGCACCTTCATCATGAAAGATGCGTACACGTTCGACATCGATCGGGCCGGCCTGGACAAATCGTTTGCCGCTCAACGCGAGGCTTATAAAAATATCTTCACGCGTTGCGGCATTCAATTTTTGATCGTCGAAGCATCTTCTGGTTCGATGGGCGGCTCGGAGTCGAATGAATTCATGGCCCGCACCCCTGCTGGTGAAGACTTCATCGTTCACTGTCCAAATTGTAACTACTCGGCAAACCTGGAAAAAGCGATTTCACGAATTGCTGAAGTTGAAGACGGCGAAGGTCTATCGGCGCCCGAAGAATTTCCAACTCCAGGCGTTCGCACAATTGAAGACTTAACAAATTTTCCGGGCGGCGCTGAAGCATCGCGACAAATTAAGACCCTTGTCTTTGTTGCTACTCGTGAAGAAGAGCAACAGCCTGTCCTGGTCCTGTTGCGTGGCGATCATCAACTGCACGAAACCAAACTTGCCGACAGTTTGAAAGCAACCGAGGTCAGGCCGGCGCATCCTGAAGAGATTCGCGATCTGCTCGGCGCAAGTGCCGGAAGTCTTGGTGGTGTTGGCGCAAAAGAAAAAGCGAAGAACGCAAAAATTGATTTGAAGATTTATGCTGATTCGTCTTTAAAAAATCGACACAATATGACGACTGGGGCAAACAAGGACGATCATCACCTTCGTGGTGTAGACGTCGCGCGCGACATTTCCGTTGATGAATGGTTGGAAGTCCGCACTGTCGAAGCAGGCGAAGGTTGTCCTCGTTGTGACGAAGGCGTACTCGAAGTTTTCAAAGGCATGGAGATTGGTCACATCTTCAAACTCGGGACCAAGTACTCGGCCTCGATGGGCGCAACAGTTCTCGCGCAGGATGGTAAACCTGTCCCTATCCTGATGGGCAGTTATGGAATTGGTGTCGAACGAATTATCACCGCTGCAGTTGAACAACAGCACGACGATGACGGCATTATCTGGCCCAAATCGTTGACACCTTTTGACGTTGTAGTGACGATCACTAATATCAAACAACAGGAAATCCGCGACGCTGGCGAAAAACTTTACGCTGATCTGCGTAGCGCCGGCCTCGATCCTTTACTCGACGATCGCGATGAACGCGCGGGAGTCAAATTTAAAGACGCCGATCTGATCGGAATTCCGTATCGCATCACGATTGGCAAGAAAGCGGGCGAAGGAATTGTCGAGTTGTTCGATCGAAAGGCGAAGACCAACGTCGAGATAAAATTGAGCGACGCTGTCGACGAAGTAAAGAAACTACTATCCGCTTTATAGGACAAGTATGGACAACGGATTGGAAACAATCGTCGAGATAGTTTTACTACTCTTTTTCCTGGGCCTGATGCTGGTCCCGTTTCTGGCATTTTTCATTTATGTGTTTTTCCAAAACAGTAAACGAAAGAACATCAGGCAGCGGGCGCAAACTCAGTATGGTCAGTTGATCGGTTCCGGCGGTGCTCTGCCTGTTCGCTATTGTTCTGAACGTCGCTTCCGCAACTGGTTCAAAATCTTTCCATGGGAAGGAGCTGGAATACTTGTTCCGGCTCAAGGCGTTGTCACTTTCGTAGGTGAAAATCTGAACGGCACTCCGTTGAACTTTCAGTTTGCTCGCGACAACTCAGTCTTACAGTGGATGGGAAAATGTCCCTGGCCCAACGGCGCCGTCTCCTGGTTTTCCATCGATAATCAGGGACAAAAACACTACTTTACTTCGGAAACTGGTCCTTTTGTTTTTGGCTCTAACAATTCCACGAGGCAAGCATTCGATCAGTCGCAAAGAAGCTTCACCTCGTGACCGCAGGCACTTGAGGCCTCTTGAAACAGTCACAACTCCAGGTGGCGATAAGGTCAGTACCGTAACGCCGTAGCGTCGGGTCAGTTCTTTTTGAAAGGCCTGTATCTATTGCGCGACCCGACGCTACCGCGTTACGGTACTGACCTCATCGCCATGGATTTTGCCCAGAGACATTTGAGACTGTTGCTATACTCGAACTACATGAAGCCAAGCATTATCGTTTCAACTGTCTTCCTTGTCGCAATCGTAATCGTTGTAGGAGTTGTCCCCGCCAGGTCTCAGGATCTTCTTCCTGAATTAGTCAGACGAATCAAACCTTCAGCAGTCGCGATCGAAACTTTCGACGCCCGCAACGAGAAGTTGTCGCGCGGCAGCGGTTTCTTTATCGAGAGTGATCGGATCGTTACCAATCGCCATGTGATCGAAGGAGCTTTTCGCGCCGAGATTCATTCATCAACTGGCGCCGTTTATCCAGTCAAAGGTGTGCTTGCCGTCGACGCCGAAGGAGACATCGCGGTCCTTAAGATCGATACACCGACAAACATTAGACCGCTGCCACTTGATAAGACTTCACCACAGGAAGGCGAAAGCGTAGTCGTCATTGGTAATCCGTTAGGGCTTGAAGGTAGCGTGACGAACGGAATTGTTTCGGCGGTCCGTGACATTCCCACCTTCGGCAGAATCATCCAGATCACTGCGCCGATATCTGCCGGATCGAGTGGTAGTCCGGTGGTGAACATGCAAGGCCAGGTTATTGGCATTGCGACGTTACAGATTACGGGCGGTCAGAGTGTGAACTTTGCGATTCCGTCGGAACGCATAACCCAACTACAGGTCGCTGCTCCGATGACGCTGGCTGAACTCGTTGCGGCGAGTGGTCGAAACAAACGTGCCAAAGCGGTGCAGTTCTTTCGCGATGGTTTGAGTTTCTTATCGAAAGATGATTGCGAAAAGGCGATCGCATCGTTTGAAAAAGCAGTCGAGTCAGACAGCAACTATGCTGAGGCATGGGCGCAGAGTGGTTTTTGTAACGAGAAACTTGGTAAGCATGCCGAAGCACTCGAAGCGTCGAAAAGAGCGGTGGCACTAAGACCTTCCGCAGAGTCTTATTTCAACATCGGACTCGCAAACTTTTACCTCAAACAATACAAAGAAGCGGTTGACGGTTATCGACAGTCGATCAAGTTGGATCCATACAACGCGGCTGACGCTTACTACGCGCTGGGTCTCGTCTATCGCGATTGGGGCAAGGTCGACGAAGAGATTCAAGCTTACAAACAGGCGATAAAGCTGCGTCCTGACTACACGACTGCTTACGAACGTTTAGGAACGAGGTATCTGCGTTCTAAAAGATTTGCAGAAGCGGTTGAGATCTTCCGGCAGTTGTCGACGATGAAGCCTGGCGACGCAGTAGCGCCCAACAACATGGGTGAAGCGTATTTCGAACTCAACAAACTAAACGAAGCTCAGGAATCTTTTCGTCAGGCGATTCGTCTCAAGCCCGACTTTGGCAAAGCCTACTACAACCTCGGCAAATGTCTGCTTGCTATGGGGAATAAAGATGGCGCGCTCGAGCAGTACAACATCCTGCAGAATATCGATCAGGATTGGGCGGAGAAGCTGAATGGGGTGATTAATCCGTAGAAGTGTGCTGGCACTTTGTGCTTTGTTTTTTGAACTTTGGACTTTGGACTTCGGACTTTTTGGACTTTGAACTTTGGACTTTGGACTTCGGACTTTGTCGCTTCGGCTCCGCCGCCTGTTGTGAGGTATGGCTCCGCCTTACCGTTAGGATTTGCTTTATGACTTGGGGGCTGCGCCCTCTATCCTCTCCATTTCCAATCAGAAGAAATAAAGAGGGCGCAGCCCAGGAATAGTTAAGAAGGCGCTATGGTAAGGCGGAGCCTTACCTCACAACAGGCGGCGGAGCCGAAGGTCCAAAGTTCAAAGTCCGAAGTTCAAAGTCCAAAGTCCAAAGTACCTTCGCCTGGCTACTTCATCGCTTCCGCAACAATCGCGGTCAGCGCATTATCCTGAAGCGATTTATTCCCCGGTAATTTTCCATGCAGATCACAGCCAAACACTGCATACGTTAACGGTAAGCGCAGAATTTTTTCCTGACCTCCGAAGCTCGCCATCGTTTCACCTAACAGTGACTTGCGCGTTACCCGACCATCACCGGGCGCATACATGGCGTCAGTTACCTGTTTCTTCGTCAGCTTCACGCCATTCGCATTTCTAAATTCTCGTGGCCGGATCAACGTCAGCCAATGATCCGTTTTTGTGTCGTGCATAAGCACAGGAGCACTTAATGTCTCTTCACAATCACCACCAATCGCCAACAACGGTACAGCTTGTTTGATGGTCAACGCCGCATCGAGTGCTTGATGAAATCTACGCGCTCGTTTCAACGTAGCCGCCAGATAAGCGTCGAGCTCTTCTAATTTGGCAGCACCCGACTGGTCCGTCTTGTGATTGGCAAATCGATTACGAAACTCCGGGTCGTAAATCGGAGTCCAGGAATACTTCTTCCAAACTTCCGGATCGTACAGATCGACGTCAATGGTATTTAAATTTTCATCAAGAAATTTCACGGTGCCGGAGTGCGGCAGCAACTGAAAAACGGCCGGCGATCTAATCGCATCTTCAGCGGTCAACTTGTTAAGCAAAGGAACGCGGCGGCGCAAACCTTCAGTAATCGAATAACCTTCAAGAAGGATCGCAAACGCATCGGTCGACCCTTCGTTGGGAACACCAATCATCACAATCTTGTTGATGTGTTGAGCGCCTGCCCAGTTAGGATGAATTTCAGCGTCGCCCTCCGGCAGATCCTGATTGCCATACATCGCCGCGTAGCGTGCAATCAGTCCGCCCATCGAGTGCGCAATAATGTTGAACTGCAGATCGGGTCGATGTAACTGGTCCTTCAAACGTTCGATCTGACGAATCAGCTCGCGTGCATTGCCTACATTGTCCTTGCGCCAGTCGTAAGCGAATACATAGAACGTATCCTTATCTCCGTCTGGTCCAGGATTGGTCCAATTGCCTTCGTGGTAGCCGGCATAATTTCTTAAAGCATCAAGCAAGTCCCGGTAGACATAAACTTCCGGCAGCAACCGCGCCAGTTTCACAGTCTCGATGATTTTTCCGGGGACCAGATCGTCGTTGTTAGCAGACAACTCAGGCATCATCGGCAAACCATCATCCGCTGAACGAAACGCTGACGGCCAAACTTTCTCGCCAGTCTTCGAATTGATTAACTCGGAACCCAGAACTCCGGGAATCACGATGACCGGGCGTTTGCCGGTCCTCACGCGTGCGTCAGAAAAGATTTGTGCTAGGTCCGGAGTGCGACGAGCCGAGATGCAACTGGTCGAAAGAAGCGTGAGCGCCAGCAAGCAAACTAATAAAGGCGTTCGGTTGCGGAATGTTGAAAAGAAGGGCGGCCGCGGAGTGCCGCCCCTACAAATTATGAACATTGGGGCTCGTTTCAAGGTTAGTCTACAGGACCGCTCGCAGGTTGTTCCCAACGACGATTTATCAAACTCGCCACAAATCCGGCGCCAAATCCGTTGTCAATATTGACCACCGTAACATTCGACGAACAGGAATTGAGCATTCCCAACAGCGCGGCAACTCCTCCGAAGGACGCGCCATAACCAATGCTGGTGGGCACAGCGACCACCGGAACACTCACTAAACCGCCAACAACTGAAGGTAGTGCGCCTTCCATCCCGGCGGCTACGACAATCACGCGCGCGCGTCGCAACAGTGCTCGCTCGGAAAGTACACGATGAATGCCGGCAACTCCTACATCCCAAATTCTATCGACCCGACTGCCCATTGCTTCTGCAGTTAACGCGGCTTCTTCAGCAACCGGTATGTCACTCGTGCCGGCCGTCACAACTGCGATGGTTCCACTACCCAAGTCTGTTGAGTCGCGCATGATGCGGATAAGTCGCGCAGCTTCGTGCCACTCGGCCGCCGTGGCAATGTTACGAATTTCACCAAACGTATCTGCGTCAGTGTGAGTGACAAGCAGATTTGAATTCGACTTCTCGAGCAGTCGTTGAACAATGCCGACCACTTGCGCGCGCGACTTACCTTTACCAAAAACTACTTCGGGAAACCCTTGTCGCGCAGCCCGCGCATGATCGACGCGGGCGTAGCCGATGTCTTCGTAAAGAGAGTTCTGAATTTGTTCGGCAATTTCTCGCGAATCAACGTTGCTCGCGCGCAGTGTCTCAATGAGTTGTTCGAGTTGTTTTAGGTCCATCGGGTACAAATTCGCTTAAACTGTTTCGTGCTCCGCATTCTAACACCTCGGCAAAATGGACCGTAATGGAAGCGAAGTGAGCCAACTTGCGGATGCCTGCAGCCCCAAGTAAGATTCAGACTCAAATAAATGAGAGAACCTCAACGCGTTTTTTCGTATGTGATCAGTTGAGGTGAAGTCATGCAAAGGGAACTTCCGGAAAGCCGCCCTACCGTGTCGACAGTAATCAGCAACACTCGAACAACTCTGGAGATGATCAAGATCGAGCACACGCTTTTTGCGTTGCCGTTCGCATTTTTGGGGGCAGTGTTGGGAGCAAATGGACTGCCAACTTTGCGCCAAATCCTATGGATTGTGGTAGCGATGGTTGGCGCACGTTCAGCCGCGATGGCTTTCAACCGGCTTGCCGATCGAAGAATTGATGCACGCAATCCGCGCACTGCAATGAGAGCGCTACCGGCGGGCCAGTTGTCGGTTGGCTTCGTGTGGGTCTTCACTATTGTTGCTTCAGGTTTATTTATCCTGGCCGCCGCCATGCTCAATCACCTGACGCTGATCTTGTCACCGATAGCATTAGCGAGTGTCCTGCTTTATTCATTGACGAAACGCTGGACGCAGTTTTCACACATCGTGCTTGGCTGGTGTCTTTCGATCGCGCCAACAGGCGCCTGGATTGCCGTGCGTGGCGAGTTTGGCAACCCGATTCCATTATTGCTTTCCCTAGTCGTACTACTGTGGACCGCGGGTTTCGACGTTCTGTACGCCTGTCAGGATTACGAATTTGATCGCAACGAAGGACTTCATTCAATCCCGGCTACATTTGGCATCTCTCGCGCGCTCTGGATCTCGAGAATTTTACACGGCGCGGCATTTTTGGCGCTGATCTGGCTCTACCTGATGACAGCCCTTGGACCAGTGGCGCTCATCGGCGTGGTCCTGACTGGCTGTCTACTCTTGTATCAGCACAGATTAGTCAAAGCCGACGATCTCAGTAGACTAAACGCCGCATTTTTCACGACTAATGCTTTCGTCAGCGTGATTCTGCTGGTTACGTTTGGCTCGGCTGTTTTCCTGCACTAACAGAAGGTGAACTCTTGAATATAGATTTTTCGTACGACCCAAAACTCAACGGAATCGCCGAGCGAGTCTTCGCCGGTGAACGACTTACTTTTGATGACGGCGTCGATCTCTTCGGCACGGCCGATCTTCCCGGGTTGGGGAAACTCGCCGACTTCGCTCGCCGGCAGCGACACGGTCGCGTGACTTACTTCAACGTCAACCGCCACCTTAATCCGACTAACGTTTGCTACGCAGACTGCAAATTTTGCGGCTTCTTTCGCACGCCGCGCCAACCAGACGCCTACACACATAACATCGACGATAGTTTGCGCGTTGCGGCGCAAGCAGTCGCAGAAGGCGCCACGGAACTTCACATCACAGGCGGACTAAACACCAAGCTTCCGTTCAGTTATTTCACGGATCTGCTTTCCGGTCTCAAGAAAAATTATCCGCAGTTACATTTGAAAGCATTCACGATGGTCGAGTTTGACCACTTCGCGCACTTCTACAAAATGAGCGATGAAGATGTGATTCAAAAGTTAATCGACGCGGGCCTTGATTCCTGTCCCGGCGGAGGCGCGGAGATCTTTCGTGAGCCAACTCGCTCGATGATTTGTGCGCATAAGTGCGACGCGAATCGTTGGCTTGAACTCCAGGGAAAAGTCCATGCCGCTGGTCTCAAAACGAATGCAACAATGCTGTATGGTCATATTGAATCAGTTGAAGATCGTGTCGATCACTTCATCAAACTTCGTGAACAACAGGAAAAATCCGGCGGTTTTCAGTGCTTTATACCTTTAGCTTTCTATCCGCCTGATACGCAGCTCGCACATCTACCCGGACCTTCGGGAGTCGATTCGTTAAAGACCATGGCTGTTTCGCGTTTGCTGTTGGACAACTTCGATCACATCAAAGCGTACTGGGTGATGTTAGGAAAACGCTTGGCCCAGGTCGCTTTACACTATGGCGCAAACGATATCGACGGCACGATTACAGATGGCGGCGAACTGACAACGAGTTATTCAGTTGAAGCCAATAACGAAGTAAAAATGAGCAAGGCGGAGTTGGTTGGCTTAATCGAAGAAGCCGGATTTGAAGCAGTCGAGCGTGATACTGTTTACAATCGCATCGAACGCGACAACGTTAGTCTTGTTTGATGGACCAACGTTGGAGATCAGTACCACCTCGGCCACGCGATCTGACTTTTGCAAGAAGCCTTTAGAGAAGGATTTGATGTTTAATGACAACTGGAACTGAAAAGCGAACTATCACACTTGCGCATTCGCCTGATTCAGACGATGCGTTTATGTTTTATGGCCTGGCTACCAACAAACTCGATACTGGTGATCTACACTTTCAACATCTACTGAAAGACATTCAAACTCTCAACGAAGAAGCAACGCGCGGCACCTATGACGTCACGGCGATCAGTTTTCATGCCTATGCATACGTGGCGGACAAGTACGCACTGTTACCGCATGGAGCATCAATCGGCGATAACTATGGGCCAATCGTCGTAGCCCGCGAAGCGGCCAGACCGGAAGATATTTCAAAACTCAAAATCGCCATTCCGGGAACATTGACGAGTGCGTTTCTCGCTTTGCGAATTTTTAATTCAGAGTTTGAGTATGTCGTGGTTCCATTCGACAAGATCATCGACGCGGTGAAAGACGGAATCTGTGATGCCGGTCTGTTGATTCACGAAGGCCAGCTTTTCTACGAATCGATGGGGTTACACAAAGTGCTCGACCTGGGCGAATGGTGGCATCAGCGCCACAATTTGCCGTTGCCCATGGGTGGCAACGTAATTCGCCGCGAACTTGGCCCTGAGCTAATCAAAGAAGTTTCAGCCCTCCTGCGCAAGAGCATCAGCTACTCGCTCGCCAATCGTGAGGATGCACTTCAATACGCCATGCAGTTTGCCCGTGACATGGAACCCGAACTAGCGGACCGCTTTGTGGCGATGTGGGTCAACGAACTGACCCTCGATTACACAGAACGCGGACGCCAGGCTGTCCGGCTGCTGCTCGAAGAAGGTTTTGAAAAAGGAATTATTCCCAACCGGGTTCCGGTGGAATTTGTAGACGAATAACGGTAAGCTGTTGGTTTTCTGCAGTTAAGTACGTTTGTTTTGCCGAAGCTGGGGTGTGCGCGGTGATTTTGATAGCCACCCCGCCCAGAAGGAGCAGCTAATCACCGCGCACATCATCGGCCCAGAATACGTAAAACCAAGCTCCTCCCAAAGCTTGGTAATCGCCCTTCCGTGTAAGCAACGCCGCCGCTCGGCGTCACGTCTGCGCTCCCGCGCCGTAAAGCTCCACGGAATAAGGACTAGTACCTGTAGCCGACATGAGGACCCCTATGAATTCGTTGAGTTTTCAATTTCGATCCGGCCATTAATCTTAGGGTTATAGGTTTTTCAAGAAACTTCGTTAAAGTGGTGGCCGTCTCTAACTTATTCTAATATGGGCACCTTACACCATTTGCATGAAACTTTGCAATAGGGAATATAGGGAAATTCCCAGACCGCGCTTTTCGGGCCAATTTCGCTGGCAACAAGTCTGTTTGGAAAAAGCATCTGACAATGTTGCTTCCAGAGGGAAGCGTTGAATCAATCCCAACTTTCCAGGTCATAAATGAAGAATCTTAAGTTTCAAAAACTCTTATCGCTTTCCGCCCTGTTGCTAATTTTTCTAATACCGGTGGACCACGCGCGAGGTCAGGCCACTACAACACCAACTACAACACCAGCAGCCGATTCGATCGATTCGGAAAAAATCATCGCGGCCTTCACCAACAAGGAAGCGCTGTTTCGCAGAGCGTTGAACTCCTACTCATTCAAGCGCGACGCCCTGATGCAAAGCATCGGGATGGGTGGGCAGGTCATGGGTGAGTATCATCGAGTGTCTGTGTTCACGTTCGACGATCAGGGAAACCGTTATGAGAAGATCAGTTTCTTTCCGATGTCATCGATGCCGGAAGTAACGCAGGAAGACATCGACGATCTTGGTGGTATCGAACCATTCGCACTGGAGCCTTCGAAGATTGCCAGGTACAACATCCGCTATGTCGGCAAAGAGAAGATTGATGAACTTAATCTCTACATCTTCGATGTCCAACCGAAAGTAATACCGGATCCGAAGAAAACAAAAGAGCGATTGTTCTCAGGCAGAATTTGGGTCGACGATCAGGATCTTCAGATCGTTAAAACCAAAGGTAAGGGTGTTCCCGAAACGAAGATCAATAAGTTTCCTACAGTAGAAACTTACCGCGAACATATCGATGGAAAGTTTTGGTTTCCGACTTATTCATACGCTGACGAAGAGTTAGTTTTCGACAACGGCTCTTCGCTTCACATTCGTATGAAGGTGCGTTACATGGATTTCGCCCCAACGAACGCGACGTTGAAGGTTACAGAAATCGGCGAAGACGAAGTTCCCGGCGCCGGTGGCTCTAGTATCAAGCCCGTGGATCTTGGTGATTTGAACAGCCGGGCCACTTCATTGCCTCAGCCGACCATGAGCGAAGAAGCCAAACGCGTTAAAGCTACTGGCAAAGTGCAGGTGAAAGTAATCGTTGATGAAAACGGCAAGGTAGTTTTTGCGCAGGCAATCAACAACATTGCAGTTTTGCGCGACGCGGCAGAAGCGGCTGCACGGCAGGCAGTCTTCAAACCGTATGTTCAGGATGGAATCACGATGAGGTTTACCGGAATTCTAACGTACGAATTCAGGTAGCGAGCGCTTTAGCAATTGACTGGCGGACTCCGGCGATCAGGTCGTTAATATCCTGATCGCTTTGGAGTCCGTCGGTGCTTACGGGCTCCATAATGATCATCTCCAGCGTACCTGATCGAGCTTGTCCAGTTCCCTTGCCCATCAAGACGTCCGAATTCTTAATCGCAATCGGGACTACCGGCACGCCCGTTTGCTTCGCCATGTAGAACGCGCCCTTCTTAAACGGCAACAGTTCACCCGGCCTGGCCCGTGTCCCTTCGACAAAAACACCAAACGAAATTCCGGATTGAATTCGTTTAGCGGCTGCTTCTGTCGTCGAGATTGCGCTCTCACGATTACTACGATCGATAGCCATCACATTCACAAAGCCCATCCCGACACCAAGCACCGGGACTTTCAACAGTTCTTTCTTGGCGAGTAGTCCAATTCGCCGGCCTGTGTAGATGAATAGCGTTGCCGTGTCGAGATACGAGCGATGATTAGCAACAAAGACGTAGGTCTGCTTTGGATCGAGGCGTTCAAGTCCAGTGACCTTAACCGATACGCCGCTAAGTTTTAGCCACGCGCCGCCACCGAAGCGAGCAACTGGATAGACCAGATCGTGTTTGCGCAATAACCAGGCGACGATGAGGATTGGTGGTCCTAGTATCGCGAGCAGTGCCCCGGCGACGAAGAGTGACCACCAGTAATGCAGGCGTCCGATCAAGCTTCGTTTGCTTGTGCTAGACTCGCCAGACACAGTTTTCTCGATCGCAGTAGTTTCTTCCATCAAATCTTTACGCAAAGGAATCGTCGGGATGGTCAACTATAGATTAGGCGTAATCGCTTTGTCCGCCTTGTTGGGCTTTTTAATACTTCCGGTCCAGTCGTTGGCCCAAAGAACTAGTGGCAGGGCAGTTTCGACGGCTACAATTCCCTCTCCTAAATCGGTCCTCGGCTTTGCGCCCGGCGACGATCGCACGATTGCCGACTGGAGTCAGATCACTAGTTACTTCACCCAACTCGATAAGGCTTCGGATCGCGTCGTAGTTCAAACGCTGGGTCAAACAACTCTGAAGCGTCCTTTGATCGTGGCGATTATCAGCGCGCGAGAGAATATACTGGCGCTCGATAAATACAAAGAGATCCAGAGACAACTGGCGGACCCACGCAAAGTTTCCACGTCCGCCTTGCGCGATCAACTTATCGCCGGGGGCAAAACTGTAGTCGCAGTTTCCTGTTCAATTCATTCCACTGAGATCGTCGCTTCGCAGATGTCCATGCAGTTGGCCTATGATCTGGCTGTAGCACAAGATGCCGAAACAAAAGAGATCCTACAAAACACGATCCTGTTGTTGATACCTTCACCAAATCCCGATGGAGTCGACATCGTTGCCAACTGGTATCGGAAAAGTTTGGGAACTGCGTACGAAGGACGTGAACCGCCGGAGCTATATCATTACTACGCGGGCCATGATGATAATCGCGACTGGTTCATGTTGAATTTACGCGAGACGAAGTTGATCACCAGACTGTTCTGGCACGATTGGTTTCCTGAAATCGTTTACGACGTACATCAACAGGGTGCAACCGGCTCACGTCTCTTTATTCCACCATTCTTCGATCCGCCAAATCCAAACATTAACCCGCTGCTGTTGAGACAGGTTGGACTGATCGGTCACAAAGTGGCGGCCGATTTACAAGCCGCTGGCTTTCAGGGCGTCTTAACAAACGCGCTTTATGACACGTGGTGGCATGGAGGTTTTCGCACTGCGCCCTACTTCCATAACTCGATTGGAATCCTGTCGGAAGCGGCGAGCGCGCGTTTGATGACACCAGCAAAGGTGACCGCAGAACAACTGGCTCGTTCAAGCACTCGCGGCATGCGCAGCGCTGCTGAGGCAACTACAAACTTTCCGGACCCCTGGCCGGGCGGCACCTGGCATCCACGAAATATTATGGACATGGAGTTGATCGCGGCACGCGGGATACTTTCGTTGGCAGCTAAATATCGCTCGTCTTACCTGCAAAACTTTTACGAGCTTGGCCGCAAAAACATTGAGCAGCCAATTGAACCGAACGAACCGATGGCGTATCTGATTCCGGCAGGATTATCGCGTGACGAAGCAGTTGCGAAGTTGGTAAGCAGTCTTATTGAGCAGGGCGTTGAAGTATTTCGGCTCGACAGCGAATTACATATGACGTATGGACCACAAGTCCTGCAACGAACAAACGCCGCTGCTGAAAAGCTCGGGACGTATCGAAGTGTTATTACGAATACAACGACACAGGAAGTGCCCGCCGGAAGCTACCTGGTTTTTCTGTCTCAGCCACAACGCGCTAACGTCGCTGCACTTTTTGAACCGCAAATTTATCCAAACCGACTAACCGGCACGGGTGAGGCTGAACGGCCTTACGACGTGGCTGGTTGGACCTTGCCGTTACAACTGGGAGTCGCGGCTCCGGCAGTGACCGAAATCAAAGAACCGGCGGCTCAGCAAAAGTTAACGCTGCTGAAGGACGAGAATGAAGTCAGAAAAGATCTCGGATTACCCCCTCGCAGTGGCGAGGCCTCGCCAATCAAGTCACCAATCACCAAACCGGTTCGCATTGGTCTCTATCAAGGTTCAACGGGAAATATGGATGAGGGTTGGACCAGGTACATCTTCGATACGTTCAATGTATCTTATTCGTCGCTCCAGGATAGCGGCGTGAAACAAGGCGAACTCGGATCAAAGTTCGATGTCATCGTGCTTCCATCCCAACGTAGCCGCGAAATCATTGAAGGTAACGCAGCGGGTTCTCTGCCTGTTGAATATACCGGCGGAATCGGCGAAGCAGGGTCGTCAAACTTGAAAGAGTTTGTAAACAATGGCGGCACGTTGATCTGTTTCGACGCTGCTTGTGAGTTTGCAATCCGGCAATTCAATTTGCCAATCAGGAATGTACTTGATGGACTACGTTCGTCTGACTTTTATTGTCCGGGTTCAATTGTTTCGCTTGAACTCGATACCAAAAATCCATTGAGTGCAACGCTGCCCGCCACACTTCCCGGCTACTTCATCAACAGCTCAGCTTTCTCAACCTCAGATAGCAACGTACGAGTGATTGCAAGATACGCAAAGGAAAACGTGCTGCTGTCAGGCTGGCTACTCGGTGAAGATAAATTGCGGGGACAGATCGCCTTAGCAGAAACATCGGTGGGCAAGGGACGCATCATACTCTTCGCCTTTAGGCCACAACACCGCGGACAGTCGTGGGCCACTCTACCGTTACTGTGGAACGCCCTGAACCAAGTCAGTACCACCTCGAGGTAACGGGTGGGTCGGGAACATTACAGATTGCAGAAATGCAGATTGAGCAAACCGTTAGCATCGGAGCCAGGTCCTATCCAATCTGAAATCTGCAATCTGAAATCTGCAATCCCTTATCGCCTTGCTCCCCTGTCCTTAAGGAGTTATCTTTATTAAGCTCAAACGGTTTTCTCTTCCCTGAATCCAAAAACCGCAAGCATCTCTTTCTGTAGGACTGCATCCAAGCGAGGTCGGCGCAACAGGTCTGACTCGCGCTGCGATTGGAGCCGATTATGAAGAAATATGGTGCGTTATTAGTGCTTTTCTCCTTAACGCTGTTACTGACCACAGTCGCCGCCGGTCAAACTCGCGCACGACGTGTCGGTAGTTCAACAGAGTCGAGTTCTAAACCTACACAAGGTAGTCAGACCACTCCGGCACGACCTCCTGTACTTGGCGGCGCCAATTATCCAAATAATCGACAGCCTTCAGCGTCAACCGGAGAACAACAGACTGGTCCGGAAGAAGTCGATGCTGGTGACGTAATTAAGGTCAACACCACGCTCGTCACTATCCCGGTCAGCGTAATGGACCGAGATGGACGCTACGTGCCCAATCTTCACAAGGAAGATTTTCGGCTGTGGGACAACGGGGTCGAACAGGAAGTAGCGTTCTTCTCATCAGTCGACAAACCATTTTCGGTCGTGCTCATGATCGATACGAGTCCTTCCACGCAGTTCCGTTTGGAAGACATTCAAGACGCGGCAATCACCTTCATTAGTCAACTTCGCCCGGACGACCGCGTGATGGTTGTTTCTTTTAACGACAACATCAACGTCTTATCGGATTTCACGAGCGACAGGTCTAAACTCGAAAGAGCGATTCGTCGCACCCACACGGGTGACGGCACTCGCCTTTACGACGCGGTTGACAGTGTCATTAATCATGAGTTGAACAGGATACAGGGCCGGAAAGCAATCGTACTTTTTACCGACGGAGTAGATACAACCAGCAAACGGGCTAGTTTCGATAGCAACATCACCGACGCTCAGGAACTGGATGCACTGATTTACACAGTCCAGTACAACACAGCGAATGACGTCGCAAACACTGGCGGTGGTGGCACCGTGATCTATCCATCTGATCCTGGTGACGTGTTCGGCCAAATCCTCGGCGGCATTTTTGGCGGAGGACGGCGCAGTGGTCGTGGCGGCGGTGGTTATCCTGGCGGTGGCGGCTATCCGCGTGGAGGCGGAGGAGGTTACCCGGGTGGACGACGCAACGGTCGTAACAATGACTACCAAACTGCTGATGAATATCTGCGGGCGCTGGCTGACGATACGGGCGGACGTCGTTATGAAGCCGATAGTGTGCAAAACATGTCGATGGCATTTGCGAACGTAGCAGAGGAACTGCGACGTCAGTACAGCATTGGCTACTATCCCAAGAATTCGGGTCAACCGGGCGAGCGGCGACAAATTCGGATCAGGGCAAATGAACCTAATCTGGCGGTGCGCTCGAGAGACAGCTACATCTTCAACTCGAACGGCTCGATCATCGCAGATGACAACCGCCAAAATGCTCCAGTGCTACATAAGCTGGTAGATCCGAATCGACGCTCAGGCAGGTTCTAGGAGCGCAGGCGTCCTCGCCTGCCTGGCTCGCGGCACATCACACCTCGAAGGTTTTAGGCGCGAAGAAGCAGGCGGGGACGCCTGCGCTCCTAATTAGCGACACTCACCATTACCTATTAAAGGAAAACTTCAACGAGTGGGCATAAAAAAGCGCGGCGGTTTTTGCCGTCCGCCGCGCCAACTATACCCACAGGAGGAAAAGGGGTATTCAACGCTTGGATAATACCACGTCCACCAGTCCTATCCCAGCAAAGAAATGAAAATTTGTCGTGACATCTCCATGAAGAAATCATTGCGATCCAACCGGCATTACCTGTCATTTCCTGGCCAAACTCGTCTTAAAGCTAAGTCTAAACCGAAGAGCGAGAAACCTACCGCCAGCGTCAAAACTATCCAGAACTGCCAATAAGCTCCGAAGGCATGGTCCCAACCTGGTTGGATCGAATGGGCCAGATTTACATTTAGATTTGGGGCAGTAATTAGGCGGGACAAGAGTTGAATCGCGAGATACCACGCAAAAGCGTACAGCCACGTGAGCCGATCCATCCCAATTTGTCTGAGAACGAACATTCCCACGACAAGTCCGCCCACATGCGCCAGGAATGAACTGAAGAACGAACCCCAGGCTAATACGACGTAGAGTATCCAGATGAGTAAACCGGGAATCGTCCAGATGATTGCCACCAGCATCAGGCGTCTTATCCAAAAGAAGAGGCCAATGGCAAACATCAGATTCCCAACATTGCACATCCAGAGCAAGTTGCCGAGCTCATTAATTCGCCAGTAGTGAACTGTCTGCGCTACAAAGAAAAGTAGCGGCAGGATTCCGACGAGTCGCAGCCAGTGTTGAGGTAGTTTCTTAGGTTCCAAACTTGGGGGTTTCCTCATTAGTTATCGGTTAGTCAGTACGACCTCGCGGGTGGATCAGAGTCAGTACCACCCGGTGGGTCAGAGAATATCATTCTCTTTCAAACGCTAAAGCGAAAAAACTGCTGCTTGTCTTGACATTCTTGAGAGGTGAAAAGAGACTAGCGCTTGCGAGCGTTAAGTTTATTTTTACCGGCGCAAAGCAGGCGAGGACGCCTGCGGTCCTAATGAGGTTTCTGAGTTACTAATGCCATCTCTCGAAGAACTCCTTCGCAAATCTATTCCTGAACTCAACGAAAGATTCGTTAACAAGCGTAGACCTGTACCTAAGGGTTTACTTGAGGCCCTCGACACCGACGGTCGCCAGGGCGCTCAGCAGTTAGCGAAACGCATTCGCGGGCGTTATCGCAGCAATCGCGCAGAAGGTCAACGTCTTCACACTCTGCTTAGGTTCGAAATCGAATTATGGGCGGACGGGTTTGGCATGGTGGCCGGCGTGGACGAAGCCGGCATGGCGCCACTAGCCGGCCCGGTTGTCGCCGGCGCCGTGATCCTTCCCCAGAATTACAAGCTCCGCGGACTTAACGATTCGAAGAAGATCCTCGACCCGGAAAAGCGCGATGAACTTGCAGTTCAAATCAAACAAGACGCTCTTTGTTGGTCAGTCGGAGTTGCAGAGGTTGAAGAGATCGACAAGATCAATATCTATCACGCCGGCCTGCTCGCGATGCAACGCGCGGTTGAAGGTTTGAGTTCAAATCCGGACTTCATCCTGGTTGATGCGCGGAAGATTCCAAACTGCACAACCCCACAGCGAGGCATCATTCGCGGTGATGCTTTATCAGCCAGTATCGCGGCTGCTTCGATCATCGCCAAAACAACTCGCGACGCGCACATGCATAAGCTCGATGCTCAGTATTCCGGCTACGGCTTCGCGTCACATAAAGGCTACCCGACTCCCGAACACTGCAAAGCGTTGAAGGAACTCGGCGCGTTGCCAATTCATCGTCGAAGTTTTGCCCGCGTCAGACAAGCGCTTGGTCTCGATCCAATTCAAACCGAGCTCTTCGCCGAAGAACCGGAGCTGACCGATGAGTTTGTCAGCGAGCCTGAAGTAGCAACCGAATTGGCGGCGTCGCAGGGCATGTAGAGAAGAATTTCAACGACTTCATCACACTTAAAGAATCACTTTAGGCTTGACTACTTCCGATGGCTTCGCTTACCGAATATAAGAAAAAACGAAAGTTTGATAAGACGCCTGAGCCTGGTCCAACGAAGAAAAAGACCAGGACGGGCCGAATGTTTGTCATTCAAAAGCATCGGGCCACGCAACTTCATTACGACTTCCGTCTGGAAGCTGATGGCGTTTTGAAATCGTGGGCCGTTCCTAAAGGACCGTCCTTGGATCCAACTGTGAGAAGACTGGCTATGGAAGTCGAGGATCATCCGGTCGACTATGCGAAGTTTGAAGGGGTGATTCCAGAAGGCGAATACGGCGGCGGCACCGTGATGGTCTGGGACTACGGCACGTTTATGCCCGAGAACAAGGGTGAAGATGTGGGCGCGGCACTTAAGGACGGCGAACTTAAGTTCACTCTTGATGGAGAGAAACTTAAAGGCTCGTGGGTCCTCGTGCGCACGCGCGGCAGACAGTGGTTACTAATCAAGCATCGCGACTACTACACGACCACTGAAGACGTGACTGAGATTGCGCCGGTTTCGATTCTCACTCGCCGGACGCTGGCAGAGATTGCGGAAGATGAAGGTGGAGACGTCGAGAAAGCGTCTACAGGTGATCCAGAGAAGATCCCTCGCCGCACGGGCGTGAAGCGACGTAAGAAAGGCGCCAAAGCGAAAGTCTGGCACAGCAAGGTACATTAACCAGTGACTTCCTCTCTGCGTCTCTGCGTCCCTCTGCGTCTCTGTATTGAAGATTACTTGTTGTAGCTGAATCTATTTTCAACACAGAGACGCAGAGAGGCGCAGAGACGCAGAGAGGAAGTTTTCAAACGACATCGAGTAGTCCGCGATAAGTGAGTTCTCCATCCACAATCCGCGCCGCTGAAGTGAAGTGATGAAGCTCAGTCTTCTTTGCATTCAGAATGTGGCGCACTTCAACACCTTTCCATTTCAAATAATCCGAAACCAGACTCCGATGACAACGCCACCACAGTGATTCGGCGCACATCATCGCGGTCCGGCTGCTCGCTGAGAGTTGAAGTAACTCCTCAATTCCCTCCTGAAACGATTCCGTGTCCATGTAGTCCGCATAGGCGCGGAACGAATCGTTTCTCAATCCAGTATTGTGTGAATTCGGATTGGGCCGCCGACGCCCGCCGAGAACCGGAAGGTGGACATACTCAATTCCTATCGACCTGAGAAATTGCGCGAGGTTTTCTTTGTTGAATTGAGGGTAGCGACGCGAACCCGGAAAACTGCGAACATCAACGAGTGTCTCGATGTCGTGAGCTTTGAGAAGTTCACCAAACACCTCAGCCGAATGCGTTGAGTGTCCAACAGTCCAAACCTCTCCTTGTTCGTTCATAACTTCAAGTGTAGGGATGCCGACGGTTCAAGTAAACGTTGAGACCTCAGATTTGAGACTGACTTAACCACAAAGGCTCAAAGACACAAAGGCAAGAATAAGACGCAGCTTCTATCTTCTCCCTTCCTTCTTTTGTGCCTTTGGGCCTTCGTGGTTAACTCCTCCCCGCTAAAAGTAATCCTCGAGTTTGAACCTTCCCTTTTTCTCCAGCATCGGCTGATACAGGTCACCGAGTCGCTTAACGCGCGCGGGCACGTTGTCTATGCGAAAGTCATCAAGCGCGATGCCCTTCTTGAGTTCGCTCCACTTTACGGGCGTCGATACTGACGCCTGCTCTTTCGGTCGCACTGAATAAACTGAAGCCAACGTTCGTCCCCACGCATTTTGATTATAGTCAACCAACACTCTTCCCTTTGGCCGTTTTGAAACCTGATACACGGCTGTTAACAAGTCCTTCGCTTCACCGGCCACTGCATGAGCAAACTGCTTGGCAAAGGTCCATACCTGTTTCTGAGTTGGACCATATTGAATAGGAATGTAGATGTGAATTCCCTTTGAACCGGTCGTCTTTGGATAACTCGGTATCTTCAATGCATCGAAAGCCGTCTTTAGAAAAAGCGCTGCTTCAACAACTGTGTCGAACGAAGCTCCCGGAATCGGATCGAGATCAAAGTGCAGGTAATCCGGCCGATCTACGTCGTCACACTTCGCATACCATTGGTTCAGATCGATGCAACCCAGGTTGATCACCCACATCAACGAAGCCAGATCCTGAATCATCGGAAAGTCTATTATGTTTCCCGATGAATGTTCGATCGCACAGATCTCAATCCAGTTGGGACGCGGCGATGGAGCACGCTTCATAAAAAAGAACTCTTCTCCGGCGCCGTTTGGATATCGCTTCATCACCATTGCTCGGTCTTTAAGGTGTGGCAACAGGACCGGCGCAATGTTGATGTAGTACTGAATGAGATCTCGTTTGGTGATTCCGAGCTTCGGCCAGAAGAGTTTACCGAGATTGGTTAACCTGACCACACGTCCATTAACTTCGACCTCTACATTAACTTTGTCCTTCGGCAGTTTGAGGAAAGGGATTTTCGCGGGTTGTTTAGCCTGGTCTTTACTGCGTGTGACGGTTGCAGGGTGATATTCGCGAGTAGGAACCTTATTAAGCGGCATCTAGTTAAAGTAAGACATTAACGTGAGTTCGATATGCTTCAGCGACTTTTGCAAACTCAATTACGATACGGCTTGGCCGTCTGTTGTGAGGAAGGGCTC
Organism: Pyrinomonadaceae bacterium; assembly: GCA_036518995.1. GTDB lineage: Bacteria > Acidobacteriota > Blastocatellia > Pyrinomonadales > Pyrinomonadaceae > PSRF01. The sequence continues at coordinate 85,228 of DATDMC010000151.1, read as the reverse complement.
TGCCTTTCCGTTCATGGGCCTTTGGTTCTGGGCTGTGCCCTCTTTAGGCGCGTCATTAACAAATAGCGCGTGAAAAAAAAATATCCGGGTCGAAGGACGTAGCCCAAGTTATAGCGCACGCTTTAACGGAAAGGCGGAGCCATTCCTCACAACAGACGGCCAAGCCGCAGCGTAGTGGAGTTTGTAGAAGCTCTAAACCACATCGGACATTACTTCCTCAATCTCCTGCTCTATTGCTCTCAATCCATTCTGCAAAGTGCTGCGATGCGTGGGATGTGTAACTCGTTCCAGTTGATCAAGCAAGCGAGACTTAGAAAGTTGTAACGACGCTAACTTCTCGTTACGTTGGCGCTCCGCGGGCGAGAGAACCTCAGTCGGTCGCTGTAAACGCTTCTGCTTGCGCTCCTCAATCTGATCTTCGACTGCTTTGCTTTCCCAACCTCGAGCCATAACTTAAATCACAGTACCTTCCGGAATAAGCGCACTCTTGGGAATGATGATGATGCCATCGCGAATATAGTACGACTTGTCTTCACTGTCGGCGTCAACCACTCCGGCTTCATTCAACAGTCGCGATCCCGCGCCGATGCGTGCGTTCTTATCGATAATGGCGCGGCGGACAATACTTCCCTCGCCTATTCCAACCCGCGGAATTCTTTTACCCAAATCATCGCGCATCTCCTCAAACGTTTGATAGTAATCGGCTCCCATCATATACGTCGAATCGAGTTGCACGCCTTTAGATATCCGACTGCGCAAGCCAATAATACTATTAGTAATCTTGGCCCCATTGATGATGCAGCCGTCGCTGACGATCGAATCGTCTATCTGAGAATCTTCAATTTTTGAAGGCGGCAAGTAGCGCGCGCGGGTATAAATCGGCGCCTCGGCATCGAAGAGATTAAATTGTGGGATCTTGGTGGTGAGATCCAGGTTCGCGCGGAAGAACGCGCCAATCGTTCCGATGTCTTCCCAGTAACCGTCAAACATGTGGGCTTGCACCTGGCCGGACTTGATTGCCGCGGGAATTATTTCCCGCCCGAAGTCGACCCACTTCGAATCCTGCGCTAACAACTCTTCAAGCTTGTCGTACTTGAACACGTAGATTCCCATCGACGCGAGATACGGCCGGCGCGCCGCTTCGTTAGCATCGAGACCAAGCTTCGTCGTATCAACCTGCATCGACAATAGTTCGTCACCCTTTGGCTTTTCTTTGAACTCGACGATCCGACCATTCTCGTCAGTCTTTAATAGGCCAAACTCACTGGCTGGCTTCGGTTCACACGGAATTACTGAGACCGTGACATCGGCGTTGGTGTTGTGATGCTTCGCCAGAAACAAACGATAGTCCATGTGATACAGGTGATCGCCTGACAAGATCAGCAACGTATCAATTCCCCAATCGCGAATATGCGGGAGCACTTGCCTGACCGCGTCGGCTGTACCTTGAAACCACTGTGGACTTTCGGGTGTCTGCTCGGCAGCCAGAATCTCGACAAAGCCATTCGAGAAATGCGAGAAGCGATAGGTCTGCGCGATGTGACGGTTAAGCGAGGCCGAGTTGTACTGCGTCAGCACAAAGGTGCGCAGGATGTCGGAGTTGATGCAATTAGAGAGCGCGATATCGACCAGCCGATACTTTCCCCCAAGTGGTACGGCTGGTTTAGAACGTTGTTGAGTAAGAGGGTAGAGTCTATTCCCCGCGCCTCCGCCGAGTATTACCGCCAACAGTTTAGGACTCGCAGGCATTTGTCGTCACCGGATTGATTTTGATGTTGGATTACGGAGGAAGAATAGACGGAAGTCACAAAGCTATCAAGAAGTTTGGTTTAGAGTTTCGAGTTTAAAGTTTTGAGTTTTGAGTTTCGAGTTCTCCAACTTGAAACTCGAAACCCGAAACTCGAAACTTCAGACTCGAAACTTCAGACTCGAAACTAATAAGCCGTTGGAGCGGTTTGGGTCGGAGTCTTGCCGGCGGCTTCTTGTGCGATCTTTACCCCCACACTTGCGCCAATTCGCGTGGCGCCCGCTTCAACCATTTTGCGGGCGTCTTCAAGTCCCTTCACACCACCCGAAGCCTTAACACCCAAATCAGCGCCGACTGTCTTGCGCATCAACGCCACATCAGCAACTGTGGCGCCTCCTTTTGCGAAGCCGGTTGAGGTCTTAACAAAATCAGCACCCGCATTTTTGGCGGCCACACACGCGCGCACCTTTTCCTCGTCAGTCAGCAGCGCAGTCTCAATAATCACTTTACAGATCACGTTGTATTCGTGTGCTACTTCAGCCACGGCGCGAATGTCGTGCTCAACCAGACAATCATCACCACTCTTCAGCGCGCCGACATTGATCACCATGTCCACTTCTCGCGCGCCGTCAAAAATCGCCCGCCGCGCTTCATAAGCTTTCACGTCTGGCAAGGTAGCGCCAAGGGGAAAACCGATAACCGTGCAAACCGGCACACCACTTCCCTGCAGACTGCAAGCAGCAACTCGGACCCACGTCGGGTTTACACAGACTGAAGCAAAACGATAAGTCGCCGCTTCTTCACACAGCTTCTTGATGTCTTCGTCAGTAGCTTCCGGCTTTAGCAAGGTATGATCGACGAGGCTGGCCCAATCGCGCGCGGATCCGGTTTGGCCCAATATCAAGCCAATTCGAGCCGCGCCGGCATCAACGATACGATGCATGCGCTCGGGACAGCGATTGAAACATTCCGACGTGCAACCGCACATCGCCGCCTGTTCACCATCACCATTCAAACGCGCGACGATGGCGTCTGTGATCTGCTCAACCAGTAATTCGTAATTGCCGTTGTTTGCGTAGGACATTTGATTAGGAATTATTCTAGCATTCTGAAGAGACGGGAAGGAATTAACCACAAAGGCACAAAGAATTTGACTGAGTGAAGTTCAACTTTTTTAATTTATGTCTTCGAGCCTTGGTGGTTAAGTCCCATTCAGCATTGATACTGTTTCTGCACAGCATCGATCTTCGCCACTCGTTTCTTATGTCGTTCCTCGGTGAGTTCGGTGGCCAGCCAGGCGGAAACAATTTCGCGCATCTCTTTACTACTGATCGTTTTACTGCCAAGACTCAGCACATTCGCGCCGTTGTGCTCGCGAGAATTCTTAGCGACAGCAACCGAATAACACGCGGCCGCACGCACACCGGGAACTTTGTTCGCCGTCATTGCACTGCCAACGCCCGCGCCATCGATGATAATGCCAACATCAGAAGAGCCATTCGAAACGGCGCGCGCGACGGCGTGAGCGAAATCGGGATAATCGACAGCCTCTTCCGAGTTGGTGCCAAAGTCATGGACCCGATGGCCTAATTCTTCAAGAAAAGTTTTCAACTCTTCCTTCATTTGATAGCCGCCGTGATCCGCGCCAACGGCAATCAACTTCGTCGCTTTTGAACCACGACGCCCCTGGCGACGGACCAGTTCAATTCCCTTTTCTTTGACGACATCAGCAGCAAGCGGAGTAAGACGAGAATCTTCACCGATACGCAAAACAGATCCTGATTCGAGCCCGCGCACATCGTCTTCAGTGATTACACTCTTGGAAGACTCATCGCGCGTAACTGTCGTTGGCGCTTCAGTCTTTTCCGGCGGCGCGACTTGAACGAAGCGACTCGCAGGCGCAGCTTCATCAGGTATCGCTTTCGCGAGTACGTCGCGAACTAAAGCGCGAACACGATCTCGAGTTTCATCAGACATAAGTTAGGAGCGCAGGCGTCTCGCCTGCATGCTTCATCAAAGGACCTCTAAACTAACCAGCAGGCGCGGACGCCTGCGTTCCTAAACAACATCGCCAACCAGCGATCCATTAAACGCCACGACTTTACCTTGCCGGAACGTAAAATCAACCCGCCCCAGGTTAATCCCACTCTTTCCAACTTGAAAGATCATCGTCTCGGCGCCGCAGGGTTGTTTTTGCATCACCGGTTCTTTCATGAACAGGTGCGCGTGCCCGCTGGCAATAAAATCGATTCCGTCCACCTGGGCGGCAACCTGCGCGTCCCCTAAATAATTCGGGCGTGGATTGTCGGAATAACCAAGATGCGACATGCAAACCACGAGTGCACATCTCTCTTTGTCGCGTAACGTTTGCACTATTTCTTTGGCACTGGCGACCGGATCTTTATACGTAACGCCTTTAAAGTTGGCTGGATCGATCAAAGCCACAGGACTAATGCCGAGGCCAAACAACCCGATGCGAATTCCCGCAACCGTCTTCACCACATAAGGTTTAACGATCGGCTCCAGCACTGTGCCTTTCACATCGTAGTTCGAAGAAACGATGTCGAAGTTTGCAAACTTTAAAGCCGCGGCCAAAGATGAAAGACCATTATCGAATTCGTGATTTCCCAGTGTGCCGGCGTCGTAGCCCATGGCCGACATCGCCTTGTATTCGACTTCACCTCTAAAGAAGTTGAAGTAAGGCGTGCCCTGACAAACATCACCCGCATCAATCAACAACGTGTTCGGGTTCTCTTTACGAATACGCTTAACGAGCGTGGCGCGCCTCGCGATTCCACCTTTGCCCGCATACTTATCGTTGTCAGGCAATGGATCAATTTGGGAATGCGTGTCGTTCGTGTGAAGGATGGTGATAACGGTATCGGAAGGTGCGATCAACGAACTCGCAATTCCGAATCGCTGGTGCAAACCAAGCGCTGCGCCAAACGCGATCGAGTTACTTAAAAACTTACGACGATTAATCATTGGGGTGGCGCCTCTTCTTTTGTTGGACCAGGACCGATCTGTACAAAGCGCTTATCAAGAGTTGACTTAATATGCCGGCCAGCAGATGTTTCGGCTTTTATATAATTGGTGACGGCGTCACGCATCGTGAGGTTCAACGGGACCATGTTCTTCGCGTCCTGGAACACAGCATACGCGCCGCTCTTCAAATTATATAAATAGTCGATCGTGACGATCGTATAGATTGCCTTCGGATCGATTTCATGCGCAGCGCCTTTGTCGTCCAACAATTTCACGCTCAAGACTTCGGTCCGATTCTGATCGTTCCAACGATACTCAACCTGCAGCCCCGCTTGGGCGTCTCTCGTTCCGGCTTGAGTGATCTTCTTTAGCTGTTCACCTGTAAGATCCAAAGTAATCAGCGCATTCTCGAACGGCAATAGTTCAAAGATGTCGCTCGCGCGCAACTGACCGGCGGAAATATCGTTCTTGCGCAGGCCGCCCGCATTAGTGATCGCTACCGCTACAAGCTTTGTACTTTTACTACGCGCAGCAGCGAGCATCGCGTCAGTGACGAGATGACCGATTGAACCAGCTCCCACGTTAGTCTTAGTCAGCTTCTCGTCTAACGTTCCGATCACTATGCTTAGCTCGCGCACTTTTTCAGAGTATGGCGCGAGCAGTTTTAGTAGCTCCGGATCCTCGGGAATACTGGAATCGATGACTGTCTGGCTCGCCTTCGCCGCTACTTTGACTGGCGTTGTGGTCGTTCCTGGTTTCGGCGCCGGCGCCTGTTCACAAGGTTGAATCGCAGCGCTTTGCGCCCAAAGAGTGGGAGCCGCAATTAAGAAGATCGTACTGACGATCGACAGACAAACGAGACGATTCAGCACGAACGCTTTTCGCATTACTGTTTTATCTCCGTCGATTTCATTGATGGCATTGACCAATAGGAAGAGCGCGAATAGTATGTCGCACCACACGGCACATACGCAAACGTCTTAGCTTGCAAAAAATATTCGCAGTCTCAGGAGAAAAAAGTTGGCCACTTCTTCGACTCAACTCGTTTCCGAGTTTCATAATCCAAATATAGATGTCCTTTTTACCGAGGAACAGATTCGCGAGCGGATCAAGGAATTGGGTGCGGAAATTACGGCTGAGTATGCCAGCAAGAATCCTTTATTGATCGGTGTTTTGAAAGGCGCGTGTTTCTTTCTCAGCGATCTCATGAGGGCAATCGATGCGCGCTTGAGTATTGAGTTTATGGCGATCTCGAGTTATGGCTCGTCAACCAGAACTTCCGGTGAGGTTCGGATCATGAAAGATCTCGATGTGCCGATTGAAGGGCGCGACATCCTCGTCGTCGAAGATATCGTCGACACAGGTCTTACGCTTTCTTATCTGCTTGCGAATCTGAAGTCACGCGGTGCAGCGAGCGTAAGGTTGGCAGCGTTGCTGGACAAGTTTGACCGCCGCGAGAAGGAAGTGCAGATCGACTACCTGGGATTCAAAATTCCTGACGAATTTGTGGTGGGTTATGGACTTGATTACGCCGAGCGTTATCGAAATCTACCATTCATCGGCGTGCTGAAAGATCCAAACGCGTAGGTTCTCCTCTGCGTCTCTGCGTTCTCCGCGTCTCTGTGTTAAAACTCAGGCACATTTAATTGGCACATCGGTTAACACAGAGACGCAGAGAAACGCAGAGACGCAGAGGTTAAATCAGACTCTTCAGAAAACTCTCACCAGCCGCTAGTTTCAAGCCAAAGTTTTCCGCTATCGTTTGGCCGATGTCTGACAACGAATCACGAGTCCCTAGATCCGTTGCCTTCGCCTTCTTTCCATAAACTAACAACGGCGCGTACTCGCGTGTGTGATCGGAGCCAGGAAACGTCGGATCGTTTCCATGATCTGCCGTGATCATCATCAGATCGTCATCACGCATTGCCGCTTCAATCTTCGGCAAGTAATCGTCGAAGTGTTCCAAAGCTTTTGCATAACCTTCAGTGTCGCGTCGATGTCCATACAACATGTCGAAGTCGACGAGATTAGAGAAGATTAGACCATGTGAGTCTTCGCCGAGAGCTTTGATAGTTTGGTCGATCGACTGTTGATTATTCTTGGCGGTTAAATCTTTCGTCACGCCCATCGAATCGTAAATCGAAGCAATCTTCCCTATACAAACCACATCGAGATCTTCGTCAGCCAACGCCGGCAACAAGTTCTCACGCGGCGGTGGAACAGCGTAGTCGTGACGATTTTCGGTGCGATAGAAGGAACCCGGTTGGCCCAAAAACGGGCGAGCAATTACGCGACCGACTTTATGTTCGCCATCGAGAATACGTCGCGCCGTTTCACAAATCTCATAGAGACGATCGATGGGAATGACTTCTTCGTGGGCCGCAATTTGGAAAACTGAATCAGCCGAAGTATAAACGATGGGCTTCCTGGTCTTGACGTGTTCTTCACCGAGCACCTTGATGATCTCGGTTCCAGACGCTGGAATATTGCCGAGAATGCCTGGCACATCCGTCTCTTTCACAAAGCGATCGATAACAACTTCAGGAAAGCCATTCGGATAAGTTGGGAAGGCGTGCTCGAGAATTATTCCAGCCATCTCCCAGTGTCCCGTTGTCGTGTCTTTGCCGTTTGAACGCAAAGCACAACGACCATACGAACCAACCGGATGTTCGATCGGCGGCAGATCCTTCAATGGTCTAATGTTGCCGAGGCCATAACGCTGCAGGTTGGGCAGGTTGAGTTTTCGTGACTCGAGAATGTGTCCGAATGTGTCGGAACCCGCGTCACCCCATTCGGGCGCGTCGGGCATTGCGCCAATACCCGCGCCATCGAGAACGATTAATAAGATTCGGTTAAATTGGTCCATATACTTTGCTTGGTGCTTTGTGCTTGGTACTTTGCTTGGTACTTGCGCTTTCCGTTCGAAGTTTGTACTCGCGTTTGAAGTGTTAATTCAAAGCGGACTTTCAGCTAACAAACTAAGGACAAAGCTCAAAGCACCCTATTCCTTCGGTGCGTAATATCCATCGCGAGCGCGAATCTGGGCTTTCTCTTTCAAGCCTCGAACTTGTAACTGAATCGCCCGGAATTTTCCATCGCGGGCTTTGTTAGTTGGGTAATAACCTAAACTGTATAATGTGCCAATGTCGGCGGCCACACGGGCGAAAGCAGCACGCGCATCAGACAGATCCGTAGCAGTAAAGCTTCGTCCTCCGGAAACCTTCGCCAGATCATTCATTTCACGCCGGGCCAGATTGTAAAGCTCTCTGCTAATCGACATCTTTTCAAATTGGCCCATCTGGCAAAAGTTTTGATAGTCCTCTGCACTGGCGCGCGGCACGAATAACTGTCGATAACGTTGTAGCTGACGTTGTGAAAGAGCAAGTCGACCATCGTCTTCACAGTCTTTCATCAAACGATCTTCTACAAAGTCTTCGGTGTTTACCTGGATAAAGTAACAAGCGATTCCGGCGCGAGATAGTTTCAACTTCGCACTACCGAAATCAGAATTGCTCGCTGAATCAACTCCATCCGTCAGCGCTACCACGGCGCGTCGTCTCACCTGGTCCGTGACCGGTTGGCGAAAAATTTTGTCGGCAACTTGTTCGAGCGCATCGTAGAAAGGTGTTCCGTTTGAACTGCCGAGGTTCGCAATCGCCGTTGTTAATGCTTGTCGATCGCTCGTCAATTCTGACAACACTTCAACGGTCGCAATCGGTTCTTTTATTGTCTGCGCCTGATTAAAAGCCACAACTCCAACTCGATCACCCGGACGCAACGCCGCAATAAAACTGTTGGCAGCGCTCCGGATCAAATCGACGTCTTCACGAGTTGACCCCGACGTATCGAGTAACAGCGCGATTTCAAACGGCGCGTCGCTCGTTCCAAAGTTCGTGATTGTCTGGGTCTGGCCGTCTTCGAGAAGCGTGAAGTTTTCGGCCTTCAAATTAGGCAGTGGATGACCGGCGGGGTCCGTAACAACTGCCGGCACCGAAACCATTTGCGTCTCAACTCGCACGACGTCGCCTTCGTCAACTTCATCCGACGAATCCGTAGTCGCAGGTTTTTTAGGATCTTGCTGTTGTTCAGCGCCGCTAACGCGTCGGGGTCGCTGAGTTTGCTGATTGGAACTTTGCTGCTTGCGTGCTTTTGTTACTGGAGACGCATTGAAGCACAAAGCAAGGGCCGTGATTATAAAGACGGGGAGCCGCAACAAACTTGGTTGTCTGAATATTGGTGACATGATTGCAATTCCGAGATGGGCTCGCTTCTCAATATAACTGGAAGCCACGCGGAACTGCAAAACGAAAAGGTTTCAGATCGTTTCAATCAGGCATCTTGAATCGATGCGGAAAACGACTCACAAAAACTTCGTTATGAATCGCCGCCTCTTTTCATAGGAGTAAGAACGTCAAAAATCACAGAGGAGTATATTGATTCACCGTTGTTCGTAAGTTGTTGTTTGAGCCAAAGGCGCGCGAAGTCCCACTCCAGTTGAACAGTTGAAGGGGCAATCTGGAGAAGTTTGGAAACTTCGGCGATGGTCAATCCGACGAAGTAGCGATACTCGACAATGAGCGCTTTACGTTCGTCAATCTGACTTAGACTCGTTAGGGCTTCATTCACCGCTACGATTTCGCGGGACTTCTTTTCAGAAGGACCATACTTGTCGTCCCAATCCGTACGTTTCATTCCCCCACCGTTTATTTTGGCGTGTTTTTTCCGCGCGTGGTCGATGAGGACCTGGCTCATTCGTCTGGCGACCAGAGCATAAAAGTGTTTTCGACTGGTCCAGCTAACGTCGTGGCCGAGGAGTTTTATCAAGGCTTCATTCAGTAGGTCACCAGTTTGAAAAGTATTGCCTGTTCGTTCCCCTTTCAGGCGTCCGCGCGCGATCCTTATGAGTTCATGGTCCACCAACGGCAAAAGCTGATCGAAAGCTTGAGAATCACCGCCGTTCCATGCCTGCAATAGGTTTGTAATTTGATGTGTTTCCATTTTTTGCTAAGACCTGCCGTATCGACATTGGCAACGCTGAAAGCGTTTCATCTCACAGCCCGGGGTTGAGCTTTGGCAACCCCGGGGTAGCAAGCGACGCAAGCTAATCAACTTCGAAGGAGTTGCGCCGGTTGCGAGAGCCAGAAGAACGTCGAACGTGTAATTGAACGAGAATGCTCGACCGGGTCGCAACGCCTTCGGAGTTGAGCGATTTGTTCGTATGGTTACCCAGGGTTGCCAAAGCTCAACCCTGGGCTTCGAGACAAAACGCTTTCAGCGTTCCCAACGGATAAAAAGAAGAGACTCCACTCCCAATGAAACGAAATACAAAACGTTACATCAACTCGGGAACAGCACCAATGATTATCCAGGGTACATCATTGTTGACCCATAATTTTGCTGTGTCATTCTAAGTGATTTAGGGCAGAATACAGGCCAACTCAGAACTGCACAGCAACCTTAGGCACTTCCACTACGACTTAGTCGCAGCCAAAGGAGCAATTGAATGGACCGCGCCCAGTGGGATCGCATTCAAGAGATCTATTACTTAGCCAGTTTAAAATCTCCATCCAAGCGAAGCGCTTTCATAGCAACTGCCTGTGAAAACGAATCTGTTTGTATCGATCTAGTAAATTCTCTCTTTAAAGCCAAAGAGAATCTGGGTGACTTTATGGACTCGCCTGTATTCGAAGACGGATTGAACATTCTCGGTTCCACCCTTGATGAAGACGACGATAACGAGAACCTGAATGGAAAGTTGGTGGCTAATCGTTATCTGGTCGTGGCAGAACTCACCGAAGGCGGAATGGGGAGAGTGTACAAAGCCCTGGATCAAAACTTACATAATCAAACAGTCGTTATAAAAGTTCCCTCGTTGAGCATTGAACCCAATTCCTTCGCGCTGTTCGAGAGAGAAGCCCTGGCTCTGACACGCATTCAGCATCCCAATGTGGTCCGCGCTTATGACTACGGCAAGTTAGACAATGGTAAACCTTATCTAGTGATGGACTACGTCGATGGTAAAACGTTGCGCTCACAGATCAACAACGAAGGAATGAAGCTTCAACGTGCAGGGTCGATTCTGAAACAGATCGGCGCCGGCCTTGCGGCGGTTCATCAAAGAGGCATTCTCCATCGAGATCTAAAACCTGAAAACATTCTTCTGCAGATCCTTTCCGATGGCAGTGAACTGGTCAAGATCGTTGATTTCGGGATCGCCCGCGTCGAGGAGTCAGGCCTCGGCCCACTGACCGTGACTCAACGTCCCATTGGCACGGTCGCCTATATGTCTCCCGAGCAGCTTCTGGGGAAAGTCTTAACCAAAGCGAGCGACATTTACGCAATGGCTGTCCTTGCTTATGAAATGACGACAGGACGGCGGCCATTTAATGCAACGTCACCGGCAGAATTCGTTGAACTACAGCGTCAGGGTGTAAAGGCAATGCCGTGTGATTTACGGCCCCGGCTCGACCCGAAGGCGCAAAATGTCATTCTCAAAGGACTCTCGTTGAAAGCGAAGGATCGCTATCAGGACGCGAATGAGTTTGGCACAACATTAGCGAAACATCTGAAAGAATATGAAAAATCCCCAGGACTGCTAATTAAGAAAGTGGCGATAGCGGTGGTCATTTTTCTTTCGCTGGCTGCGTTGTCGTTCGGGATTTATCACTACCGCAAAACGCTAACCACGAAAGCTGCGGCAACGCACTCCTTTAAGTATTGGTTCATGATCCAAAAGATGCGTTATTCGGCCACTTATAAGGAACCGTATAAATCAAATGGCAAAGAAGAGATCTTCGGTGGAGGTGACCGCTTCAAGATCAACGTACTGAGCGACGAGCCCGCCTACGTTTATATCTTTAATGAAGGTCCACTCGAAGCAAATAGTAATAACTTCACTCTTGAGTACCCCCGCTCCGATCTCAATAATGGAGCAGCTACAATCGGCGCAAACCAACCTTTGGAGACTGATTCTCTGCTATTTAAAGGACCACTTGGTTCGGCGAATGTCTGGATTGTGTGGTCAGCCGCTCCAGTTGACGAACTTGAAAAAATAAAGAGCCAGGCCTTCAAAAATCAGGACCGAGCACTCACTGGTGACACTATGGTCTCAATCAAAACATTTCTTAAAACGAAAGAAGCTGAAACGAAGCCAAAAACCAGGAAGTCCTCAAGCGCTCAGGACGTTAGTGTTCGTGGCACGAGCGAAATGCTGGTAACACTCGTTAACCTCAATCATCGTAGTTAGAACCTCAGCGGATTTCCGATTGCCGATTTCAGATGGCCGATTGGCCGCATTTTTTTGCCAACTCAAATATGCAAGTGTGTAGTGGCCAATCGGCCATTGGAAATCGGCAATCGGAAATCCGTTACTGACTGCACGCCCTCACAAAAAAAGTTTTCTCATCATCGGTAAATCCGTCGTGTTTTCCCGCCATGTGTTCTGGAGTGATTGAAGAACTGAGTGCGAAGCGTTAACCAACCGGTTCCAGAACAACTCCTACTTCAAATTCTTGAGGAGAAAGCTGATGGGAAAGATCCGACTACTATTCTTATCTGCAAATCCCTGGTCCACCAGCCGAATTCGGATTGACGAAGAAGCACGCGCGGTCTTCGACGGCCTCCAGGCCGGGCCATACCGCGACAATTTCGAGTGGCACAATCATTCGGCTACCCAACCAGTGGATCTACAACGACTACTCATGATCCACCAACCACACATCGTGCACTTCTGTGGTCACGGCAGCAAAAGCCAGAGAATTATTCTGGGCGGCTCAGCCGGCAAAGGGAGAAGCATCGACATCGACGGTCTGCGCAGAGTGCTGGCGTTATACGGCCATCACGTAAACCTCGTAGTGCTGAATGCCTGCTTTACCGCCAAACATGCAGTTTCAGCTTCTAAAGTCATCAACTATTCGATCGGCACGGAAAATAGTATTGGAGACAAGGCGAGCGTTTCCTTTTCCCACGCACTTTACCGCGCCCTGAGTTTCGGCAGATCCGTAAAAGAAGCGTTTGAATCCGCACAAGCCGAACTCGCTTTGGCGAGAGTGCAGCGTTCACGAGGCATCGCACTTTTCATCAGAGACGGACTGGCTGAAACCAATGTCTTTCCGCGCGATGAACATTTGCAAATCGCACTTCCCTTTTTGAACCGGAGTGTCACGATACAGCGAACACTCAACCGCGAAATCCCGTTTCTTGGCGCTCTCGCTTAGTGGTTTATCCGGACCGCAGGTGAGATTCGTTAAGCGACGGCTTCTCATCCGGAAAGTAGAACCGTGTTCGGGTAACTGCGGAACCTGACGCCTCTGATAAAGGACAACTAAATGAAAACTAAAGCAAAGAACGTTTTGAACTCCGCGCGCAAACCGGAAACCAAGCCTGCCGGTACTCGATACGGAATTCTTGAAGACTGGAGAGCAGCGGGTTCATCGAAGACTCGCATCACCGTTCGCCGCCACCTGTTTCGCGACGGCAAGTAGCTTTGTCTGACATTAGGAGCGCAGGCGTCCTCGCCTGCCGATCATTTAGAGATCCGCTCGCTTCGAACGGCGTTGTTTATCAAGCGGCAGGCGAGGACGCCTGCGCTCCTGAAGATCGAGCACGCCTGCGCTCCTAAATTGAATCTCCTGTAAGCACGTGATATTAATTTCAACTGCAGACTTTGTGAGTCACAAAAAACGTGCTCGCTCCGAGAACTCCCACGCTACTCAAAGGAGAATCGAGCTACGAATGCGGCGCCCTGAACGCAGACTATTCATCCCGTTTTTAAAAGGCGGTTTAATCACCGTCTTGTTCCTCTTCGTCAACGCGGCGTCCACCGAAACAGAACCAAACCCGGAATTCATTGAGGCCCGGCCAGGTACCATCGTTCATCAGGAACTTGGACCAGGCGAAGTAAAAGCGTTCGAAGTGTCAGTGGATGGCAACAAGCTACTTCACTTTTCCGTCGACAAGGGGGATCTCTGTCTCGTTGTTCGTCTGTCTGATTCGAATGGAACAAAACTCGTCGAACATATCAGTCAAAGTTTTGAGACGATCGAAATTTCCTTTCCGATCACGCGACCGGGAAAATACCGGATCGAACTGCAATCAAGAGAGACGGTCGAGACTCGCCGCCCTGTTGATTTGAAAATCGAACCATTCGTTGATCTCACTGAGGAAAATCGAAAAGGCAGTGAAGCAAGACAAAAGATGGCCCAGGCAAGCGTCTTGCGCGCGAACTGGAACGAAGCGTCTTTGCGGCAGGCGATCGATCTATACGACGAAGCTGAACGGATCTGGAGTTCGATTTCGGATTTTGAAAATGCGGCAGTTTCGGCAACGCAGGCTGGTGATGTTTGCACGATTGTCAGTGAATTTTCCCAGGCACTTAAGCGATATGAAACTGCAGTAAAGCTGGCGACCAAAGCAGATAAGAAAACTGTTAAAGCCCGTGCGCTTAGTCAAACTGCATTGGTGCAATACTACGAAGGCAGCAACAATCTCGCGCATAAAATAGCGAGTGAGGCGTTGGCACTTCTCACTAACGCTCAAGATGCCGAGAATGACTATGGTATTGCGCTCAGCAATCTTGGTGAAGTGGACTACGCCCGGGGCAACTGTTTGAAAGCATCTCTTGAATTTGAAGAGGCAGTTAAGGTCTTACAAAAAGACAGGAAAGCTCTGGCTAAGGCTTTTCTGTTTCTGGGCTATATCTTTGGCACGCTAGGTCTTCATGACAAAGCGACCAATTACTCAGACAAAGCACTAATGCTTAACCAACAAATTGGAAATAAAGTTGGGGAAGCTCTTTCGCTTGGCGTCTCCGGCATGGTCCACACATCAAAACTGGGGGCAAAATCGGCGCTCGACTTTTACCGGAAGGCCATCGAGATCTTTTCGGTTGTTGGTGATCGTCACAGCGAGGCGATCGCTCAAAACAGTCTGGGCCAAACCTACCAAACTCTTAGTGACTATCCAACGGCCCTGACTTTTTACCAGAAGTCCTTACAACTTTTTGATCTTATTGGTGCTTATGATGGGGCAGTGGCACCCACCTTTAAGATCGCTCAGATCTATTTTCTCCAGGAAGACTATAAACAAGCACTCGAGTATTACGAGACCTGTTTGCAGATGAGTCGCGCTGCAAAAAAGTCACAGTATGAGGCGAACGCTCTAAACGGAATTGCCAATGTCTATCGTCGTCAAGGTCGCGATGATCTTGCCTCAGCACAAATGGTAAAAGTGATGCGCTACTACGAGAGCATCGGAGACTACCGCGGGCAAGTTGTAGCCCTAAACACTCAGGCAGACCTGCTTCAACGCTCCCAACCCGAAGCAGCACTCAACGCCTACAACCGCGCACTCTCATTATCAGAAAAGGTCGAAGACAAGGGACTTCAAATCTCTACTTTAGTGAACCTCACTCGCGCAAGTCTGCAACTCGGCGCACTTGAGTCTGCGTATTCGCTGATCCAGCAGACTCTCCGGATGATCGATGAACTGCGCACTAATGTCGGTAGCCCGGAAGCTCAGGCATCTTTCATTTCTGGTCTACAGACTCCCTACGAATTGTGCTTCGACATCCTTATGCAGCTCGAACACAAATATCCGGGTAAAGGGTATCTCGCCGAAGCCTTGTTAGTGAGTGAAAAGAACCGCGCGCGTTCACTTCGCGACCTCATCAACCAGGCACATGCAGACGTGCGCCCGGGAGTGTCTGCAGAACTGCTTGAGCGCGAAGTTGAGCTAAGAGGAATGATTCGCATCCAGGCGCAATATCAAATCGGACTCTCGTTAGACAACTCCCGCTCGACCGATTACTCCGAAGCGACGAGCCAACTCAATCAATTGAAAGCGCAGTATCAGGAAACCATCGCGCAGATGCACGATCCGAATGCCGACCGGCTGCTGCAGCAAATTACGGTGGGCCAAATTCAGGGACTACTAAACGATGGCAGCATTCTGCTCGAATATGTATTTGGGAAACAACACACTTACTTGTTTGCAGTAACTTCCAACACGTTGAATGCTTACGAACTGCCGCCCCAAAACGTTATCGACGCAGCCGCTATTGATGTCTATTCAACGATCATAAAGCGCCAGCAAACTGACAGCAGTTATCAGGCGATTGAAGCCGCAGACCAGGCCCTGCAGCTAAAAGCGACCGGGCTAAGTGAAATAATACTTGGACCAGTGGCCCACCTCATTGGCAGAAACAGATTGCTCATTGTTACCGAAGGCTCTTTGCAATTGGTTCCCTTCGAAGCATTGCCAAATCCAGGGTCAGAAACAAAGTCGCCTTTAATCGAATCCAATGAAGTCGTGACGTTGTCATCCATGTCGACGCTCCTGGCGATTCGCGCAAGAAGTCACCAAAGCACCGGGCAGAAAGTTCTCGCAGTAATTGCAGACCCGGTTTTTAGTCGCAACGATGCCCGAGTTGAACGTGCATTGGTAAATGGAAACTCTTCGAACAACAACGCACCGGCGAGATTGGCCCATGCGTCGGAGGAAGCCGACGCCATCGCAACCAGTGCTCCCTGGGGAACAACTTCAATCTTTAAAGGCTTCGACGCTACTCGTGATGCAGTGATGAGTTCGGCGATTAGCAAATATGAGATCGTCCATTTCGCCACCCATGCTTTTGTTAAGAGCGAGCAACCGGAAGTATCGAGTATTGCGCTAACCAACATTGATCGAAATGGAGTTGAGCAGATAGGACTCTTGTCATTGCAGGATGTCTATCGTCTCAACTTATCTGCCGAGTTGACTGTCTTGAGCGCGTGTCAGACGGCTTTAGGAAAAAGCGTCAAGGGCGAAGGATTGGTTGGTCTAACGCATGGCTTTATCTCGGCTGGTTCAAATTCCGTCGTCGCCAGTCTTTGGAAAGTAGATGACCGGGCAACGGAATTGTTGATGGCTGAATTTTATGACGGAATGTTGAACAAGGGCCTGACGCCGGCGTCAGCTTTAAGGGCCGCAAAACTAAAGCTGATGAAAGACAAGAATTTCAAGGAACCTTACTACTGGGCAGGCTTCGTTCTTCAGGGTGAATACAACAACCACATCGTAGTGGAAAAATGGCGCTGGTCCCGGGCCGTGGTCCTGGTTTTAGTCTCATCTTTGTTACTTACTGGCCTGCTGGTCCTGAAAATACGGAGGCATCGAAACGCTTCTAGCTCGTGATGATAAGCGCGTCTCAATTAACCGATTCGAAATGGTTCGCAATTTAAATATTCCTGCCGAAAGCTTTAATGAACTTCTCGACTGGCTTGATCCTGATCGCGAGGTGGCGGCAGAAAAGTATCTGCAGCTCCGGCAAGGCCTGGAAAAAATATTTTTGTGGGAACATTCTTTAGATCCGGAAGGGCTAACGGATCAAGCGATAGATCGAGTCGTGAAAAATATTCAGGAGTTGCGTCAGACCTATACAGGCGATCCGCAACGGTATTTCTTTGGTGTCGCCAAGAAGCTGATTTGGGAGCATCGGAGGTTCATCAAAAATCAAACCACCTTGGATGATTCCGCCGCAGAAAAACCGTCAGAGACACAAGACGAAATCCTCGAGATGCGCCAGGACTGTTTGGACTCATGCTTAAATACTCTCAAGCCGGAACAACGGAAGCTGATTCTTTCTTATTACGAAGACACCAAACGGGCGAAAATTGAGCATCGTGCCAAACTGGCTAATGAGTTAGGACTATCGCCGGAAACTTTAAGGGTCAGGACGTCTCGTATCCGCGTTTCACTTAATCAATGCATCAAACAATGTTTGCGAAAAAAGCAGCAGGGAAATTGAAACGGTTTGCATGAATTTTCATAGGGATCAGGAGCAACGTTCTTACAGCCGTCCATGAAAGAACAAATACTCACCAACGAAGCAATTCGAGAGTTCCTGCTGGGACGTGTGTCTGAGGAAGAGCGACATAGAATTGAATTGATCTTCCTCACCGACCCCGCCTTGAAAGAAAGGATTCTGGTCGCCGAACAACAATTGGTCGACGACTATCTGGATGGATCTCTTTCGGACAACGACCGCAAAAACTTTCTCTTGCAATACTCACAAACGACCGCCCAAAAAGAAGAACTCGGGATTGCTCAATTTACTCAGGAATTGTTAGCTAAAAGAGCTGCTGAAAGTCGTGAACTCGTTGTACCTGCAAGATCGTTTTGGCGTCGTTTAGCCACTCCTCGCTTCCTCGTCCCGATTGCTGTCGCGGCAGTCCTGGTCATCGTTTTAGGAGTTTTTTGGCTGAAATGGCAAACCACCAAACAACAACACCTGGCAATTGAACAAGAGATGGCCCAACTCAATACGCCGGAGAGCATCAAACAGACCACCCCTCGAGTTGTTTTGGAACTCGCCCCAATTACGAGTCGGAGCATTGGACCACAAAGCGAGTTAGTCCGGCGTCCTGATCTCGGCGTGGTGGAGCTAAAGCTGCGGTTAATACAGACAGAAGCCACTCGCTATAACGCTAAGCTGGAACGAGTTGACGATTCAGAATCGCTTAGCGTTAACAGTCTGCAGATCAATAACAATCATACTATTCAACTTAGAGTGCCTGCCCGGGTGTTGGTAAAGGGCTTGTATAAACTTACCCTGACCGGAATGACCGCTGATGGAACGACGAGTTCCGTGCAGGAGTATCAATTCACAGTTCGCGAAGAATAGATGGTGCTGGTCCGGTCTTCCTTCATCGCCCCATAGTTTTCAGCAAAGTCCTGTCACGAAAATTCTCTTGTTACGTTTCAGCGCTGCGTGCATTGATAGCAGGAGAGTTTATTTTCTCCCGAGCGTGCGAAGTATTGAGAAACAAAGATTAGCTCACTTCAATCCTCAACTCTGAAGGACGCAGCTAGACGATGCGTTCCTAAAAAAGTACATGAAAAAGAACGCCCTCATCTCTTTACTGTTGGTCCTGCTTTTCGCCTGCGCGTGTGCGATGCCACGCGACGCAGTAAGTTTCGCTACTCAACCGTTACCCACACCAACTGCGACAGCTAAAAAACCAAAGACTCTGGCAGTCGTAAAGGCAGTTAAGGCGAATCTGCGCAGTCGTCCTTCCACCTCAGCAAAAGTAGTTGGGACTCTTAATCGAGGGTCAGAAGTTGCACTGGTTGTGGATGAGCGGGTTGGACCATGGTTCAAGGTCCACGACAACTCGACCGGACTTGAAGGCTGGCTGCACGGTGATCTGATAACGCTTAAAAAAGCCCCGCCTGAAACCACCACATCAAAAGCAGCTAAGCGAAAATCAGGAAAGTCTTATATCAACGTCGATGGTATACGTGTTCCCTCACCTGTATTCACAGACAAAAGACCCGCAGGCGCTTCTGCCCGCTGCCGCGATGGTTCCTACAGCTTCAGTCTCCATCGCCAGGGAACCTGTTCTCATCATGGTGGCGTCGCGGGGTGGTTTTAACGAGAGAGTTCCACGAGATGAACAACTGACGAGCAAAGGTCTCATCTATGATTGGTTTAATGCAAATAATGATTTACATGCTTTCCCTCTATTTGGTGTTTAAGGGGACAGAAATCCTCCAAATTGCCTTGATGAGCAACCGCAATCAAAGAGGAATCGGTATAGCGATCGGAATAGTCTTTGTCATGATTGCTCTGATCGCGGCTATTGGATTCTCTTTTTGGGCCGACATGACAGCCGCCGCAATCAGTGATCGAATGAACTCAATACCTGGTGTGTCCCGCTGAAGTTCAAGAGCGATGCCGAAGGGAGTACTCTGCCAAGTCCATATTAGTATGAGCCACATTCTCAGGCTCATAAGCTGCTGCTAATAGGATTTAGGGTTACTTCAAAACTGTGCGTGGGGAACGTTAACCTAAAACCAAATTCATTGAAGGTTCTCGACATCCTTAAGAATTTCCGCCGATTGAGTCAGCAACTTATTAAGCAACGCCGAGCCGTTAGTAATATGGAGCGTCTTCCGGTCCTTCCAGTAAGAAAGTAACTCGTCAAACGCTTCCTTTTGATGTTGATTAAGATCTCGTAGTCGGTTGTCAATCGGCGTAAGCTTAGCAGGCACTCCTTTTTCCGCAACCATCAGATAATCGTTGGTCCAGGAACTCGTCATGAAGGAACGCGACTTCTCGAGTGTTCGCTTTATATCAGGAAGATTGTTATTACCTTTTTGAAGTGAGGCTACGGCGTCAGCAGCGGACTGACAATGTGAACGATAGGTGATGAGAAAACTGCGGGCAGCTTGTTTTAATCGTGTTTCTTCAAGCGTTGCCGATCCCGATGAATTAGATGTTGACGATTCTTTCTTTTCGCTAAAACCACCTATAAGCATCGAGATTCCGAAAAGTAAGATCACGCCAATGATTACGCCCCACCGCAATGGAATCGGAGTCGTAAAGAAACTCGGAATCTGTCTTTTTGGCTGAGGTGCGAGTGGTCTAAGTGTGGGATCTAACCTAGCTAATTCATCAAGATAGCTCTGCCATTTATCCCGTATGTACGATTGCCATTGAGAGGGCAACGATCTTGAAGCCGTTTTGCCGGTGATTCTGCTGACGTACGAAAGCGAGCCATGGTTGGCTTCAAATAGATATATACCCAACCGCAGTATTCCTGTACTGTCGGGCATCGCTCTATGCGCTTTATCAACCGCTGTAAACAGTTCTCCAAGTTTCGTGAGGTAAAGAGTCCAAACATTGCCTTCAGCAAAACCAGGGGAAAGCACTGAACGAAGGTTCGTATAGCAGTGGGTAATTACTTTGCCAATAACGTTAGCGGCCTTCGATTCCAGTCCTGGGCGTTCGTCGGGTAAAGCTACTTCAAGTGCAGTTGAGAAGTAGTTGATCATTTCCGGAATGCGAAACGACTGCTGATTAGTCAACCAACCAGCGGCCTCAGCTTTTCCAGCCCACGCTTCAGCATTGTTAACGTTAAATTCCAATACTCGTGTGAAATAGTCGTAAGCTTCCTGATGGTTACCTGAACGAGCCGCAGCATTGGCAAGCCGCAGCAAATTGGGAACTGAAGCAGAAGCCGCGGCCTGAATAGCTTCACGCACGATCACTTCACTACCGCAGTACATACAACTGACCGAATTTCGATCTGGTGGAACTTGCAGAGTACCTGCGCAATTAGGACATTTAGCTGGTTTGAAATCCATTGGCTTGTCGGCGGTGAGCGAATTGAAAGAGGTACATGATTGTCGAGAGATCAAGGACTGACGTGACAACCCGGCTTTTATACCATCATCGATTGACGCCAACAAGATTAGATACAGATGAGCGAATCGCGATGTGTCTGGTAAACTTGAAAAGGTCCAACCAGCGGAAAGCCGGAGCTATTTCTTACGAGCCGATACCCTTAATGAGTCTCGAATAAAAGGGCAAGCTCAAACGCAATAGTGATTGGTACAGTTAGTTTTCTCATTATATCGCGCCTTCCCACCTATTATGTTTGGTGAAACCTCGCTGTCATCGAGAATGGGAGTCATCTCGACATGTGAAGACTTAACAGAGGCACTAGGTGAGGGGTTCATTTTGTTTGTTGGAAGCGCGGTCTCCGGCGTAGCCCCTCCCCGACTCGCAATGGTTCAGACAGTTATAGACGAAGTTCTTCGCGGCCTCGTTATCAAACTACCGACCGATTACCTGGGAAAACTTTACGTTAAATATGCCGAGAGCTTGACTGAACCAGATCGTCCCTACAGAAATGTGGGGCTGGCAGACAACACAAAATTTGAGGAATTTTTATGGCTTGTGGGACGTACGTCAAGCCGTACAGACTTGGACGATCTTTTGGAAGGCTTGTATAACTGTTCTGGCGGTGAATTTGGTCCAAATCATCTCGCGATTGCGGCCTTATTGAAATCTGGAAGATGCCAAGCATGTTTTACTACAAATTTTGACAATGCTATCGAGAATGCTTTGCAATTTTTGGGTATCGATTATGAGTTATATTCAACGCCTGGCCACTATCCGCTAGTTCTGCCCTCTACCGGCGGCAAACCGGTCCTAATTAAACTCCATGGCGATGCGTTGATTGGGAATTGCGTCTCAGAGTCCTCTGTTATGCTGGACGCGACTAGTAAGGAGATACATGGGCCATTAACTCGTCTCTTAGCTGGGCGGAACATTTTCGTGGCCGGTTACAGCGGATTGGGAGACATTGATATTTCACCTCACCTCGGTGAAGCGGCAGCCTTCTTTTTTTGGTGTAACCATTACTTTCCTCCGAAGGATCAGATACCGAACTGGGCCAACGTATTAGTGCTAACAGATCTAGGCTACCCGACTAAGGGTGGGGCTAATTTACTTTGTGAGTTAGCAGGGGTTCCTCTCAACGAAATGTTTCCTCTTAAAAGGGACGCTAAAGATGTGATCAAAGAATGGGGCAATGAAGTTAAATTGAATGCCAAAGACTTGATCAAGCTCATGTATGAATGGCGACAAGTTGATCCAATACTACACCTTCTTTATGAGGAGCTATTCGCAGCTCAAACGATACTTAACCTTCGAAAATACGCTTGGGGGTGCATTCAGCGCGGACTGTATTTAAGTGCCCTACAAATATTTCTAGTGGCTTCCAGAAAAGAGAATTTAACGATCGAAGACAGCCTGAACATTCAACTGGGCCAAGCTTTTGCATTCTGGCGAGTCGGTCGCCCCAGAAAATCCCAACGACTGCTCCTGAAATTAATAATGCAGGTTGAGACGGAACGCTTGAAATTTCGTCAATTCTACGATTCTAACTTGATACCTGACATTTATAGGGTCTACCTAGAAGTCAGTCGTGATCGGCTACAGTTTGCTCCTTTAAAGAAAAGGCAGGCGCTGGCGCAGTCCTGGCAAATTGACTCAATTCGAAAAATTAATCGGACCATTCCTAAGAGCAGCCCACAGAACGAAATCCTCGCGGTCATCGTTGATCGACATATCGCCCTGATTTTGAAAGAAGATGTATCTAAGGAAGAAATTCAAGACCTTTGCGACAGATGCTTAAACTCAAACTATATTCCTGCATCGTGGGCAACAATAACTGTGCTGCTGCAGATGTCGCTTCCAGACGGACTGGCCGCTTATAGACGATGTGAAATGAAGATGCAAAAGCTGGGAATTACACACTACTTGCGTAAAGGTCAAGAGTCGATTCTAGTTGCACGTCTTCAAAAGCGATTGCCTTTCGGCCACCAGCTTCTCAACTTTTTTCTGGGCCAGTTACGTCTCTGGGTAACACTCTTTCAAGAAGCACGTTTCGTCTTCCGACGAAAGGCGTGGGACCGATGGAGAGCCAATGCCCTTCTTACGGGAACAATCCAAGTTGTATCCGGTAAATATTGACTCAACGTAAGAAAAAACCAGTTCAAGCATTAGCCTCCAAGATGCGACTTCGTACATCCTGACCTGCCACGCTTATGCGCGACCAGAGGATCTGACCTGATGCATCAAATCAACCTTGTTTAAGGTGGACCGAGCTGAAACCATTTTTGCTAACGGATAAACTTTGCTTACGTTTAAGCAGTCCTAGGCGAAATCCAGCCGCGCCCAGATTCAATGGAAGAGCTTAAACAAAAACAGCTACTGACATTCCGAAATTCGGAAACATCAGTAGCTGTGACTTGCAAATGAATGGCGGAGCCGACGGGACTCGAACCCGCGACCTCCGACGTGACAGGCCGGCGTTCTAACCAACTGAACTACGACTCCGCAAACTCGCTAACAAAGATCTTTTTGAGATCTGAGATGGTCATCTGAGATCTCAAGTATGGTAGGCACGGAGGGATTCGAACCCCCAACCTCTTCCTTGTAAGGGAAGCCGTCTACCATTGACGTACGTGCCTGTAGTAGGAAAGGCCCTGTCGCCTGTCCTTACTTTTATCGCGACGGAAATTCCGTCTAAAAAATCGTAGGGCACGTTCGATTTTCAAATAGCCGGAGCGAATTCCGATGCTCAAGCGACTCGCCATGCTAAGAGAAGGACGTAAGAGTGTCAAGTTTGAAAAAAATTTTTTGTGTAGACTCAAGGCACAAATCCGCCGCGCAAATTCAGCAAAACTTATTTCAACTACGTCCCCTTGAAAAGCACTTTGCTAAGTCTGAAAAGTATAAAGCTTGTATTGATAACGCGGACATCACACGGTTCCTCAACCGGCTGTATGTGTTACTCAAACTAAGAACAAAACCGGCGTTCATCAACACCAAAACAAACTCTACTCATCATTTAAAGTAGAAATATTCTTCGTTCTGCTATTGACCGAACAAACATTTTGAATACAATGCACATCAACGGCGCATGTGGTTGCTGGGGTGAGGACAGTGACCAATTGAGGCTGAATGCCTCCGCCAACCTTGAGAGGCCGGTCCAAACCGGCCTTTCGGTTTTTAGAGCACCTTGCATCATGATTCCTGTTGTCGAAGCAATTCAGATCGTTAAAGACCAAACTCCGACACTCGCGCCGGAACACGTTCCACTCACCGAAGCGCTCGGAAGATTCTTAGCTCAAAACATCGTCGCCGACACCGACCTGCCGCCTTTCGATCGCTCACAAATGGACGGCTACGCAGTTCGCGCACAGGAAACCCAAGCAGCGCCAGTCAGACTTCGCATTGTCGGCGAATCAGTAGCCGGCAAAGGTTGGCATCACGAAATGAATGAAGGCGAAGCGGTGCGTATTATGACTGGCGCACCCGTTCCCACCGGCGCCGACTCAGTTCAACAAGTGGAACTCACCCACGAACTCAAAGACAACACAGTTGTTGAACTACTCGAAAGTGTCGAACTCGGTCGCTCGATTGTTAAGCGTGGTAGTGAGATTAATTTCGGGGCAACAGTGCTGCGGCCAGGCGCTGAGATCACTCCGGCGGTGCTGGCGGTGCTGGCCTCGTTTGGTTACGCGGAAGTTGAAGTCGGACGAAGACCACGGGTTGCGGTACTCGCCACGGGAAGTGAATTAGTTAGCGTCGATCAAAAACCCGGGCAGGACCAGATTCGCGACTCCAACAATTTTTCGCTTGGTGGTTATACGCAACGCGCGGGCGCTCTGGTCCATCGTTTACCGTTAACTGGTGACAAAGTCGAGGAGCTCAAACTCACCATTTCGAAAGCCGCTGAAAATTGTGAGGTCATTGTTTCTTCCGGCGGCGTCTCGATGGGAGCCTACGACTTCACGAAGGCAGCTTTGAAAGAACTCGGCGCGGAAATCTTTTTCGAGAAAGTCGCGTTGCGTCCGGGAAAGCCAACTGTATTCGCGCGCCTGCCAAACGGCACGCTGATGTTTGGTCTACCCGGCAATCCAGTTTCGGTGTCAGTGACTTTCAATTTGTTTGCCCGCACTACGCTGTTAGCGATGCAGGGCGCAAATGATCCAGTCTTAACAACTGAAACCGGCGTGCTCGCCAAGCCGGTTAAAGCTGCTGCAGATCGCGACAGTTACGTGCCGGCACAACTAACGACCAACGATGACGGACAGCTCGTGGTCTTTCCTTTGAAGTGGGGAGGGTCGTCTGACTTCGTGGCGTTTGCCCGGGCGACGGCTTTAGCAATTCTGCCGGCGGGTGCAAAGTTAGACTCCGACTCGATAGTGAAATTCGTTCGCCTGCCCTAGCGCAAAGAGCCATCGCTGTAGTGGCCATAGAGTCAGTACCACCTCGCGGTAGCGGGTGGGTCTACCTGGA
This sequence comes from Pyrinomonadaceae bacterium, assembly GCA_036518995.1. Taxonomy (GTDB): domain Bacteria; phylum Acidobacteriota; class Blastocatellia; order Pyrinomonadales; family Pyrinomonadaceae; genus PSRF01. The sequence continues at coordinate 59,861 of DATDMC010000151.1, read as the reverse complement.
ATATTGGCGCGTTTAGTTAATCGACCCACCCGCTACCGCGAGGTGGTACTGACTTTGCTATCGCGAGGTGGTATTGACTCCTCAACCCTACAATCAGTTCGCTTGTAGACCTTCTGCGATTCGTTCAGTCACTCCATTAAATCCGGCGAAACCGGGGAGTCGCTCGATGCGTGCGCCAACCGTGCGGTTAAAATCTTTCAAACCATTGGTGCCCTTCCACAAAGTTGCCAGCACATAATTAGTTTCATGTTCGAGCTTGGCGCCCTGACCAACCGGCGTCCAGAATTTTGCGATGATGAAGCGCGCGAGGTTTCGGGAAAACTTCTTCTCGGCCAACTTCAGCCGCGCGATGTTCCAATAGAAATTCGCATGGATCGATTCCTCTTGCACGATTCCCATCGTGAGCTGCTTCAATACCGGATTACCGGCCAGGTCACCGAGTTTACGATAGGCCTGCACCGCGGTTACCTCGTTGATCGTTCCCCACACCATGTGCGCAGCGTGAAAGTGAGTGCCGAAAGCGCGTGACACATGGTCCGCCACGTAACTGCCAATCAGGTATTTTTTCGGAATCTTCTTCATCGCTTCGGCTTGCCAATTTTTGCCGGTTGGATAACCAGCTTCTTCCAAAAAGCGATTCAGTAAGTTTCCATGATGCAACTCTTCGACACTCCAACGGTCCATGAACCTCTTAATGATCGGATCCCGGCCGGTTGGCGTGCGCATCAGTTCGCTGTAATACATATCGGTGAAGTACTCGATATCTCGCATATAGAAGAGTACCGGTACAAACGCCTCGTTAAGTGGATGGTCCTTAACTTCTTTCCAACGAATGTTATTAACGTACTCATTCGACAACGCCCGCGGTTGTCGTTCATACCACTCAAGAACTTCTTTGTCTGTCTCAAACACGGAAGAGTCTCCCTTGGGCTTTGAAAGTTAATAATTTACGGACCTGCTTGTTAGATCGGATTGTTTGCAGCGCAGTACTGAATACTGAGACTACAATGATGATTACCGTGCGAACCCAATTAGAGACTAAACGGACAAGACTTATCCTTGAGTGCTCATAAAAATAGACTGAACTGGTCGTTTCTGTCGAGATTCTTTTCTTGCTTCGTGAGAGTCTTTGTTATCTACTCTGAATATGAGCACACTTTCTCACGTGGATGATCAGGGTCGAATTCGTATGGTTGATACGGGCGGGAAACAAATAAGTTCCCGTCGCGCCGTGGCTTCGGCACGCGTGCTGATGAAAAGGGAAACTGTCGAAGCACTTAAACAACACCAAACACCGAAAGGCGATCCCATCGAAACGGCCCGAGTGGCGGGAATTATGGCGGCCAAGAAGACCGCCGACTTGATTCCGCTTTGTCATCCGCTGCCGTTGACTCACGTGGATATTCAGGCAACGGTTGAGGAAGATGGCGTCGCATTGACCGCCGAAGTTTCAACGAACGCTCAAACCGGGGTGGAGATGGAAGCGCTGACTGCGGTCTCGGTGGCGGCTTTAACGATCTATGACATGTGCAAAGCGCTCGACAAGTCGATGACGATTACCGAGGTTCGACTTGAAAGTAAGACTGGCGGGAAGTCAGGCGACTATCACCGGAACTCGTGACCAACCCGCCAGAAGCCGGGAACATCCCAAGCCGTGGATGCGTTATGCAAGGCGACCTTTAGTTTTTGACGGGCCCGGATTTACAATACAAACAAAGTCAGCCCGAACGGAATACGGAGATTCAAAATGAGAGTTAGTCTTCAAAGAGATGCCAGACCGCAGGCGATGACACTACTGATGGCGGCAGCAATTTCAGTGTTGATATGGTTTATTCCCTACGCCGAAGTTCTCTCCTATCCATTTAGAATCTTCGTCACATTTATCCATGAAGGTGGTCATGCACTCGCCGCGTTGTTCACCGGAAACTCAGTAAGCAGTTTAAGTGTGGCCGCAAATGCGAGTGGCGAAACCTACACCACGCAAGGCGGGCTGTTCTCGCAGGTATTGATATCGAGCGCAGGGTATGTCGGCTCGATGGCGTTCGGCGCGTTACTACTAATATTGATTCGCAAATCGGTGGCAGCGCGTTTGGTCCTGGCCGGCTCAGCCGTTTTGGTGTTTGGGTTGACCATGATCTACGGGCTATTCAAACCAATCTTTTCCGGTGTTTCATGGTCAGGTATTCCCTTCACTCTGGCAGCAGGCACCATAATCTCGGTGAGTCTTTTCCTGATTGCTCGGTTCGCGAGCGCCAAAGTCGCCAGTTTCTTCGTTAGCTTGCTCGCCGTTCAGTGCATCCTCAATGCGCTACTTGATTTGAAAACAGTCTTCTTTCTTTCGGCACCCTTTGCCATGCCGGTTCATACGGACGCGGTAAACATGGCAAACGCCACCGGAATTCCTTCGCTCTTTTGGGCGGTACTCTGGATCGGATTGGCACTCGGAATCCTTTGGTTCGCGATGCGAATGTATGTAGCTGGTCGCGATAAAGGCTTCCAACCAGATCTGCCATTCGAAGAAACGCCAACTTTCTAGTTCTCCATGCTTCTTCTCGGCGTCTCCGCGTTCTTTGCGTCTCTGCGTTGAAACTTGCCGTAATTATGCCCACATTGATTTCAACACAGAGACGCTGAGAACGCAGAGACGCCGAGTATCATTGAAATCGCCAACCCTCCCGCCAATCTGCAATCTGCAATCTTCAATCTGAAATCTCTCTAGCTAGTACGACGGCTGGTAGTATTTGAGATACGGGCCTAACTTCTTCTCGCTTCCTTCCACCAATTTTCGTATTCGAAAGATCTAAAAATTTTTCCGGAGAGACATATGCCAAGACCATTCTTATTCTGCCGAAATTTGCTGAGAACTTCGTTCAGGACACAACTCGGCACAATCCTTACGCTCGTAACGCTTACGATTCTCAGTACATCATTGGTGGCTGTTGGTCAGTCACCCCATAGCGCGGCGATTAGTGTCGTAATCGTCGATCAAAACGGAGCGGTGGTAAGAGATGCAAAAGTTTCAGTTGTAAACGACGCAACTAGTGTTACGCGCGACGCCGTCTCGGACAATGATGGGAGCGCGACAATCTCAGGACTCTCATTGACCGGCGCCTACACAGTCACCGTTTCAAAAGACGGATTTTCAACCGAAGAGCGCAAAGACATTGGGCTCCGCGCGGGTGAGACTGCGACGCTAAAAGTGACGTTGCTCGTGGGCTCAGCCCAGTCGGAAGTCACGATTTACGGTAGTGCTGAAAGTGTTCACTCAAATCCCCAGATCGGGTTATCACTCAACAGCGTCCGGATCGATGAAACACCCATCCTCGGTCGCAAAGTCACAACTTTGCCGCTCTTCAATTCAGCCTTTCGCCAGGGCAAAGGCACAGGGGATCTTTTCGTAAACGCAACCTATTTCATCACCGGCGTCGGTTCACGACGCGCCACAACTTTCACACTCGACGGCGCCAACAACGACGAAGCCTGGGGCCGGCAGACGGCAATCGCTACTCTGCCACTCGGCGCGGTTCAGGAAGTTACCGTGTTGTCTAATGCGTTCTCTGCAGAGTTTGGCTGGACGTCCGGTCCCGCACTTAACTTCGTTACCAAATCCGGCACTAACGATCTGCATGGCGAGGGAATTTTTCTTTATCGCCCTGGTGGCTGGCAGGCAAAAAGCTTTTCGACTAAAGGTTTCTGTCCTGAATCGACCCCAACTTGCGTAACTCCTTCAACGCTGCAAACGATCAGTCCTGTCGATATTCCTGACAAACTTTCGCAGGTGTCAGGCACAATTGGTGGTCCAATTATTAAAGACAAGACTTTCTTCTTTGCAAGCACTGACTACACGCGTCAGGATCGCACTACGTTCCTGTCGAGCAGCTTGCCCGCCTTTGTCTTACCTTCCGATGGTCATCTCGATGTAACCGGTCATTATCGCCAGTTTCTTTTCGATGGCCGTCTTGATCATCGTCTGACGGACAATCAGAACCTGATGGTCCGTTTCAACGTGGATCGCTTTGACGACGATAATCCTCAGGATGCAGTTGGTGGGACCAACGCACCGAGTGTCGCGCGTCGTTACGCGAGACGTTCGTGGACCATGCAGGTAAATCACACGGCCACGATCAATCCGCGCGTCGTAAACGAAGCTCGCTTTTCTTATCTTCATGGCGACCCGGTCACGCTTTGGGAAGCGCAAAATTTGTCCACCACTTACACGCGTAGTGGCGCAGTTCCCTTTACCATTGGACAGTCACGCGCCTCAAATCTTTGGGGCCACCAATGGCAATTCTCAGACACGCTTTCATGGTCGCGAGGTTTGCACTATCTCCGCTTTGGCGGCGGATTCATTCATCACACATCAGGCGGAACTGGCAGCGAACCGGGAACAGCAATCCTGGGAACGTTCACGTTTAAGAACACAACGACTGCACCATTCGGCCAGTTAACGCTGAACGACGTGCAGAACTACACACAGCCGATCGACTTTGGTATCGATAGTTATGAGTTGGGCCAATGGCTGGTCACTGGATTTGTGCAGGACAGTTTCAGGGTCCATCCGGATCTAAATCTCGATCTGGGTCTTCGTTACGATCGCCAAACGCTGACCACCGCAACGAAGAACTTCCAACCACGCATCGGTTTTGCCTGGCATCCACGCGGATCGTCGCGCACTTCAATTCGTGGCGGTTACGCGATGTACTACACACAAATCCGATCGAATGCGATCGCGAGTTATCTCGTGAACGGACTCGATGGCTTGACCACCTACACCGCAACTCCGGGTCAAACGGGATTTCCAACTTGCCTGACTGGACCGTGCCTGCCTGTTCCGGTCGATCCAAAAACAGTTCCGGCCGCGCAACTTCCAGCGCGCGATATCACAATTCGCGCTGGACAACGCGCGTTCTACACTGCGCAGTTTGCGCAATACGGATTGAACTTTAATCTGCTGCCAAACTATCCGGACGAGTTTGATAATCCCCGCAGTCAGGTGCTGACCATTGGTGGTGAACGTGAAATCTTTAAAGGCTTCATTGCCGCTGCCGACTACGTGCACCAACATCTCAGCGGCATCGATCGCACAATCGACTTGAATGCGCCGTCTGAATTTAATAGAACCGCGCCGGGTCAGGTGCGGAGTGTTGCTGCGGCGAATGCAACGCGACCAATTCTGCCGGTAAACGGCGGCGTGCGTCAGGTAAATGTCCTGGCTAACTACGGCATCGCTGATTACGACGGACTACAGACGCTGTTTACCTATCGTGGAAATCGACGTTTGCTCGCGTCCGTTAGCTATACGTTATCGAAAGCAACCAACACGACCGAACCTGATGGAAACGGTGTTGGACCAAATCAGAGTGTGCTACTTCATCTTGGCGGTGAAGAACGTGGTCCAAGTTTAGTGGACCAGCGGCACCGTGCAGTGTTCACCTTGACTTACCGCTTTCCATACAGCATTAGTGCGGGAACGGTAACCATGCTTGCGTCGGCGCGTCCGTTCAATGCGACTACGGGTGTCGATAACAATGGTGACGGACTCAACAACGATCGACCAGTTGTTAATGGCGCGGTGCTTAGCAAGTCCTCTTTCCGCGGTACGGGAACGCAGGATGTCGCTGTATTTGTGGAAAGCAAGATCAAAACTTCTGAACGCACGAGCATTTTGTTGCGCCTGGAAGGTTTCAATCTTTTCAACCACGGCAACTTCCTCGCGCGCGGTGTGACTGTGTATGGCGACGGTCTAGCGCCAGTGAATACGTTTGGACAGTTTGTGGGTGGGGTTGGAACTTCGACGACGGCAATTCCGGCGTTCGCTAACATCGATCCGCCACGCATGTTCCAACTACAGGCGCGGTTCATTTTCTAAGTAAGGTTTAGTTCGATACTAAAGGGACTTCGGATGTTTCGAAGTCCCTTTTTTGTTTTCTTGTAGTCGGGAACGCTGAAAGCGTTTTGTCGCGAAGCCCAGGGTTGAGCTTTGGCAACCCTGGGTAAACCGTACGAACAAACCGTTCAACTCCGAAGGAGTTGCGTCCCGGCCTTTGTAATTCTGCAATTACCGTTCGATATCCTGCTGGCTCTCGCAGGGCGCAACTCCTTCGGAGTTGAATAGCTTGCGTCGCTTACTACCCAGGGTTGCCAAAGCTCAACCCTGGGCTTTGAGATGAAAACCCTTTCAGCGTTCGCTGAGGTTGCCAGGAAGTTTCCTCGCTGATATCTCATTTACTACCTCCTGACGTACTTGTTGTGAATTGAACCGTTGCTCTCTAGAATGCGAGTGCTCGCGGTTCATATCTTCAATTTCAAAACCTTCATCAAATCAATGGTGCTTATTTTTTTCACCACGTTTGGGGCTGTCTTCGTTGCCGAAATCGTAGGCGATAAGCTGCTCTATACCACCGGCGTACTCGCAGCGCGTTATCGCACGCTTCCGATCATGTTTGGCATGGTGCTGGCTTTTATGGCCAAGATGGGTGTTGCTGTTCTCGTCGGTGATGCAATCTCTCGATTACCTCCGATTCTCGTTGCCAGTATTACGGCACTCAGCTTTCTTGGCGTCGCATTCACGCTCTGGCGCAAATCAGACCAGCCCAAAGAGAAGTGGAAACAACAATCCGCTAAGAAAGCGGCGATGATTTCTTTCGCGGCGATCTTCTTTTCGGAATGGGGCGACGTCGGACAGGTTACCGCTGCAACCATGGCGGCTAAATACGGAGTGCCGTTTGTAGTTTGGCTTGGCGCCGTCAGCGCCATGGTTACAAAAGGCTCACTCGCCGCTTTTCTCGGCGCGGGTATCAGAAACAAAATTGCCGAACGGGTGTCTCCAAAGGTTGTCCGCTACGTGGCAGTGGGATTACTGTTAGTACTCGGAGTAGCAACGGTCTTGGAGATTCTAATCGAGAGGCGCTAGGTTCTAATGGTTTCGAAACCGGAACGGGCGGCAGCGTTCCGTTTCATTGTTTGTCTCGGCTTCGTGAGTCTGTTTGCCGACATGACTTACGAAGGCGCCCACAGTGTAATTGGACCACTCTTAAAAGATCTCGGCGCTTCAGCCACGCTGGTTGGAGTCATCGCGGGTCTCGGCGAAATGATCGCCGCGAGTTTGCGTTACTTCTCCGGCAAGCTCGCTGACAAAACCCGGGCTTATTGGACCATCACCACCCTCGGTTATTTCCTCAACCTCGTCGTCGTTCCCGGCCTCGCTTTTGTCGGTAGTTGGCAAGCAGCCGCGCTGTTGATCATCGCGGAACGTACGGGCAAGAGTTTGCGCGGTCCGGCGCGTGATGTGCTGCTTTCCGAAGCGACTGAAGTAGTTGGACACGGATCGGGATTTGGCATTCATGCTGCGATGGACCAGACGGGCGCAGTGCTGGGTCCATTGTTAGTGGCAATCTCAGTCGCGCGTACTCATAACTTTGGACCCGCGTTTCTTTGGCTCGGCGTCCCCGCAGTAGCAGCATTCATTGCGTTGCTCTTTGCTCGTGCCGCAAGTCCCCACAAAGGCGCCCCACCGAAGGCGCCGAAGCAACAAAATCTTCCTTCTGTCTTCTGGATCTACGTTGCCGCAGCAGGTCTACTTGCGCTGGGTTTCGTCGACTTCCCTTTACTCGCTTATCACTTCGAGAAAAACTCGTTTGCTAAACCGGAAGTGATACCACTGATGTATGCCGGCGCGATGGGAATTATCGGTATCACTGCGCTGATCTTTGGCAGACTGTTTGATCGCTACGGCGTCCAGGTGATCGCGATAGGCATCGTAGTTTCTTTGTTGACTCTGCCGTTTGGATTTCTGGGCGGAACGATTGGCGGTTACATTGCGGTGGCATGTTGGGCCACTGGACATGGCGCGCAGGACGCGACGCTGCGTTCAGGAATTTCGCAGGTCGTTTCGATGAACAAACGCGGGTCAGCGTTTGGCGCTTTCAATGCTGTTTATGGTGTCCTGTGGTTTCTCGGCAGTGTGGCGATGGGCTTTCTTTACGACCGATCGTTGCTGGCCCTCGTCGTGTTTGGCTCCGTGATGCAGTTGATCTCCGCAGGAATGTTTGTGTGGCTGCGTCGACCATTGCGGGAAGCACAACTGGCGAATGGGTGACTACTGAGTTTCGAGTTTCGAGTTCAGAGTTTCGAGTTTCGGGTTTAAAGTTTCGAGTTCAGAGTTTCGAGTTCAAAGTTTCGGGTTTAGGCATCAACTAACTCGAAACGCGAAACTCTAGACTCGAAACTCGAAACTTGAAACTTGAAACTCGAAACTTTGAACTCGAAACTTTGATTGCACTTAACTCAGGATGGCGACGACGTTCTCAATGAAGGAATGCACTGACGCGAGGACTTGAGGGCGAGTCTCAATGGTTAATCCTAACGCCACCACCCCTCCGAGCATCACCCACGGCGTTAAGCGAAACCATGACGCGCTACTTACCAACAAACTCGGATCACTGCTCGACAACTCCAATAACCGTCGCACACGCGCTTTCACACCACGTGTCTCTTCACCACCAACTAAATAAGCGGAAGACGGCATTGTCGCCCGTTCCTGCGTGGGAATTAACTTAGCAATACGAACGAGCGCTGAAGCCAAATTCAAGGCGACTGCGGAACTCTCCTGCGCCGCGTGTTCATCGGCCGCAGCCTCTGATGCTTCACCCCACGCGCGATCGAGTGAGCGGCCACAGGGAATCATCAGGAGTGCCGCACGGCTCAAACGCAAAAGTGAACGCTTGAGATTGTCATGCGCAGCCATGTGACCATACTCATGCGCGATCGCTGCCGCCAATTCTTCTTCACTTAACGACTGCAATACATGTTTAGCCAGGAAGAGACGCGGGCGAAACGTTCCGACCACCGCAATGATGGGAAATGAATGCGACATGCGATAGGCGGGCACAGTCACATCGTCGAGCTCGATCCTGGTTGAGTTTGCCAACCACGTCTTCAACAACGATCTGGTTGCCAACCACGAACGCAGACCTCGCCAAATTGCGCAACCTACACCGATGGCAGAGAGTGCAGCCAGCCCTCCTAGCTTCTTACTAACAAATTCATCCGTTTGATAAGGCTCGTAGACGAGGTAGGAAGGAATCATGAAGGCCACAATCCAAATGATTGCAATCGCGGGTGGCCCAATCCGCATCACGAAAAGAAGTTCGGCACGAGTTCTCGCAGAGCATTTCTGCAACGGACGCCTGAGCAAGTGCCAGAGACCGACGACGAGCGCAGTTGCGACTGCGTTGACGGTCAACAACATAGCCAGGACGAGTGTAATGCCGAGAAACTCGTACATGCGTTAGCTCTTTTTGCGCAGCTCTTTCTTCTTTTCCTGGACCAGGCGATCGAGTTCATCGAGCAACTCTCGATCACGTTCGCTGATAGTGTCGACGATGCAAGCGAGCACCGGTTCAACGCCGTCGGCGCCATGTCCAAGCAACCCGTCAATCACGTCTTCTTTAATCCCCTGATCGAAGGCGTCGCGGGAAACCGAAGCCGAGTAAAGAAAAGCGCGACCATCTTTACGTCGTTCGAGCAGGTTCTTTTTAAAGAGCCTGTCGAGAGTGGTCATCAGTGTGGTGTAAGCAACCCGCTCATCGAAGACGCGATAGATGTCGCGTACGCTGACTTCACCGAGTCGCCAGGTTTCTTCGAGCACCTGGCGTTCCAATTTTCCGAGCGCAAAGCAAGCAATTTCACGAGGGCGGCGAAAACCGCGTAAGAGGAATCTGGATGTTTTCATAACGCCCGCATTTTCAGACAGAAGCGGTGAGGTGTCAATGATTTACGAGATGCCAGGCGACAAAGGATTAACCACAAAGGCTCAAAGGCACAAAGCAACTCAAAGATTGAAACGTAAAACCAGTTATTATTTGTGCTTTTGTGACTTTGTGACTTCGTGGTTAAGACCTCGCCCACTCACCGTTTCGCTCTTTCCCTCCGCGCTGCTATCATTGTCGGTTTCGACAACCGCCGGATTCGTCACTGTGAGAGTCAGCTAGAAATATGCCAGAAGAAGCAATTGAAGTTCGGGGAGCGCGCGTCAACAATCTCAAGAACATCTCGTTCTCAATTCCCATTAATCAAATGACGGTTGTGACCGGAGTAAGCGGCTCCGGAAAGTCTTCCCTCGCCTTTGACACGATTTACGCCGAAGGTCAGCGACGTTACGTAGAATCACTTTCCGCCTATGCGCGCCAATTTCTCGAGCGCATGGACAAGCCCGACGTCGATGAAGTTCGCGGCATCGCACCGGCAATCGCAATTCGGCAAAAGAACTCTACGCGCAATCCCCGTTCGACAGTGGGTACACAAACTGAGATTTACGACTATCTGCGTTTGTTATTCGCGCGGGTCGGGCAAACCTACTGTCGAGTTTGCGGGCGCGAAGTTTATCGCGACTCACCGGAATCGATTGCCGAGGAAGTGCTGAACGAACTCGCCGAAGGCACGCGCTTTTATCTGCTGTTTCCTGCGACGGCCGGTTCACTCGATCCACAAAAACAACCTGACAAACCGAAGACAAAATCGCGCAAGCCAACTCAGCAGGCACTTCGTTTTAATGTTACGGCCCACCTGATGAGTTTGATGCAACGTGGTTTCACTCGTCTCCTTGTCGACGGCCAGATTCTCGAACTGAATTCACCAGACGACTACAAGAAAAACGATTTCGAAAATGTTTTTGTTTTGGTGGATCGTCTCGCCGCGCGCGCGGACATCCGGCAACGACTCGTCGATTCGCTCGAGATCTGTTTCCAGGAAGGACACGGAACGGCGCTGGTCGAAACTGCCGAAGCGAAACCGCGGCGCTTCTATTTCTCGGAACGCTTCGAGTGCAAATACGATCACACGGTTTACGCGACGCCGGAACCTCGTCTCTTCAGTTTCAATAATCCTTTTGGCGCGTGTCCTACCTGTCAGGGTTTCGGCAACACGATCGGACTGGATCTGAATCTGGTGATTCCCAATCCTGGCTTGTCACTAAAAGAGGGCGCGGTCGAACCCTGGACCAGACCACAACATGAATGGGCGCTGAATGAGCTCAAGCAGTTTTGTCGCTCAGAAAAAATTTCCCTGACCACTCCTTTCATTCAACTTTCTCAAAGCGAGCAACAGGCAATCATTGAAGGTAGTGGCGACTGGGCCGGCGTGCGCGGGTTCTTTGAATGGATGGAAACAAAGAAATACAAACTGCACGTGCGTGTATTTCTTTCAAAGTATCGCGGCTACACGTTGTGTCCTGACTGCAACGGCGGGCGGCTCCGGCAGGAAGCGCGCGATGTGAAAGTTGGTGGCCGAACCCTGCCGGAAGTCTGTTCGCTTTCAATCAAAGACGCCGATGAGTTTTTTACCTCGTTGCAACTATCGGCTGAACAGACAGCAATTGCCGAACGCATCCTGTTTGAAGTCCAACGCCGGTTGCGGTTTCTCGTCGAGGTTGGGCTCGATTATCTGACACTCGATCGACTCGCTTCAACACTCTCGGGTGGCGAAGCACAACGAATTCAGTTAGCGACTAATCTCGGTTCATCCCTGGTCGGCGCGCTTTATGTACTCGACGAGCCGTCCATCGGACTTCATCCACGCGACAACGATCGTTTGATTCGTTTGCTACTGAACCTGCGCGACATCGGTAACACAGTTCTCGTAGTTGAACACGATGCCGAAATGATGCGGGCTGCCGATCACATTCTCGATATTGGACCAGCCGCAGGCGAACTCGGCGGCCGCGTGATATACGAAGGCGACTTTGCTGGACTGATGCGCGATGAGTCGTCACTCACCGCGCGTTATCTGCGTGGCGACGTGGAAATCAAAGAGCCAAAGCAGCGCCGCGCACAACACAAACGGCAGCTTTCGATCTATGGAGCGTCGGAACACAATCTCAAGTCGATCGATATCGATGTACCGCTCGACATGTTGGTTTGCGTTACCGGTGTTAGTGGTTCAGGAAAGTCGACATTGATTCATGACTGTATTTACGCGGGTCTGAAGAAACAACGTGGTGAGTGGCAGGGACAAGTGGGCGCCTTTCAAAGGATCGAGGGCGCACAGTTTATCGATGATGTAATTTTGGTGGACCAGTCGCCGATCGGTCGCACGCCGAGATCAAATCCGGTGACGTACATAAAAGTTTACGATGCGATTCGTGAAGTTTTCTCCAACACTCGCGAGGCGCAATCACACGGCTTCGACCCGGCGCACTTTTCGTTCAACTTACCTGGCGGACGTTGTGAAGTTTGCCAGGGCGACGGCACAGTGACGGTTGAGATGCAGTTTCTTGCCGACGTCGAACTGGTATGCGAAGAGTGCAAAGGGACACGATTCAAGCAACAGATTCTGGATGTTCGTTATCGCGGCAAGAATGTTCATGAAGTATTAAATATGACGGTGCGCGAGGCGATCAGCTTTTTTCGTGAAGTGCCGAAGATTACCAATCGCTTGAAAGTTCTGGATGATGTCGGGCTCGGATATTTGCGGTTGGGCCAATCAGCAACGACGCTGTCGGGCGGCGAAGCGCAACGCATCAAACTCGCGGCGCATTTGTTGAAACGAACAGGAGCAAAGACGCTTTACATCTTCGACGAACCAACAACGGGATTGCACTTCGACGACATCAACAAACTACTCGCTGCGTTTCGGGCGTTGATTGACGCGGGTGGATCGTTGCTGGTGATCGAACACAACCTTGATGTGATCAAGACAGCGGACCACGTGATTGACCTCGGTGCCGAAGGTGGTGACGCAGGTGGTTATGTTGTTGGCGTGGGTACACCGGAAGAGATCATGAAGCTGTCGGGATCGCATACCGGCGCGTTTTTGAAAGAGTACCTCGCGAAGTCAAACGGGAGGTAGACACCACCGACTTTATGTCGGTGGTCCTTCAATTTCTGCCTAACACTGGTGGTTTCTTGCGTGAGATACCACCGACTTTATGTCGGTGGTCCTTCAATTTCTGCCTAACCCTGCAAGAGATCTGCGCGAGATACCACGACTGGCGAGAAATTGAAACTCCAACCGACGTAAAGTCGGTGGTATCTCGCAGTTTTCGTTCAGCTCTAGTTAGCGAGAAATTGAAAGACCACCGACATAAAGTCGGTGGTATCTCGCACATCATCGTCAGCCAGTGTTAGCGAGAAATTGAGACCCCACCAACATAAAGTCGGTGGTATCGCAGTTTTTGTTCAGCTCCAGTTAGCGAGAAATTGAGACCCCACCGACGTAAAGTCGATGGTATCGCAGTTTTCGTTCAGCTCTAGTTAGGGAGAAGTTGAGACGCCACCGACGTAAAGTCGGTGGTATCCTACGTCACTTCATGAATGAGCCTGATCAGACTAAGCGAATCTCGCTGCGGCGCAAACTTGCTTACGTCGCACTCATCTACTGCTTCTTCCTATTAATCCTCGCCGCAGTTGAAGTCGTCACTCGACTCGCGATGCAGCCGGTTTCGAGTCTCGATCTCTTTGTCTCAACGCCACAACAGAAGATGCAGGTTTCGGATCCGAAGCAAGCGGGGATATTTGAAGGCGATCCGTTGCTGTTGTGGCGACTCAAACCAAATCTTAATCACGCACTTTGGGACTTCACTATCGTCTCCACCAACGCGCAACACTTTCGCGCTGACTATCCAATCGGAAGCAAACCCGCGGGAACATATCGCATTGTGTGTCTCGGTGATTCGGTTACATTTGGCTATCGCGTGCCGGTAGTCTGGCCCGATAAACCCACCGAGTACGATCCGGAATGGCTTCCCTTTCCGATGCTGCTGGAGAAAGAACTGCGCGGCGCGAACCCAAATCGCCAAATCGAAGCATTCCCGATGGCGGTGCCTGGTTACACGTCGCATCAAGGTCTTGCCTGGCTACAGCATGAGATCGATCGACTTCAACCTGATATGGTGATCGCAAGCTTTGGGTGGAATGACGCGAGCTTAAGCGATGTTCCCGATCGAGAAGCAATTCGGACTGATTGGTATCCGGTGACAGTTCGCTGGCTGATCGATCACAGCCAGGCGTTTGCGCATGCGACACGCTGGCTGCGATCAGGCAATCATGGACCAGCACCGCGGCCACGACCGGTGCCGCGCGTTTCACAGGACGAGTATTTGAATAACTTTGCCGCAATAGTCGATCTGGTGCGCAGCAGAAATATCGGCCTCGTTGTTTTTGGCGCCCCTTATCGCGATTCAACTACCAACCCACCTGAGGCGGAGTTGATGACAAAGTATCGCGCGGGGTTGCGAGCGAGTATGGCCGCAAAGAAAGTGCCTTATCTGGAAGTACTCGAATTGACGGAAGCTGCTTCGCCGGCGAATGATGGATTTTTTGGCGAGTTGATCCACCCGAATCATATCGGTCACCGGCTGCTCGCGTCGGAGTTATTGAAATTAATGGCCCGCGATAAACTACTTGGCGACTTGAAGGTCCCGGAGCTCGTGCCGTGACAAATTGCAGATTTCAAATTTTCAGATTGAGATTGAAGAAGTTGTCTTTTAATCTGAGATCTGAAATGTTCAGGAGAACACTATGACACTTGGCGAGAAAATTGTTTCTGATCTGACGGCCTCGATGAAGGCGCAGGACGCGGCGCGTACGTCGACACTGCGGATGGTGAAGGCGGCGATCATGAACCGCAAGATCGAAAAAGGCGCAGAGCTTGATGACGAAGAAGTCTCGAAACTGCTCCGCTCGCTGGTGAAGCAACGAAAAGATTCGATCGAGCAATACGAAAAAGCCGGACGCCAGGAACTCGCCGACAAAGAAGCAAGCGAAATCGAAGTCATTGAAGCTTACCTGCCCAAAGCAGCCGCGCGTGAAGAGATCGAAGCTGCAGTCAGTGAAGTTATCGCCAGCACCGGCGCAAGCTCGATGAAAGATATGGGAACGGTGATGAAGGCGGTCCAGGCGGCGTTAGCCGGAAAGAATGCTGACGGCAAAACGGTCAGTGAAATTGTAAAAAGCAAACTCAGCTAAAATCGGTCTTCCTCTGCGTCTCTGCGAACTCTGCGTCTCTGTGTTGAAAACTGTGATCGAATTATGCGCACACCGCTTTCAACACAGAGACGCAGAGTTCGCAGAGACGCAGAGTAAAACCTTCAATCTGAAATCTGAAATCTGAAATCTGCAATATATTACGGCGCTGGGTAGACGCCGAAGTTGTCCCACCTGTTCACTAAAGCCATTCCTCGTTCGTTGCTGTAAAGACCCGCCTTAGTTTCTTTGGACAAGATCAACTCCGTTGTCGAATAAACATTCTGAGCACCGAGGAAGATTTGTATTCTTCCGTTTTCCCTCGTCACTACGCGCAGGTCGGTCCAATTTTGCGGAATGTCTAAATTGCTGACCAGCGTCGTACGAAAACCTTCAAAGTAATAACCAACTGTCAGCAACTGAATCTGCGGAAAGCCTACCTTGGGACTCGTGTAGGCGAAGAAATAGTTATCGTGATCTTTCACGCGGAAACTCAACCCCGTGCTGACTCCACTTCCCCACCCGCCAACTTTTCGACTCGTGCGCACATCGAGATCGCCTTTAGCGGAGTTCGTCGTCACCCAGCTGACAGCCGGCGCATCAGCCAGAATCACACCAACACCATTCAAAATCCCGAAGGGCTTCTGTTGATTTGCGTTTTGGTCCATCTGCCAAATTTGTGGACCAGCCGATCCACTCTCGGTCGAACCCAGTCCTCCTTTGGCGCCAAACAAGTACGTTGAGTTGGGCCGCGAAAAAGAATCGAAGACCAAAGCGATCGGTGGCGCTGCGACGGGTACGGGAGTCGGGGCCGGTTGTGATGGAGTGTTAGTCGCAAAGTTTGGCGCGGTTGGATCGCTTACGAATTGCGGAATGGGACAACCGGGACATTCATTCAACACACCGGTAGCCGTTCCTCGCGGCGTTCCGATATGAGCACTGTTGAAATAGCCATGCGAAAGATCGGCGACCTTTGCGCCTGGAACAAAATACCAACTTAGTAAATTTCCATCGGGCGAAAACAACGTCTCCGGTGCAAATGAAGACTCGACTGACGTCGCTTCGCGCGGATTGCTTCCTTCGTAACCACGGACCTGGGCGATGCGACCGCGAAAGTTCAAGTGATCTGAACCACCAATCAAAAGTCGTCCGCTTCCGGTTCCTGGTCCAGTTGACTGGCGCGGGCGAGCATACGCAGTTCGGCCAACCGGCACACCGTTCAGGTAAGTAATGATATTTTGCCCGTCCCAACCAACAGCGAAGTGTCCCCACTCACCCGGCGCTGGTCCTTGATCGCCACCAAAACTTACCACGTGGTTCGCATCAATCACGCCGTCGTTCATGTTGCCAAAGAACTGATAACGATTCGGCTCGCTCACGCTGAAATTCGCGAAGCCAAATAGGATCGAATGTAGACCACCATAACCATCGGTGATCAGGTAGCTGGTTCCGGCATTCGCGCTCGGCATCGCCCAAAACTCCCAGAACGTATGTCCGAGATTGGTAAACTCCGGCCAGAAAGTTCCGTAATCAACTGACTTCTGTTGGCCGTCAAACTCGAGCACCTGCTGCGGATTTGGAATTGGTTGAAGCGTGCCGTCAAAATCAAAAACTTGATCACCAGTCAACGAGTTCACCGTCTGAGTTGACGGAGTGAACGAGAAATAGTTTTGTTCGATGTCGGCCGTGACGGTGTAATCGCCGAGCACGGTTGCATTAATTGTGTATTGACCGAGAAGGTTGGTCCGCGTTGAGGCGGTTTCAGTTCCACTTAGACTAATCCGCACGCCTGACAGCCGAGTGTTGTTGCTGTCTTTAATCGTTCCGGTGATCGAATACTTGCGCGGCACATCAGCAAAACTCAAGACTTGATCGCCACCTAACGTTGTTACGGTTTGCGGCGGAAAAGTTTTGAGTGCGGTCGGCGCTGGAGAGATCTGATAGTTGCCGAGCGCGTTGAGTCCGGGAAAAGTGAAGTTGCCGTTGTTGTCGGTTGTCGTTGTCGAACTCTGTGTCCCCGACAAAATGACGGTTTGATTGATGACTGGATCGGATCCGATCTTGACGCTGCCGGAGATCGAATACTTTCTTAACGTTCCTGTAAAAACAGTGTCTATGTTCGACGATAAGTTTGTAAACGACTGTTCAATCGTGAATGTATAAAACGGACCAGGGTGCGCTTCGAGAACATAATCATGGCCCGCTGGGAGATTATTAAAAACAAAAGCGCCGGTTGCGTCTGACTCGGTCAAACCTAATTGAAAGCCACTAAGGAAGACGGAGTTGTTTGCGATCGGATCATTTGTTTGATTTTTGAGTGTGCCGCGCAGGCTGTAGGTTTTTCGAATCGCCGTGAAATTAATTGTTAGATCTGTACTCAGCGGATCCGTATCGACCTCATTGAAGTTGAAGATGTTGTTTGGTGTTGCGCTGAGCTTGTAATTAAGACCCGCTGAGACGTTTGAAAATGAATAAGCGCCTGTGGAATCAGTTGAGTTGCTACCGACAATCACACCCGCGCTGTCTTTCAGAACAACAACGAGACCTGACATGGGCTGGCTTTCGTCGTTGAAAACTTTTCCACTGATCTGATGAACTTGTCTGCTCGCGGAAAAGTTCGTGTCGACTTGATTGCCACTTAAATTACTGAAGAGACGAGTTGGCGGCGCCAGATCGAAGAACTGTTTGCTGGCGGTTAGTGTATAGCTGCCGAAGGAAGTTATCAGAAATGAATAAAAGCCATCAGCATCGGTTGTCACTGTTCCAGATTGATCGCCACTCAAGACAAGACTAACGCCGGCGAGTCCGTGCCCGGCTGATAAAACACGACCGCTGATTTGATACGGCGGCGCCGGTGTGGGAGCCGCGCCATCGTCATCTGGTGGACCACCACCGATGGAACGGATTCCCATTCGCACCCGATTGCTAGGAACGTTGTTAGCAGTAATCCGGACGAGGACATCGCCGGTTCCGGTTAAGTCGTCATTGAGTCGTACAACAACCGCGTTCAACCAGGGGAGGTCTGGCACTGGACCAACGTAGTCCACTTGTAAATCGTGATGTTGGTGATCGGCGGTTTCGGCGTCGGCGGTAACTGAATTCGCGTCCTGGTTTTCCAGGTTTAAAGCGAAGAGCATGACGCGCGTGCGATTGTCGGAGGCAAAGAGGCTTGAGAGTGAAAATGGTTCTTTAGCGGAGGTGACTGAATCGAGGGCGATCGCGCGCGTTGAATTTGTTTCGCTGATGAGAACAGGTGGCTTGGCGGACTGTGCGTGTGTCGTGATCGCGGCCAGGGTCAACCAAGCGACCGCCGTCAGGAACAGAAATGATGTTTGCCTGTGCATGTATCTTAAGCAAGCGCGGAGTTTTATTATAGATCCGATATGCTCTAGTTGATGGTATATCTCAGCGTCTCTGTGTTAAGAACTTGCGGTGTACTACGCGAACATGGATTTCAACACAGAGACGCCGAGTACGCAGAGACGCTGAGATAATTAACCGTCAAGCTAAGGCGTATGGGACAATAAACTATGAAACGAGTAACCGGCATTGGTGGGATCTTCTTCAAGTCAAAGGATCCCAAGGCACTCCAGGAATGGTATCGCAAACATCTGGGAATTGAATCAGCGGACGAGGAAGGTGCGACTTTTAAGTGGCGCGAGCACGACGATCCGTCTAAAGAAGGCTGGACGCAGTGGACGCCTTTTCCGCATGACACTGAGTACTTCGAGCCGACTAAAGTACCTTTCATGATCAACTATCGCGTGGATGATCTTGACGGACTGCTGGCCGCTTTGCGTGAGGAAGGCGTCGCCGTCAGCGACAAAATCGAAAGTCACGACTACGGTCGATTCACCTGGATCACTGATCTCGAAGGCAATCGAGTCGAACTGTGGGAACCGGCTAAGGAGTAAGAGAGCTGGGGGCCGGGGGTCGGAGGCCGGGGATCAGAGAGAGGGACCTCATTGCGTCGCGCCAAAATCATCCTGCAGTACGGTTAAGGATCGCCGCTTCTCGATCTGCTTGTTCGTAATCCGGCGCGGCCCTCCTGACTCTGGCCCCTGATCCCTAACCCCTGATCCCCTACCTGCGCGGATAAATTTCCTCCTATCCTGTACACCCTCGTCCGGTTGCTTTCACCAAACGGTTTCCCTATAATTCACGGCTTGCTCGAAGGCACAGGTCTTGTCCAGTGGGTTCGCGCCCACTTTTTCTTTTGGACAGGAGATTTCTCGAGGGAAGCGAATGACAGATAGTTCGATTGCACAAAAGGTTCAGGAAATCGCTGAACGAGTAGCAATCGATCATGGCCTTGAGTTAGTTCATAGCGAGGTCGCGGGCCCAGAAAACAAGCCGATTGTCCGCGTTTTCATTGATAAGCCTCAGGGAGTAACCCACGACGACTGTTCGGAAGTAAGCCTTCATCTCGGCACTATTTTGGATGTTGAGGATTTTATTCACGCCTCATACACGCTGGAGGTTTCGTCGCCAGGACTTGAGCGAGGCCTCTATAAACGCGCTGATTACGAGCGTTTTGCAGGTAGCGACGCGAAGTTGAAAACGCGTTTGCCGATTAACGGCCAACGAAATTTTCGCGGACGCGTGTTAGGGGTCGAAGGCGATGAAGTGCTCTTTGACGATCGAACCAATGGTAAGGTGAAGATACCGCTCGAGATTATTAAGCAAGCCAATCTCGAAATTGACGTTAGCGAAGATCTCCGTCGCGGTAAATAGGTTGGTCCGAGAAGTTTTAAAACTTTTCAATGGACGTTTTCTTTGGAATTGAAGTGGCGCTGTCGAGAGTCACAACAAACTAAAGCATATCGGACATTGCAACTATAACAACTGAATAGGCTCAACGACGCAGGGCAATCTGACGCCGAGCCACAAGGATAGCGAGACTTTCATGAGTTCATCGATAGCACAAAACATCGAGGCACTTTGCCAGGAACAAGGCATTGAGCGTGACCTGGTAATCGAAGCGATGAAAGAAGCGGTGCGCGCCGCTGCTAAAAAACAGTTCAAATCGGGCGAAGATATTCAGGTCGATTGGAATTCCGAAACAGGAATTGAATTATCCGCGTCAAAAGTAGTTGTTGACGAAGTTGAAAATCCGGCCACTGAGCTTTCCATCGACGAAGCCCGCGAACTCGCCGGCGACGAAGTTGAGCTGGGCGATGCCCTGCTCCTTCCCTTGCCGATGGAAGAACTGGGCCGCATCGCCGCGCAAACAGCCAAGCAAATTCTGTTTCAAAAGGTCCGTGATGCCGTTCGCAGCAACGTTTACGAGCAATATATCGACAAGACCGGTGATCTCGTAAATGGTTATGTAAAGCGTTTTGAACGCGGCAACATCATCGTCGACCTCGGTAATCTCGAAGCTATCCTGCCTCGCTCTCAACAATCACGCGGTGAACAGTGGAACCAGGGTGAACGCATCCGCGTTGTCATCAATAATGTTTCGAAAGAATCGAAGGGACCACAAGTCGAAGTTTCACGCACGTCGCCGGAACTCTTGCTTCGTTTGTTTGAAATGGAAGTCCCTGAAATCTACGACGGAACAGTTGTTATTAAGTCAGCCGTTCGTGAACCGGGTGAACGCGCGAAGATTGCGGTGATGTCAAACGAACGCGACGTCGATCCCGTTGGCGCCTGCGTTGGTATGAAGGGTTCCAGAGTTCAGGCAATTATCCGCGAACTCCGCGGCGAAAAGATCGACATCATTGAATGGTCTGACGAGCCTTCCGTGTTTGCGGCGAATGCCCTATCACCGGCCAAGGTCAACCAGGTCAGAATTACCGATATTGAAAATCGTCAGATGGAAGTGATCGTTAACGAAGATCAACTGTCGCTGGCGATTGGTAAACGCGGACAGAACGTTCGTCTCGCCACCAAACTCGTCGGCTGGAACATCGACATTCGCAGTGAAGAAGAGATCAAACGCGAAGTCACCGAACAAATGGGTGCACTCATTGCCTCTGGCGAAGCAGTGCCGTTGTCAGTTATCGAAGGTGTCACGCCTTTACAGGCTGAAGCACTTGCCGAGCACGGAATTAACGACATTGATGCACTCGCCGGTACTTCAGTTGACGATCTCGTTGAATTCCTCGATCTGAGTCTCGACGAAGCCGAAGTAATTCTCAGTGCTGCCCAGGAGGTCGTGGCTCTGCGCGATCGTAGCCGGCAGGCAGAGGGTGAAACTGACGAAGAGCTTGAAACGAATGCCGTTTCCGCAGAATTCGATGAATCAGTTGAAGCCGGCGAAGTCGAACCTTCCGATGAGATGACGGCTGCAGGCTACGACGAGGCAGTCGAAGCAGGTGATCCGGGCTCAGCCGAAGCTGAAGCAATCGATTTAGGTGAACCTGAAGATCGGTTTGCCGATGAAATAGTTTTACAAGAGCCAGGTCGCGATTTACGGCCTGACACCATTACGCCAGATCCGGATTTCGGCGCCACCGAAATTCCGGGCCTGAACAACGCTGACAACATCGAGGCTGAAGCAATGGCCAGCGATGAAGAGATTGCTTCTGAAGAATTCTCAGATGAAGCACAACCGGCTCCTGAAGATGCTGCATCAGGCGGGAGCACGGATGACGAGAAGCAGTGATGCTTCGATCGATGCAGCAAACTTGTAGCATCGCAAATAAGCCTGGCTGGGCCTGTTTGCCGTTCTCGCTCTGCTCCTACTGTCAAGCTTCGCCTTCTGTGTGACGCTTTGAAAGTGGTTTGAGAGCGAGACTCTTAAACCACTTTTGAAGTAGTCGGGACGCAAAGCGTCAAGAAGGAGTTCATGACAGTTTCCTCAAAAGTTCGCATCTACGATCTCGCCAAAGAGCTCAAACTCGATACCAAGCGCCTAATCGAAGAAGTTCGTCGTGAAGGTGTCGATGTCAGTGTGCCTTCAAACTCTGTTTCGAAAGAGTTGGCCGAGAAGATCCGGAATAAATACTTTCCGAAAAAAGAGACGACCGTAAGACGCGCGGTAAAAGTTGTGAAGCGTGCGGTCATGCCGGCAACCAACGGCGAAGCTGCTGCCGTCGCAGAACATGAACCGGAAGTTGCGCCTGAGCTGGAAGAGTTTGACGCGGCGCCCGAGATTGAGCCGATTGTTGATGCCGAACCGCCGCCGGCCGCAGTGGAACCAATCGAACCGGTATTTCCCAGACAACCAGCGACTACTGCACGCCTCGTCAAGAAGCTTACTCCGGCGATACGCGCCGAGAAGCCAGTCGAAGTTGTTCACGAAGAGCCACTGGCTGAACCTGTTGTTGAAGAAGTCATCGCCGCGGCGCCGGAAGTTTCTGAGCCGGCAGTGGAACCGCCGCCTCCGGTTGAACCAGCAGTGGTAAAACCGGCGCCGCCACCACCACCGTCACGCCAGGTACGCGTGCTTCGGCCCACGGCAGCGGCACTCAACGCAGGAATCCGTCCGGGCGAACGAGCCCCGGCGCCTCCGCCACCACCACCGCCAGTTGCGCCACGTGAAAGAGTTGATCGGACCCGCGGCAGAGAACGTCCTTCGTTGCCACGCGCCGAAAGACAAGGAACGCCTGGCGAAACAGCAACGCCACAAACTACCTACATTCCACCTCCCGACGCGGGACGGCGTCGTTCGCGTCGCGGTAATGCGCGTGGCGGACGGAAGATTGAAGGTAAGGCCGGCAGGTTCGACAGAGGCGATTTCATCGTGCCGCCGAAGGCGCTTTCACTTGAAGACCGCATCGCCGGCAGGCTTGAAATGCCCAGTGGTGGTGAACTCAAACAGGTGCGCCTGATCGAAGGGTCGACGGTGAAGGAGTTTGCCGAAAAGTTAGGTATCAAACCAAAAGACATCGTGACGCTGCTATTGCAGCGCGGCGTTTTCGCCACTATCAATCAACCGTTGATGGACGACGTCGCTGCCGATCTCGGCAAGCGATTTGGTTACGAGGTTTCCTTCGTACCATTTGAAGAGATGGTTGCGGAAGAAGAGTTTGAAGAACTGATCGCCGCGGATGCAGATGACGTGGAACTGCCGCGGGCGCCAGTGGTCACCGTCATGGGCCACGTCGATCACGGTAAGACTTCACTGCTCGATGGAATCAGGACCACCGACGTAGCAGCCGGTGAAGCAGGCGGTATTACTCAACACATCGGCGCCTACAGTGTTCAGGTTCCCAATCCTGATCACCCGGGAGAAACTCGCCGCGTAGTTTTCCTCGATACGCCCGGTCACGAAGCGTTCACCATGATGCGTGCTCGCGGAGCCAAGGCCACTGACATCGTGGTCCTGGTAGTTGCAGCCGACGACGGTGTGATGCCGCAGACGATTGAAGCTATCGAACACTCGCGCGCAGCCGGTGTGCCGATCATTGTCGCCATCAATAAGATCGATAAACCCGATGCGAATCCGGATCGCGTCAAACAGGAACTCGCGCAACAGGGACTGTCGCCACTTGAATGGGGCGGCGAAACTGAAATGGTCCAGGTATCAGCCAAACGGCGTGAGAACCTCGACACGTTATTAGAGACAATCCTGTTGACGTCAGACATTCTGAATCTACGCGCCAGTCCAACTCGTTTGGCTTCGGGCGTGGTGTTGGAAGCAAAGCTTGATCGTGGACGCGGCGCCGTGGCGACAGTGCTGGTCCAACAAGGCACTTTGAAAGTTCACGAACCATTCATTGTCGGACAAATCTCCGGCAAGGTCCGCGCGATGTTCAACGATCGGGGCGAATCGATTTCAGAAGCTGGACCGGCAACACCAGTTGAAGTGCTGGGTTTGCAGGGCGTTCCGCAAGCGGGCGAAAGTTTCCAGGTTGTATCTGACATCACTAAGGCCCAGTCGATATCACAGCATCGTCAGATGTTGAGCCGGCAAGCTGCACTCTTGCAGACGACCAAGCGCGGTATCGAGGCTTTGGGCGAAAGCGAAGTCAAAGAACTGCTCGTCATTATCAAAGCCGACGTGCAGGGTTCAGTGGAAGTGCTCAAGTCGACTTTGCAAAAGCTTTCCACGGATCGAGTGAAGGTGAAAGTTATTCGCTCGGGCGTGGGCGCTATCACGGAGTCTGACGTACTGCTTGGTTCCGCGACGCAGGCTGGTTCGTCGTCGTCGGCCGTAGTCATCATCGGTTTCAACGTAAGACCTGAAGCCCGTGCGGCAGACGTTGCCAAACAGGAATCGGTCGATATCCGTCTCCACTCGATCATTTACAAGGTCGAGGAAGAGATTCGCGCGGCCATGATCGGCATGCTCGAAGCGATCGAGAAAGAGAAGATCCTTGGCAAGGCCGATGTCCGCGATGTGTTCCGTGTTCCGAGAGCAGGCACAGTCGCCGGCAGTATGGTCATTGATGGTTTGATTAAACGTAATGCTCGTGCTCGTCTCATTAGAGATGGCGTGGTGAGTTGGGAAGGCAACATCGCATCACTCCGCCGGTTCAAGGACGATGTGGGTGAAGTACGCGAAGGATTTGAATGCGGTATCAGTCTGGAGAACTTCAACGACATAAAAGTCGGTGACCAGATTGAGGCCTACGTTGTCGAGCGAGTAGCGGCAACGGAACTGTAAGGAGCAGTAGGCAGAAGCAGTTGCCTGCCGCTGCCTAGTGGTGTGATGCATCGTACGGAAAGATCAGCGGAACTGATTCGAGAGGAGATCTCCCAGATTGTTGGGTATGAACTCGAAGACCCGCGACTCGCAATGGTGACGGTAACCGACGTCAAGTTGTCAGGTGACAAACGAGATGCGCGTGTTTACGTCACGATTGTCGGCGATGAGAAGGAACATAAATTGGCCCTCGCTGCCCTGCAGCGTGCTGCACCTTATGTTAGAAAACAGCTTGGACTGTCGCTGAATCTTCCCCGCATACCGGAATTGCACTTTGTGCGCGATCGGGTTGAAGAAGAGGGCGAACGCGTCGATCGGTTGCTGCAACAGATCGAGCGAGAGTGGGAAAGCAAAGGAAAGGATAAAGGGTGAGGACGGGAGATTTGTGATTTTCAATCACGAATACCGCGCTCAGCCTATTGATTAATGCTTAGTCAAGTAGTCGAGTTGATCGAATCGAAACGACGTTTTGCGATCACCTCACATATACGCCCGGATGGTGACAGTCTGGGTTCGTCTTTGGGTTTGTACTGGCTCTTACGCGCGCTCGACAAGGACGTCGAAGTTATTATGCGAGACCCGGTCCCCCACGCTTATCAACAACTCCCCGGGGCCCAGAATGTTCGCGTAGTTCCCGCAGTAGATCCTTCGTACCACGCAGTTTTCGTTATCGAGTGTTCTGACATCACGCGGCCCGGCCTAATCGATCTCGAGAAACAAGTCGTCGTCAATATCGATCACCACTCGACCACGGCGCTCTTCGGCACAATTAACTGGATCGACTCGACTGCCTCGGCAGTTGGCGAAATGATCTACAACCTCTGCAAGGCCACCGGCGTTCGCGTAACCAAAGAGATTGCCGAATGTGTCTACACCGCGCTGATTACTGACACGGGATCATTCCATTACTCGAACACTACTGAACGAACTTTCAAAGTTGCATCTGAGTTGGTCCGTACCGGAGTCAAGCCGGCGAAAACAGCAGAAGCGGTGTTTGCCAGTTATCCCTGGAGCAGGATCGAATTGATGGGCGCGGTGTTGTCCACTGCCCGGCGCGATGAGTCCGGACACGTGGCATGTATGCGGCAGTCGTTGGAGATGCAGCGCCAGGCCCAGGCTTCTGACGAAGATGCAGATGGCTTTGTTAACTACCCGCTGACGGTTGAAGAAGTTGAAGCAGTGGCCATGTTGAAAGAGTGTGCGCCGGGAATTTATCGCACGAGTTTGCGGTCCAAAGGCGATGTGAACGTTGCCAAAGTGGCGGAAAAATTCGGTGGCGGCGGCCATCGCAACGCCGCCGGTTGCACGTTGAAGGGTGATTGGGAAGTCGTGGAGTCAGAGATCATTGCGTTGTTGCAGGAAGCAGTGAAACGCGCGAATCTGCTGAGAGACATGACCGAAGATGCCCTCCGCGAAGCCTCCTAACACACTATCTGAACTAGTGGTCAAAGAGTCAGTACCACCTTGCGGTAGCGGGTGGGTTTGCCCTAAATAACAATGTGTCTAGGTATGATCGACCCACCCGCTATCGCAAGGTGGTACTGACTCTTTTATGCGAACTCCAGCCACAGAAAAGAAATACACATGGCGCCGCAAAGACGATCAGGAGCAGACACGCTGGATTTTCGTAATTCCGCAATTTCAAATTTCGCAATTCCCCTTATTTTTGTTACCCTTCAACTACTTTCATGGCTTGGTTCAATAAAAAGTCAAAGCGAATCGAGGTTGTACCGCCCGACCAACGCGTCGTAAAGACTGAAAACGTCTTTGTGAAGTGCGACGGTTGCGAAGCCCACCTCTTTAAAGGCGAACTCGAAGATGGACTACAGGTTTGCAAACACTGTGGTCACCATTT
Organism: Pyrinomonadaceae bacterium; assembly: GCA_036518995.1. Taxonomy (GTDB): domain Bacteria; phylum Acidobacteriota; class Blastocatellia; order Pyrinomonadales; family Pyrinomonadaceae; genus PSRF01. Next base: position 33,451 of record DATDMC010000151.1, on the reverse strand, counting down.
CCGTATCGGCGCTCGCGAACGACTCGCTATCTTGTTTGACGATGGTAAGTATGAAGAACTGGATAACGAAGTAATCTCGATCGATCCATTGGAGTTTGCCGATAGTAAGCCGTATGTAGATCGACTCAAACAGGCCAAAGCATCCTCGGGACTTCCCGAAGCAGTCATCAACGCGCGCGGAACTGTCGGCGACCATCCTACCTGCGCGGCTTCGATGGACATGAGTTTTATCGGCGGCTCGATGGGTTCGGCCGTGGGCGAAAAAATCACGCGCTTAATTGAACGAGCACTAAACGAACGTAGTGCCGTCGTCATCTTTTCCGCTTCCGGCGGAGCACGTATGCAGGAAGGCACACTGTCGTTAATGCAGATGGCCAAAATTTCTGCGGCGTTGGCGGCCCTCGACGAAGCGCGGCTTCCCTTCATTTCGGTGTTGACTGATCCAACCACCGGCGGGGTTACGGCCAGCTTCGCGATGCTGGGCGATATCATCATCGCTGAACCAAAAGCGCTGATCGGGTTTGCTGGACCACGCGTAATCGAACAGACCATTCGGCAAAAACTTCCCAAAGATTTTCAACGCTCCGAGTTTCTTCTTGAACACGGAATGATCGATGCGATTATCGATCGTCGTGAAATACATGCGCATATTTCGAAGTTACTCAACTTCATGATGAACCCGGAAATTCACGGCGAGTCAGATATTGAACGAGCGCGACGGCAGGCCATCTCCCGAAAATCAAACTAGTAAGCCCGGCAACAACTGCAACAGATGAACTTCGCTGAAGCGGTTAAATACCTTCTTAGCCTCGGCCACGAAACACTCACGATAAAGCTCGGCCTCAGAAATACCGAACTCCTGCTACAAGCCTTAAACAATCCGGAACGTTCCTTTAAGTCAGTGCAAATTGCCGGTACGAACGGTAAAGGATCAACGTGCGCGTTTCTTGATTCAATTTGCCGCCAGGCCGGCATTAAAACGGGGCTTTATACTTCACCGCATCTCGAGTCAATCACTGAACGAATCAAAGTTAACGGCGCGAATATTTCTGATGACGATTTCGCCCGCTACACGACACTCGTTCGTGATGCGGCGCAGCAGCTTGTCGCTGATAAAACTCTCGAAGCGTTGCCGACTTTTTTTGAGCAAGTCACTGCCATTGGCCTCGTCGCATTGCGTGAAGCTGGAGTAGAACTGGCGATACTCGAAACGGGTCTCGGCGGCCGGCTCGATTCAACTACTGCGGCAAATGCCTCTGTTTGTGCGATCACCCAAATCGCGTTTGATCACGAAGAATACCTGGGCCATACCATTGAAGAGATCGCAGGCGAAAAAGCTGCAATCATACGACCGGATTCAAAGGTGGCTGTCGCGCCTCAAAAACCAGACGCGTTGGCTGTAATCCTAAAACGCTGTGAGGATATCGGCGTCACCCCTCTGCTTGATCAGGTCCGAACAACTGTTAACGACGTCTCAACTGATGGCCGCTTCGTTGTGAGCTTCAACACGCCTGAGAGACAACTGGAAAACGTGTCACTTGGTCTGCGTGGTCGTCATCAGATCGAAAACGCCGCAGTCGCTATTCAACTTACTGAGATTTTAAGCACGGACGATTTTTCTATTTCTTCCGAGGCGATCGTTAATGGCTTACAAACCGCATCACATCCGGGTCGCCTCGAATTAATCCGCAATGTACTTCTTGATGGCGCGCACAATCCGGCCGGCGCATCGGCGCTGCGCGAGTTCTTAACTCAGTTTGGACCACGACCATTGACGATTGTTTTTGGGGCCATGCGTGACAAGCGACTCGTCGAAATAGCCGAGCTACTCTTTCCACTCGCAGACGAGCTAGTATTGACCGAAGTCAATAATCCCAGGACCGCACGTCTGGACCAACTTGAAAGGCTTGCGTCTCTGTTCAAGCTCGAGCGCGTGACGTCAATTGCGCAGGCTGAGGACGCTTTGCATTACGCAATTCAGCAAGCGCCACCGGAGGGAATGATTTGCATTACGGGCTCGCTTTATCTTATCGGTGAACTTCGATCGCAGGTGAAGAAACAATCATGACGAACGACCATAAAGAACTGCCGCGCATCATTGACAGCAAAATTGAGTTTGAAGGAAAAGTGTTTGACGTTTCTGCCGACACCATTCAGGAAGGCGACCTGGTCTACAAACGCGAAGTTGTGCGTCACCCGGGCAGCGCGGTAATCGTTCCGGTCTTCGCCGACGAAACGGTGGCCCTCGTGAAGCAGTATCGACATCCGGCCGTTCGCTATTTACTCGAAGTGCCGGCCGGAACTCTGTCCGAAGGTGAACGACCTGAACTTGGCGCAGCACGCGAACTGGAAGAAGAGCTTGGCGTGGTCGCCGGCAAACTTGAAAAGCTCGCAGAATTTTTTGTCTCGCCCGGCTTTCTTGAAGAGAAGATGTGGTTGTATCTGGCCACCGAACTGACGGAAACAAAACAGAAACTCGACGATGATGAAGTAATCGAAGTAGTTCGCATTCCTTTTTCGCAGGCACTCGAGATGATTTCTGACGGCGAGATCGAAGACGCGAAGACGATCATCGGTCTGCTTTTGGCCGCATCACGCCTCGGCTCACCAACCCTGGAAGCACTGTATCCGGCCGTTTAAGTTCCAACGGTATCATTGACCGGATAGCGAGCGAAGAGGTCTTGGACGATATTATTGGACCAACCGATCCAATTGGACTCCTTGCAAACTCAACTACGCTGCGGCTTGGCCATCTGTTGTGAGGAGAGGCTGCGGCTTGGCCATCTGTTGTGAGGAGAGGCTAGGGCTTGGCCATCTGTTATGAGGAATGGCTGGGGCTTGGCCCATCTGTTGTGAGAAGAGGCTAGGGCTTGGCCATCTGTTGTGAGGAATGGCTATGCCTGTCCGTTCCAGGGCTTTTGGTTTTGGGCTGCGCCCCTCTTTAGGGGCGTAGCCCAAGTTGTAGCCCAGCGCTCTAACGGAAAGGCATAGCCATTCCTCAATGGACGGCTAAGCCGCAGCGTAGTTGAGTTTTCCAGAACCTCTAAAGATTCTCCCTTCAAGAGATTTTTGCCGGTGATACTGAATGTAGTACTATCCCCTTCGAAGATGGGCCTCAGAAATAGTTCCTCTAAATCTAAAGTGGAAGTACAAAAATCCAAGCTCGAATCGCAGGACGAGCCAAACAGACGAGCTCAACAAAAGGAGACCGATATGCCTGGCAGCCACTGGACTCGATTTAGAGGAGAGACTTTATGTCCAAGGCCGCAAAACTTCTTCAGCGGGCAAAAACTCACCAAATAACTTTAGTTTCGATGATCTTTGTAAGTTAGCTGAATTACGGTTGGCAGTTTCAGCGACAAAGCGGGTCTCATCGCATTTACCTGCATTCCAAACTGGGAAATAACCTCGGATCGATGTTGAACTTTCAACCTAGAAACGGGAAAGCAAAACCTTCCCAAATTCGGCAGTTATTAGACGCTATTGAGGAACTTAATGACGATTAGTAAATATCCTTTTTATATCGAGTGGAGCGATGAGGATCAGGAATACATGGTTACCTGTCCAGCCTTTCCAGGTCTGTCAGCTTTTGGTGAGTCAGAGGAAGAAGCTCTGAAGGAAGCCAAAATCGTGCTCAAAGGCTTCATTCAAACTCATAAAGATCGAGGCATCCCCTTACCTCAACCAATGGTTGCAGGTGCATTTAGCGGCAAGTTACAACTCCGCATTGAAAAGAGCCTGCATCGACTCTCGGTCCAGATGGCCCAGGTTGAGAAGGTGAGCTTAAATACCTACATCGCAAACGCTCTTCAGGCAAGGCTTGCAGGCGAGCAAGCCGGCAGCCGTATCCTCAATGAAGTTCGTACCGCGCTCGCCTCCGGACTAACAGTTCGAGCTACTGACCCTCAATACACAGAGACAAGGCCGACCAGAAAATTTTCAGTACAAACGAGATCCAGTACCCAGAAAACTCGTTCAGTAAAGCAGTCCAGAAAAAATCAGCGGGGAGCCAAGCCGCGCTGAATTTGGGAACTACAAAACTGTTCCACGTTGATTTCTCCACACCAACTCACTAAACTCGATTTGGTGATTACAAACGATCCTTCAGAATCTTCGCTACCAACGGCCGTCGAGCCTCCTGTATTACAGGATCCACCGCTAACCCCAATTCCCGCCAGCAGGGTCAATCCCTGGTGGGATGTTTTTGTTGCTTTCATGGCGTGGTTGGGGAGTATTGGCCTGCTGCTTTTTGTCCCGCTCATCGCGGTGATTCCGTACTTTGTTTATCTGATGGTCAAAGGCCGCGCGCCCACGGCTGATGCGTTTGCCCAGAACAAAACATTTCTTTTCCTTTCAGTCGTTTCAGTCATTCCGGCCCATCTACTCACGTTGCTGGGCGCCTGGTTGATTGTGACGCGCAGAGGGAAACGAAAGTTTTGGCAGACGTTGAAAGTGTCGTGGCCCGAATCGTGGGCGGCGTGGCAAGGTATCGCGGTCTGTTTTGGTATCGCGGTCGTACTACTAAGTCTTGGCGCGTTGGTAACGAAATTTTTGGGTGGCGGAAAAACTGATCTCGATCAATTAATCGAGAGTTCTTTCGCCGCGAGGATAGCAACAGCGATTCTCGCGGTCGCCACTGCGCCATTAGTGGAAGAGATCATTTACCGGGGCATGCTTTATCCCGCACTTCAACGTCTACTCGGAATGAGCTGGGCCGTGGTAGTGGTCACTGTAATGTTTGCGAGTGTCCACGTGCCGCAGTATCTAAACAACATCGGCGTCATTCTGGTGATCACCGCACTCAGCGTAGTGTTGACTCTGATTCGCGCTAAGACTGATCGCTTGTTACCTTCGATCGTAATTCACCTGATCTTTAACGGCATACAGTCGCTCATTATTTTAGCTGAGCCTTTTATCGAGAAGCCGGAAAAAGTCGAAACAGCGCCTACATTCATCCTGCTTTCCCGTGTAATTCGGCACCTTTTCTGAAAGGACCGCCTGCCTGCTTCGATAAAGGACCAGGTCTCTTAATATGCCATACGATGTTGTCGTAGTTGGCGGCGGCATTGGCGGACTTACCGTAGCTGCATTAACCGCTGCGCGCGGACTCCGCGTGTGCCTGCTTGAGCGACAGTCGCAAGTTGGCGGCTGTGTTGGAAGAGTCGAGCATTCAGGTTATGAGTTTGACCCGGGGAGGGGTCTTTATACCGGCTTTGGACCAGGCGAAATATTCGAGCGTATCTTCTCTGAACTTCCTCTTCCCGCGCCAAATGCTTCACGAGTTGAATCCGATTACGTCGTGCGACTCGCGCCCGAGACCGACATCCAACTCTACAAAACTGATCCCGAGTTCTTCGACGAATTGCGACGAGTTTTTCCCGAGTGCGCAACTCCGGCTATTGAATTTTATACGTTAGTAAAACAGGTTGCGGAATCGACTAAACAACCGCGACGCTCGGGAGTCTTTGCCAAAGTCTTCGCAAATTTCCAGTCAAAGCGATCTGACGTAGATCTGGAACGCGCCAGATCAAATACAACCATCAGCTTTGCGCAGAATACGTCCCCTCACTTTCAACGTTTCATCGACGCCCAGTTAAAAACATTTCTGCAGACTGGTATCGAGCGTTGTTCATTTGCGGCAGCTTGCGTTGCGCTGATGCGACTGCGCGCAACTATGTATTCATTCGATCAAGGTGTCGCCGAGCTTGCGGAACGATTGTCGGAAGCAATCAAAAAATCCGGAGGCGTCGTTCGACTCAATTCGCCAGTGCTTCGCCTCGCTTACGATGCAAGTGGTAAAGCGATCGGAGTTGATCTGTTGAGTGGAGAACGAGTGGAAGCGACGCGCGCGATCGTAAGCAATCTGACCATCTGGGACACTTACGGCCGCCTCGTCGGTTTGCAACGAACTCCAACCGAGATAAAGCGAGAACTGCAGCAACGACAAAGCAACGGTGTCTTCGTGACCTATGCGGCGGTGGACGAAGCAGTTGTCGACAAACTGCCCGCGCAAAAATTCCTCGTCTCCGAACATGAAGAAGATGAAAATGGATTCACGTTTTCACTCGATTCGAAAAACTCCGATGGTAAATTCCCAGCCACCATCATAACGAGCACCGAAGTTGCTCCCTGGTTTGCATTCCAGACGAGCGAAGAAGATTACGAGGAACGAGATCAGGAAGCGCTTGAACATTTTTGGGAGCGACTCCACCGCGCAATTCCTGAACTCGGCTCCGGCATCGAAGTGATCGAAACCGCCAACCCACGCACCTACTACGAACAAACACGTCGCAAGCTCGGCATGGTCATAGGCTTTGAAAATACGCCGGAAGCCTCAGCCACTGAAATCACCCAAGAGACGTCAGTTCCAAATCTATTGGTTGTCGGTGACACAACCGGTATCCAACCGAACCTCGAAGTTATCGCTCGATCAGCGCAATCTTTAGCCAACCGTCTCACCAAATAATCCTCGACAACACTTATTGTCTATTGTATACGTGCAATAGACAATTATGTACATTACAGTCGACGAACGAGACGCACGACCGCTGTATCAACAGTTGGTTGATGAAATTAAGACCTTGATTGCGCGGGGGGAACTTTCGGAGGGTACACTGCTGCCTCCTGTCAGGCAGGTAGCCTCGGATCTCGGAGTCAATTTAAATACTGTGGCTTTTGCCTATCGCCGGCTGCAGAAGGAAGGCTTAATCCGCGTCAAACATGGCTCAGGTGCAGTCGTAATTTCTCAAACTACTCATGAAAAGCCGGATGAACGTTTGCGGGCGCAGTTGAGAACTGCATTGACGCTGTTGATCCTGGCTGGGTTGAAGCAGCCAGAGATCAAAGCGATGATAAATGAAGAACTTGAGGAACTCTCTCGCGACACAAAGCGGGCCAGCGGAAACTAAGGTCGGGCTGGCATGGCTGGCGGCGTTTCTCGAATTCGTTGACCACTATCAACGTCGCGTGGCGCTCCGCCGCTCGATGGGAATGACGGCGCAGAGCTGACCGGCATACTTCTCGTCGGTGTCGACGCTGTGGGAACCGGGCCCGAGCTTGAACCCGATCCGCCGCCCGGATTGGAATAACCACCTGACCAACCGCCATTCGGACGATTACCAGGATAATAACCGTTGTAGCCACCGTAGATGGTGGTTGGATAGGAGACGCCGTAAGGCGAATACGAACTGTAGCCAAACGGCAGGAAGGTATAACAACCCACCCGGGAGTTGTAGAGCCAGAATCCGTTGCGGCCGTAGGCATTTAACAGCAAGATCTCCGAATTGAGTGAAGCCCAGGCTGAATTTAATGTTCCGCGACCTAAACGGCTGTTCGCTTTAGCTAACATTTCAGCGCGCTGTTTGCTCCAACGCTCGATCGCTACATCCTTTTCCAGATCCTTCTCTTCGTCGGTCAACTTGGCGACTGAAACGGTAGTAGCGCTAAAAACTACTTTGTTCCCGCCTTTTACCTTTGTGTGGGTATCGCTGAGGATTACGCGGCCTTTGCGAACAATTAGTTCCGTAGCGTCATTAGGAACCACATTCAGGCGGTAAAGTCCTTGTTTGTCGATAGCGAGCTTCGCGTGTGGCGTGCTGATATTAATCAGCGTCTGGGTTTCCTCGACTCCCGAGGCTTCCACGATGGCTGTTCCACGAATCAGCCGGACCTCGAGGTTCGCGAGTGAGTTATCGGACAATTCGACCTCAGAATCGCCGCCCAAACGCAGGTAGGAACCTGGATTTAGCAGGATTTCCACGCGACCGTCAGCGGCGGTTCGAACTCTGTCGCCAGCATCCAGATCGTCGGTAACTGAGAGTTGTTGCCAGGTGGATTCGCCCTTCGTGTGCATTGAAGCCTGACCAGTCACCGCGTTGATCCCGCCGGCCTTTGCCGAGATCACAAACTTCTCGCGGTTCTGCGCAAGGCTGCCCATCGCACAAGTTAAAAGGACGAGGACTGAGAAAATGGATAGTGGAAGGTTAAAGATTCTTCTCACGGAACGACCCTCCGTTTCGGCTTAAAAAGAATGTGGCCGGTAGACTCACGAGCATTATAGTCTCGCCGCCAGCATTTACAAGCTTTCTAGTCCTATTTTTGATTTCCCGGGGGCGTGGCAGTTTCTGAATCCAGCTTGGCAAAGTAGCCGCGACGCGTACGCGCAAACAGGTCGGGGTGCTGAGGGATCTTCACTTCTACGGATCGCCACTTACCGTCGAGGAAGGTATTTGAAGGACGGTAACCAATACTATAGACCGTACTGAGATCGCGAATCACTTGATCATAAACCTGGTCCAGGTCAGTCAGCTTGGCCGCTTTATAAACGTTGGTAGCACAGATCGTCGCTATCTCACTCAACTGTTGTCTTGCTGTGGCAAAGTTTTCGCTCGAGACGTGAAACCGTTTGTAGTCTTTTACGATTTCAGATTCAGTGTCGAGATAGATCGGAAAAATAACACTTTCCGAGTCTCTGATATTTTGGAGCAATGCTTCAAACGTAATCATCGAACCTGGACCAGGCACACCTTCCAACGCATTGTCGATACCGTCTGTCATTACCACGATGGCGCTACGATGGCTGCCTGGTCCTTGTACAACCATCTCCGTCAACACGTAGTTCAGGGCGTCCCAAAAGTTAGTTCCGCCACTCGCATCATCCATTTGGTCGATCGCTTTTTTCAGTTTCTTGCGATCAAGAGTGAAGGATGAATAAAGGGCAGGCCGATCGGTGAACGTCACTAACGCAATGCGATCGATAGGACGAGCGGCGTCCACAAATCGCTTCGCGGAGTTGCGCAGCATCTTCAGCTTCCGGGAATTAGAACCGGAGAGATCCAATAACAAGACCAGATCAAAAGGCGCATCAGCCGCAGCAAAAAACGCTATGTCCTGCGGTTTTCCATCTTCGTAAACTGCAAAATCGTCTTGCTTGAGAGTCTGGCCGATTGCTTTTGCGGAGTGGCCCAACACACTGACTTTCAGATCGACCAGATCGGAATCGATGCGAATTGTTTCATCCGGATCCTGGGCGTGTACGGAGACGAACGAAGACGCAAGAATCACGATGAAAGCGATAACGAAATGAAGTCCGGTGCGTCGTTGGCTAATTTGCATAATAACCGCGTTTGCCGCGCGCGACTGCGTTAGTACGATTAACCGTGATCTTGATCGCCCGCCACTTACCATCTCGAACTTGATTTGAAGGCCGATAAGCTAAACTGTAAACCGTGCCGAGATCAGCGACAACCTGCTCGTAGGCGCCAGCCAAATCGGCGAGTCGTTCGACTTCGTAAAAAATTCCGCCGCCTCGCTCAGCCATCTCCTTCATCCGGTCATAGCCCATATCGAATGCTTCGGGTTGGGTGTCATGCGGATTGAGCGCAACGTAATAGGTGTTCAGCCAAAGCGTATACAAAACTCCGTCGAACTCTTCGATATTCCGGAGCGCTTCCTGATACGGCAACTGTGATCCGTATTGACCGTTGACGCCGGGAATCGTCCCATCTAATCCATCACTCATCAAAATAATTGCGGTGCGTCGCGACTTCTTCGCGTCCTTAGTAACTTCGTTTACGGCGAACGCAATCGAATCGTAAATACGAGTATCACCTCGTTCGGTATCGATCGTGTTGATTCTTTGGCGTAGCAGTTCTCGATCGGCAGTCAACGGAGAAACAACTTTTGCGTCTGCCGCAAAGGTGATCACCGAAATTCTATCTTCAGGTCGGGCCGCGTCGACAAATCGTTGGGCAGCCGCGCGAATCAGTTTGCTTACTTCTTTGGTCGAACCCGAAAGATCCATCAGCAGGACCAAATCAAACGGCGCGGCTGACGAGTCAAACGAAAGAATCGGTTGTTCTTCACCATCTTCAAATAAATGAAAGTCAGTTTGTTTCAGTCCCTTTAAGCCGCGATTTGTGCCGCGGTCGATCACGCTCATGTTGAGTGTGACGAGTTGTGAATCGGTGCGAATGACGTCGCCTTCGTCTAACTCTTTCGGTTCATCCGGATCAGCGGGTGTACCTGACGAGCGAGTTGTTGTTGTGGTTCCGCTCAATTCTGGAGCCGAGCGAGCGGCGACAAGACTCGGCGCTGGTGAAAAACTTAAACGGCCCGAGTCCGTCTGCGCGTCCAGAGTTCTTCGTTGGCTTCCGTTCCCCAACCGCACCTGCCATAAATGATCTTCGCTTGCCGGTTTAACGGTGAATCCGGAAGTAATTACGCCACGAGTTGAACGGGCGGTGAGATTAATGTCGTAAGGTTCGTTTACCGTCGCTTCGACATCACCGGTGCTCGTTTTCAATAAAGCACTCGCCGACAAGCCACGCAGAACAATCTTTCCCTTACTTGTGCCGATTTCCAGATTGGCAGTTTGCGGGACTTTGATCTTCAGATCGATCGCAGCAATTGCAGTGGCGGGAATCTTCAACGTGGAAATCGCGAGATACTTGCCCTTGTTGTCGATCACGATCGGCGAACGAGTCAAACTCGATGGCGACGCACTCGTTACCGAAACACTTACCGAAACATACGTTTTGTCCCACACTTCAGCGACTACATCGCCAAAACGATTTTCGACGTGCACACGTCCATCCGCTGGCACGTCGATGCGAATATCGTCATCCGGAGTATTGCCTAAGCTTGAATTAAAGGAGAGAAAAAGCCCCGGCAGAATGATCAGGCAAACACAAAGCCTGCGAACTTTCGAGAACATAGGACAAACCCTACTTCAGCACGTTTCTACTGGCAACTCGGGGAGGTTAAATTTTCGTATTCCGTTAAGGCCTAACGCTCAATCAGATCGAGCATTGAACCTTCATCACGCTTTGGCTCCGGAGCTTTTGTTGGCAGCGGCGCATCGGCCAGATCGTTTAAGCTCAACAACAAATTATTTGCGTTCGTCGCATAAGGCAAGGCCCCGTTGATAGTCAGGACACCTTCCCGTACGAACTTCTCGATCACGCCGTCAAAAGTTTGCATACCGTCCTGATCACCCTGCTCCATCGCGTCGATCAGTGACTTACCATCCGACTCACCCTTTTCAATGTATTCCCTGGTTCTCATCGTCGATTTGAGAATTTCAATCGCCGCGATGCGACCGTTGCCGTCGGACCGGGGAATCAGGCGCTGCGAAATAATAAAGCGAAACGACTGGGCAATTCTGGTGCGAATAACCCGCTCTTCATTTTTTGGAAACACACCGATGATACGATCTACAGTCTTCGAAGCATCAATCGTGTGCAGGGTTGAAAGCACGAGGTGACCAGTTTCGGCTGCTTCGAGCGCAACTTCGATCGTTTCGCGGTCACGCATTTCACCAACCAGGATCACTTTGGGAGCTTGTCTTAATGCCGCTCGCAACGCGATCGAAAAACTCGGCGTGTCAGAATGCAGTTCGCGCTGGTGAATCGTCGAATTCTTGTGCATGTGCAAAAACTCGATGGGGTCCTCGATCGTGACGATGTGGTAGTAGTGCATCTCATTGATCAAATCAATGACGGCCGCCAACGTCGAACTCTTCCCGCTGCCGGTTGGACCAGTCACCAGGACAATTCCATTTTTAATGTCCGCAATTTCCTTCAATTGCTCCGGCAAATTGAAGTCTTTGAACTGCGGCGTCTTCATCGGGATAACTCGCATTACAATTGCGTGCGATCCTCTTTGTTTGAAGATGTTCACGCGAAAACGCGCTTCGCCCGGCGCACTAAAAGACAAGTCCGCAGAGCCGGTTTTTTCCAAACTTTCAGTTGGAGCGGTCTGATTGCCGATAATTAACTTAGCGATACCGGCAGTGTGTGCAGGCGTCAGCTTTTCGAGACCAGGAATCTTGACCGGGATCAACTTTCCCGACAGTTCAACTTGGGGTGGTCTACCTGGACTGAAGATCAAGTCGCTGACTTTGTCGGAAGCGCGCAGCATCTCACGCAGAACAGTGATGAAGTTTGGTGGTCCAGGGTTTGGATTAGGATTCGGAGTGGTTGTATCGATGCTCATTTTTCGTGGGAACTTTTTTCGGTGTTAGCGCGTCAAAATTTCGGATGCACTGCGTTGAGTAAAAGATCGATCGCAAGAACAAACTCAACTGCTGTTGCGTACATCAAACTGACTGTTAAAGAAGGACGCGGTGCTGATTTGGACCGAGTCCAAATTTGAGAGAAAGGCGCTGAAGACGATGGCAACATACAGAGATCCTGTTAGCTGCTTTGCACCACTTGAAGTAATAGAGCGCCTGCTGGAAATTCGTGTTGAAGCGGGTTACTCGCCTGCCGTATATCTTCTTTCCCCCGATGATTTGGCAGACTATCTCGATGCATATGGCTTCGATGTGTATGCTTTATCGGAGGCCGAAGCCGGGTTTCACTTTGGCGACTACCAGGCACCACTCGCTCCGGGCGGCGATCATGCCCATTGTTCGCTAACTGCACACTAAATCGGAACAGTTTTTCAAGAGCACGACGCGGGAGATTCAACCAATCTCCCGCGTTGTTATTTTAAAGCCTTAATTACAAAGAACGTTGCATCGTCGGTTGAGCCCAGACCAGCAGTCCAGTCCAACACCGAATGCTGCATATTAGCGACGAGTTCGCGAGCGCCCAACTCTGAATGACTCTTGACTCCTTCAGCTAACCGGTTGCGACCAAACTCTTCTCCATCCGGACTCAACGCTTCAGTCACACCATCAGTATACAAAACCATGATCTCGCCTGGTTTAAATGTGTGGTAATACTGGTGGTAACGAGTCTCCTTAAACATCCCCAATGGTTGTTCACCGCGATCCAGATAAGTCGCTGTGCCGTCAGCTTTGATTAGCAGCGGAGGATTGTGTCCCGCATTTGAGTAGGAAAGTATTCTGTTTGAAGCATCCAGAATTCCGTAAAAAGCTGTGATGAACTGGTTGCGTTCGATCGACTCCCACAACAAGTAGTTCACTTTCGCCATTGAGATGTGCGTCGCATATCCGATGTGCGTCGCCGCACGCAAACTGGCGCGCAGGAAAACCATCAGCAGCGCCGCAGGTATTCCCTTCCCGGCAACATCTGCAATCACAAGTCCGATTTGGTCCTCGTAGATGCGTACCCAGTCATAGTAATCGCCTGAAACTTCTTCGGTTGGAAAGTTATAGGCGCTGATGTCGAAACCATTCAGCACTGGATCGCTGGGAGGCAATAACTCCAACTGGACCTGGCGAGCTACTTCGAGCTGGCCTTCAAGCCGTTTCTTTTCAATCAACTGCTCGTGAAGCATTACCTTCTCGATGATGATTGCAACCTGGGAAGCGAGTAGCATCAACACCTGAAGATCGTCATCGGAGTAGGCGTTTAATTCGTCGCTCTCGAGGTCGAAGACGCCGATAACTTCATCATTCGAAATAATCGGCGCAACCATCTCTGAACGAGTGCGATCGCGAGCGTTCACATAAACAGGATCGTTGCGAACGTCGTGAGAAATAATGGGCACGCCACTAACCGCAACGCTGCCGATAAAACCTTCTCCAAGTTTCAGATGCAAATCCTGAAGTTCGTCGATGTCGTAACCGCGGACCGCTTCTGCTTTAAACGCACATGGTTCTTCGCTCTGGTCCACCAACTCCTGGTCGACACATTGCACGACAAAAATTCCCGCTGCATCGTAAGGAATTAGCGAATCGAGGGTATCCATCACGAGATTCAGCACTTCCTGGAGATCCAGCGAGCGACTGATTTTGCTGGTGATGTCCAGCAACATGCGCAATTTATCGATGGTAGTCAGATTATGCGCAGGCGCGTCTTTTAGCTGTTGACTCATACAAAAATAGTTGACGTGTTGGCGATAGGCGCCACAAGTCAAGGTGTCATTATCTCCGATAAAGTGAAGTTTGTCGCTAGTGTTCAATGGGACCGCAGGCGTCCTCGCCTGTCCGCTTGGAGTTAAGGTCCGCTGAATTAACGAGCAGGCGGGACGCCTGCGCTCCTGCTGATAACACCTGCGGTCCTGCTAACGCCGAAGGCGTTACGTCCCAAAGCCCAGGGTTGCGCTCTGGCTACCTTGGGAACATGTGGCGCGGAAATTGGAACGCCGAAGGCGTTCCGTCCCAAAGCCCAGGGTTGCGCTTTGGCTACCCTGGGAACATGTGGCGCGGAATTTTGAACGCCGAAGGCGTTTCGTCTCAAAGCCTAGGGTTGCGCTCTGGCAACCCTGGGAACATGTGGCGCGGAAATTGGAACGCCGAAGGCGTTCCGTCCGATCTCGGGGTGTGTGCCGATCCGAAATTGGACCACGCGGGACGCAACTCCTTCGGAGTTGCTCTCATCGCCCATCGTTTACCCAGGGTTGCCAAAGCGCAACCCTGGGCTCTGAGACGAAATGCCCTTCGGCATTGCTAATGACGACGCCTTCGGCGTTACGCAAAATTCGTATTCGGCTTTGATGAACAGCTACCTGTACATCCGCCAGAGCTTTGTCACCTTCATCCGATACTCAACCAGACTCAGGCTGACGTGGAAACGTGCGGCAATATCTTTGATGGATTTCCCACTCGCCAACATCCGACGCAACGAAACATACGGGACCAATGCGGCGGCGCCGACTCCATACGCTTCTTCTTCATCAGCCTTCCGATAATCGCGTGACATCACGTTGCCACGCTCGTCCTTCGTTACAACCGAAAGCCGATTAGTCTGATGGCCCAAAAAGACGTGGCAAATTTCTTCCATGAGCGTGGCATTCGTTCTGGATCGCCCGTGGGTGGGATTGAGAATTACGAGCTTGCTGCCGTTCGGAAGCGTACAAGCGCCACCCGACCAGGATTCAACTCCGGCGCCGAGTAGATGCTCGCGCGTAACCTCGTTAAGTCCTTTAATTTGCTCGAAGTCGAGTACCAGTAAATTTGCGAAGCGAGCGAGGTTAAATGGATTGAGTGGCTGGTCCAACCGAACGCGGGCGAAGTCGCGTAAGCCCAGGGCCTTTAGTTCGAACTTTCGCCACTTTTCACCGGGAGGTAAGTCACTGGCCAGCACGGTGCGAGTATAGCCGATTGCTTAGCTGGGACGACGATTTAACGTCGCTTCTTGCCGGACTTTTCAGCATCATTTTTGCTGAATTGATTGTAGGCAACGCGGAACAATTCGGAGAGGGCGGTCGCTGTTTCCGGACTTAAATTTTTATCTGCGCGCAAATGAGCTTCTACGATTTGAGGAGTTGGCTCCTGCGGATAATAGACGACCGCTTTGGCGGAATCGGGTTGCGAAAGATTACGGCCGCTGAGAATTCTTTCCATCGGCACGTCGAGCCAGGAGGTTAACCGGGCAATGTTGTCGGCGTCAGGCTTTCCGGTACCATTTTCGATTCGCGATAAGGTCGAGGCCGACACTGAAGTTTCAGTTGCGACATCGCGCAGACTCAAACCAAGTTCTTCACGTCGTCGCCGAATAGCGCGTCCTAACTCTTCAGTATTCACGAGTCCCTTAACAGGTTTACTCATTAACTTCCCTCCTCTTCTCGGAAGGTAACACAACGAAGTTTTAGACGCAAGACTGCGTCTTACACTTGAAACACTGGACCAGAAGAAAAGGGCGAAGAGTTTTATCTCCTCGCCCTTAGTCTTACTTCTCTGCGTCTCCGCGTTCTCTGCGTCTCTGTGTTGAAATCAGCTCTAACTAACGCTACATCATTTTCAACACAGAGACGCAGAGAACGCGGAGACGCAGATAGAATATTACTTATCTGCTTTTGATTGACGACTACCGAACGCCAACTCACGCGCCTTCGGGACTACATCAACAGCTTTGGCGACTTGTGGATCATCCTGAACGATGAAAACCCGGTCACCAGCAACTCGTCCATACACATCAGTCACCACATTGAACCGCAGTTGCACTTCGACAAAGCCGCGATTCTTATCGATCATCGCTGGAGTAACTTTATAAGCAGGATCCGCCGCGACGAAAGCTTTGAACGCCTGATAGATCTGGTCGTTAACTTTGTATTCGCCCGGCTCCAACTCATGACGAAAGTCGATGCCACCGGCCACACGGCTCGACTCAAAACCTTTAATTCGTCCATTCAGTAATTCCCGAGCAAACATAAACGTCGGACTCAAAAGTTTTCGCTGCGACAGCGAGACGGTTTTCGCTTCGACATTCTCGTCAGGTGTAATGCCACCACCGCCATACACGGCGCGACCCGTGTCAGTCCGCTTTTCCGGACCTACGGGTTTCGGTTGTTCTTTTGGAGTAATACCGGTGACACCAGCACCATGAGTATAGTAGTCGTAGAAACCACCATTCGAATAGTCGCGTTGAATCAACCGGCCCGACGGCGTGTAGTACTTCGCCGAAGTCAACGTCAATCCTGAACCATATTCAAGCGGAATGATGCTTTGCACTAATCCTTTACCGAAAGTTGTTTGGCCAACGATCAAAGCGCGATCGTGGTCCTGCATTGCACCGGAGACAATTTCAGACGCTGAGGCCGTGTTCTCATTGACTAAGATCACCAGCGGTGTCATGTCCGGCGAAGCGTTTCTCGATTCGTAGGAGTTATCGCGATAACCGTTGCGTCCCTTCTGCGTCAGGATCAACTGGCCGTCGCGCAAAAAGACTTCTGCGACGTGGATTGCCTGGTCCAAAAAGCCGCCGGGATTATTTCGCAGATCGAGTACGAGCGAGGTCATGCCTTTCGCGTGGAGTCGTTCCAACGCGTCGAGTAGTTCATCAGTTGTGGTGTAATTGAAACCGCGCGTCATGTCGATATAACCGACACCGGGCTTCAACATGTAGGCATCAGGAATCGACGGTTGCGGGACTGAATCGCGCACGATGTCGATTTTCTCGATACGTTTATCGGCAGCCCTTTCAAGCGTTAACTTCACTGACGAACCACGCGGGCCGCGAATTTTGTCGCGCACGTCAATCGAGGGCTTACCACGCATCGGAGTTCCATCGACTTCCACAATGCGGTCACCGAATCTAAGCCCAGCTTTTTGGGCCGGCGAATTCTCGAAGGTGGCCGTGATGTAAGTATCGACATCGTCGCCGTACGAGAAACTCTGGATCGAAGCGCCGATGCCGTAATACTCAGAACGCTGATCAGTTTTCAGCTCATCAAACTCTTCACGGTCGTAATAATTGGAATGCGGATCGAGCGTGCGCAACATGCCAATAATCGACGACTTGAAGACGTTGTTGTAATCGAGCTTTCGACCTTCTACGTATTGATCCTGAATTACCTTCAGCGCTTCCTGGAAATCACGTTCAACCGTGGCTGTCGCGGCGCTGGTGGCAGGCTTTGTTCTGCGGGCCGCACTTCCAACTGCCGGATTAGCAGCAGTCTGTCCACGCTGTTGCGCGAACACAAAGCCGGGAACTATTAGAGTGACGATTAATAAGGCGAGCGATAGGTATGCGGAAATTCTTTTCACGAAAAACGCCTCGAATCTTCCTGCGGATTTTCCTGGACACGCCAGCACTGTCCTGACTTGCAATATAACGGATGCCTATAGGGTGGGCAAGGTTGACCGAATTTATTGAAGATTGCAGATTGCAGATTTCAGATTTAAAGGACTGATTCCAAATTCCGATTGCCGATTGCCAATTTTTGAAGGATCCGGTGCTGTCTGAGAAATCGGAAATCGGCAATTGGCAGCCGGCAATCTCTTTCAATCTGCAATCTGAAATCTGCAATCTTCACTAACTTGACTCTTGTTTCAGCGCCTCCGTAGAATGAACCTACCCCCACAATTAATCGTAAGACGTACTGATAGAATTTCGCTGGTCAGCAAAGGAGTCTTTACGAAATGAGTAGTCCTTATCATAAGGAAGAATCTTCAATCCCCGAGCCTGTCGACGATTTAATGTTGCGCGATGACGAGCCGGAAACGAATGAAGAACACAATCGCACAGCGTCGTCAGTTCGCGACATCGCATCGCGGATTCCAGAATCGTTGAGCGCAATCGGACGCGACATAAGCAGGACCATCGAAAAGGCGATTTCGGCCAAAGACGATTATGTTGTGGCAATAAAAATTTCACCCGCAGCACAGGACAAATTGGAACAACTGGTCCAGGCGGGTGTGTTTCGGAGTAGAGCAGAAGCAGCGGGCTTCTTGATCGACGAAGGTATTAAAACGCAGGCAGCGTTATTTGAGCGTGTGCAGCAAAAATTGACCGAGATCGAACGGCTACGAGCAGAGCTTCGCGGACTCGTTACCGACAAGCCAGCTTAGGAAGGGATCGTCCCGGGTACTTAGTGCTTAGAACTTTGTGCTTCGGACTTTGTACTTGGTGCTTTGTACTTCGTGCTTTGTTTAAATCCAAGAGCAAAGCACCAAGTACAAAGTACAAAGTTCACAAATTCCCGCTTCCGAAGTCTCGTCAGTTCAACTCTTCCCCTCTAGTGTGCTTTACTTTCCAGTTCCTCTCGGAAGGTGAAGCACGCCTTTATTTGACGAAAGAAAGGTCACGTGACAGCGCCATTTCATATACCACCAACTCCGCTTGATCTGTATACGCTCGATAACGGCTTACGCGTCATTCTCAGTAAAGACAATTCAGTGCCTGTCGTCTCCGTCGCCGTTTATTACGATGTTGGGTCACGCAACGAAAAAGAAGGACGCACCGGGTTTGCTCACCTGTTCGAGCACATGATGTTTCAAGGGTCCGAAAACGTTCCGAAGGCCGCTCACTTCCAGTACATCTTCAATGCCGGCGGCACCATGAATGGGACTACGTCGACCGAACGTACCAATTACTTCGAAACGCTGCCGTCGAACTACCTACCGCTCGCGTTCTGGCTCGAGAGCGATCGCATGCGCTCCCTGAAAGTCACGCAGGAAAATCTCGACAATCAGCGCAATGCCGTCCAGGAGGAAAAGCGCCTTCGCTACGATAATCAGCCATACGTAAATGCCTTTCTCCTGATGAACGAGCTTATCTTCAGCAATCAGGCAAATGCTCATTCAACGATTGGCTCAATGGAAGATCTTGACGCTGCCACGATCGACGATGTGCGCGAGTTTTTCCGCGTCTATTACGCGCCTAACAATGCAGTCTTGTCAGTAGTTGGCGATTTCGATGGCGCTCAAACGCGAGAATTAATTGAAAAATACTTTGGCTCGATTCCGTCGCAACCAATTCCGCCGTCAGTAGACGTTACTGAATCAGAAGCAGTCGCTAAACGCGAAGCGATTTATCACGATCCGCTGGCGCCGGCGCCCGCCTTTGTACTTGGGTGGAAAATTCCGGAACGACGAACGATAGATTTTTATGCGCTCTCATTAGCAGGGACGCTGCTGTTTGAGGGCGACAGTTCGCGTCTTTATCAACAGTTGGTTAAAGGTGACGAATCGCTGGTTTCGATTGAAGGCGGCGTCGACGAACGACGTGGTCCATCGGCGCTGTATCTCTTCGCTTTGCCGAAACCGGGAGAAGACCCCGCCGCAATCCGGGAGAAAATATTTGCGGAAATAAAGACGATGGCGGCGCATGGGCCAAGTGAAGAGGAGATGGAAAAATTACGAAATACCCTCTGCAACGATACTGTCCGCGGTCGCCAGTCGACCATGTATCGTGCGCAACGGCTCGCTGAATTTGCTCTTTATGATGAGGATCCGACACTCTTCGATGCAGAGTTGGACCACTTTCTCGCGGTCACCGCGGAAGACATTAAACGGGCAATGACGCGTTACATCGATGTTGATAATCGCGTTGTACTCGACATAATTCCAGTAGCTGACAAAGCTGAAGAAGCCGTTCCTGCTTCGCCTCAACCCCCGGGTGAAGCGCAACCAGCGGCTCCCGCGCCACAGATTCCAGAGCAGCCGGCTCCTGAGCCTGCAACTGTCAATGCCGATGCTCCTCAAATCAATCCAGTTGAAGGATCGGTTGAGGCAGTTCCGGATCCAAATAAAAACTAACAGGTCAGGACCGATAACAAACACATGAGTCAATCAGAATCGTTTCGCACGCAAGTACCGCCACCGCTACCACCACAGCCGATCAACATTCCGACGCCGCGTGAAACAAAACTGGCGAATGGTCTAACCGTTCTGGTAGTTGAGGACAAGCGTTTACCACTCGTCAATTATCGTCTAGCGTTGCGTGTCGGCGGTGCTTACGATCCGCCCAAGCTTCCCGGATTGACTGATTTGCTCGCCGGCCTTTTACCCGAAGGAACTGACTCGAGAACGAGCCGGGAAATTGCGGATCAAGTTGCTCGCGTGGGGGCGAATCTGTCGGCTGGTGCAAGTTCTGATTTCACGGTTGTCGCTGCGTCTGCACTCAACCAGTTTAATGATCAGATCCTTGGATTACTGGCCGAGATTGTTCTGGAACCTTCATTTCCGGAAAACGAAGTTGAATTAGCTAAACAAAACACAAAAGAAAGTCTGCGACAGCAACGCGCACAGCCTTCTTTTCTAGCAAGTGAAATGGTCGCGCGAATAATGTTTGGCGACCATCCGTATTCCGTTGTAGCGCCCACGATCGAATCGATCGATTTATCGTCTCGCGCAGATTTCGTCGACTTTCATAAAAAGCACTTTACGCCTAACAACGCCGTTTTTATCGCTGTTGGTAATGTGACCTTTGAAGACGTGGTCCAGCGTCTGGAATCGTTGTTTTCGACCTGGAAAAGGGGGGCAGATCTTGAGACGAACTTCCCGGCGCCACCTGTTAGAACCAGGCGTTCCGCTTATTTAGTTGACCGTCCAGGTTCAGCCCAATCGAACATTGTGATCGCAAATGCGGGAATTTCGCGCCAGAATCCGGACTATTTTCCGCTTTTACTCATGCATACGGTTTATGGTGGCAACGCTTCGTCGCGTCTGTTTATGAACTTGCGCGAAGATAAAGGCTACACCTACGGCGCATATTCGAATCTTGATGTACGCAGAACTGCAGGCACTATTAGATCGACGGCTGAAGTTAGAACTGCCGTCACCGGCGATTCCTTGAAGGAGTTCTTTTACGAGCTGGATCGCCTTCGTAATGAACCTGTTTCGGAAAAAGAAATTAAAGACGCGAAGTCGTATTTGACTGGAGTGTTTCCAATTCGTTTGGAAACTCAGGAGGGTCTCATCGATCAACTCGTGCAAATCAAGATGTTGAATTTGCCGACCAACTATCTTGAGACACATCGCGACGGTGTTCTGGCAGTTACGATTGAAGATATTCAGCGCGTTGCGAATAAATATGTGCGACCTGATGAAGCCGCGCTAGTCGTAGTCGGTGACGGGGCGGCCGTGCTCGATCAAATCAAACCTTATTGCGCCGACATTGAAACCTTCACGACTTCCGGCAAACGCAAAGAAAAAGGTTCGGGGGCAGTAGATCCGAAGGACGTTGCGGGAGCATGGTCGATTGAAGTTGATACTCCGATGGGCCAGGCAATTCCAGCGACGCTGACGATCAGCGCGGAGGGCAAAGCTCTGGCAGCGAAGTTGACTTCAGAAATGGGTAACGCCGATCTCGGTGAAGTTGACGTCCAGAATGGTGAGTTTCACAAGGTGACTGCGATTGAGATGGATGGCCATTCAATCCCGATTGAAATCTCTGCCCGGTTCGATGGGAATACAACTGAAGGAACGCTGACAATGCAAGGTATGCCGTTGCCGTTTAATGGCAGCAAAGCGTAGTTCAGTGCCTGTTTGTCTGCGAATTCCAAATTGCGGAACAGTTCTCTTGAAAGTTGAATCATCCGCCGTGGTGGCATTCCCAAAAAAACAAGCGCCCGGCATGGCCGACATGCCGGGCGAATCACAGGAGGAACCGAGTGTTATGGTCGTCGCTATATGCTTGCGACTAGCCGAATAACCTCAACCCTTCAGATGTCTTTCACCTCACGATTCGTTGCTTCACTTTTCATAACGCAACAACGTTCCATCTCCACCGACTGCCCAACCGATTTTCTTATTGAAATTCAGTCCGTAGAGATTCTGCTTCGTCGTCGACTCCTGTTGGATCCAGGTTCTTCCCTGATCTTCACTACGAAGAATCGTCCCTGATCTACCAACCGCCCATCCATCGTCATCGTTTAAAAACTGAACGCTAAGAATCGTTACTTTGACAGGCGTAATTACCGTACTCCAATTTTGTCCGCCATCAGTGGTACGCAGGATCGTTCCGCGTTCACCAACGGCCCAACCCTTCTTATCATCGCGGAAATCAACGTGATAGATCGTGGCTTTTGTCCCTGAAACTTGTCGCGTCCAGGTTTCCCCCTCGTCGACCGTGTTCAGAATCGTTCCTCCTTCACCAACAATCCAGCCCCGCTTGTCACTCACGAAATCGATGTGAATCAGTTCGGTCCGGCTCGGTGCTTTCAGTCGTCGCCAACTATCACCGGCGTTGTCGGTGTAAAGGAGAATACTGTCGACAACTCGATCTCCTTTACTGATCGAGCCAACCACCCAACCTTTTTTCTTACTTGAAAAACGGACACTGTAAAGTTCTACATCAGCGCCATCAAATTCGCTGGGTAAAAAACTTCGCGAAGCGTCCCAATGCGTTCCGTTGTCTTTGGTAATAAAGATCGTGTTGCCGGCCAATAAGAAGCCGGCTTCTTTGTCGCGAAAGTAGATATCGTTGATGGCCTCCTTTGTGCCGACTGATTGTGGCGTCCAGGTTTGTCCGCCGTCATCAGTGCGACTCAAAACTCCGTCGTCGCCGCCAACCCAACCACGCTTGCTATCGAGAAAATAGACAGTGTTGAGGTCCTTACCTTTAATCCCTACTCCCGTTGGCGTCCAGCCTTCCTGAGCAAAAACAAGACCCAGGTTAAGAACCAAAAGACATAAAGCCGCCCAAACAATTCGCATGAAAATTCGAGTTCCCAGAGCCGTTGTCTTCATACCTGTTGAAAAGACACTCCTTCAGACGAAACCTTGAAATTGATACGTTGTCGTTTGGAATTTTGTACCTTAGTTTGCGCGCTTCTACAAGCTAAACAAGACTGCAGGAGGCTTAACCACGAAGGCACAAAGCGGAGCGAGTAATAGGACCGCAGGCGTCCTCGCCTGCCTGCTTAGGAAAAGGTCACTCGGTTACTCTCAAGTTGCCGTTTCCTGAACAAGCAGGCGAGGACCCCTGCGCTCCTACTTTCCGCCCTACGGGGCGTTGACGCGATAGACTTTGCCGTCAAAAACCACCACTACCCGCTCGCCCAATGCGAAGTACTCGGCCAGCTTCGGTTTTTGCTTCAGGAGGTCGAAATATGCGTCACTGCCAAAGTTCAGAGTGACCTCGGACAACTTCAGTTCCGGCTTCCATTCAGAATCGGTCCACACTCCGTCGCGTAAGTAAAAAGTCTTGCCTGCAACACGACGGACCGGACTCCTGTCGTCTTCATCTCTTACTCGTACGACTTCTTTCTGTTCACGCACGCGTTTACTTTGCTGCACAGCTTCGGCGCCGGTTGTTGCCGTTATGCTATCCATTGCTACTTTTGGCGCACTCAACCCCCCGCCAACTCCACCGTTCCTATTGCCAAGTTTTCGCATCGACTCGTTCACTGGCGCGGGCGTAACATTCATCGTTGTGTCGCGACCTTCCAATGCGAGATACGACGTATACGGCGTCACAATTCCATAACGCGTGCCGAGATCAACAATTTCATCGCGCAACTCTTTTTGCTCACCGTTCGTGCGGACTTGTTCCATCAACCAACCAACACGACGAGTGGCCCACAGTCGCGGCAAGTAATCGTTCTCCTCTTGCCGCAACGGAAAGCGCAGGTTGTCATACGTGAATGTCTTAACGCTGGCGCCGGCCTTACCGCTCAACTTCAAACGAATCGCTTCGAGGTCAGCACTATTGTTATAGCGACCGATTAGCGTGACTTGAGATCCACGAAACACATCAGGGATATCGCGCGGATAAACAAGGTCCGTGTGGACGCCACCAAGATCGAGATTCAAATCAGTGAGCACCGGATAACTGACCTTGGTGAAAAAGTTCGACACTTTCACTTCCAGGTCTTCCTTCGGCTCAACGTAATCGGCCACGCCGCCGTTATCGGAAGCAAGCTTGTCGAGCAAAGCAGTGTTCACGTCGTAACCGACTCCGAAAGTAAACATCCGGATGCCCGGCTTACTCGACTTGTGAACATTGTCGATGATCTTCGAGACGTTTGTTTCGTCGACAGTCGGTAAGCCGTCCGTCATGAAGATCAAAAGTTTCGGACGATCGCCTTCTTTAAATTGACGCAACGAAGCCAGCAACGATTGGTTAATGTTAGTCCCACCAACTGGTTTGAGCGTCTTGACGAAAGCCTCTCCTCGTTGTCGACCCTTCTCATCCGCCGCGATTAGATCGGGCTCCATCAAATGTTCTTCACCGGCAAATGAGATCACATTGAACCGATCCTGCGGGCGAAGAATGCGGATGCCATACAACAGCGCAGAACGGGCCTTCTCCATCTTCCCTTCTTCCGCCATTGAGCCAGACGTGTCGACCACAAAGACGACGTCCTTTGCCGAGTACTCCTGTTCGTTCCAATCATCCTTCGGAGAGATCATCAGCAGGAAATAACCGTCGCGACCCGGTTCACGATGCGTAAGCAGAGTTAGACCAAAGTCTTCTTTGGAGATCGTGTAGAAGAGTTGGAAATCCTGTAGTTCTTTGCCGCGTTCTGTTTCAAACGAGACGACCGAGTTGCGATCATTGTTACGTTTGACATCGATCACGTGCGTCGGTGAATAGACATTGCGCAGTGGATCTTTACTCTCAACTTGAATGCGACCCGAAACTGAACCAACCGAGGTTAACTGGCGACCCGTGCCCAGCGGATAACGATAAGCAACCGTGCCTGACTCTGCGCGGACGACTTGCGTGTAAGTTATTTCGAGCTTCTTGTCGGAGTGCGGAAGAATGGGAAAGATGCTCGCTTGAAATAGATCCTTGCCGGCGTATTCGAGCAGGCCAGGGTCACGTTGGCGCCGTACTATCTCGTCGTAGATTCTTCGTGCTTCTTCGCGCGATCTGACTTCGCCGACGAGACGATGGTCACCATCCCAAATTGCAAACTCAGCAATCGAAGCCGACTCGGGAATCGGGAAAAAATAGGTTCCTTCGAGTGTGGCGTCGGTCTCGTTGCGAAAGATCTGCTCGACGTGAGTAGTTGCCACTTGCGACTGGATCTTTGTATCGATCTTGATGGAAGCAATCGGCAAAGCGCGCGGAATTTGTTGAGGCGGAATCGGTCGCGGCGGTCGCGGACATCTACCACACGGTCCGGGAACGATAACGCCTTGCGCCTGAACCGCGCCAAAAGCAACTAAACAGAGTGAAATCAGTAAGAAAAACCGACCAAATCGCGTGAGCTTTAGCATCGACAATCTCCACAAAGAGCAAAGTTAACCCCTCTGATGGAATAGAACGGCGAGGTTAGAAGAAACTTGCGGGCTAGTCAGTGTCAGGTCTTTTCAATCTGCAATCTGAAATCTGCAATCTTCAATCTTAATAAAGCTGCCTCAGTCGTTTGTTAAAGACTGCCACGAACGTGGCGACCACCGAGATGACGATTCCGCCGGTTGCGAGTGTATATTCAGTACCAAATCGATGCGAGGCGGCGCCGGCGACCAAATTTCCAATCGGCATCGTTCCCGCAAATGAGAGGATGAACATACTCATCACTCGCCCACGCATCTCGTCCGTAACCAACTTCTGCAACAATGTATTAGTAATTGAGATTGAAATAACAAGTGCAAAGCCTACTCCGAAAAGACAGATCAATGACAGAGACAATCGCTTGGAAAGAGCGAAGCTGGCCACAAACACGCCGAAGATAATCGCGCCACCAAGAACAAACGATCCTTTTCGTTTGAAGTCTCCGAGATAAGCCACGAGCAGTGCGCCAAAAAAAGCTCCGGCGCCCGCCATTCCCATCAAGAGTGATAAGCCTGTCGCGCCAAGTTTAAATATGTCACGCGCGTAGAGCGGCACCATGGTGATATAAGGCGCGCCGAACAGACTATTCACTGCGGCGAGTAACAGTAGTGATGAGACTCGTGGACGATTGCGAACATAACGAAAGCCTGCCAGCAGGTCCCGCAACAGCGCGCGACGATCACTAACTGCATGGGCTGCAGCTTCGCGCGCACGTAATGGACGGACCATTGAAAGCGCTATGACGACCGCGGCGAAGGACAATCCATTTGCGTAGAAACATCCGGCCAAACCAAAAAGGTTAAAACCAACACCTGCCAGGGCTGGTCCAACTACTCGAGACAGTTGAAACTGCGTCGAGTTCATCGCAATTGCATTGGTCAGATCTTCTCTGCCGACCAGGTCGTAAGTCATCGCCAGATAAGAAGGACTGGCCAGCGACATACAACAACCCGTAACAAGTGAAAAGCCCAACACCAACCAACGATTCACTACGCCGGTAACAACCAATGTCGCCAGGCTCAACGCTGCAGCGCCGGCAACTACCTGCGTGAAGATCAACAAGCGGCGACGGTCGATGAGATCTGCAAACACGCCGCCGAGCAAAGTCAAAACAAACGCCGGCGCTGTCGCCATAAACGCATCGAGTCCGAGCCAGAAAGCGGAGTTAGTGAGACTAAGGACCAGCCAACCCTGGGCCACCGCCTGCATCCACGTACCAATGTTTGAGAGGAACGCGCCTATCCAAAACATCCGGAAGTTACGGTTCGACAACGCGCGGAACATCTGTCGTCGTCCACGGATGGTCGTCGGCTGAGCGGATGCTACTGTAACGTCAACAGGCACGGTTATTTTATTGAAGATTTAAGATTTCCGATTGCAGATTAAACTCAAGCTGGCAATTCAATCTTCAATCTGAAATCTGCAATCTTAAATCTTCACCTTCTTCTCCACGACGACAATGATCCGCCTTTGCCGCCGCGTCGTTCGGCGACGATTTCAGCGATGATCGCCAGCGCCACTTCCTCCGGGCTAACGGCCCCGAGGTCCAAACCAATTGGCGCACGAATGCTCTTTAGCCGTTCGTCGGAAACTCCGTGTCGTCTTAAATTCTCAAGCACGATATTTGTGCGGCGCTTGGAACCGATCAATCCGATGTAGTCAGGAGACGAAGCCATGATCGCGTCCATACATTCTTCATCCTGATTATGACCTCGCGTAACCACGGCAACGCACACGCCTTTACCATTGCCAATGACCTCTCTGACGGTTTGCCTCCAGTCGTCAGCGAACACTAATTCGACGTGTGATTCCGGAAAGCGTTCGGGCTTAACAAACTCGATCCGATCATCGATCAAAGTCGTGTGATAACCGACGAAGTCTCCGAGTTTTGCTAAGGCTGCTCCTACATGTCCCGCGCCACAGACGACCAAACGCGGCAACGGATGTATTCGTTCAAACAGCAGGAGGATTTCAGTATCGCGAGAAAAGTCTGGCGCAAACTCGCGCGCTGAAATCATTCGCGTGTCCTCGCGTGTCCGAAGGAACTGCAACGCGCGAGGCTTAATCAATTCATCGAGTTGTGAATCGCCCGAGCTGCCTGACACCGACCCCGACTCTTCAATCAACAACTTTGCGCCGACGGATTCATTACCGGCGATCAGCGTGACAACTGCCGCGATCGATCCCGCATCGAGCAAACGAGTTATCGCCTTGGTAATTTCCTGAGAAGACGATTTAACGCTTGCCTGGTCCATACTTTCCTATAGAAGCATTTTACAAACTCAAAAAAGAACCATCGAATAGTGCAGCCACAATGTCACCAAAAGATTGCTCGTTCAAGCATTAAGGCACAAAGACATAACGAATAAACGTTTGCTGCCTTTGTGCCTTGATGTTAAGTCGCCGCTAGCCAATCACTTCGACAAAGATATCCATCGTCCCGCCGCAGACCATGCCCTCTTCACTTGCTTCATCGGCTGTCAGTGAAAAATGTTTGAGCTCTGATTTGCCGGTGCGCATCGCTTCGCGCGCGTTGGCCCACACTTCCGCTTCTATGCAACCACCACCAACCGTTCCGGCGACTTCGCCATTTTGAAAAAACAGCATCTTCGCACCGCGACGTTGCGGAGTTGATCCACGCGTATGCGCAACGGTGGCGACGATCACGCGTTCACCACGATCGGCCGCTTCATCAATCCACTGATAGAGATCACGTTGAGTAGGTGTTGACGACACGTTTGAGAGTCTACGCTAACGCCGCACCAGCATCAAAGCACGTCAAAAATAAAATCGCATATTGCTTTTTTGGGTTTTTTGGAAGCTGGTGAAGTAAGGAACCTGATAAAAAACTAATATGTGGGCGTCGCGTAGCGACGTTTGAATTTAGCCAGCCGTTTTAACGGCTGGAACGGGTCGTGAATATGCGGCGTCGCGTAGCGACGCGTGAATTGATCGCGAACGACCGCGACGTGGTTCAAGCGTCGCGACGCGACGCGAAATTCTCTCCACTTGCTTCCAGCCGTTGAAACGGCTGGCTAAATTCAAACGTCGCTACGCGACATCTCGCTTCGACTTTTTGAGCTGCGTTACGCAGTTCAACTTTGCTTGCTGAACACTTCATTCAGATCGGCAAATGGAGCACCAGCCGCGAGCACATCAAATTTTCCAGTCTCGAGAATACTCTTCGCCGCATTAATAAACGCGCCCCAAACAACTCGCGACAATGCTGACCCGACTGAAATTCTGCGCACGCCCAGATCAGTCAAACGCGCTAACGTCAAATTCGGATCAGGCTTCCACACCAAAACATTTACCGGCTTTGGCGCGACTGCCTTGACGATCGCAGATATCTCGTCCGGGTCAGTCACACCTGGTGCGTAAAGACAATCGGCTCCCGCTTCAGCAAAAGCCACAAGCCGCTTCAACGCAACTTCAAATGGATTCGGTTGGCCCAACAGCCAGACCTCGCAACGCGCCGTCAACACCACCGGCACTCCCGATTCATCGATTGCCTGACGCGCCGCTTTGATTCGCGCTATCGCCAACTCATCTTCATACAACGGCTTCGCAGGATTTTTGGTGTTGTCTTCGATCGACAATCCAGCTACGCCTGTCGCCACACAAAGACGCACACTCGCCGCCACGTCTTCAGGCTCATCAGCATAACCATTCTGGAAATCCGCATTCACGGGCAACGGGGTGGCCTCAACAATCTCACTGATATGTTTCAACATCAACTCTCGACTCACCGCGTCGTCAGTCAGTCCCTGCGAAAAAGCGAAACCCGCCGATGTCGTTGCCAGCGCCTTGAAACCAAGATGCTGCAGATAGAGAGCAGTACCAATATCGAATGGATTAGGCAAGAGAAAACAGCCGGAGGCGTGCAGTTGTTTGAACTGTTCGATAGCGTCGAGTTGTTTCATAGTATTAGATCTCAAATTTTAGGAGATTGAAGTCAGTACCCTAACGCGGTAGCGTCGGGTCGCGCAATAGACTTGGGCCATAAAAATCAAGGTGACCCGACGCTATCGCGTTACGGTACTGACCTCCTCGCCACTATAACAAAAGGACCACCGAAGAATCTCCGGTGGTCCTTTCATCTCTAACACGCTTTGTTCAACCTACTACGGCAACGCCTCGACATTCACAAAGAATTTAAAGCTGCCAGTTTGCTGAATACCCAACAAGAACCGCACATTAATTGAGGCCCCGTTTGCCAACGGAGTTCCCAAAGTCACAGTTCCCGCCGAGTAGCTCGAACCGAAGCCACCACCATTCAACTGCGATGGCGGTTGTTCAAGTGTCGAGCCCTGCACATTCACGGTACACGGTGTCGTTGCGACTCCGTTTGAAGCCAAACACGTCGCCGCATCGTTGACTCCACTAACTACTACCAGGGTAGAAGTTCGCGGTCTCAAGTCAGCAAAACCTGAAGGCGCCGGGAAGGTGGTCAAGTCGATCACGCGGAAACGCAATCGCGTAATACTCGCTCCGGTGTTGTTAATAAATCGACGGCGAATGTCCAACGTACCAAACGTCGAGTTGTTCGCCGGATCGGACGTGAAGTCACGCACGCGATTCGGCGGGCTCGCCGCTGACACCGTGATATCAAGCAATGGCGAAGGAATTGACGCGGTGCGATTGATGGGCGAGGCGAGGTTTTCCGGACCAGGCGCGCCTAACCGTTGACCAGCACCTGCACTCGTTCCGTTCGTATCGACAAAATAGAAATCGGAAGCATTGTTGTTAGTGTCAACAACATCGCCACCTGATGGACACGCTCCCATCGTTGTGATCGAACCTTGCTTGCCGCAGTCGTCACGACGGAATGAATAGTCGATGGAGAACGGCGTTAAGGCCGGATAACCCGTGCCCTCTTTGTAGAGCGCATTTGCTTCAGAAGTTGAACCAACTGCGTCAAGTTGAGTTCCAACTACAAAGCTGGTGGTACTGCTAAAGAGTGCGATACCAGCGTTGTCGGGAATGTCGGTGGTGTAAGTCGCGTCGCCAGTCGCATAACCGGAGATCGAATAACCGACGCTATTGGTACACAGGAAATGTCCATGTCCAGGAATCACAGTTCCATTTGGAATTGTGCAACGCAGGACGCCATCGGAAGCGGCAACGCCATAACCTGCGCTTGCGTCCGTCGCGGCAACAGTGTGGGCGGAATTGCCCGGATTATAGATCTCGATGAATTCGTTTTGCGCGCCGTTTGGATTTGGACCACGCAGACGAAACTCGCTGATCACTAACGCGCCAGCAGCAACTGTTCCGGTCACTGAAAACAGATTATTTCCGGTAAGGCTCTGGCCATCGGGATTAGTAATCGTGACGTTGTGTGGTCCAGTTGTGGCCCCAACGGTCGAGACGTTTAGTGTTACGTGAGTTGGATCGACATAAGTGACGCTGTTGACTGTCACGCCACCACTAACGCTGGCCGCAATGTGATTGAACGGCTCAGCGCCAGCGATGTTCGTTCCTGGATCGTAAAACTCCGATCCCGAAACACTGGTGCCAGTAATCGTGATGTTAGTCGAAGCAACTCCCGCGGGAATCGTCGGTGCACTCGATGTAGCTGGAGTAGCCGGCGGCGGAGCAAGCAACCTGACAACTTGCACACCATACGTGTTTGCACCACTGCAAAATTGCTCAATGGCCCACATCGTCATGTCGTCTTTTGGATCGAGCGAGACGAATGAATAGTCACCCCATCGTCGTCCCGAAGCACTACCCGTATCACCGGGTGGGTTGTAGGCAGTTGAACTCGCGGTATAGAGCGCGACAGTACCGGTAGTGCCGAGCGTGTCTCCGCGCAGACGACCATTTGTTGCCGCATCGGCCCGAAACGTAGTGCCCGCAGTGCTGAAACCAAATACTGCGTGCCCCTGACCGGAAACCATCACGGTCGGAATCCAAAATTGACGCGCAGTAGAAACATTGGTGGCGGTGTCAAAGGTGGTTCCTGACTGCACGACTACAGGTGTACCGCCATTGTCACTGCTGCGAATGCCGTTTAATTCATACCATCTAACAGCATCTCGCTTAGTACCTGTCGCACCGGTCGTCCCACCTGCCACGCCGGTTGCCGTCACACCAATGTTATGAGCGGCCCATAAACGACCATTGCGAATGTGCGCGGCGTAGATGCGATCATCGAGCGCGTCAAGTCGTCCACTATTGCCGCCGGTATTGCCCAAATGTGCGACGGGAATCGGGAAAGCTGTGTTGCTGACTGTAATAAGAAAATCAGCCGAGATTGTGGGGGCCATACTGCCGGGATTGCTAATCCGGCGCATGATAAGTCGACCGAAAGCAGCGTTGCTAACGCCGATGAAATAGCCTTCATTGCTCGCCGGATCGAAGTTATCAACACCACGCGGTGTCAGCATTCCATCGGAAGTGTTTGGATCCGGCACTAAGCCGCGGAAGGCGGTCACTACCACTGGTCCACCACTCAACACCGAAGCTTTCTGAATTACAAAACCACTGCAGGTGACTAAATTACCTGACGTGGCGCCAAACATGTTGCCGCCAACGTAAAGGGCATTGTTATCGATGCCAAGCGAATCGTAATCGAGAAATTCGTCGTTACTTGACGCAAGGCCAACAGTGTCCTGTTGCACGAAATAGAAAGTGAAGACTGTGCTGGCTGTGATAACGCCATTACTCGCTGCATCAGATACGGCAATCAGTATTCGATTGGGTTTGTCTCCCGGAACTGAAGCACCCGGAACATCGATGATCGTCAGAAACCATCTGCGCGTCAGACGGTCGTAGCGGACCTGCGGGTCGCTGGTGAAATTTATAGTGACGCCGCCGGTTAGCGGAGTCATTACTGATGCAAAGAAGACATCACTATCAAGATTCAGAACGCCATCCGCTACGCCTGTAGTTTTGTTGAACGTCCTGATTCTTCCATTCTCAAACGCCACAAACTGGCTTGGTCCAATTGCGCCCATCGTGTCAGGAGGAAAAGCGCCAGTGTCGGCGAGGGTCGCAGCAGTGAAATTGGGAGTGCTGACTGTTTGCGGAGCAGTCGGAGCAATAGCATCAGTTGCAGTACCTGCACCCGGTTTAATAACCGTGGTAGTTATTCTGCCCTTCACTGGTTTTCCCACCGGAGTTTTGCCGGGCGAATTGTCCGTAGGCGTGCTCGCAACCGGGCGTGAATTCGGATCCTGGGGCAAGCCGCGACGGTCAGGCAATTCAAACTCGGGCATGAGCTTGTTAGGTCGGTCCACCTCAGGAGCCATCGCCTGCTCCTTCACGATCTCGGCAACTTGCCGCGGCACGCCGACTGCGCCGACTTCGGCCCGAACAGTCGTTTCAGAAGTTGAACTCACAATCGGATAAGGGGGAGTCTTCTTGTTTTGTAGGGCGCCGTTTGTCTGGCTGTAACGCGCTCGATCGCGTTCTCGTTCACGCTCCCGCTCGCGTTCAGTCTTGCGGGCCTTTGGCGGAGTCGAGGTCGAGTTTGGTGAAACGCGGATCGCGGTTCGCTTTTGTGCAAATGACCTGAAGGCGATGACGCCGACGGTTACTGCACAAATCACGAGTACTATGTTTAGTCGTAGAGACAGACGGATAAAGGGCGATCGGGGAAATCGAATTCTCATGTTGGTTCCTTTGTTACTATTTCAGACTACTACTGCCGGCGTTCGTAATTGGAATTATGAACGTCCGATGTGGTCAAAGAGTCAGTACCACTAAAGCGACCTTTGCAAGAGCCTCTTTAGCTTATCGGACAGATGCGCTCAAAATTCCGTGGGACTGGGCAAAGATAAGAAATACGAATAGCGGTCGTAGATTAGCGTTGGTGGGTGCGCGTTGTCAAAAGTTTCGTTGGGTGAATGAGTGAGGAGGCGTTTTAAAATTGATTTGTTTAGCGGTTCCGAATTAGGTTGAGGAGGTTCGAGTCTGGTAAACCGTCAAAACGGTAATCACATTCGTGACGAATCAAGATCAATTCAGCAGTGAAGACGTTTTAGCCCAGTGGCAACCGCAACGCGGTTGCGTCAGTGAGGTTCAGCCAGCGCAACCGCGTTGCGGTTGGTAGGGTTAGGCAATTTTACCCAGGGTAGCCTAAG
>DATDMC010000150.1:0-9073 GCA_036518995.1 Pyrinomonadaceae bacterium | reverse complement strand
GTTGCCCCTTCGGGGCAAACAGTCACTGACGAATTTCGCCGATCGTTCGCCAGATCGAACTTCAAGTACAACCGCCTGATCGCTGAAAAAACTAGCGAAAATCAGTTACGGACCGAGTCATCGAGCCTGGTCCAACTTAAGAAAATCGGAAGCTGACTCTGGTCAGGAGCACGCCGTTGTTCACACGACTCGATGATCCGACTGCTCACAATCATCGGTTAAGGTTGCAGCCAAAATAATTCAGCAGGCGGGGACGCCTGCGGTCCTAAGCGAAAGCGTAGTGAGACTTGGGCGTCAGATCTTCGACTCTGTATCTCAATTTTATGTCGCGGGGATTAATGCCGAATTTTCTCATCCGGTCGAGCAACGTGCTGCGCTTCACACCAAGAAGAAAGGCGGCGCCGTTTGGACCACTGATGCGTCCTTTCGTTTCCTGAAGCGTGCGCATGATCTGCTCCTGCTCTTCAAATTCGCGCACAATACTTGCCGCATCGATCGCACTGCTCATTTTGGCCGGCAGCGAAACTGCCAGGACATTCGTCGTTGTCAGGATTACCGATCGCTCGATCAGGTTTTCCAACTCGCGCACGTTCCCGGGCCAGGACCAGCGCTGTAATTTTTGAATCACTGATTCCTGTATCGTGTCGATCTGTTTTCCCATCCGACGCGCAAACTTCTGCGTGAAATGTTGGACCAACAACGGAATGTCTTCGCGACGCTCACGCAGCGGCGGAATACGAATAGGAAACACATTGAGGCGATAATAAAGATCGCTGCGAAACTGCTTCTCTTCCATCTGCTGTTCCAGATCGGAATTGGTCGCCGCCACTAGTCTCACATCCACCTTCCTCGTACGCCCACTACCCAACCGTTCAAACGTTTGTTCCTCGAGCGTACGGAGGAGCTTTGGTTGCAAGTCGAGCGGCATGTCACCAACTTCGTCGAGAAACAGGGTGCCCCGATCGGCCAACTCAACACGTCCAGTTCGCTGGATATTTGCGCCGGTGAACGCTCCCCGCTCATGTCCAAAAAGTTCGCTTTCGAACAAGCCACTCGGAATTGCGGCACAGTTGACAGTTATATAAGCCTGGTGCTGTCGCGAGCTGCGCTCATGGATCGCGCGCGCAAAGAGCTCTTTGCCGGTGCCAGTCTCGCCGAGCAGAAGCACCGTGGCGTCACTCGCTGCCACCATTTCCACGAGTTGCAGCACCTGTCGTAACGCCGCACTACGACCAACGATTTCGGGAAAATCAGGATTGCTTCCGGAGTCAGAAGCCGAAATCCCTTCATATGTTTTCAACTCATTCAACCCGCCACTGGTTAGCATTGCATCGTCAAATCCCAAATGGGGATTGGATAAAACATCTGAAGTCATCTCTACCTCCTTCGAATGTTAAAGGGTGCTCAAGACCTGATCTAACAGCTTGCTGCGGTCTTGTTTTGTTTACGACCTAAGTTTGAACTTGATCGACTTTTCGTGAAACCCTACATCGGGCAAGAGGTGGATACCTATAAGGAGGGAGTCTTTTCTAACCGTGTTTACCGGCGAATTACTTTCAGAATTGAAGTTTCAGTCCAAACTGGATGGAACGTGGTCCACCGATTTGATACAGGGGATTTAAACCACCGTTCGCTCCGCCTGAACCAAGACTGTTAGCCAGCGTCTGTGTCGAAGTGCCAAACAGCGGACTGGTGATCGTGTTAACAGGACTGCCAAAATTCGGATGGTTGAAGATGTTGAAGAACTCGGCGCGAAACCGAAGTCCAACATTTTCTGTAAGACGAAACCTTCGCTGTACCGCAACATCCGCTTGCCACGCGCCAAACCCGCGCAACACATTGCGTCCAAGACTTCCCTGTTGCCCGGCCGGCGCCGCAGAAAACGCAGCTCGATTCAAAATTTTTCCGCCCGGGAATCGCGAACCATAAATCTCGAGCGGCACTCCGCTAATTAGATTTGGACGAGGAGCGAGCTGAGTGCCACCGGCAAAAGAGATCGCGCCAACCACATCCACTGGCGGAGCCGTCCTCGCGAACATGATTGTATCGAGGGACCAATCGTTCAGGACGGCCTTAACAAATTTTTGGGAGCCGAGTGACGGCAAATCGTAAGTCACTCCGGCTGTGAATGAATGGCGAATATCGAAATCAGAATTACCACGATCAACTTTCGGGTTCGCAATCTGGCCTGGCGTGTTCAGGTTAGTAGACGTCGCATCAGTTGAGGCGATATCAATCGAGTGTGACCATGAATACGACGCCAAGGCCTGTAACCCACGCGACAAACGTCGCTGAAGCTGCACTTGTAGCGCGTGATAGTCCGAGGTCGCCGAGTTGTCAGTCAAACCAACAAATTGAAAATTTGGATTCAGGCCCACTAAATTCGTTACGCGCAGAAGATCTCTCCCAATAGCGCCAACGTAAGTGACCGAAAGACTCTGATTGCTACCGATGAATTGTTCGAGTGCCACATTCCATTGATAGGTCCGTGGAAGCTTCAGGTTGGGATCAGCAATGAGAATTGTAGACACGGGAGGATTGGTAGTTAACACCGGAGGAGCAGCGTTCTGAGGGGTTAAGGGAAACGGCGCTTGAGAAAAACTCTTGTCGGCCTGGTATGGGAAAAGCTCGAAACGCCGCCGAGTGATCCGTGGCCCAGGTCGTAAAAAACTCCAAATCCCGCTCGCACAACCGCGCCCCAATTTCGGATACCTCCAAATTGATAAGCGAGACCCACTCGTGGCGCCAGATTTCCATAAGTCGTTTTATAAAGTGGTGTGCCGCGCGGCGCGAGACTCATCGTCGCCGGATTATTTAGACCAACTACAGTGAATGGATCGTTTGCCCGGTCCTTACCTTTTAACGCCGGATTAATGTCCCACCGTAAACCATAAGTCACCGTTAATCGCGGAGTGATCTTCCAGGTGTCCTGACCAAATAAAGAAAAGTTTTGCGCTACGAGTGCATTCGTTTGAAAGGCACTCGATTGGGCGAAGAGTGCTGTTCCTGAAAGTGCACTACCAGGCGCACTCGTTACGCCGTTGAACGCCGCAAACTGATGATATGCCGCCGGACTGCTGAAAGGACCAAGCCAGCGATAATCCAGACCGACCTTCAATTGATGATTTCCTTTTATCGCTGACAGAGTGTCAACAATATTGACCTGACGTTGTTCGTCTACTCCTTGTTTACCCTGAACATACTCACCAGCGCCGATGATGATGAATAGAAAAGTTCCATTCGCGGAGGTTATACCTGAAGGGAATAAAGTCGAATCAGGAATTGGTTGCGCGCCACCGAAATCATCCATAACGAACCGGACGCCAATTCTATGATTGCTGTAGTTAACGCGCGTTTCGTTACTGATTTCTAAACTCAAGACCTGGGTGAGCCCGAGAGTTCCAGTATGTATGGACGATGATAAGAAATTTGTTGCGCTGAGTACTCGGCCGGAGGAGAAAAATGGACCACGCTGGGCCAGGTCAGAAGGCGAGTAGTTGTACCTGCTAAACAAGCTGAGCTTTGGACCAAAAGTGTGATCGACTCGAACACTGTAAGCATCAAGTGACGAAGGATTAGAAAAGCTGGCGTTGAATAGCGCGAGTCCGTTTGCAGTTGCAGGTCCATTCGCCTTCGGAAAGGCATTTAGATAAGGACGTATCCCGATGGGAGCCTGCAGTCTTGCCTGGTTGTCAGGCACGACCGTTTGCATGCTCGACGGCTGGCGTAGCCGTTGTCCTTCGTACGAAAAGAAAAAGAACGTTCTGTTTTTGATGATTGGACCACCAAACACGCCACCAAAATCATTGAGTCGTTCTGCGGGTTTGGGAAGACCGGCTGCGTTTACTACCCAATCTCTGGCGTCGAGCACGTCATTTCTAAAGTATTCGAACAGTGTTCCATTAAAGTTGTTCGTGCCTGATCGCGTTGCGATTGAGATTTGTCCGCCCGGCGTACGGCCAAACTCGGGAGCAAACGAAGAAGTTTGCACGCGAAATTCCTGCATCGCATCAACCGAGACAAGGCTGTTGGTCCCACCAGATGCGCTTAGTGCAGGTAACGCTCCTGAAGCACTTTGCATCATGGCAATAAAGCCAGTGACACCAAAATTCGCGCTCACCCCATCGACCATGAAATAATTAGCATCCGCGCGTTGGCCATTGACGCTAAATTGGCCCTGGTCGTTGAAAGTTGAAGGAGTAACAACGACGCCAGGCGTAAGTTCAATCAGCGTTTGAAAGCTGCGACCATTAAGCGGAATATTCTCGACGAACTTGCGATTAACAATCGTACTGACCGTGCTCGACTCGGTATTCACCGGCGGCGCACCACTCTCAACGTTGACCGTTTCGGAAATATCGCCCAGCGGCAGTGCAAAATCGATCTTGACCGCGTCCTGGATTTGCAGGACCACATCTTTCCTTACTAACTTTTTGAAGCCAGTCTTCTCGATTTCGATGCGATATGTGCCGGGAGGAAGATTCGGTAGATAGTATTGGCCCAGGCTGTTGCTCATCGTTTGATAGAGCAAATTTGTCCCGGTGCTGATGGCGGAGATTCTGGCATCGACAATCATCGCGCTTGTTGGATCAGTTATGCGACCCGTTAGCGATGCGTTTGTCGATTGCGCGCGAATACAAGTCAACGAGGTGAGGAGGAGAAAAACAAATGCGGAGCCTCGACGCATAAGTCCCAACCTCTTTTTCAACAGAATGGTTGAGGCTACTTCCCTGCTGCTATCGTGTCAATCACTAAATGCGGTAAGGGTTGAATCCCTCGATTGAGGGATGCTGATAACCCGGGCTACAAAGTAAATCGATCTGATACCTGGATCAGATAAGATGTCGCCTCTCATGAACCTAACGCAGCGCCCAGCAGGACCACACCTGGTCCCTTCCCGCCTTTTGTTGATCTGTATTCTGTTGGCATGCAGCCCTTCCGTGTTTGCACTCGATCCCTCGTTAGACGTTAGTCAATACGCGCATACCGCCTGGAAAATTCGCGATGGATTTGCGAAAGGTGCGATCAATTCCATTGCGCAAACACCTGATGGCTATCTCTGGCTGGGCACTGAGTTCGGGTTGCTGCGTTTCGATGGTATCAAGGCCGTTCCGTGGGAGCCGCCCGGTGGTCAAACGCTGCCCTCGAAGGAAATTTTTAGTCTCCTCGGTGCAAAGGATGGGACTCTTTGGATTGGCACTACAAAAGGATTGGCGAGTTGGAAGAATGGCAAGCTAACACAATATGGAGAACTTGCTAATCACTATATTTTCAAAGTCATCGAAGATCACGAAGGAACTATTTGGGCCAGTGGACTCACAGTTACCGTTGGCAAGCTGTGCGCGATTCGAACCGGAACAGTTGAATGTCATGGAGACGATGGCACGCTTGGACGTGGCGCCTTCAATATCTATGAAGACAGCAAGGGCAATCTCTGGGCTGGCGTAAAGAACGGCATCTGGCATTGGAGACCTGGACCACCAAAGTTTTATTCCCTTGAAGGTGAGTTGGACGGAATTCAGGGAATGGGTGAAGACGTCGACGGCACTCTACTGGTCGGCTGGAATGGGGGAATCCATCGCTTCGTTGACGGAAAACCACAGCCGTATCAACTCGCGCACGATACGCCGTCAGTCAACGCCAGAAGGATCCTTCGAGATCGAGATGGCGGTCTGTGGTTAGGAACAGGACTACATGGGCTGACACACATTCATCAGGGAAGAATGGATTCATATACGGTCTCTAATGGTCTCTCGGCCGAAGGAGTCTACACGCTGTTTGAGGACCGGGAAGGTGATATATGGGTGGCAACAAGGAGTGGCCTTGATCGATTTCGAGACTACACCGCCGCGACATTCTCTATGGACCAGGGATTGTCGAACAACATTGTCCATTCTGTGCTTGCCGCTCGTGACGGAAGCGTTTGGTTAGCAACGGCCGATGGTTTGAACCAATGGAATAATGGTCAGATCAGAGCGATCGCTGCCGGAAGCGGGAAAGACTTTAGTCCCAGCTCTCTTTTTCAGGATGAGAGCGGGCGAATATGGATTGCTACTCCTTCGGAAGTCGGTTATCTCGAAAAAGATCGGTTTATCTCAGTCACTTCGGTCCAGGGAGCAGTGCTGGGAATTACACAGGACACGACCGGAAATGTCTGGGTCGCAAATGAGCACGCGGGTCTTTTTCAGTTAACGCAGGGACGTGTCGTGCAACAGATCCCCTGGGCCAACCTCGGCCATAAAGATCACGTTAGTGTATTAGCTAATGATCGTCGCAAAGGTGGAGTATGGCTGGGCTTTTTTCTGGGAGGTGTGGCGTATTTCGAGGATGGTCAGATTAAGTCTTCTTACACCGCAAGCGAAGGCTTGACCACTGGACGTGTAAGTGACTTTTTCTTCGATCAGAATAACGCACTCTGGATAGCGACACAGGGCGGACTTAGTCGCTTAAAAGACGATCGACTCGTCGCGTTAACCAGTAAAAACGGACTGCCGTGCGACGCTGTCCATTGGCTCAGGGAAGATGACGATCATTCGTTTTGGCTATACACGCCCTGCGGTCTAATACGCGTTGCCGCCACCGAACTTAATGCTTTGGCCGGCGACGTAGAACACGATGTAACTGCGAAGCGAACGCTCGCTACTACAGTTTTTGACAGTTCCGAAGGTGTTAGAACACTGGCTGCGTCTGCCCACTTCCGTCCGCAAATCACCAAGTCAACCGACGGCAGATTTTGGTTTACCGGCGATGACGGTTTACGAATGATTGATCCCCGCAACCTGCACTTAAACAAACTTCCGCCGCCGGTCCATATTGAACAAGTCATTGCAGATCGCCAGACTTATGACGCCGTGCTCGCTGAAAACGGGCGACTAAGTCTACCGCCGCTGATACGCGATCTGCAGATCGACTACACAGCGCTCAGCCTCGTTGCACCAGAAAAAACTCGCTTTCGCTACAGGCTGGAAAATCACGACGGCGATTGGCAGGAAGCAGGTGATCGACGGCAAGCGTTCTACAACAATCTTCCGCCCGGCAACTATCGCTTTCGTGTAATGGCATGCAACAACAGTGGTGTGTGGAATGAAACCGGCGCTTACCTCGATTTTGTTATTCAGCCTGCTTACTACCAGACAATCTGGTTTCGATTCCTGGTCGTCGCCGCGCTTCTGTTATTGCTTGGTACGCTTTATCAACTGCGAGTTCGTCAAATTGCCGGGCAGGTGCGCGCCCGCATGGAGGAACGATTAGAGGAACGCGAACGAATTGCGCGCGACTTACACGATACGTTGCTACAGAGCGTACAGGGATTAATTTTGAAGTTTGATGCGGCGGCAAAACAAATACCTCGTGAACTGCCGGCCCATACAACACTACAGAAAACACTTGATCGAGCTGATGAAGTTCTCGCCGAGGGACGAGACCGGGTCCGCAATCTGCGTTCTCACTCCATTCCCGCCGGCGGTCTGCCTGCGGCGTTCCAACATGTGGTTGAAGAAAGCGGCCTCGATCGTAAAGCGACATTCAAAACGGTTGTGGAAGGTGGGGTGCGAGAGTTACACCCGATGGTCTGCGAGGAAGCGTACAGCATTGGACGAGAAGCATTAATCAATGCACTTACGCATTCCAGCGCCTTGAATATAGAAGTTGAGATGGGATACGGGCCGCGGCAGTTTCGCTTACGCATTCGCGACGATGGACGGGGATTTGATCCGGCAATTCTTGAAAAGGGCCGTCCCGATCACTGGGGCCTGAAGGGAATGCGCGAGCGTGCTGATCACATCGGCGCGGAGTTGAAGATATGGAGTGGCCATCAAACCGGGACCGAAATTGAGCTGTCAGTGCCGGCTCCCACTGCTTATCAGACACAACATGAAAAATCCAAAAGCTTGCTCGGCCGCTTCATTGGAAAGTTTTGGCAATGAGGTCAGTACCGTAAGTGCAAGATTCAACCTGACCCGACGCTACCGCGTTACGGTACTGACCTCATTGCCACTTCAGCCTGACTTTTGCAAACGTCTCTATATCTTGGAGGACACTCGCTGGATCGTATCGATCAACTCCTTACGCACAACACTCTTGAGCAGGTATCCGGACGCCCCGGCTTCCATCGCGTCGCGAGCTTGTTGGGCGTCACCGTAAGTAGTCAACACGATGATGCGTGCCTCCGGAAATTCTTTGCGAATGTTCCGAATCGCATCTGGACCATTCATCACCGGCATCTGTAGATCCATTAGCGTAACGTCGGGTCTGAACTGACGAAACCGATCGATCGCTTCGCATCCGTTAGCAGCTTCTGCCACCAACGTCATACCCGTTTCGGCGGCGAGCACTGCAGCGATTCCCTCACGCCACATCGGATGGTCATCTACAGTAAGAATTTTAATCGGTGCGTTCACAGGAGCATATTGCCCTGTCGACACATTTGTGAGAACCCTCCATCGGGCGATGACACACCTCCCAATTCGGGTGAGCGTCTACTAACGATGAGGGTCTTTACGTGGCGGCATCACTGTCACTCTTCGACCAAACAAGCGGGCGTCGAGCGAGTACGCTCCTGGTCCAAGCACGGCCAGTATTAACGCGTCGAAAACCGGAAAGACATAAAAGTAATCGCGTGCATGTGGACCTGTCAGTAAACTAGCCACGGCAAACGCAGTGGCTAGTACTGACAGGTATGGGGTGAGTAGACCAATAGTTAAGGAGACGGAGCTTAATAAAGCGATGGCTAAGAGAAGTCGACTTGAAGCTGGCCCATAACCGTTTGTCGCGGCGTTAATGACCAACACGGTCGCCACCGAAATCCTTAAAAGTAACAGTGCGATCCCCGGAGCACCGTGCGGAAACATTGAGAAAAGTCTCTGCACAGGGGCAGAGTAGACGCTTTAAAGCAGAGGCGACACCCCAAGTTCGGCAATAATTTACTAACCCTTTCGAGGGATTCGTTTTTTGAGAGATTCGTTTTGGAGACTTTTGCACAATTCAAACGAGCACCCTCGCTTAGCGCAGTTAGGAAGGGTGGTTTACCCCCGCGTGCCCAGGTTCAAAGAACTTTGGTGGTTCTCAAAACCTA
>DATDMC010000149.1:0-30439 GCA_036518995.1 Pyrinomonadaceae bacterium | reverse complement strand
CGTCGGGTCACCCAATAGACATAGGCCCGCAAAAATCCCGTTGACCCGACGCTACCGCGTTACGGTACTGACCTCAGCGCCACGAACAGCAGTTCGTAAGAGTATCTAAAGTAAGTTTTTAGTGTAATGTCTCGCATCGTGAAGCGGGAGCGCATCGACAAACTGTTGGTCGATCAAGGTCTGGCTGAGTCGCGTACCAAAGCGCAGGCGATGGTCATGGCGGGCGTCGTTTTGGTAAACGAACAGCGCGTCAACAAGCCTTCCGAACAATTTCCACCTGCCACTTTAATTCGAATCAAACACGCCGATGATCCGACAAGTCGTTTTGTGGGACGCGGTGGGCTGAAACTCGAGGCCGCTCTGCGCGCGTTTGAGGTCGAAGTGACTGGACTGGTCTGTATAGATATCGGCGCGTCGACCGGCGGGTTCACTGACTGTTTGTTACAACACGGCGCGGCTAAAGTTTTTGCCATTGACGTAGGCCACAATCAGATCGACTTTCGTTTACGACAGGATCCACGAGTTGAAGTTAGGGAAGGAATCAATGCGCGTTACCTCGGGCCTGCTGATTTTCCCGTCCGGTTCGATCTAGCGGTAATGGATGTTTCGTTTATCTCTGCAACGAAAGTTCTACCGGCGATCGTTCCGTTGTCGAAGGGAGATGCGAGGCTGATTCTTCTGATCAAGCCGCAGTTTGAAGTTGGCAAAGGCGAAGTTGGGAGTGGTGGGATTGTGCGTGATCCGGAGAAGCGCGCTCGTGTCGTTGAAGATGTAAACCAGTTTGCAGCAACGATTGGGTTGGAGACGCTGGGAGTGATTGAATCGCCGATTCAGGGCGCGGAAGGCAATGTAGAGTTCCTGGCGCTGTATCGCGTCAGACCGTTCTAGCGGATAGAGTCTAACTTTAGTGGCTATGAGGTCAGTACCGTAACGCGGTAGCGTCGGGTTGTGTAAAAGACTTGCGCCGTCAAAATGCATCTGACCCGACGCTACCGCGTTACGGTACTGACCTCATAACCAATAGGGTTCCTGACCACAACGGCATTTATAGCACTACCCGCTCCAAACCGCTTTATTGACACTAAAAACGTGGCCCGCGTATCATCGCCGCTGTTTTACAGACACGTTTTCTCCTCCAGCAGAATCGAGCTTTTGACCTGGCAAAGAGTTAGTCTCGATTCGAATTCTCGTTTCAACAAATGTCAGAAATTAAGCGGATAGGAATAGTTCTAAAACCGCATCAACCCGACGCACTCAAAACACTTTGCGAACTGACCATCTGGTTGTCGCAACGGGGAATTGAGCTCGTCGGTGGTCCGGAAATCGAACTGGAGCGGGTCGAACACGAAACCGGCTGCTCCGTAAATGAAGTTGACCCAGAAAGTCTCGCCGAATCGAGTGATCTAATTATTGTCTTAGGCGGCGATGGGACGATGATCGCGACCGCGCGCATGATTGGCGATCACGAAGTGCCGGTGCTTGGCGTGAACTACGGTGGACTTGGTTACCTGGCCGAATTTCGAATCGAAGAACTCTACACCGGACTCGAAGCAATTTTGTCCGGCAACTACAAACTCGACAAGCGCGTGATGCTTCATGTCGATCTCGAGCGAACTGATTCATCGATAACCACCAATCGAGTTTTGAACGACGTTGTCATCAACAAATCTGCCCTGGCCCGGATCATCGAAATCGACGTCTATTTGAACCAACAGTTTGTCAATTCGTTTCGTTCAGACGGGCTCATCATTTCCACGCCGACTGGCTCTACTGCTTACAATCTTTCCGCGGGTGGTCCAGTGGTCTATCCTTCGATGAATGCGATTGTCATCACCCCAATTTGTCCGTTCACCTTGTCAAACCGACCCATCGTTGTGCCTGACGATGCTGTGATTGAGTTGTTATTGAAGACTGAAAAAGAGGAAGTGGCCCTCACGCTTGATGGACAAGTGGGCTTTCCCTTGAAGATCGACGATCGCGTTGTCATTCGTAAGAGCCAGGCGACCTTTAATCTCGTTCAACCAAGTAACCGAAACTATTTTGAGGTCCTGCGCGACAAGCTGC
This sequence comes from Pyrinomonadaceae bacterium, assembly GCA_036518995.1. Lineage (GTDB taxonomy): Bacteria > Acidobacteriota > Blastocatellia > Pyrinomonadales > Pyrinomonadaceae > PSRF01. Next base: position 28,375 of record DATDMC010000149.1, on the reverse strand, counting down.
GTTGGGGAAGATAAACAACTAACACACTCTATGATCAAGCCAACAACTGAAGCAGTCCTGCAAGAAAAACGCCCGTGGTATAAGCCTTCACTCACCATGCAAATCATGATCGGGCTCGTGGTTGGTGGCGTGCTCGGTTATCTAAGTCCTGACTGGGGCAACAAGGTCTACTTCCTGCGCGACATTTTCCTGAACATGATCAAGTCGATCATCGCGCCCCTGGTTTTTTCGACGTTGGTGGTTGGCATTGCGGGCGGCGGCGACTTGAAGAAAGTCGGGCGGATGGGGGCAAAAGCGCTCATCTATTTTGAGATCGTTACGACCCTCGCGTTGTTTATTGGTTTGGGAGTAGTCAATCTCATTAAGCCGGGTATCGGGGTCTCGTTGGCGGCAAACGCAAGCGAAGTGGGAGCGTTGGCCCAAAATCATCCGAAGACGCTCGTCGAAACTCTGGTCCATATTTTTCCGCCCAGCATCGTCGACTCGATGGCGAAAGGCGATGTACTGCAGATCGTGGCTTTTTCAGTCCTGTTTGCAATGGCCGTTTCTGCGTTGGGGAAAAAAGGTGAACCAATACTTCGTTTCTGCGACAGCCTTTCGCAGGTGATGTTTAAGTTCACTGGCTACGTGATGATGTTTGCGCCGATCGGTGTCGGTGCTGCGATGGCCCACACGATTGGTACAAAAGGGTTAGGCGTACTCATCAACCTGGCGAAGTTGATGGGGTCACTATATCTCGCGTTGTTCATCTTTGTGGTGTTTGTGCTCGGCGCAGTTGCGCTCATCGCGCGTGTTCCCATCAAGCAGTTTCTCAAAGCCATTCGGGAGCCATTTGTAATCGCATTTGCGACGACTAGCAGCGAGTCGGCTTTGCCTAAAGCGATGGAAGTGATGGAACGATTAGGTGTGCCGCCACGAATCGTCGGCTTCGTGATGCCAACCGGCTACAGCTTCAATCTCGACGGCACGACTTTGTATCTGGCAATGGCTTCGGTCTTCGTCGCGCAGGCTGCAGAAGCGACAACCGGTCAGCACATGGGTTTCGGCAAACAGCTAGTGATGATGTTGACGTTGATGGTTACCTCGAAAGGAGTTGCGGCCGTTCCCCGCGCGTCGTTGGTTATTCTGCTCGCCACGCTTCACTCGTTTGGTTTGCCGATTGAAGGAGTCGCAGTGATCTTCGGAATTGATGAGTTGATGGACATGGGCCGCACTTCGGTAAATGTTTTGGGGAACTGTATGGCGACGGTTGTCGTTGCTCGTTGGGAAGGCGAGTTTGACGACGAACGCGCAAAAGTCTTTGGTACTCCGGCCGAGGTCCTGGTTGATGCGCAGCATAATGAACCGGCGTTTGCTTCGGCGGCGATAGAGGGTTGAGGGAATTTAAGATTGCAGATTTCAGATTTAAGATTGGCGCATGCTGCGATTCACTCTTTTCATCTGCAATCTTCAATCTGAAATAACAATATGGTACTACCGCTTTTCGACGACAACTCCGACCGCACGATCACGCCGTTTGTTAACTATGCGTTGATTGCCGCGAACATTCTCGTCTTTGTTTTCCTGCAACAACTCGGAACGGACGAACACTTCACCTACGCCTTTTCAACCGTTCCGCAGGAAATACTTACGGGTCGGGATGTCGTAACGCCAGCGCGGGTAATGGTCAATGCGATGTCGGGTCAACGATTGATGATCCCGGGTCTTGAAGTTACACCCGTGTCGGTTTATCTGACGTTGTTGACATCGATGTTTATGCACGGCGGTCTTGCACACATTGGCGGCAACATGTTGTTTCTCTGGATCTTTGGCGACAACATCGAAGACCGACTGGGCCATCTGCGCTATTTAGTTTTTTATTTGGTCTGTGGCGTGCTCGCTTCGTTATCACACGTTTTCGCGACCGCTGCGTTTGCGACGAGTCCAAGCAGTTTGCTGGTGCCAAGCCTCGGCGCTTCGGGTGCGATCTCGGGTGTTTTAGGTGGTTACTTGTTGCTGCATCCGACGCGGCGTGTGACTGTAATTCTCTTCCGGTTTCTCACCGATGTTCCGGCCTGGGTTGCGATTGGACTTTGGTTCGTCTTCCAGTTAGTGAGCGGTTTGGGTGTGTTAGGTAGCGGATCGCAGCAAGGCGGAGTTGCGTATGCGGCGCACGTTGGCGGTTTTGTTGCGGGACTTCTCCTGATTAAGGTGTTTGAGATTGGGAGAACGCGGACCGTGACTGGATACTAGATTTGAGAAGAAGAACCGTCGTTACGGTGTGTTGGCTTATTCCTGAAGTCAGTACCGTAACGCGGTAGCGTCGGGGCAATTGTTTTGTGGGCCCCAATCTATCGCGTGAGCCGACGCTACCGCGCTACGGTACTGACTTCATCGCCACCGGGTAACCCGCCCGCTTTGTTGGTACTAACGCTCCTTCTCATTTAGTATCCTCATCGTATGAGTAACGAAGTAACGCTGCCGTCACCTAATCAACAAGGCCTGGACATCTGTTCAACTCCGCGTGCGGAAATGGATCTTTATCCGCTTGATACTTTCGCGTACGAGTATCCCGGTAAGGAAATCCGGATCAATTTCGAGATAACGGAGTTCACTGCAGTCTGTCCTTTTTCCGACTTCCCCGATTTCGCAACCTTTCGCATTGAATACGTTCCCAATGAACGCTGTATCGAGCTCAAGAGTTTGAAGCTCTACATCAACTCGTTTCGCAACGTAAAAGTTTTCCACGAGCATGTGACGAATATAATTCTTGAAGACTTCGTTGCCGCGTGTGATCCGTTACGCGTGGAGATAGAAGGCGACTTCCACGTGCGTGGAAACATCAAGACGATAGTTAAGGCAAGCTATACAAAGGCATAATTTCGCCAGGAGTAAACGAATATGTCAGCCACAGGTGAAAAAGTTTTTAGGCAGGTTTTGGCTCTGCCTATCGAAGAACGAGCCCAACTATTGGAGCATTTGCTCTCAGCTTTTGAGGGACCAGTTAACCAACAATTCGACGAACTGTGGGTAAACGAAGCACACGATCGCTTAGCGGCTTATGATCGTGGCGAAATAGTTGCGATCGAGGCTGAAGATGTTTTTACGCGTGCCATTCAGAAGAAGTGAGAAGGATAAAATTTCTTAGTCCGGCCGAAGAAGAGGTTCTGGAAATCGTTGCGTATTACGAACATCACGAACCCGGTCTTGGAGCAAGATTTATTTCTGAGCTGAGAAAGGCGTTGGTTCGAATCAAGACTTATCCAGAAGCTTGGACTATGCTTTCGCCTCGAGTACGTCGCTGCCGGATCGCTCATTTCCCTTATGGAGTGATTTACGAAGTTCGTAAAGATGTAATTCTTATTGCTGCCTTGCAACACCAACACCGTGAGCCGAACAGTTGGCGAGATAGGTTAGCCTGATTTGCCGGTACCTCCACCGAGTAGTTCTTAAATGGATCACACGCTCATCTACTCAATCGCGGCTGGCGTAGCACTCGTCATTCTCTTTTTTCTCGCTAAGTTCGCGCTGCGTTGGTTTATCCGAATCGTAATTGTTGCCGTCATTCTGCTCGTGCTTGCCGGCGCTGCCTGGGTCTATCTAAGTTCCTCATCATCTCCGTCTGACAACAAGCCGCGCCCAACTACAACTCGCCGGGCCAGTACTGAACGGCATTAACAATGGCGGACACTGACACAGATGCGGCCGACCAATATGATGCCTCGATAAGTCAGCAAAAACTCGATGAGGGATTGCCGGGACTATGGCGCCGTTATCGCAAACTTCCACGTAATGTTTTTGCCATCAGTCTGGTTAGCCTGCTCAACGACGCTTCAAGCGAAATCATTTACCCACTTCTACCGATATTCCTAACCTCGGTACTCGGTGCTTCACCAAGTGCCATTGGTGTAATTGAAGGCGCGGCCGAGTCGATTTCGAGTCTACTAAAACTCTTTGCCGGTTACCTCAGCGATCGACTACGACAACGAAAGTGGTTGGTAGTTCTCGGATATGCGTTGGCTGCCGTCTCGAGACCCCTACTTGCCCTGGCGACAAACTGGCACCAGGTGCTCGCGATTCGTTTATCTGATCGAGTCGGCAAAGGAATTAGAAGCGCACCGCGTGACGCGATGATTGCTGATGCGGTCCCGATGGAGCAACGAGGCATCGCCTTCGGGTTTCACCGGGCGATGGACCACGGCGGCGCAGTGATTGGACCACTACTTGGTTTTCTACTCGTCTCACTTCTGGTCGCAAATCAGAACGCGCCCGTTCTTTCCGAATTCAAATGGCTGTTGGTTCTCGCTGCCATCCCCGCGTTTGCCGCTGTCCTCGTGGCATTGTTTTTTATGCGTGAGTCACAGCTCGTGGCCGCAACCGAGACGGACGTGGCGAGGCTCTCGTTGCGTGGCTTTGATACCAACTTCAAACGGTTTCTACTTATTCTCGCTCTTTTTACTCTTTCAAATTCGACTGATAGTTTTCTGATCCTGCGTGCGCGCAGTGTTGGTGTCTCGATCAAGAGTTCGCTTTTGCTGTGGGCCACGCATCACGGCGTAAAAGTCTTGAGTTCGATTTGGGGTGGCGACTTATCGGACAGGCTGGGTCGAAAGCGTTTGATTGTTTCGGGATGGATTTTATATGCGGCGGTTTATGCCGGTTTCGGGTTTGTAACGAATCAAGCGTCGATCTGGGTACTGTTTTTGATCTACGGGATCTATTTTGGGATGGCTGAAGGAGCAGAGAAGGCGTTGGTCGCGGATTTGGTGAGACCGGAGCAACGCGGGACTGCGTATGGCTTATACAATCTTGCTTTTGGGATTACGGTGTTTCCGGCATCGTTGTTGATGGGTGTTATTTGGAATTGGCACGGTCCGACGGCGGCCTTCGTGGTAAGCGCAGCGTTAGGCGCAACAGCCGCATTGCTGCTTTTAGTCTTCGTCAAGCCGCGACAATAGATCCTCTTCTCTGTGTCTTTGTGTTCTCCGCGTCTCTGTGTTGAAAGTTGAGGTCAAACTAGCGATAGTCTGTTTTCAACGCAGAGACGCAGAGACGCAGAGACGCGGAGAAGCAGAGAATAAACCCAGTCTGTTTTGAGTTCTATGCCTGAATTCTTTACGATGCTTCTTTTGCCGTAACGACAAGCTCAAGCATATCGGACACAGGACATGACGAATTACGAAGTTATTAAGACCCCGGAAGATCTCAGACGCGCCATTGAAAAACTCTCAAGTGAACCCGCTCTTGGATTAGACACTGAAACAACCGATCTCGATCCTCTTACTGCTCGTCTTCGGCTGCTCCAACTCGCTGCGCCCGACAAAGTCTACATCTTTGATCTCGACGCTTTTCGTCACGCCGATCTATCCAAAAGCGAAGAGTTAGCTCCACTCCGTCGACTACTGCAAACTCATCGTCCGATCAAAATTGCTCACAATGCCAAGTTTGACGCTAAGTTCATCAAGCACAACTTAGGTGTTGATATCGTTGGACTATTCGACACGTTACTCGCGAGTCAGTTGGTTGGCGCCGGCGACATCGAAGAACGCCACGGGCTCGATGCCGCAGCCACCCGATATCTAAACGAAACCGTTGATAAGACTGAGCGGTTGAGCAACTGGGACTTTGAATTATCAGAATCCCAACTCGAATATGCGGCCCGCGATGCAGCGATACTTTTGCCGCTTCGTGAAAAATTAATCGAGTGTTTGAAGGCTGAATCGTTGGTGAGGGTTGCGCAACTCGAGTTTGAGTGTGTCATGGCGGTGGTCGACATCGAACTCGCCGGCTTCTTCATGCACAAGGACCGCTGGTTGGACCAACTGAGCGTCGTTGAGAAGAAACGAATTGATCTGGCCGAGCAGTTACAACAGATTCTGGCGGTTGAGTCGTCGCAAGGTTCGCTGTTCGGTGGACCACAACGCGAAGATATCAATCTCGATTCTCACCAGCAGTTGACCCACGCTTTAAATCGACTCGGCATTCCTGTTCCTGATTCAACGCGTAACTGGAAGATGCAGCCGCTGGCCGCCGAGTATCCGGTGATTGCGACCCTCCTGGAATATCGTACTGTGCAAAAAGCGTTGACGAGTTACGGCGAAAATATGATCGAGTTGATCAATCCCGTGACCCACCGGCTACACGCTGACTTCCGCCAAATCGGTGCGCCGACCGGACGCTTCGCGTGTACCAATCCTAATATCCAACAGGTCCCGCATGCAGTTGAATACCGGCGATGTTTTAGTGGTCATCCCGAAGGTCGCAAGCTTGTTATCGCCGATTACTCGCAAATCGAATTGCGCATTCTGGCGGAGTTTTCCGGCGATCAGGGATTTATTGGAGCGTTCAATTCAGGCGCCGACTTGCATCGAGTAACTGCGTCACAAGTCTTCAATGTGACGGTGGACCAGGTATCGAAAGAGCAGCGCGATTTTGCCAAACGTCTCAACTTCGGCGTGGTTTATGGAATCGGCGCGCAACGATTTGCTTTGATGACGGGCTTGAGCACGCCGGAAGCTGAAAACATGTTACGTAAATATTTTGCTTCGTATCGTCAGCTCGATGCTTATCTCAAGGAAGCCGCGAACCGGGCGGTGAGCGATCGCCAGGCGCGAACCGCTTCGGGAAGACTCGTGCGCTTTCGTTACGACGAGAACGATCGCCAGCAGATTTCAATGACCCAGCGTAACGGTAAGAACACGCCTATCCAGGGAACGAGCGCCGACATTTTGAAACGTGCTTTGAAATTGATGAAGGAAGAACTGGCAGGAACGAGCGGGAAGATCGTCAATATCATTCACGACGAGATCGTCGTTGAAACTGATGAAAGTGAAGCTCCGGCGGTTGCAGAAAAAGTCGAGCGCGTGATGGTTACTGCCGGCGAAGAATATTTGAAGACTGTGCCGGTAAAGGTCGAGACGGAAATTGCGTCCGAATGGGTGAAATGATTTCAGGTACTTCTCTGCGTCTCTGCGTACTCGGCGTCTCTGTGTTAAAACTGGCGGCCATTACGCGAACTCCGATTTCAACACAGAGACGCCGAGTACGCAGAGACGCAGAGGTAATCCTGACAGGCTATTATTTTCGCCAGACCAAGTACACCGGAATGCCGGTGAAGACGAGCAGGTAACCAATCCCTGAAGTCGATGGTGTGAGATAGGCGAGGTCGATGATAAATAGGCCCGCCAACACGATGTAGATCAGCGGCACGATCGGGTAGCCGAAGGTTTTATAAGGTCTATCGATCGTCGGCGCCTTTCGTCTCATCACGATCACCGCGCCCACCATCAGCGCATAAAAGATCAAATCGACAGACACGATGTACTCGAGCAGTTGCGTGTAGACGTTGCCAAAACTAAGAGCGCCGGTCTGGGCATTCGTCGTCACCGTTCTCGGCAACACCAAAAACGCGGCCCACAATCCCTGCGTGATGAGCGCGACTGCCGGCACATTCGCCTTGTTCACGCTTCCGACTTTCGCGAAAAACAATCCGTCCCGGGCCATCGCGTAATAGACGCGCGCTCCCGCCAGAATCAAGCCATTGTTACAGCCGAACGTTGAAATCATGATCGCGATCGCCATGATGACTGTTCCGCTTGGACCAAGCGACGCTTGCATCAACGCAGTCGCAACTCGATTTTGTGACGCGTTTTGAATTCCATTTAATGGAAGCGTGACGACATAAGCGAGATTAGCCAACAGATAGAGTCCTACGACTAAGGCACAACCGAACAATAATGAACGAGGTAGATTGCGTCCCGGATCGCGAACCTCACCTGCCGTAAACGTCACGTTGTTCCAGGCCGACTGTGCGAAGAGTGGTCCAACCATCGCACGGCCCACCAGCATTATCAGGGCGAGCACTAGTAAGCCTTGAGTTGCCGGTTCAAAGTTGATCTGGGCCGCGGTGGGATGCCAGCCGTTTTCCCAGGGTCGCCACCATGATGAGGTGTAAGCCGCACTGAGATGGTTCCAGCCGAGAAATAGTCCGATCAAAATCAGCCCAATCAGCGCCGCCGTTTTTGTAAACGTGAACGCGTTTTGAATGAACTTCCCGGTCTTCAATCCAAGTGTGTTGACGAACGTTAAGAACAGAATCATCGCTACGGCGAGCAGTTGTTGAGTTGAAAGACTCAGCGCGTAGCCGTTGAACGAAACAGGACCGGCTTTGAATGGTTTAATTAGGACAAAAGGAGAAAGCCAGTAGCTATCGCCCGAGATTTTGTCGGTGAGGACGCCGGTAAAATTCGCGAAGGCCACCGCGACCGCGGCTACTGTTCCGCTCTGGATAATCAGAAATAATCCCCAGCCAAACAGAAAGCCAATCGATGGTCCATACGCTTCTCTCAAGAAGACGTATTGACCCCCGGCCCGCGGCCACATCGCTGCGAGTTCTGCGCAACAAAGCGCTCCGGTGATTGTAAGGACACCGGCGAGTGCCCACGCCATCAACAGCCAGCCCGGTGAGCCAACGAGTCGTGACGACTCTGCCGAGGTGATAAATATCCCGGAGCCAATCATCGAGCCGACGACAATCATCGTCGCATCGAGTAACCCGAGCCCGCGGATTAGTTTTGTTGGCTGTTCAGTCAAAGTGCTGAGCGGACCCACCCGCTATCGCAGGTGGTACTGACTATCTTTTCCTGTTTAGCGAAAACTTAAGCGCTAATGGTGTCAGCAACGTCGTGATCATTACCATTATCACAACTGCGCTGAAGGTAGCTGAATTAATTACCGGTTCGCTGGTCCCATGGGCCGAGGGTAACATCAAGGTCGATCCGATGCCCGCAAAAATTAGTCCCACTTCACCACGTGGCATCATTCCGAGGCCAATGGTCAGTCGATCTATTCCTCTTTGAATTGCACCGAGTGAACAAATCTGTTTTCCGACGATTGCCGCTAATGTCAAAGCCGCAGCAAATCCGAGCACTTCAACGCGGGCCAATTGTCTCAAGTCAACTTTTAGTCCCATCAAAACAAAAAAGATCGGGACCAGGACCGAACTGACTGGTTGGATGAGCTCCTGAAGACTTCGTTCACGGCGCTGGGCTTTAGGTTGATAGTGGACCTCGTCAAGCACCAGGCCCGCCGCAAAAGCTCCAACAATTGCGGCGAGTCCTACCTTCGTGGCTACCCAGGAAAGGAACAAGCAAAGAGCCGCAGCGAAGGTGAGCAGAATTCCTTTCGATGTGAGTTTTCCCAAACCGCGAAGGACCTTCGGCACAACGAAATGTCCCAATGTTAAAGCGAGCAGGAGAAACAAAACGGCCTTCGTCGCAATTAGGGCGACATCGAAAAGGGCGAGAGTTGTTCCCATTGCCTGGGCTCGTATTGCTCCGGCGACGACGGCGAGAATCAGCAAACCCAAAACGTCGTCGATAACAGCTGCTCCTAAAATTATGCGGGCTTCGATCGTCGCGAGTTTCCCCAGGTCTTTAAAGACTCGCGCGGTTATCCCAACGCTGGTGGCGCAAAGCGTTGCGCCGATGAAGATGTGAACAAGCCGACCAGCGTCCGGAAGAAAATAAGCGGAGACAGTCCAGCCGAGTAAAAAAGGAGCGACGACACCCAAAACAGCGACGAGTAAAGATGACCAGCCGACCTTGAGCATCTCCGGCAACGAGGATTCAAGCCCGACTTCGAACAGGAGGATAATTACGCCAAGCTCCGCGAGCGCTGCAATCGTGTCGTTAGTCTTTAACGGCTCGACCAGGTTGAAGCCGAAGAGCGCGAGATTGCCAAGAACGATTCCGGAGAGTAGTTCACCGAGAACAGCGGGTTGACGAAGTCGTTCGAAAAGTTCGCCCCCGAGTTTGGCGACAACTAACATGACCGCGACACCGAGCAAGGTCACTGGCTCCAAACCGTGAGAGTTTGGTTCGGTTTGTCCAACGGCCGCAAATACGCTCGGAAGCACAACCATCAACAACAGTGCTATCAATGCCAGTTTCTTCATCCGTCTGAATGCTCTCTCTGCGTCTCTGCGATCTCCGCGTCTCTGTGTTGAAATCATACCTCAACTACGCGAACCTCTATTTTCAACGCGAGACGCGGAGACGGAGAGACGCGGAGAAAGCATTGCATCGCGATTGCACCCAGGTCACGCCAATTGTTTTTCAGTTGCAGAGTTGATTATGGGTCGACTGGTAACTATAATGCGGCCCACCTAAAAACGCCGGTCCTGGCAGGCGGGCGCTTAAAAGACCCCAAATGGCTACTCCGATCCGAAGCAAACGACGAGGTCGTGCCGTCTCCTATGGCGCTGCGAGACCCGAGACTCCGCTTCGCAATTTGGCCCTGAATCTGACGCATGTAGCTCGTGCCGCGTTGACCGAGCCCTACATGCTTACCATCGAACACGAGCGAATTGGCCTGCACCGTCTACCCGCTGCTTTCGAAAGCTTCCGGATTGTACAGTTGTCAGACATTCATCACGGTCCGTTTTCTGATCGTAGCCAAATCGAACGAGCGGTCGACACCGCCAATCGCCTTCAGCCCGACATCATCGCCTTGACGGGTGATTACATCTCAAAAGAACGACATTACGCAGCGCCATGCGCCGAAATGTTGGGCAAGTTGAAAGCGAAGTACGGGGTATACGCTGTTCTGGGAAATCACGATCATTGGACGGATGCCGCGTTAATAACCGATCTTTTCCGCGCCGAAGGCATCACGGTCTTAATAAACGAAGGAATGCGTTTCGAACTCAACGGCTCGGCTTTTTGGCTGGCCGGCGTCGACGATACGATGGTCGGCCTGGAAGATATTCCCTTAGCGCTGGCCGGTTCGCGCGACGATGAGATGAAGCTGTTGTTGGCGCATAATCCGATAGTTTTGCGACGCGCAGCGAAAGCGGATGTCGATCTCGTTTTGAGTGGACACACGCATGGCGGTCAGGTTGCACTTCGTTCGGAACCAAGCCAGTCGGGTGGTCCACGACGTCGTTTCTTAAAAGGACTAGGTCGGCTTGGCAACACGCAGATTTATGTCAATCGCGGTTTAGGAACAGTTGTTTTGCCCATCCGCTATGGATGTCCTCCTGAAGTTTCACTGCTTGAACTGCGAAGCGAATAGTTTCACTCCAGAGGTAAGATTCATCTTTGCTTTGAGAATTGCCGCCTGAATGTCCTCCCGGATAATTACCGTCCCCAACCTGCTGACCGTCTTTCGGATGGTATTGATCCCGGTTTTTGCTTCTTTATTGTTTTACCAGCGGTTTGTCCTGGCTTTGGTAATTTTTGTAGTGGCCGGACTCACGGACGGATTGGACGGACTGCTCGCCCGGCGTTTTAATCAAAAATCACAACTCGGAACTATCCTCGACCCGATTGCCGACAAAATGATGATGGTGACTTCGTTTGTCGTTTTGTCGATGAGAAGCGTTTTCCCGCAGCCGGTCCCTTCACACTTGCCGATTCCCTTCTGGGTCACGATTGCCGTAATTAGCCGCGACGTTTTCATCCTGGTGGGCGCCGCATCGATCAATATTGTCACTGGTTTTCGCGGTTTTCGGCCTTCCTGGCTCGGCAAAATCAATACAACGGTTCAGATTGTTGCTATCGGGATAATCATGTTTGCCGCCAGTGTCCCTTACGGAACTGGTTACTATCTTCCAACTGTCTACGCCATTGTTTTCATGTGCGCCGTTCTCTCCGGCGGCCATTACGTCTTTTTCGTCTCCAAACTCCTGAACGAAGACCGCCGCTAAATCCTGAGGGTTAGCTGGTCGAGCGAAAACTTAACCACTAAGACACCAAGACACAGAAGCACAAAGTAAGAACCTGAACACAGGTGAGATCTACTTAAAAACTTTGTGTTTTAGTGCCTTCGTGGTTGGCCTTTCTGCGTTGACGACTAACTAAAGCATATCGGATACCAATTCCATCAATTAAAGTTGACAATGATACACTCACATATTATATTGACCGAGCGTTCAGCCGGGAGTGGGTCTTAAAGTCAGCGAGAAGAAGTCTCAAGGCGAGCTGGATGGCGTCACAAATTTAGAAGTTAGCGCTTTTTGGAGATCAAAAGAAGATGAGCAAGATTATTGGTATTGACTTGGGAACAACCAACTCGGTTGTGGCTGTGATGGAGGGCGGCGAGCCTACTGTAATCACGAATTCCGAGGGCGGACGCACCACACCATCAGTTGTTGCCTTCACCAAAGACGGTAATCGCCTCGTTGGCCAGGTTGCCAAGCGTCAGGCGGTCACCAATCCTGAAAACACAGTTTATTCAATCAAGCGATTCATGGGACGTCGCTACAACGAAGTCGGCGAGGAGATCAAACAGGTCCCTTACAAAGTTCAGGGTGCGGGCAGCGGCGATGTTCGTATCGCAGCCGGCGGCAAAGAATGGAGTCCACCGGAGATCTCGGCCATCATCCTGCAAAAAATGAAGCAGTCGGCTGAAGACTATCTCGGTCAAAAGGTCGACAAGGCCGTCATCACCGTTCCCGCCTATTTCAACGACTCGCAACGTCAGGCGACTAAAGATGCCGGCAAAATCGCGGGTCTCGAAGTGATGCGTATCGTCAACGAGCCCACTGCCGCCGCGTTGGCTTATGGACTCGACAAAAAGAAAGACGAAACCATCGCAGTTTTCGACTTCGGTGGCGGTACTTTCGACGTTTCGATTCTTGAAGTCGGCGAAGGCGTAGTCGAAGTGAAGTCGACCAACGGTGACACCCACCTTGGTGGTGACGATATCGACGAGCGTTTGATCGAGTGGATTATTGAAGAGTTTAAGAAAGACCAGGGCATCGATCTTTCAAACGACAAGATGGCCTTGCAACGACTCAAGGAAGCTGCGGAAAAAGCCAAGATCGAATTGTCGAGCACGATGGAAACCGAAGTTAATCTTCCGTTCGTGACGGCCGATCAGTCTGGTCCAAAACACCTCGCGATGAAACTGACGCGAGCTCGTTTTGAACAGCTCGTTGATCCGATTCTTTCGCGACTCCGTCATCCAGTTGAGCAGGCGTTGAAGGACGCCGGTCTCGATGCGAAGAAGATCGACGAGGTCGTACTCGTCGGTGGTTCAACGCGTATCCCGAAGGTCCAGGAAATCGTCAAGGAAATGTTCGGCAAAGAACCGAACAAGAGCGTGAACCCGGACGAAGTGGTGGCAATCGGTGCTGCGGTCCAGGCCGGCGTGTTGTCGGGCGAGAAGACAGACATCCTGTTGCTCGACGTTACTCCGCTCAGCCTCGGTATCGAAACTCTTGGGGGCGTGTTCACCAAGTTGATCGAACGCAACACGACGATTCCTACCCGCAAGTCTGAGATTTTCTCGACTGCATCTGACAATCAAACTTCAGTGGAAGTTCATGTGCTGCAAGGTGAACGTCAGATGGCGGGCGATAATCGCACGCTGGGCAAATTCCATCTCGTGGGAATTCCACCAGCACCGCGTGGCATGCCGCAAGTGGAAGTGACTTTCGATCTTGATGCGAACGGCATCGTGAACGTGTCGGCTAAAGACATGGGCACCGGCCGCGAACAGAAGATCACGATCACCGCATCGTCTGGTCTGTCGAAAGAAGAGATCGACAAGATGATGAAGGATGCGGAGTCACACTCGGCTGATGACGCTCGCAAGCGTGAAGAGATTGAATCGCGCAATCGTCTCGATGGCCTCGTTTATCAGATGGAGAAGACACTGTCTGACAATCGCGAGAAAGTCGGAGCGGTGGCGAGTGAAGTCGAATCAGCAATCGCAGACGCAAAGAAAGCGCTGGCTGATGGTGGAGTTGAAAATCTCAACAACGCGTTCAACCAGTTGCAGACCGCATCACACAAACTCGCTGAAGCGTTGTATCAGCAGGCTCCGGCAGGAGATGCCGCCCCAACTGATCAAGCGTCAGCCGCCGGTGCGTCATCATCAAACAGTGGCGGTGAGGATAACGTCATCGACGCTGAGTATGTTGATGTAGACGAGAACAAGTAAGGTAGTTATTGCAGATTGAAGATTTCAGATTGAAGATTGAGGCGGAGGATTCACGCTCCGCCTTTTCTTCAGGCTGAAATTGAGATCGCGAGGGATTCAAATTCGTTATAGCAACGGATCAATCTTAAATCTGCAATCTGAACTCTGAAATTTTTTCGATGGCAAAACAGGACTATTACGAAATTCTCGGCGTGAAACGTGACGCGAAGCCGGAAGAGATCAAGAAGGCTTATCGACGACTCGCGCGCAAATATCATCCGGATGTGAATCCGGGCGATAAAACTGCCGAGGAGCGCTTCAAGCTAACTTCGGAAGCACACGACGTGTTGTCTGATCCGAAGAAGCGAAGTGTTTACGATCGCTTTGGACAATATTCAGAAAACCTCGCGGATGCGGCCGCGCGTGGTGCTGGTCCATCGAGTGGCGGAGGGGCCCGCACGCCCCCGGGTTTTGACTTTACCGGTTTTGATTGGGGAAACGCGACAAGTAGCGGCGGTAGCAGCACGAGTGGCGGTGGCAGTAGCTTCCGCGACATTTTTGCAGATCTGTTTGGCGGCAGTGGAGCCAAAGAAAAGGAACCACCTCGACCGCAGCCACAGCGAGGCGCCGACATTGAAATGCCTTTGTCGTTGTCTTTTGAAGAAGCGATCAAAGGCATCACGACTAACATTACGGTCAATCGTTCCGAACAGTGTTCGCGTTGTAATGGCGCCGGGGACACCGGTGGACCAGTAGTTGTTTGTCCGACTTGTAAAGGAACGGGCCAGGTACAGCGTGCGGGGGGCCGTTTGCGCTTTGCTCAGGAGTGTCCTGATTGTTCCGGAACTGGACGGCGTCGTTCGCCGTGTTCGGTCTGCAAGGGAAAGGGAACAGTTCCGAAGACTGAAACAGTTAAAGTGCGAATTCCGGCTGGTGTTGAAACAGGTTCGCGCGTGCGGATTCCCGGCAAAGGCGAAGGCGGACGTTTGGGCGCGCCGTCAGGCGACCTGCACATCATCACGAACGTTGGCCAACATAAATATTTTACGCGTAAGGGCGACAACATTTATGTGACGGTACCAATCACCGTTCCGGAAGCTGCGTTAGGCGCGAAGATCGAAGTGCCAACTGTTGATGGAAAGACGCAGTTGCGTGTTCCACCCGGTACGCAGTCAGGCCAGAAGTTTCGCTTGCGCGATCGCGGCGCCCCGTCACTTCGCAATCCCGGAGCGAAGGGCCATCAGTTTGTAGAAGTTCAAGTCACGTTGCCGCAAGTGATTTCGGAAGAGACAAAAGAATTGTTGCGCGAGTATGCGAAGTTGAACTCGACGAACCCGCGGGTCGAGATGGGACTGGAGTAATTGAAGATTTCCGATTGCCGATTTCCGATTGCAGATTGGCGTTCAGGCTACGAGTGATGCCGTGATTTGGACTTGCCTGTTCGTAGCAGGTTCAATCTGAAATCGGCAATCTTAAATCTGAAATAGAGCGAAGCGAATGACCCGTAAGGCGAGAACATACACCATCAGCGCAGTTGCGGATCAGTATGGCATTCA
This sequence comes from Pyrinomonadaceae bacterium, assembly GCA_036518995.1. Taxonomy (GTDB): domain Bacteria; phylum Acidobacteriota; class Blastocatellia; order Pyrinomonadales; family Pyrinomonadaceae; genus PSRF01. The sequence goes on along the minus strand of DATDMC010000149.1, from coordinate 12,914 downwards.
TCCGCAAACGCTGAGACTCTATGAACGAGAAGGACTATTGAAGCCTTCGCGTTCAGAAGGGAACACTCGTCTTTATACCGATCCCGATCTCGCCCGTCTCGAACTAATTCTTTCTTTAACGCGTGACCTCGGCGTCAATCTTGCCGGCGTTGAAATCATCCTCAACATGCGCGAAAAGATGGATACAATGCAGCACGAGTTTGAACGCTTCTTCAGCTACCTGCAGTCGCACGCCGAAGAACTCACTAACTTTGACGCTCCACCCGAAGGCAGTACCGACGCGTTGGTCCCACTCACTCGCAGCGGTGCATTACGTCGCCGCGCCTCAAGATAGCTAACGGATTTTTAACCACAAAGACTCGAAGGCACTAAGAAGAAAATCAAGAGAAATCAATTCTCTTTTTTGTTTGTCTTTGCGTCTTTGTGGTTAAAAATCCGTTGACGTAGGACTTGCCCCTGGCTGGGCTGAAGTGCTAGAGTTCCGCGCGTTAACAGCTTCGCTTACTCACCATTCCGGCGAAGCTAAATACCAACTCAGTTTGATTTGAGCGGCAACTTTAAATAGCGAGCCGTAGGAGTTTCCTCATGAAAAGATTTACCTCACTCGTGTTTCTTTCTCTCTTCGCATTTCAACCCATCAACTCACAAGATCTCGATACGGCATCAATTTCCGGCGTGGTCCAGGACCAGAATGGGGCCGCAATTCGTGGTGCTGTCGTGGAGGCCACGCGCTCAGCGACGGGCTCGAAGCGGAATGTGCTTACCGATGCCGAAGGTCGTTATCGATTGATTCAACTCGAACCCGGCAGCTACACGTTGCAAGTCAATGCCGATGGTTTCTCTTCTCAAGAGGTGCAAGACGTCAAGGTAATTTCCGCGCAAAGCGTTCAACTCGTCATCATCTTAACGCCGGCAGTCATCACCGGATCAGTTGTAGTTGTTAACAGCGATGCGCCGCCCCTCGATGTTCATCGCACGATCGTAGGAACAACAATCAATGCTCGCGATGCACAATCGCTGCCGATCCCGTCTCGATCAATTTTGGATTTGATCTTCACTCTTCCGGGTGTCACCGAAGAGCCGCTCTCAACTCGCGAACTAGCTGAGGACCGCAACTCAAATGTGAACAGCACACCCGAAGAAGCCGGCGTCTTTGCTTTGGCTGGTGCACCTGCTTATTCAAACAATCTGACAATCGACGGGCTCGATAACAACGACGATCGAGCTGCGCGCGAACGCTTTCAACCATCAAGTGAAGCCGTCGAAGAAGTGCAGGTGATCACGAATCAATTCTCGGCTGAGTATGGCCGTGCGTCTGGCGGTCGGGTGAATTTGCGCACGCGTGGTGGTGCAAACGAGTTTCATGGTCGAGGTTTCTACTTCTTTCGCGATGAAGCCCTCGACGCAAATACTTTCAAAAACAATTCGCTCGGATTGCCTCGATTACCGTTGCAGGAACATGTCAGCGGGTTCACCTTCAGTGGACCATTTAAGTTACTCAATTCCGTTTTCTTCACTGCGTATGAACAAGACCAAATGTTGGACAGTGCGTTGATCGATACGCTCCTGCCTGTCAGTCAGAGCCCGTTATTCACTCTTCCGGCGTCGACGCATCCTGGGTCCAGTCGCTTTGAAACTGCGGACGAACCTGCGTTAAGCGCAGAAGTTGCGCCGTATATCAGGTCGATCAATACACCTTCCAAGTCGTCTAGTTTGACAGCTCGTGTCGATCATCAATTTACCGAACTCCACAATCTGAGTTTGGTCTATCAACGCGGCAGGCTAACAAACCTGCGTGGATTTGGAGGTGGAAACCGGTTGGCCGAAGCGCTTCAAGGTAAGCGGCGAAATTCCGAGGCCATTTCCGTGTCCGACAATCTGGTCCTGTCAGCCGCGCTGGTAAATCAAGCGCGCTTTCAATATTCACGTTTACTCCCATCATTCAGTGCTCCACTCGAAAAGCCGGTGGTCTTGATCACTCTGAACGATCCGTTTATATCCGGAACTCTCGTGGCCGGCTCCTCAACTTCCGGCTCCAGCGATCGACGAGAGGCGCGCTATCAGTTGCAAAATATTCTTTCGCTTGTTTCCGGAAACCACTCGCTCAAGCTTGGCGTTGATTATCACAAAGTTAAATCGGAGTTTATTGATCTAGCTGATACGACGGGCACGTTTAGTTTTGCAAGTGCCGGAGATTTTCTCGCAAACACTCCATCTCGTTTTCGACAGAACTTCCAAACCGTATCCTCACAACGAAACACGTATTCTGGATTCTTTGTTCAGGACGAATGGCAACTCCTTCCGCAACTGCTCGTGAGCTATGGCCTCAGATACGAACGTGAATCGATTATTAATGACACGAACAATTTTGGTCCTCGTGTGTCGCTTGCCTATAACCCGTTTAGTTCGGGACGCCTGGTTTTACGCTTCGGCGCGGGCATTTTTTATAACCGTGCTTTGCTAAGGACGATCGACGATTTCACTCTCGGTCGCCGGCAGCTTTTCTTCGATACCAACGCCTTGATTAATCCGCAAACTGGCAAGCTTATGACGAGCGAAGAGCGGCGAAGTTTTATCGCTACGCAGCTTCACTTTCCCGACCCACTCAAAGTGGATTCAGCTTTAGTCAAACAGTTTGGATCGTTGAATACAGATTTCTCGCGCCGGTTGGAGCCATCACTTCGAATTCCGGAAAGTTATCAAATGAATTTCGGGATAGAACGTGATCTTGGCGCTGGTTTCACGCTCGAAGCCAATGCGACATTCACCCGCGGAATTCACTTGTGGCGCGAATTCAACGCGAATGCCCCTCGAGTGCCGGCCGGTTACAAAGACTTCACTTCGTTTCTTGCTTCGCGAGACTTTGCGAATTTCGTGAATCCAATAACCAGGTCACGGCCAATCTATGGCGTCTCAAATGCCGGCGAACTGGTCCGATTTGTTTTTCAATCATCAGCGGAAAACCCGAACAGCGTAAATCGGATTGTTGAGTTCGGTGTGCCCGTGTCGGTTTTCAACCTCAGCAGTCCGACTTCATCAACGACAATCCAAGCAGCCCTGGCGGCGCTCAACTCGCTAAGACCAGATCCGGCGCGGGCCGAAGTTGAGGAACTCATCGCCGCGGGTAATAGTTTCTACCGCGGCCTCACAATTGAGCTGCGACGACGCTTTGTTCTAAACGACGGCGGACTGAATATCTCCTTCAGAGCGGGTTACACGTTGTCGAGTTTGATTGATGACGGCGTGGTAAATACTTCCGACGCTTTAAGACCTGGAGATTTTCGGGCTGAACGCGCGAGAAGTTTACTCGACAGGCGACATCGTTTCGTCTTCGCCGGCATTTTTACCCTCCCTAAATTCCTCGGGAGTCTTCAGCTTTCACCGATCTGGCGCATTGCGTCGGGAGCGCCTTTCAACATTTCAATCGGCGGCGTCGATCGCAATCTTGATGACGTTGGAAACGATCGCCCCAACTTCTCCGGCGATCGGAGACAACTGCGATGGCGTGCGCCAGGGAGTTCGATTTCCGCTTCGGTTGTCGACGCATTCTCGCTGCCGCCGATTGGACAGTCTGGAAACCTGCCTCGCAATGCCGGAATTGGTCCCGCACAGTTCTTACTGGATCTAAATGTGACGCGAGAGTTCCGCTTGAGCGAACGCGTCACACTGCGCCCGCTCATTGAGTTTGATAACGTTCTCAATAAGACTGTATTCAGTTTTGGGTCGGAATTTATCGACTTCAATGCTCTGTCGCCTGCGGCGAAAGAAGAGCAGAGACAAGCGTTTCTGGATTCATTTCTGTTGGCAACGAGAACAACGCGTCCGCGTCAGATCCGCGTTGGTTTACGATTGGAGTTTTGATTGACTGACAAGCTGGAGAAGCTTTTGTAAAAGTGATCTTTGGGGCGATGAAGTCAGTACCGTAACGCGGTAGCGTCGGGTCACGCAATTGAAGCGATGAAGTCAGTACCGTAACGCGGTAGCGTCGGGTTCCGCAATTTCCACAAAATCAAGCTGACCCGACGCTACCGCGTTACGGTACTGACCCGGAGTTGTTTGCAAAGCTTTTAGGAGGGAGACGAGTTGAAATGATTACGCTCAAAGTCAAATCTCAGCAACGAGAAGAGTTAGTTGAGTTCACTCAGGATGTGGCCCGGGCGCTACATGAGTCGGGTGTGAGAAACGGAGTGGTTGTTTTGTACGTTCAGCACACGACGGCAGGACTGACAATCAACGAGAACGCAGATCCCGATGTGCCGCGCGATATGCTTCATGCTTTGCGGACTCTGATTCCACAACATGGAATGGGTTTCCGTCACGGCGAAGAAAATTCTGACGCGCACATCAAAGCGAGTTTGACTGGTCCATCCGTTACCATTCCGTTTGAGGACGGCAAACTTCTGCTCGGTCGCTGGCAAGGTATTTTTCTTTGCGAGTTTGATGGCGCTCGGGAACGGAAAGTAATAATGACAATCCTGGCTTAAGATCGGCTGCCAAATCACACTCTGTAGTGACAGCAAATAGGATCCGGAATTTCAGCGGGCGCCTCTTCTGTCGGAGCGCGTCCGTCCCGGACGCCCCGTTTAAATAAAGGCTCCTCCATTTATATCAATTCAGGAGCTGTGGAACACCCGTTCAATTTCCCCAAAACTTTAAAGTATGACGGTCAGTTACCAGCGCTACGATCGTTTAGCGAGTAAGTACGACAAAGCCATTGGCCCACTCGAGCGCTGGTTTCTGCACTGGCTTCGCCAGGAGGCTATCAGCGCGTTGCCTGCGGGCGGGCGTATTGTCGAACTCGGCGCGGGTACCGGCCAGAACTTCTCTCTATATGAGCACTCGTTGAGAATTATCGCCACTGAACCAAGTACCGGGATGTTGCAGATTGCAAAGTCGAAGCTGACTTCGAGTTCGTTGGAACTGGTCCAAAGCCGTGCTGAGACTCTGCCATTTGCTGACAACTCATTTGATGCTGCGTTAGCAACTCTTGTTTTGTGTTCGGTCCAATCCCCCGAACGAGTGTTTGCCGAACTTAGTCGCGTTGTGCGGCCCGGTGGAACGATTTCTTTGCTGGAGCATGTCAGACCCGATGGTGTTCTTGGGCCAATATTTGATTTGTTGAATTTGTTCACCGTACCGTTGCTGGATGATCACTTCAATCGTCGTACGTGTGAGCTGGCCCGTCGTTCAGGACTGCAGATCAAGAAACTAAGAAAAGTTGGGTTGGGAACGATCAATGTGATCACGTGCGAGGTTGGACCATTTAAGATTTCAGATTTCAGATTTCAGATTTGCGAAGCGTTAATTACATTGCAGCCGTGAAAGAGTCGCACTGATTAATAGGACCAGACCGCATCCAGGTCCAATCTGAAATCTGCAATCTGAAATCTGAAATACCTCAGCTTGCCGTGGGGTCAGTATTGCATGCCTCACCGCTAGCAATACTTAAAGGTGATTCGCACCTCTGCCCCACGACAAGGTGAAGCACCTCTGGAGTGTTCTTCGCAACCTGCGCCTCAAATGGGCGAAGTTCCACGAGGCGCAGCGAAGCGAAGGCCGCCGGGGTGAGGTGCCCAAGTCTGATTTCAGGACCTCCACCAAGATCCCTGCCAACTGATTTGCCCCCTCTCACAGCTGGCCTCGGACCAAACGCCACGCGAGCTTCTCGACCTGCCATTCTTCCGGCTCAACCACGAACCCCTAGAGCCTGAAAACGACCGCGGCGTTTGACGGCGCGCGCAATATACTTACGCGTATTGGTGAAGTCCTTAGCGCGTTCTCAAAGTTTTCTTATCTCATTCTCAAAGCCTAAAACCTGTTCTCAGAAGTTCTTCGTTAGCAACGATTCGTAGACACATTTCACTCCAGGGTGATCGTCTTGCTGAGTAGCGTCGCGCTCATTAGAATCGCCGGGCCTAAAGCAACGGCAGCGTGCGACGACAGGCCTCAAATAAACTCACGCTCCAAAAGAAGTCCTCAGAACATTCTCAAAGTTGTATTAACCGGTTCTCAGGCTCTCTTATGCCTCATAACAATTCTTACTACGAATTTGGACCATACCGTCTCAGCATTACCCAGCGCATTCTGATGCGTGCAGGCGAAGCGATCCCTCTTTCGCCCAAGACCCTGGACCTGCTCTTTGTCCTCGTGCGTCGCGCCGGTGACTTGGTTAAGAAAGACGAGTTGATGAACGAGGTTTGGCCCGACTCGTTTGTTGAAGAAGGAAATCTTTCGCAAAACATTTTCACCATTCGCAAAGCACTCGGCGATCAGCGATCGGACGCGCAGTATGTAGAGACAGTGGCGCGTTATGGCTACCGGTTTATCGCGCCGGTGAAGTTGATCGATAGCGTAAATGGCAGTTCAAAGAGCCAGGATCAGTCAGTGACACTCGCGGTCCTGCCTTTTGTAAATGACACTGCCGACGATCAACTCGAATACTTAGCCGATGGCATAGGTGAAAACATCATCAAGAGTTTGTCGCAACTTTCGACATTGCGAGTGATGTCACGAATTTCGACAGGACGTTTCAAGGGCAAGCAAATTGATCCGAAGGACCTGGCGGCACAGCTAAGAGTTAACTCTTTGTTGTTCGGTCGAGTCACCGCAAGAAATTCTCGCCTGGCAGTTGCCGTCGAACTGATAGACGCGGCCAACGGCTGGTTGTTGTGGGGCGAGAGCTTCGATTGTTCCGCGAAGGACATCCTCAGCATTCAGGAAGAGATCGTTAAACAGGTCATGCTGACGCTGGGTTTGCAGCTTAGTCGTGGTGAAGAGACACAAGTCATCACCCGCTATACCGAGAGTTCACTTGCCTATGAAGCTTATTTGGAAGGAAGATTTTTCTGGAGTCGATTCACCTTAACTGATATCGAAAAAGCCATAGTTCACTTTCGCAGGTCCATCGAACTGGATCCCAACTACGCGCTTGCTTACTCCGCGAGTATCGATTGCTATTTACGCCTTGCGACAAACTACGTTCCACCTGCAGAGATAGCGCGAATCGCAGTAAAGACGTTGGAGCCTGACTATTTAACGAACAATCAGTTTACTAACTCAGAGCAGAAACTTCGCTTGCGGTATGAGTGGGACTGGAGAGGCGCCGAGCGGGAATTAAGACGAGCGCGAGCGTTGAAATCAGATTATCCGGGCGCCCATCAGTGGCACGCAGCCTACACGTTTGCTCGAAACTTGTATGAAGCACATCGGGGTGAGACTTGGCCCAACAAGAATGAAGATGTGTCTACCCGGTTCCGGTTTGCGAGTTTAACTGCGAGTGAAGAAGTAGCAGTCTTCTGTACGATCGGTAGAGAACAGATTGTAGTTGGCAACTATGCCGGCGCTCGACTGGTTCTCGATCGTTGGTTGCCAAAGGCAGGTTGGCCACAGCTCGATTATCTGGATCCTCACGGCGCCGCAGATCTCCTTTATACCCTGGGGAACCTCCTGGGCGTTTTATCTTTTGCTGATGGAGCCCATCGTGGCTTCAAGCGCGCCGAATCTTATTTAAGCGGTGCGATTGCCCTTGCCGAACAATTAGACGCGGAAGTGCTGGCCGCGGAAGCGCGGATTGAACTGGCGCGGTGTTATTACCGCGAAGGTCTCTACGATGAATGTCGCGAGCTGTTAGAACTGGTGCTCGGCGAGCTTCCGTCAAATCAAAATGAGCTGCGAAATTTGTGTCTGGCTGTATATGGCTGCGTCGATCGTGATGCGGGAAAGTTGAATGACTCATTGCTGCGTTTACAGGAAGCGAATGCCCACGAGACCGGACAATTGGTGACCGGCTTTCGCGAACTTCAACTGGCGACCACGCTCAAAGAGTTGGCGATCCTGGAACCAGGTAATCAACGCTTTGTTGAAGCGGGTCATCATTTTCGCAAGGCGCTTTATGAATTTGAAGCAATAGGTAATCACACACAAACTGCCGCAGCCGAAAACAATTTTGGCTATCTACTGCTCTCCATGTGCCTATTCGCTGAGGCGGAAGAACATTTGCTGCATGCGCTTACATTGTTTACAAAATTCTCGAACGATCTGTATACGGCGCAAGTGAATGAAACATTGGCCCAGCTCTATTCGGCAACTGGCGATCTGCCAGGAGCATTGGACCACGCGAATCAGGCGGTGGCTGTTTTAGAAGTTACTGATGGCGAGGCCATTCTTGCCGAGGCGCTTCATACAAAGGGACTGATCGTGAGCAAGCTTTGTCGATTTAGCGAAGCGCGGAACTGTTTTGAAGCGAGTTATCGGGTGGCTGAAAGATGTGGTGATAGTAATGGGGCGTGTCGGGCGTTGTTGAGTATGTTTGCAGAGTTGAGTGAACAAATCGCGGAAGAGGAACGAATTGAGATTGGCGCCCGGTTGAGAGCGTTGAAGTTGCGACTAGCGCCGGGAGCGTTGTTGGATCGGATCGAACAGGCATTGGAAAGCGTCGCGTAGCGACGCATGAATTGTCTTCATTTTCGCCGCAAATTCAGGCGTCGGCTACGCGACGCGTTAATCTTCGCGTCACGGTTCCAGCCATTGAAATGGCTGGCTAAATTCAGGCGTCGGCTACGCGACGCGTTAATCTTCGCGTCACGTTCCAGCCATTGAAATGGCTGGCTAAATTCAGGCGTCGACTACGCGACGCGATATGGCGCTCCTACGGAGCGAATACCGATGGACCACGGACAACCCATTCTTACGCCACCGTCCACTTGACTTTCGGTTGTTTGATCGTGAATAAGCAACAGCGATGATCAAGCGAATATTTATTCTCTTCCTAGCCTCATTTCTCGTTACTGCAATCTTCTCCACATCTCTCAAGATGTTCTTTCGCGACCTTTCGTGGTTTGAGGTGTTGAGCAAAGGTCTGCTGATTCCGTGCTTCACTTGGACCATACAACTAATTCTGTCAGCTATTTTTTTGAATAGCGCGCGGCGGCTGGTCTATTGGACGCAGTTAGGGTGGATTTGCCTGATCGGATCGGTCGCACTTTTACCAGCGGCGTTTTACAACTTCATTTTTCCGCAGCCGTTGGTCATCATTTCAGTGATTAATGTTCTGGCGAGCGTAGTGTTGATGGCCGTGTCGCTTTACTTCCGCTTACGAAGACTGGATTTTCACTGGGCCTGGACAGTGAGTTGGGTGGGACTGATCGTGATTAATATGAGTCTGTATTTGTACTCTGTAACATAGTCGGTGGTCAGTGGTCAGTAGTTTACTCTTACCTGAGATATCTATTGTTTGCGAGGATTCTGTTAATTAAGTTCTGACCCCTGACCCCTGACCCCTGACCCCTGACCCCTGACCCCTACTCCGCTCCCACTGCCTTCGCCGCGTTAATTCTTCCCCCAGTCACAACTTTACCTTTCAAACTCGGAAGTGGATCAACTGAGGCCAGCAGTTTAGCGCGCAACTCGTCAACTGAAATCTTTGGGTTTTTAGCCGCGATCAGGGCTGCAACTCCAGCAACAACCGGAGTAGCCATCGACGTTCCTGACTTCTCCTCGTAGTCGTCACCGAGCCAGGTGCTGAGAATGTCGACGCCCGGCGCCGCTATGGCGACACTCTTCGCGCCATAGTTTGAAAACGAAGCCAATTGATCGTTCCTATCCAACGCGGCGACGCTAACAACATTCGGTACGTTATAGCTGGATGGATAATGCGGCGTGCGATCATTGTTGGTGGTGGCATTGCCACTCGCAGCGACAAAAAGGATTCCATTCTCGTAGGCTTTACGAATCACATCTTCAAGCGCGCGTGACTTCTGAGTTGAACCCCAGCTCGCGCTGATTATGCGAACATTGACGCCGGCGTTCTTGCGATCGATCACATAGTTAATAGCTTCGATTGCGGCCGTAGTCGTTCCATAACCACCAGCATTCATAAACTTCAGCGGCATGATCTGAACTTTCCAATTCACGCCGGCGATGCCGATGTCATTCCCACCTTCAGCGCCGATGATGCCCGCACAATGGGTCCCATGACCGTTGTCGTCCATCGGATCAGCATTGTCTTCTACGGCGTTGAAACCATGAAGGTCCTGGATCGTGCCGAGTTCTTTGTCTTCGTACGGCTTGACGTTGGCAGGCCGGTCCCAGATGTTGTTGGCCAGATCACTGTGGTTGTAATCCACGCCGCTATCGAGTACGGCAACTACGATATCGTCGCTGCCGGTAGTGACATGCCAGGCATGCATTGCGCTGATGTCGGCGCCTTTTAAGCCGCCGCGTGTTCCATCGTTGAACAAGGCCCACTGTTCGGTGAAGCGCGGATCGCGTGGTGTAACCGGAGCATCGTCAGCACTAAGTTCAAAGACAGCTTCCGCGTATTCGACTTCCGGCAAACTTCGATAATCAGCGGCGACTGTTTCCGAGTTCGCATCGTCGAGGTCGTCAATCGCATCAAGACCTGGAACTGCTTCAATTTCATCTTCGACTCGATCGTGACGAGCGAGGGTGAGCTTCTCGATCGCGGCTTCACTAACACCCGGCTTGAATTTCACGAGTACTTCGGGCGCACTGAGAGTCCGTGCTTCATAAGGCGCGCCTTCGAGTGAATTGATCGGTTCATGCCGCTTTTCTGCGGCCGGCATAATCCGCACGCGATGCTTCCACTGTTTTTGCCATTTCCGTAGCTGGCCGGCAAAGGCGGCGACGAGAATAAGAACCAAAGCTAATGCGATATGTGGAAGAAAATTAGTGCGGTTCATGGATACCTCTCGGCTTGAAGTCCAGCGTCCAGAGTCCGAAGTTCAAAGTCCAAAGTTCAAAGCGCCAGGCTTCAAATCTTGTAATTCCTACCTTTAAACTTGAACAATCGGAGCTGGTGTTTGTCAGCCCTGTATTCGTAGTTCTGACCGGCTGCTTTCAGTTCGATGCGCCAGCCTTTTGTGATCATTTGCCCCGACATTTCGCCTGATTCCCCGGCGCCCAGCGCCATGTCGGGAAAATCAGCTTCACTGACTGAGTCACTAATATCAGTGTCATTAATCGCGAGGCGGGTGGCCAGGTCTTGCTTAGCTTTTTCGACTGCTTCTTCTTTGGTCATCTCAATGTGATGTTAGAAACTCAAACGTCTCGCCGCCATTCTTTGTTCCGGCGAGTTCGGCTCCATTTTGAACCTTCAAACAAGCGATGGTCAACATAGGAACACAGGCGTCCCTAAATAGGAGCGCGCCGGCTGGGCCGCCTGTTGTGAGGCATGGCTGAGCCTTGCCGTAAGCGCTCGTGGTTTTGGCTATGCCTTCTGTCCTGGACTATTTCAGGTCGCCGAAGGAATGCTGGATCAATGCGCTTATTGTTATCGCTGCGGTTTCAGCTCTCAGTATTCGTCCGCCGAGCGTGACAATCTGCCATCCGGCGTCACGCGCCAGTGACAATTCTTCGTCGGCCCAGCCGCCTTCGGAGCCAACTAAACCAATCACTGATTCAACGTCCTGAGCCGCAACTAATGGACCACCATCGCGTTCGGAGAACAACAGCCGCGCGCCTTCGTTATGCTCTTCAATCAGTGCTTTGAATGAAGTTGGCGTTTCGACTTCCGTGACCATTGCGCGTCCACATTGTTTCGCTGCTTCCATCGCGATCCGGCGCCAACGTGTCACCCGTTTCTCTGCGTCGGAAGAATCGCGTAACTGAATGTCTGCGTAACGAGTCGTGACTGGAACAATCGTGGTTACACCAAGCTCCGTAGCTTTTTGCACAACGAGATCGAACTTCTCGCCTTTGAGTAACGCCACAGCAAGTGTGAACGACAACGGCGACTCAGGACTGGCTGGTCCAATCGCTTCGCAGTTGTCGAGTTCAACTTCATCGCGACGAAGTTGGGCCACAACGCATTTGAATTCTTTTCCCGCGCCGTCAAAAACAAAAACCTGATCGCCGGGCTTGAGACGAAGGACGCTGCGCAGATGTTTTGCCTCATCACCGGTGAGCGTGACGGTTTGTCGATTGAAAGCGCTCGGAGGCGCAAAGAATCTTCGTCGAGCCATAGACCAAACTCAAACTACGAGACAAACCCACTCACCATCGCGGTTCACTTCAACGTCAGAGATACCCGACGCATGAAGTTGATCGAGTAGTGACTCGCATTGGACATCGAGAATTCCCGACAAGATCAACTTGCCACAAGTGAGCTTCAGTAATGTGGGTAACAATGGCGAGATAACGTCGGCAGTAAGATTCGCGCAGACGAGATCGGCGGATGGCGATCCTTCATCAGTCGAACCGACCCAAAATTCGATGTGGTCACCGGCGCCATTTGCGGCAGCGTTTTCGCGCGCAATCTCAACTGCGTCTGCATCAGTGTCACAGGCTTGAATTTTCGCTTCGGGAAAAAGTTTGGCCGCCGCGATTGCCAGTATTCCTGTCCCGGTGCCAACGTCCAGAAAGCTGCCGCCCCGGTAATGCTTTTCAATCGCTGATAAGCAGAGTCGTGTTGTTTCGTGAGTGCCTGTACCGAAAGCCATGCCCGGTTCGATACGAATTATCAAGTGCTCGGTGTCTTGACTGAGATCACTCCACGGCGGCGCGATGATAAAGCGACCAACAACTACCGGTTGCCAGTTCTTTTTCCACTCGGCCAACCAGTCGCGATTGTCGACTTTCTCGACTGACATGTCGCGAGCAGACGAAGTTGGGAGTTCGTAAATGCGAAAGGCTTCCAACAACTCAGTGCGAATTCGTTCACGATCAGGAACATCGTCGAAATACCCGACAACGTCTAACAGACCATCTTTTGGATCATCGGTGACCGTGCCGAGCGCGCCAGACTCCATCAACGCGTATTCGACAGCTTCGCGCGCTGGTTCTTCAGACGTAACGCGCAACGCGAACCATTCCTGTGATTTTTGATCTGCCATTACTTAAGAGAGTTATCCGTAGATTACACAGATTACGGAGAGATTGAAGTCAGTACCGTAACG
>DATDMC010000148.1:0-148135 GCA_036518995.1 Pyrinomonadaceae bacterium | reverse complement strand
TACCCTCTATTTAGCTTGAAGGTGATGCTCCACCGACATAAAGTCGGTGGTATCTCAGCACGCATCGCAGTACCCTCTATTTAGCTTGAAGGTGAAGGCTCCACCGACATAAAGTCGGTGGTATCTCAGCACGCGCTGCAGTACCTCTATTTAGCTTGAAGTTGATCGCTCCACCGACATAAAGTCGGTGGTATCTACACTTCGCCTTGTCGCGTATTAGCTTGAAGTTGAAAGCTCCACCGACGTAAAGTCGGTGGTGTCTGCCTGTTCATCACACACTCAAGCCCACTCGTCACAAACATACGCTGCAGTCCCGCAACGTGTTGTCTTTCTAGCCAGCCAGTAACTCCAGTTCAACTAGAAAGCCATGAATATTCTTACACTCCTGCTACTTGTATTGCCCTTTACCACCAACACTACTTATCAAGACAACAACAACTCCATCAGCGGACATGTCTCGGACAGTCATCACTCGCCAGTACCAAACCTCCGTGTCGAATTGCTCAACGAAGTCGACACTGTCATTCAAGTGATAAAGACTGACGGTTCTGGTCTCTTCGTCTTTCGCAAACTCTCAGACGGAACGTTTCAAGTGCGTGTGCAAACTGCGGGCACAAACTACGTGAGTCAAACGAAACGAGTGGACCTCGCCAAGCCACATGGTTTTGGAGCGGCATTTGAAGAAATTGAATTTGTGCTCGACACAAATCGCGCGGCTAGTTCGGCCACGAAACCAGGCGTGATCTTCGCGCAGGATGTACCGGACGCAGCACGCAAATTATTTGCTCAAGCTTCCGATCTGATAACGAAAGAAAAACACGATGAAGCAATGACAACCTTAAAGAGAGCGATCGAAGTGTACCCGCAATACTTCGATGCGCTCGAATTGTTGGGAACCGAACAAGTGAAGTATGAACATTACGAGGAGGCACTTCCCTTTTTAACTAAAGCGATCGAGATCAATCCCCGCGCATACCAGAGTTCGTTCGCACTCGGCGTTGCGCAGTTCAAACTCAAACAAGTGGCGGCTGCGATCGAGTCGTTTCGTCGTGCGGTGACGTTGAATGAGAAATCGGTAAACGCGAATTTATGGTTGGGAATAACGTTGCGGCAGACGAGTAAGCTCGATGAAGCAGAAAATTATTTGCGGCGCGCTGATGCGTTGTCGGAGTCGAAGTTGCCGGAAGCGCACTGGCAACTCGCGTTGTTGTTGAATCAACTCAAGCGTTACAAAGAGGCAGCAGATGAGTTGGAAGTGTTCTTGAAACTGCAGCCTGACTCGCGTGATGCAGAGTTGATTAAGAAACTGATCAAGAAACTGCGAGAGGAGGCTAAGAAATCAACTCTGCGCCTCCGCGTCTCCGGGTCTCTGCGTTGAAAAAAGTGCTGGTTATTTCAACGCAGAGACGCAAAGATCACGGAGACGCAGAGGGTTATAGAACAGCAGGCGGGGACACCTGCGCTCCTAGAACACGAAGCGGAAGCCGAATCGGACCTGACGTGGAACCTGTCGCGTGAGTGGTTGGTTAAACCGCGCATCTCGCGCAATCGATCCATTTGCCAGGCCGGCGTTGATTTGGTTCGTCAACCCGCCATTAAATACAGCCCGGAAGGTATTCAACTCACCGAGTCCGCCCGCATTGCCGATGCCAAAATTCGCAGCCGTCAGCGAGTCGGGCGACACTTGCGTCCACACACTCAACACGTTGTTCTCGTTGAACGCGTTCAGCAAGTTGACGTCAAACTTCAACGCATAACGTCCATCATCACCCAACTTCACAGTGTGTGTTAATTGGAAGTCGGTTTGAGTGAACACTGGAGTACGGCCGAGATCGCCGCGTGTTGTCAGGAACGTGTACGCACCATACAACTGAACGCGAGTCGACAACGGCGTTCCGCTTAAGCCGATGAACGACGCGCCAAACTCAGTGCTATTGGCCCCGGTGCGATCCACTCGATGGCCGAAGAAATCTTTCCAATCGAGCGAGTACGAACCAAATACCTTCAACGCATGTGGGCGATCCGTAGCAAGTAGACCATTGTCCGGTTGACCGTTGGTGTTGAAGCCGAGAAACGGAAGATCGAAGAAACGATTTACGTTCGGGCTTGAACGACCAACACCGAGTGCATCTGGCTCATCTGAGCTCGACAAACCCGAGTAGTTGCCGGTCAAACGACTAAAGGTGTAACTCACGTTGAAGAAATAGTTGTTGGTGAAACGTTTGTCGAGACGAAGTTCCATTGCGTTGTAAAGGCGTTTCGCCAATGGTGACGCAGGAAGTCCCGGAGCAAACGGTTGCGAAACGAGACCCATGCCCGGATTCGCGATGAAAAAGTTTTCATTACCGGCAGCATCGATGAACCCGACGTCTTCGATGGTCCGATCGAGATTCTTGCGCGTGTAACGACCGCTGAGTACGAAGTCGTTAGTCAGTCCATATTCCGAACCAACTGTGAATTCCGTTTGCCGCGCCGGTTTTAGATCGGGATCGACGCGGTTGTCAGCAGGATTGTTTGAAGGAACACGAAAATCAAGTGGTCCAACTAAAGTGTGTGAAAGCGCGTAGGCTCTCGTGTAGGTGGTCCAATTCGGATCGGCAAGCGGGAAGAAGTAGCGCAGGAGTTTATCGCCGCCAAACGATCCGCGTGGAAGTTGATACTTGAAGCGATCGTAAAACTGGCCATAGCTCGCAAAGACTTTCATGCGGCCATTGCCAAACACATCAAACGCAAAACCCAGGCGTGGGGCAACTTTTGATCCCCAGCCAAACTTGATCGCCTGCGCGTTTGCAGTGAACGAAGGCACATCTTCATTTTCCAGACGCAGACCAAGATTCAGCGTCAGGCGCCGTTTCGGTTGCCAACTGTCCTGGACATAGAGGGCGGTGTTGGTGCTACGAGCCAGACCAACCGTGCCGAAGTCCTGCAGATAACCATAGCCGAAAGACGTGCATGGACCGCTCGGGCAAACGCCTGGTCCAATACCACGATCAGCCTGTCCCCAGAACAAACGAATCTCGCCTACTCCGAAGTAGCCCTGATCGACGTCGTTTGAAAGTTTGTTGAGTTGATAACCAAACTTGAAGTTGTGACGTCCGGCCAAACTATCGACGAGATAACTGGCATCAGCGTCGAACGTCTTGCGGATCGAAATGTCCTTCACAGTTGTGGTGATGTCAGACGTGCTGTTGAAACCCGAAGCACAGGGATTTGTTGCCGGCACACCCGCAGGACTACCGCCGTTCAAACAACGAATGCGTGGACCAGCAGGCACACCATACGAACTGTCCTTCTCGTTCAAGTAGTTGCGGCCGAAACGACCGCTGATCACTAATTTTGGAGTCGGAGTCCATACGACACTGCCGGTTACATTGTTAGCAGCAACGCGTCCACCGAGCTGACTAAAATCGTTAGACGGCGGAGCGGTCGTTGTATACGAAGGAATCTGGCCGTGTTCACGTTGCGGGCTGTAAGTGAAAGTGCCAGACAATCTCAGGTTGTCCGTAATCGATGAATCGAGACGAGCAAACTCGTAGTCGTTGCGAAGGTTCCGCTCATAGTCGACCGTTTGACCGTTGCGGAAATTGAAGGAACGTTCAGTGTGATAGAACTGCGGCGCCGCGCTAACGAGGAACCACAATCTATTTTTGATAATTGGACCACTCACGGTGGCGCTCGGAAAAGTGTGCAGGAACGAATCGCCTCGCGGATTGATGTAACTAAGCACCGCGGCGCTCGTGTCCTGGATTAAGGGATTAGCCTGGTATTGCGGATCGCTATTGTTGACCTTACCGGTCAAATTTTGGCGAGCGCTGAGAGTGTTCGTTTCGAATTGCATCCCACCTTCACCGTGGAATTCGTTACCGCCATTCTTGGTAACGATGTTGATGACGCCACCAGTTGCGCCGCCAAACTCGGCATCAAAACCACTCGACTTAACCTGAACTTCCTGAACAAACTGGAAGGGCAAATTATTATTGTCGCGCAATTGGCCGGTGCGGAAGTTGGTAACTTCCGAACCGTCGATCACGAACGTGTTTTCGGCGCCGCTCGAACCGTCAACCTGGAAGCCGCGGCTCAACGGTTCTTGTCTGGTTGCCCCGGACAGTTGCAACACACTGTCGATTCTCGTTCCCTTCGGAGTCGAGTTGATGACATCGGCAGTGATGTTTGTTTGAATTCTGTTTGATGAAGTGTCAATGGCTGCCACATCGGCTGATGTGATCACGACATTCGCCGAAACAGCGCCGGCATTCAGAGTGATGTCGGCGGTGGTAGCCCGGCCCAGCGTCACGCGAATGTCGTCGCTGCGTTCGGAACCGAAGTTCGGCGCGCTCGTTGTGATCGAATACTTTCCTGCCGGCACTTGCAGGAGTTTGTAGTAACCATTGCTGTCGGTGGTGACTGTTTTACTGAAGGCATTACCTTCAATGAGAACAGTAGCACCGGCAATGCGTGCACCTTGAGCGTCAGCAACAGTACCTTCGATGACACCCGTCGTCTCCTGAGCAAAAGCGATGCTTGTAAAGCACAAGCAAACGAGCAGGAGGGCTGAGATTTTCAATAGCTTCATTCTTCTTTTCTCCTTCCAATCTAGCGGGAAGACCGGGGAGCAGACGCGGACGCCTGCGGTCCTGTTTTCCAAAAAGTTGAACTGAGTCAACTTGTGAGGCAGGAGAAAAGTGCAACGAATGTGCCCTGCAACTAAACCTGAGCATGGGCCAGTTGGTCACACGCTGAAGCCGTTTCGTAGCGAAAACCAAATAGTCGGACTTGTGAGATTTGGATGGGAAGCGGGATAACTTGCGCTTAATGGATGGTGGTTGGTGGTAGTGAAGTCGTCATTACAAAATAATGGAATGCGAATGTTCGATATGGTTAGCTTGTCGAACAGAGAGTTATCCACAGATTACGCAGATTACACAGATTAAGGAAAAAAAGCGGACTCATTCCTTAACTCTTCTGCGTAATCTGTGGATGACCCCCCGGCAGCTAAAGAGGTTTTTGCAAAAGTCACACTGTAGTGCCACGAAGTCACCGTAACGCGGTAGCGTCGGGTCAGGTTAATTTTGTGGGCTTAAATCTATTGCACCGACCCGACGCTACCGCGTTACGGTACTGACCTCATTGCGACAAGTTGGTCTTGTGCAAAAGGCTCTAAAGCACATCGAACATTCGCAGGAGGACTTCGAAGAAATGACGACTGGATCGCAAATATATTCCGAAGCTTCGCAAGATGACGAGCAGGCAATTCGTGGCTTAGTTGAGACGTGGTTACGTGCGAGTGAACGAAAGGACCTGGAGACTATTCTTCCGTTGATGGAAGATGACGTCGTCTTCATCACCGCAGGCAACGAGCCATTTGGGAAAGAAGCCTTCGCGCGTGGCTTCGAGTCGATGAAAAATATCAAGTTAGAGTGCGTTGGTGAGATTCAGGAGATACGGGTGCTGGGCGAGTGGGCCTATGTACACAATTTCCTGCGAATAACATTTACTCAACCCGACGGGACCGCGAAGAAACACTCCGGCCACATTCTTTCAATTCTACACAAAGGAACAGATGGACAATGGCGCATTGCACGCGATGCGAATCAAGTCTTGCCTGAGAATGAGGAGGGACAGTGAAAGTAGCCGCAGCCGTGACCGCCGGATATTTGAGATAAGTATTCTCGGCGTCTCTGCGTTCTCGGGGTCTCTGAGTTTAAAACTGAGCACCGTGTTTCGGCACTTCGATTAACACAGAGACGCTGAGTACGCAGAGACGCAGAGGAAAACCGAGCGTGCTACTTCTTTGAAGATCGTTTCTTCGAACTTTTCTTCGATGACTTCTTTGACGATTTCTTGGAAGACTTCTTCGAGGACTTCTTCGGAACCTTGCCGCCGGCTTCGCGTGCTTCGGAGAGGCCGATCGCGATCGCTTGTTTCTTGCTCGTCACTTTCTTTCCGGATCTCCCGCTCTTGAGAGTGCCCTCTTTGCGTTCGTGCATTGCCTTCTCAACTTTTTCGCCAGCCTTCTTTCCATACTATGGCATTAAGCTTACCTCCAGGTTTTGATCATTGCGCTCGAGTTGCAGCAATGCGAATGCCTAAGCTATGCATTTGTGAATAGCCCGATAGGATCGCCCGTGATGGTCCTAACTCGTGATCGCATACGAAACGCAACACTTCATCAAACTGACTTGCAGTAGTACAGCAACAGGACCGCAGGCGTCTCTTGTGATCACTTTGCCGCCTGTTGTGATTCGGCTTCGCCACCCGTTGAATCGGCTTAGCCGCCTCTTGTGATTCGGCTCCGCCATCTGTTGTGAGGCATGGCTCCGCCTTGCCGTAAGCGCGCGAAGAAAATTTGGGCTGTGCCCTTCTACAGGATCTAAAGGAGGGCACAGCCCAGAATCTTTAGAGGCTCTAAACGGCAAGGCGGAGCCATGCCTCACAACAGGCGGCGGAGCCGAATCACAACAGGCGGCAAAGTGATCACAAGAGGCGCAAAGGTGATTCACAACAGGCGGCGAAGCCGAAGCGGCATAGGTTCACGCGCTGGCAGCGTGAGCATTGCTTACAAGCTCTGTGCGTTCTTCTCACACAATCCACCGAAAACCTTCAAAATTCCAGCAATTTCACAGCTTTCTGCGAGGCATGTCCATTGCCATTACCTACGACATCCGGCGTCAAGTAATACCGGAAGAGATTGAAAAGGAGATACTCATGTCAGTGCTTAACAAACGCGGGATTCTGTCGGCTCTCGTATTTTTGGTTATCGTGGGAACTGCGGTCGCGATCTGGGGCGTGCCGCGGTTCATTCATCGCAAAGCTTCTATTAAAGGTCAGGTGAACACATTTTTGCTCGATGAACGCGGCGGCGTAAATGGCCTGTTGCTTTCTACCGGCGACCAAATACACTTCAGTCCTGAACTCGGAACATTAGTTGGAACGCAACTAAAGATCGGCGATGAAGTTACCGTGTCTGGTCACGCGGGAATGCAAACCAGCTACGGTCGTGAAATTCACGGTGAACAGTTAGCTTTCAACGGACAAACGTTGCTAGAAGTGCCAGCAGGACCGAAACCACGACATCCCGATGGTGGACCAGGAGAACGGGAACGTGGTCCGCGACCAGGACCTCCAGCGAATGCACCAGCGCCAGCGCCAGAGCAATCGCAAAATTCGCCAACGCCGGTTGGGCCAGCGCCTTTGCCAACACCTGAAGTGGTAAAAGTATCGGGTTCGCTGAAAACGCATCTCGTGAACGGCCGCGGCGATGTTGATGGTTTGATACTGAGCAGCGGTGAACAAGTGCGCTTTCCACCGAACGTTGGCGAACTGATTGTCAGCGCAGAACAAAGTGGAAACAGTTCGGTTACAGTTGAAGGAGCCGTTGTCAAAAACGATCGCGGAGTGGTGATTAATCCGACGTACATCACGGTCGGTAGCCAGACAATCAGCCTGGGACACTAAACGGAACAGTATGCTGCGAACGATCAGAAAGATGAGCTTGCGGACCCGGTTAGCGGTAATAGCCGGGTTCGCAGTTCTGTCGTTGCTCGTGGCTATTCTCGTTGCCTGGCGGCTCGCACGAACAACCGAGGCCTTCGCAATCCGGGAAGCCGATTCGGCAGCACACAGCGCGGCCCGCGATCTCGCTCGCGAACTAAGCGCTCATCCAGCCGGATATACGACTATCGAACTGGCGGCACCCTCACGACCCGGCGGCAAACACGATGGACCAATGCCGCCACACATTACCGAAGCTTTCTCTGTTTATTCCGATCCGGTAACCAGGCTGACGGTCTTGACAATTCGTCGTTACGACGAAGTCGAAGGCGGTTTTTACAATCCGACTGAAGCAAAGTTTTCAGGCGCAACGATAACGTCTTCGAGTCTATTGGAGTTAGTTAAATCGGTAGCCACTGAATCCGGTAATGCCGGTGTACCCGTTTCAAAATCAATTCAGTTTGGCAACGACAGAATTTTTGTCGCTGCTTATCCGGTTAACGACAATGCGCCGCTGACCGCCTGGGCCATTAAACGACTTCCTCGCTCTTCCGGATTGTCTGACTGGCCCAATATCGTTGTACTGCTGGCGCTAACTCTCAGTTTTATTGCAGCGAGCGGTCTTGCATTGCTCACTGTCAGAGATCTACAAACCGGGGTTTCCGAAATTGAATCAGGACTAACGTTATTACAAAAAGATCTCAACAACGTCGTACAGACTCCGAACACGGCCGAGTTGCGGAGAATTGCGGAGGCAATTAATCAGCTCGCAGAATCTTTGCGGCAAAATATCGAGCGGCAAACAAAGCTTGAAACTGAGTTGCGCCACAGCGAACGTCTTTCCGCTCTCGGTCGCGTGGTTACCGGCGTCGCGCATGAAGTTCGTAACCCGCTCGCGGCGATCAAACTCAAGGTCCAACTCGCTCAACGCAATTCCAGTTCTGAGGAGAAGATTACAGAAACCTTTAACGTGGTGCGCGCTGAGATCGAACGACTCGACACATTGGTACGCCGGCTCCTGGACTTGGGGGGCCAACAGGAACTCAACCGAACTCCAGTGGATCTACGACAACTTGTTTGCGAACGAGTCTCACTATTCACTGATCTTGCCAATCGATCGAAAACCACAATCTCGACGGATGAGTTGCAAACAGATATGGTCATCGAGGGCGATCACGATCGGCTGGCCCAGGTCGTCGACAATCTTATTCAGAATGCGCTTGACGCGATGCCAAATGGAGGCGAACTGACGATAAGCGGCGGTGTAATTAAGGGAGAGGGTGCGATAAGTCTGGCTCGTCTCACCTTCAATGACACTGGTCGGGGTATACCCGAGCCTCACCAACGTCACATTTTCGAACCGTTTTATACCGGACGTGCCGACGGAACCGGACTCGGACTCGCCCTCGCCCGCGGTATAGTTAACGAACACTTTGGCGACATTAGTTTTACGAGCCGTGCAGGAGTGGGGACTTCGTTCGTAATAACTTTACCAATGACGAAAATTGAAACGATGGAAACAGTTTGAAGAAGACAATGAAAACAGTCGGATTGCTGATAATCTCAAATATCTTCATGACCATTGCGTGGTATGGCCACTTGAAATACAAGGGCAAGCCTTTGCTCGTTGTAATTGTGCTCAGTTGGTCCATCGCATTTTTCGAATATATGTTTCAGGTACCCGCGAATCGTCTGGGCTCACAAACGTTTACGGTGACGCAGTTGAAGATCATGCAGGAGTGCATCAGCATCCTCGTCTTTACAGTCATCGCGTATCTGCTGTTTGGCGAAACGCTCAAGTGGAACAACTTCGTCTCCTACGCACTTATTATCGGCGCCGTATTTTTCGCCTTCGCATACTGAGCTATCGAGTTGATGACCACGAAACAACATGTTCTTGTCGTCGACGACGAAAAAAACCTTCGCGAAGGTCTGGCGGAGTTAGTTGCGAGCGAAGGCTTTGTCGTAAGCGAGGCTGCGAATGGACAAGTCGCGCTTGAACTCCTGCGCCTGGACAACTCCGCATACGACGTAATCTTTCTCGACGTAAGAATGCCGCTTGTCGATGGACTCGAAGTGTTGCGCACGGTCCAGGAAGAGAAACTTACCAACGCTCCATTCATAGTAATCAGCGCCTTCAGCGAAAGTTCCAAAGTGATCGAAGCAATGCGACTCGGCGCTTACGATTACATCACCAAGCCGCTCGAGTTAGATGAGATCGTAAACATCCTGCACCGCGCGTCAGAGCAAAGAAGAATTAGCCAGTCGACGGCGTTAGCACGACAATCAAAAGAGATCGACGTTAGCGAGACTGATCGTCTTCAAATGCTCGGCACGAGCCGGGTGATGCGCGACGTTTTCAAACAGATCGGCAGACTGGCGGCCACCGATGCGACCGTTTTGATCACCGGCGAATCGGGCACGGGTAAAGAACTTGTCGCCACCGCGATTCACAAACATTCCGCTCGTTCGACCAAACCGTTTATTGCCGTAAACTGCGGCGCACTTCCGGAAAATCTCATTGAAGCGGAGTTGTTTGGTCACGAACGTGGCGCGTTCACGGGCGCCGAAAAACTCAAGAAAGGTCGTTTCGAACTCGCGCATACGGGAACACTTTTTCTTGATGAAGCAAGTGAACTAACTCCGGCCGCCCAGGTAAAACTCTTGCGGTCGTTGCAGGAACGTCGCTTTCAACGAGTCGGTGGTACCGAAACAATCACTGTCGATGTGCGAGTGATCGCGGCTTCTAATCAGGATTTAAAACAAGCGGTGAGTGAAAGGCGCTTTCGTGAAGACCTGTATTACCGGCTAAGTGTAATCGGGATCAAACTGCCGCCCCTGCGTGCGCGAGTTGGTGATGTGCCACTGTTGGCTGAACACTTTCTTGAACGCAGTGCGGCGCGCAATGGCTTACCGATCAAAGCACTTTCCGACGATGCGTTACGAAGTCTGCTCAACTACAAATTTCCGGGCAATGTTCGTGAACTGGAGAATTTGATCGAACGGGCAGTAGTTAACACTGGACCATCAGTGGAAGTGTTAACGGCGAGTGATCTTTTCACCGACGACGCCGAACGCCGTCCTGAGTCAACGCTTGATTTCCTTGATTTACCATTCAAAGAAGCTGTGTCAGCGCTCGAACGCGAGTTAATTTCGCGCGCCCTCATAGATACAAACGACAATCGTACCGAAGCAGCCCGACGTCTTGGCATTAATCGCCGGCTTCTTTATTCCAAAATGGAGGAACACGGCATCAAGTCGATGCCGGTGTCAGATGATGATGCAGAAGCTTAGCTGGCGACAGTGGTTGGTGGTACTCGCGTTTGTGGTGGTCGTGCTCGGCACCGTTCATTTTGCCATGCGCGCGATTAGACCAGCCATCTACTGGCATTATCACCAGGACGAACCGATCAGCGAATGGATGAATGTCGAGTATGTGGCCCATTCGTACCACGTTCCGCCACACGTACTATTCATGGCGCTTGGTCTACCTCATCGCCCGCCTGACAAGAGACCGCTTCGTGTTATCGCGCAGTCGCAGAACCGATCGATGGACGACGTCAAAGCGATCTTGATGGACGCAATCGTTCACGCCCGGCCTCCTTACCCGCCGCCACCTCCGCCGAAAGACGAGGCTGGTGGTTCGGGAGGTGGACGATGACGATGGCGGATCAACTGTTGGCCGCCTTGCTGACCTACGGCCTTCCCGTCCTGTTTCTAATAATAGTAATCGCGTCCGTTGGCATTCCCCTGCCTGTCACGCTCATGCTGGTCGCTGCGGGTTCGTTTGCGAAACAGGGCGAGATGAAAGTGAGCTACGTGATTGCTGTGGCGAGTAGTGCCGCGATACTTGGCGATCAGATTGGTTACGGCATTTCGCGTTGGGGCGGGCGGCGGCTCGTCGACAAAGTCACCAAACGAATTGGTGGCGCTGACAAAATTCAGAAAGCCGAGTCACTTTCAAAACGTTGGGGTGGCGCCGGGATCTTTTTTAGTCGTTGGCTAATCACTGAGCTTGGACCATGGATCAATGTGACCAGTGGACTCACTGCTTATCCCTATCATCGGTTTGTTATCTGGGACGTGCTGGGTGAAGTGCTATGGGTTTGCTTGTATGTATTGCTGGGTTTCAAATTCAGCGACCGCGTGCAGTACTTAGTAGAGATACTGGGAAACCTGGCGTGGGTGATTCTCGGAATCCTGATCGCGCTGCTACTTGGATGGAAAGTGGTGAAATATATAAAACCGAAACAGGAGAGCGTGAAAGCGTGATGGATTCACTCTGCGTCTCCGTCTTCTCTGCGTCTCAGCGTTCTCTGCGTCTCTGTGTTGAAAATATAGTTTCGCTATACAGACGTTGTTTTCAACACAGAGACGCAGAGAGAACGCGGAGACACAGAGTGAAGAACTAAGCACAACGAAACCCCGAGCTAGCGATCAATCGGCAATTTGAAATCGGAAATCGGCAATGTCTTCATCCCGCTTCCGCGCTTCTAACCAGCTCCGCAAACACGCCATTCTTCGCCACCAGATCGTCAAACTTACCTTGTTCGACAATCCGGCCTTTGTCGAAAACAAAGATGCAGTCAGTCTCATTCAGCGTCGTCAAGCGATGGGCTACCATGATCACGGTGTGCGACTGTCGCGCGTTATCAATTGCAGCCCGCACTCTTCGTTCGCTGATGTTGTCGAGCGCGGAAGTTCCTTCATCAAGAATTAAGACTGGCGGATTTTTCAAAAACATCCGTGCAAGTGCGATACGTTGTCGTTGACCACCAGAAAGATTGCCGCCTTTCTCCGTTAACAACGTGTCGTAACCGTTCTGCATCTGCAGGATCTCTTCGTGAATGTAAGCCTGTTTGGCTGCTTCCTGAATCTTCTCGCTACTCACTTGTCCACAACCATAACTGATGTTGTCAGCCACCGTTCCCGCAAACACAAACGGTACCTGGCTCACGTAGCCAATGCTCTTGCCGATGTCTTCGCGAGAAAGCACACCAATTGGAACGCCACCAACTAACACATCACCACTAACCGGATGGATCAAACGCAACACGCAACGTAGCCACGTCGACTTTCCCGATCCTGAACGGCCGGCAATACCGATTGTTTGTCCCTGCCTGATCTCCATCGTTAGTCCATCAAGAATCCGCCGCGGTTCGCCTTCCGGCGTCGAATACTCAACCACCAGATTCTGACACTCCAATAGCGGCCAGGTGCCGTCGAGACGCGGCGCGCGCAGGGTAACTACGCCGTAAGACTTATCGAGCGGTTGGTCCAACATGTGCAACAGTATGCTCACCTGAATACTGTTGTCGTAAGTTTCATCCAGGATTCGATGAACATCCTTTAGCGGTCGCATGATGTTCAAAAACAGGATCGAAAAGGTGAGCACTTTGCCGTAGGCGATTTGCCCGTACGCGGCGAGCACGATCGCGTAGCCGATAATCAGGACGTGAAAGATTCCTTCATTTACGGCTTTTAACCATTCAAAGCGGGCCATCGCAAATTGATGGCTCAACTCCCGCGAGCTTCGCGACTTCGCCGCATTCTCCACCCGGGCAACTTCAAGCGGATAGGTATTGGCGGCGCGAATGTATTCGAGGCCTCCGAGTTGTTCGACTACCGTGCCGTCGAGTCCTTCTCGGGCTTGCAACAACGAAGCGCGAATTCCCTTTTGCGAATAGACCTGCCAGATCGTTATTAAGATCGAAACGGGAATAACGGCGAGCATCACTAAACCAACGCGCCACTCCTGTTGCATGCCGGCGCCAAGTGCAAACAGTGCAGTCAGGACAGCGGGAATAAATTCACTAAACGTGACCCGCAAAAACTTGACGAAGCCTTCAACGCTTCGCGAGATGCGTCCGTGAAGCGTGCCGATGCGCTCACGTGAAAGAGCACCGAGATCAACGCGTAACAGATGGCCCACAACTCGGACAGTCATGTTCCGTTCAATACGCGAAGTGGTGGTATTTACTAACCCGCGCCGCACATACTGCAGCGACTCTTTAAAGATGTAAGCGCCGGCCAATGCGGCAAGCGAAAGAAAGACAAACCTGATCCATTCCGACGGTGGGTGTCCGGCAAAGCCAGCGACACGATCGAAGAGATATCCGATTAGTAAAGCAATGCCGGTTTCGACCGCGGCAACAGTCGCCATGATCAGAATGCCCGCCAAAAAACCCATCTTGTCCTGGCGCGTAACGAGTCGCCAGATTTGTTTCCGGCGACTCCAAACACTGCCAACGTTATTGAGAAACGAGCGCTCTTCTTTGGGCATCTCTTGCGGTGATTAACGAATGAAAGTGAAATAGGTACCGTAAAATACGAGCATGAACAGCGAAAAAGGCAGACCAAACGCCAGGTAACGTTTGAAAGTTATTGCATGCTCGGGATCATTAAATCGCTGACTCTCTTCAGCCAAAATAATTCCAGCCGAGGCCGCGGTTACCAATGAACTACTGCCGGCGCAGATGCCGCCACCGAGGGCCCACGCTGCCGCGTGCGTAGCATCGAGTTGCTGGATCGAGTGGGACACAGCCGTAGCCCAGGAAGCAGCTTCAGTGAACGTGGTGCCAAAGTATCCTGTGACTGCGATGACCCAGGGTGCAGCTTTGGCGCTGATGAGTTGTTGATAAAGCGTGGCCCCGATCCATGAATGAGACACACATCCGGCGAGGACAAAGATCGCGGCGAAGGCTAGATAGACATCAAAGCCTAACGAAGTGAGCGTGTGATAGCGGGCCGTCTTTCGTTCCAACAAAACACAAACGATGATCGTGAAAGCGCCAATGGCAATCGCCAGGTTCTTGAAGATGACATGCAGCACGATAAAAAACACGAGCATGCCCAGACCGATCGCCAGCAGGCGTTTGTCGATTGCCAGATCGGATTTCGCCTTCTTCCAGTCAGCCGCCGTTTGGGCCACCTGCAAAGTGTAGAACGGTATTGCTGGTCGCCCCGCTTCCCTGCTTCGCTTGGCCATACCACGTTGCGTCAGAATTGTCGCCACGATGATCAGCACAGCTACTACGATCAAGTTTGCCGGTAACACTTCACGCATGAAGTCGCCGGCCGAAAGGTTCCAGGTCGCCGACTCGATGATGTTTGGAGTATCACCCCAACGAGTCGAAAAACCGCCGAGATTACTGGCGATCAATCCTGCGCTGAGGATCCAACGCGAAGGCACTTGATACGAGGCGCACAATCTGATGATGACCGGCGTCATGATCAGGATTGAAGTCACGTTGTGCATCAATCCCGCAGTGATATAAGTCGACAGTAGTAAAATTACGACGAGTAAAGGAATTGTCAGACGCGGATACTGCAATCTGATTTTTCCTAACTGATGGCCCAACCACGCAGCAATCCATTTGAACCCCTGCGATCGTTCGATCATGTGCGCGGGAACAGCGACTGCAGTAAACAAGACCGTGATGTCAGCGTAGTGCGAAAACCCTTCTCGCAAAATGTTTGGCGCGCCGTCCCACTGGATAATTAGGAAAGCGAGACTCACGAGCGTCATCGCCAACGGTAGTGGCACTTCAAACTTCGTCATCGCAAAGAACGCGCTAAACAGCAGGACCAGCATCAACGCTCCCGCCGGCCACGTCATCTGCCAACCGGTTGGCGCTGCTACTACCTGATGATTTTCCGCTTGCGCAAAAACTGAAGTGCCGGCGGCGAGAAGAAAGAAGAGGACACCAGCAAGGGGGCGGAGCCTCAACTTTATTATCATATGAATGAGACCTCGGTCGGGGTTTGAATCTCTACATCTTTCGGATTTGAATGTGGTCGCAAGTGCGCGATCAGACGAATATCCGGAGGCAACATCTTTGGCTCGAGCACGTCGGCTATGGCTACATCGACGAAAAGTTTTGCACCCTCACGAAAAGCCTCGAACACGAGTGCATGCATCTCCTGGGCTTTCGCGCGACAAGCCCGGGCGCCTTTGATGGCGCCTTCAACATGCATCCCGTGCGTGCCTGATTCACCGGGCTGAAGATAAGTCACGTCGGCGATAGGCAGAAAGAGATCAGGCAAGTGTGGCGGCAGCGGCAGGACCATGCCCACTTTCTTCCCCTTGCATTCCCCCAGCAGTGAACTATTTCGCTGGTGTTCGCGAATACGCAAGTGAACACTCACCGCATCGAACGCGAGGTCCATGGGAATGTTCTCCGCTTCGAGTACGCGCAACCGTTCCTGGGCTTCCGGAGCTCCGTACTGCGTCGTGTATCTAAGCAGATCGGAAGTGGTCTTTACTTTGCCGGTTTCAATCAAAAGACTCAGAACATCAAGCAAACCTATCTCGTCTTTGACTGGTGATTTCTTGTCGTTGGTTGAAGGGAATGGTTCATCCATGGGTAGTGCGGGTACATTAGCGATACGTTTAGGAAGCGTCAAGCAACTTCTAAACTCAGTCTGGACTTAACGCGCCACAAGGTTGGTCCTGGCTCTATCTTCGAGTAAGACACCGAGCGACCCTGCGTTGAATCCGTCGATTCGGATCTTCTGTCCGCCACGCAAAACTTCGAGGTAACCCCCCGGAAAAGTTCCGGAGTAGACATACCCATAAGCACTCGTTACTGGTTTGCCGTTGACCGACACTAACTGATCGCCGGCTTTCAGTTCCGCTGACTTTGGCTGGTTAGGCGGTGGCAGAACATCCGAAATAAAAACGGCGACCGAATTTACTTTCGCTCCATCCGCAAGAGTGAACGTTACATCCTGAAGAATGCCATTCGAAAAACGCGCCTCACGCGAACTAAATCCAACCACTTTCGGATCAAACCCGGTTTCTTTGATCGACTGTCGCTGCTCATCAAAATCAAAGTCTTCCTCATTCTTTGCCGCAGTCCCGTTGGAAACCATCGATAACGGCTGACGATTCGCATCGCAAACTTGTCTGACCCGGCTCTTCATCTTGCCATTCGTTTCCCATTCAATTTGCATGAGTACAATTGGACCACCAAATGTAGACTGGTCGGCGCCAAATTTCCAGGAACTCGTCAGTCGTCCCTTCTCGTCGTAATTGGTTTCTTCCGAGGTGTAGGCCAGACCGGCGTTAACGGCTAATTGTCCCTGAGCATCTTCAAAACGAGCGGTATTTTTTCGGCTTCGACCTTCCGCGTCATACTGAGGCTCGACCGTGTAACGGTAATACTTGTATTGCGCGGGATCGTGTTCATCAAGGGTTTGTCGCTTCAACAATCCCGTAACGTCATACTCATTTATCAACCGATGATAGCCGGCTTTGGAGTAAGTCTTGTTTCCAGCCGGATCGAAATAAGTCTGCTCGACGCGAAGTCCCTGCGCGGTACTTTGATAATTGGCCCGCGTTATCGCATATCCGGCTTCACCAACAATAGGCTGGCCATCGCTGTTGAGCGATTTCTCTTCAATGACGTTGCCATTTTGATCGTATTGCATGGCCGAGCGCCACGACTTGGCACCGGCAAACTTGATCTCAGCCGGGTGACCGAAGCCATCGTAAGTAACATCTGTCTGAGTGATCTGTTTTAGCGCGCCGTTGGCATCGGCTTTGAGAAATGCGCGTTGCGAGACTTCGCCCTGGTCGTCTCGTTTGATCTGCTGAACTGACCACTCGTTCGCTGCGTTACTCACTGGCTTACCATCGCTACCAACATTCGTTATGCGAATCGCGTTTCCGTTACCATCGAGTTCGGTAACTACTGCGCTCACGTTGTTCCACAACGTGGGTTGGCCTTGCGCATCTTTGGGTTCGAACTTAACAATTGGTCCCCAACTTAAAGTGAACGCCGTAATGCCGATTCGATTAGCTGCCGGCGCGCCGTTGGGATCAAGATTTACGACTTTGATAATGCGGCCTTTGTCATCGCGATCGAGCTTGTAGCCGTAAACACCTTCGCCGTTCGTGGCAGGCTTGCCCGCTGCATCGAAAAAAGTGATCTTGCTATCGAAGCCGCGTGGATCACGTTCAAATTCAAGATGCGACGCGCGCGCCGTGTTCGAGGCCTCGAAATCACGCAGGTTTACAAAGCGAGCGCGCACCAGTGGACCAGCGGATGCCGTGTGATCGTAAATCACACGCCAGTTGACCTGACCGTTACGATCACGACTTGTCGCTTCCACCACTCCAGCGTCATCCAAAACAAAATCGACGCTCGAGGTTTCCGGCAACTTCTCGGAGAAAGGCTGGGCCCCGGTTATTCCTTCGACATAGATCGGAATTCTCTCCGCGTTGAAGGTGCGCCGCAAAACTGCCGGATTGCCGCGCGAATTGAGTACCTCAGCTTTTACAATCGGTCCCCAACGACCGCGTCGGGTTAATCGTAGATACGACTCAGAATGTGAAGCCGCTGATGAGCTGATACTGGTTAACGGTTCGAGCGAGCCATTCTTCCAGTCGACCTGGGTCGCATACTCAAGATGAATCCGTTGATAGAGTTCCCAACGGACGAGCAGCGCTAGTAAAGCCGCAACCACCAGCGCAGCCACTCCTACGCCAACAAACTTCCAGGGATTCCGGCGCACCCATTTAACACTGCTGATGATCGTGCTTGGTGGCTTAGCGAGAATCGATTCGTCATTGAGATAACGACGCAGGTCTTCAGCCAGTGCGGCGGCAGTCGGATACCGGCTTTCCGGGTCCTTTCGCAAACACTTCATCGCGATCGTTTCCAAATCGCGGGGTGTCTGGCTGTTGTGAAACGCCGGCGAAACCGGATCGTCGTTTAGCACCCGGACAGTGAGTGGGACTGGATCGTCTTCCGGAAGAAATGGCGGACGTCCCGCGAGCATTTCGTAGAGAATTGCGCCGAGTGAATAGATGTCAGCCGGTGGTCCAACATACTTACTGTGTCCACGGGCTTGTTCCGGCGACATATAGATGGGCGTTCCCATGATTGAACCAGTCAACGTCAACTGACTGTCTTCATGGAGTCGCTTGGCGATTCCGAAATCGGCAACTTTCGGGACGCCATCGAGATCGAGTAAGACATTCGCCGGCTTCAGATCGCGATGGACGATTCCGTTTTGATGAGCGTAGTGGACCCCACGCGCAATACTGATCATCAGCTCTGCAGTCTCGCGCGGCGTCAACTGCTTTTTCCGAATCAGGTCTGCGAGCGAGCCGCCTTCGACAAATTCCATCGAAAAGAACGGAACACCCTCGTGCTCGTCAACTTCATAGATGTGCGCGATGTTGGAATGATTTAGACCAGCGGCTGTTTCGGCTTCATCGAGAAAGCGTGTGAGGTCATCCGAAGCGTAGTGACCAGTCAACATCTTTAAGGCGACGCGTCGATTGAGTTCGACCTGCCGGGCCAGATAGACCACGCCCATGCCGCCTCGTCCGAGTTCGCGTTCAATTTCGTAACCACCAAACACTTTCAGATCGAGTCGTTGCGGACCCGGTGAATGTGCCGTCATTTTTTGAGTGGTCTGATCGGACATCTATTGATTAATGATCCGCTCGCGTAAACAGACGGATGCGCGGTCGGAGTTCAAGTTCAAATTGTTAAGGGATTAGGCCTCACAGATAAGACTAACCCTGGCAACTATGGCGATAGTCTAAAGTATCGGGTTTGCAGCATCAACGTTAACGAGACCTGTAACATCCTACTTTTTGTAATCGGCGTAACCGGCGGATGACCTCACGACAGGCTAAGGACCTTTTGCAAAAGCTACTCCGGATGATTGTCACACTTAATCTAGCGCAGTTGGGAAGGGTGGTTTACTCCGCTAATTGTGAATTAAGTCGCCATCGAGGAATTTTTGGTTTGGCCAGCGGGGGTAAACCGCCCTTCCCAACTGCGCTAGCCATAGTTTCGCTTTGAGTTTTGCAATCTCTGAAGCATATCTGAATAATCTATCGCAGCAACGACTCCAACTCTTTAGTTATCTTCTGGACATTGCGCCTGGCTTCTTCGACTTCTTTAGCTGTTTCTTCCGCTTCGTCGGCGATTGCCTGGGCACGTTCAGCCGCATCTTCCGCCGCCGCGTTCGCTTTGTTGAACTGTTTCTCGGCTTCGCGTCTCAACTTCTCTGCTTCTTTTGCCTCGGCATAAGCTTTCTTCTCAGCAGCTTCCAAAGTCTTCGCCTTGGCCTGGACATCGGTCAACAACTTCTTCGCCGATTGCAATGAAACTTTGGCGGCCGCCATTAACGCCTGCCGCGTCTCTTCCAGTTTACGGAGCTTTTCTTCATCAGCGCTCGCCGCTGAAGTTTTTTGGACCATCGACTTCTTCGCGGGCACAGGTCGCGCCGGTTCCGATGAACGCACCGCCGCAGCGCCACCAAAGCTGAACGCAGTTAACGATTCGAACCCGGGCGGATCGACATCCTGCGTCAAACGACCCGGCGTTGGTCCATCTTCAAGCGACGCGTATGACGACAAGGCCTCGAGCGTAGTACTGACGCGACGGAGAGTATCCTGAGTTGGACTGTGACCGGCGTCACTCAATAGCGCGCTGGCCAGATCTGAAAGGTGGGTTAACGCTTTAGTGCGCTCATCAACTGCCGCACGCATCTCCGCAACCTTACCGGCAAAACCTGTAGTTTGAAATTTGCGAACACGCTGGCCGGCGGCAATGAGTTCATCGAAGTCGTCACGCTGATGCCAGTAGAGTTGATTGACGGCCCAGGCTGAAACAGAAGGCTTGGCGAGCGTCTTCACTACCGTCGCCTCACTCGCGCGACCACTCTTCTTCAACTGTGCAGCCAGATCATTCCGCGCCGGCGTAAATTCCGCCAGCGTTAACTTAAACAACTCATCAAGATCGGAATCGAGTTTTGAGGTGCGGTGCTGAACAATCGAAACGACTTTCTTGTCGTTCTTGTCGGCGGCTTTAGTGTCGCGTGTTGCCTTCTGAGCCATGGCCCTAGTGTCTCACTGTTCAGGGCTGCCAAGCATCCCGGGCCGCATTGTAATCAATAAAGTCGTTACCAGTTTTATAGGGTACTCAGGAATTGGTTTTCAGACCTGAAGAGATGACGGCGACATCTAGAATCGGGACTCTAGCCGAACAATCAAACCGTGGTCACCGACGGCCCATAGGTTGTTTCCTTGTCGAACGAGAGCGTTAAACTTGCCAATGTCTTTGTTTTCGTACGCGACAGTCCAGATAGATCCTCCATCTTTGGAATAAAGGATCACAGCTTTTCGTGTCTCTTCTGATTCATCGGGATCACTCACCATCGAACCACCGGCCACAATTTGCGAATCTCCCAGAAAGATCGCATCTAATAGGTGTACACCGTTGAGACGGTAATTGAGCGTTTCTCCGGTTGACGGCCGCGCCGCTAGCGTAGTCCACACACCTTCTTTACTATCCGTACCACCTAAAAACCATAAACCACCCGAAGGTGTTATTCCTATCTTCGAAATACGGGATTGCAGTGGCTCACCTTGGAGAGCTTCGACTTGATGCCAACTGGAACCGCTATCGTTAGTCAAAAGAACGTTTCCTCTGGCTGTCACCAATCTGGCGATGCCAGGTCCTAAGGGCGTGACGTCGGTCCCATAGTCTGTGCTCAGGTTGCCGGTTGCATCAGTCCAATGTCGTCCTTCATCAGTTGTATGAAGTACGAATGCTCCCTTTTCAAGATTGCGACCAGTTACCCATCCTTCCTGTTTGTTCAAAAATTGAATCCGGGCAATCTGCAGCTTGCTACCGAAATATTGTCGTTGCCAGTTTATTCCTCCGTCGTTTGTGTGCTGCACCTCGCTTTCGTAACCGCTACTGTTCATCACATCCGATGCATTTTTTGCTAGAATGGCCCATCCATTAACTTCGTCGGCAAAATAGATACTGGATACGTAAATGTTCGGATCGGCCGGTACAAGCATCCGTTGCCACGATCCGCCTCCATCGCTCGTCTTGTAAATAACGCCGGTTGAACTGCCAATCCAACCCGTCTTATCATTTGTGAAGTTGAGAGTACGTAGAGATTGGCCGCCCGGGATGACTGTAGTCCTGGAGCGCAATAAGACGGTCGAATTATCGACTATCCTGCTTTGTATGATCGCCTGGCTACCCGGAGCGGAGTTCATTGATGACGTGAGGCTGTCACTTTTAGCAACTGGCCTACAGGCAATCAGCAACACACAAAGGATTAAACGAAGCCTCATTAATTCCCTCAAATATTGAACCTTGCTTTTAATATACTTTGCCATCTTTCAAGACTGGTCCACCAAAAACGCATTCTTCAAGCGCTGAGCCAGGATCTTGGTCGGTGATGTCAGGTCTCTGAGGCTCGGGGTGACGGTAAACTTGTCGAACTGTCATTTGAAGATCGTCGCTCCAGGCACCCGACCTTGAGTTAGCAATAATGTACGAAATCGAATTCCCAGTCTCGTGAACTTGATCGGCCAGCGCGACAATTCCAACATGATCGGATGCCACATAATTAAGATATGGATTGGACGGATTGGTCCGTCCATATACTGTTCCTGGTGGGAGTCCTTCTTCTTTCGACAATTGGTTTGAGGTCTTGCTTCTGGCATCGGTATACAACGTAAATTCTCTCCCAAGTAAATACGAGTATCCGGAGTAAGAGCCGACGCCTTGCCTGGCCTCAACCAAGCCTTGCGCCTTGTTATCAGGAGAGGGCCGTGGATCTACAACAAATAGGCTTTTTACACAGTTGTTGAATCTTGTAATATCGAATTTCGCGTCTATTAGGTTTCCTGAGTTCTGCGGACCCAATGGCGTTAGATTAGCAAATGAAGCAACCGAGTTTTCGAACGGATCAATCACGAATGAATCGCCACTCGGATCCGGCGCCACTGTAACCTGCCATTGACCAGCACCTGTTTCCCCAGCAGATAATAATCTGGAGCCATCACCGTAAACAGTTCGTACGATCCCACCAGAAATATGACTCGTTGTTAAGCCATCTGCATTCATGCCTTGATCATTACTGAGATGGATGTTTCGGCACTGCGTTGGAATGCCGTCCCAAACACACCCCACAGCAAGGTTATTTGCATTCATGCTGGACCAAATAGCTGATCCATAGGTTGGACCGTACCACGGAACGAGTTGCTGTGAGTTAGGCGGATCTACGTTATAGATGAGATTACCGACCGGATCGTACGCGGAGCTGCCTTCCTGCATTCCTAGAATATCGCGATTGATAAACCCGACAGTCGGGTTGCCCTGCCAATCTTTATCTTGCAGTGCCATCACCAGGTTATTTGTAGGTACATACGTTGTGGTCTTAACACCGCTAGAATCTAACTTCGTCAGCACAGATCCCAGTACAGTCGACCGAATCGAGTAATCGCTAGAGCCGCCACTTACTGATTCGTACAGCAATTCGACATCGCCATCGTATGACAACGTACTCGTGGTGCCCTCAGTGATAGAGATCAACTTTCCAGTCGCGTCGTAATACCAGTTACGTGTCGTGCTACCCGCTGGATTCGTAGTGTCTGTGCTGGTTATCAGCCGACCGTCTGCATCGTAGATCCAACCGTTGCGCCTGTTGTTTACATAAGTCGCGAAATCTGTTGTCGGATTGATAAGACCTACTCCGTACTGAGCGCTCCGGCCGGTAGGATTATTGAACTCGTCATAGGCGTACGTGCCCGTAAATGGGGAAGCAATTCCCCCATGATTGGATGCTGGTGCGACACTAACATTTCGTCCGGCCTGATCATAGGAGTAAGCGCGAGCCAT
Source organism: Pyrinomonadaceae bacterium (assembly GCA_036518995.1). Taxonomy (GTDB): domain Bacteria; phylum Acidobacteriota; class Blastocatellia; order Pyrinomonadales; family Pyrinomonadaceae; genus PSRF01. The sequence continues at coordinate 124,976 of DATDMC010000148.1, read as the reverse complement.
ATAGTGGAAAGGACGTTGCTGCATCTGGTCGTCCAAATCCATAAGTTGCTGCAGGGCGCCATCGTCATGATAGTTGTAATCGTATCGCATTAAGTTGAAACCACCGCTTGTCAGGCGGAAGTGCTCCGGCTGCAGCCGAGCGTCAAAGGTCACCGTTTCATTGATTGTGTTGTTGAAAGTCGCCGCCTTCACTGCTCCCCACGCACGATAGCTGATGCTGTTCGCATAGGTATAGTTTGTTCCGCCGTATGAACCAGTCACGCCGGCAGTTCGTCCAGTTGAATCGTAAGTAAAATTTGTTGGCGAGCTGAAAGGATCGGTAACACTCTGCAATGCTCCTGAGAGCGTATAGTTATAGGCAATCGTAAAGTAGCCATAGTTCGGAGCATAACTATCCAACGCATTTATATGCCGCGTTTCGGAAGTGATTCGCGAGAGCTGGTCATAACTAAACGCAATGCTGTCTTTTGCTGCCGCATTAACGGTGTGCGAAGTTGATGTTCGATTACCTGCGGCATCATATGAATTGGTCACACTAATTGTTTCCGAACCCAGGGTGCTGCTCATGCCAGTCGTGAGATGTCGATTGTTGTATTCAAAAGTCGTAACCGCACCGCGCGCATCCGTAACAGAGGCTAAGGTATCATCGTGGTTGTAAGTGTAAGACGTATCCATACCAGAGCTTTGGTCCGGGCGGTGCTTTGTTTTTAAGCGGCCCAAGCCATCGTACGACATGACCATGTCCTGATAGGTTCCGCCACCCTCTGGACCCGCATATTGCCGAACTCGGGTAATGTGATCGAGAGGGTCGTAAGTATTAACTGTAGCTGCATAGACGGTATTGTTTGGAGCAGTACCATAGGGGCCATCTCCATTCCAATTGAGTATTTCAGTTTTGGTAGTACGACCCAGCACGTCTGAGTAGATGCGCTTCTGACGCTTCTTCGTAATAGCTGGCGTGCCAATCATTGTGCCTTCATCTGTAAGTGTCACTACCGTCTCACCCGCACAACCACAGCCTGTATATTCAGCAGTCTTTGTTGTACCGTCTTGATTCGTCGTGAGTAGTGGCCGCCCTTTCCAGTCATAAGTTTGCTGCGTATACATCCACCCACCCACATCGTCACCAGCCGGAACCCAATAGCCGTTTATTTCGGCGGGGTTTGATACCTGATTTGTTCGACCCATCAGATCGTAGCTGATCAATTGAGCTTTATAACCACCATTACTGCCTGGGAAATTACTGGCCGCGCCGATTAGACGTCCCAGCCCATCGTAGACATTATTGGAGTAAGCCTCATCAGCAATGTTATTAATTGTTGTGAAGCTGGCTACCGAATCTGGTCCATACCAGAACCGTTGATACGCGCCGTTGTTCGCCGTTGTTACGCGCTCCAACTGTCCTGATGTTGCGTAGTAGCTCATTGTTTGAATCAGGCCTTGTGTCTGCCCCGCTGGCGCGGGTGCTTCCGTCCGTGTGATAGCTCCGAAGTCGAAGTTGTATTTGATATATGAATTGTGGCTTTCCTCATCCGTCAGCGTGGTGGGATAGGCGAAGGTGTTGCGATTAATGGCATCAGAGAATGAGTCACCGTAGGCGATGAACTTCTGATGCGAGAGGTGATCTCTCACCATCAGCACTGAGCCCGTGCTGTTCACTCGATACCTGGTCTCAACGGCTGTGTTATTTGTGTTGTTTGGATCGGTTATGTCGTAACGTTGGACCAGTGATAAGTTTCCGCGACCTTCTGTAAACGATGGGCCATAATTTGTGCGATCGTGCTGGGTTGCGGCTGCCGGCGTATCGTAAAAGAGATCACCGCCGCCCAAATCGTAGGCATACTCCGTCTTGGCTTTCAGGTTCCAGCCACCATCCATGATAGTCACGCGAAACGGCAAGCCAATGATCCGCCGATCGACATACGCCGAATCATTTTTGTAATCATAATTGGTATAGCGAAGAACGTTGGTTCCGTCACCAGCATATTCAGCAACCAGGTGCGGTAAGCCGAACTGTGACCAATATTCGATTGAGGTCCGTTTTCTCCTGCGGTCTTTGTCGTAGATGTTTGTTTCCGTTATCCGCGGATTGAGCTGATAGTTTTTTGTTTCGTCATCCTGCGTCCAATTCGTTGTTGTCCACTTCTGCTTTACCCCACCCGACCAGATCTCGCTCGCAGTGATTAATCCTTTCTTCCACCCAGTCCCATAAGACTCTTTGACGTAAGTGCCATCGGGAGCTGTCATCACATAATCATCTCCATCGACACCATAGGTAGTCGTAACGTTAGCAGGGACCCCGTTAATTCCGGTCCAGTTATAGACATTCAGATTGCTCGTACTTAGCCTCGCCACATCTGCGCCCGGTGAGGCATAGCTGAACCACTTCTGAAAACGCAGGACCGCCGGATTGTCAGCGCCGTGATAGCGCTTGATCGCATTTATTTGACCGTAGCTCTGGTAGTCAAACTGATAATAAGTGCCATCGTCGAGCGACACCTGATTGATCACTGGTATGGTTCCACCATCGGTGGCGCCCACCACTGCTACCTCAGAAAAGGCCAGGGCCAACGTCTTGTTGGTCCATGCGAACGTGGCCCACGTGTGCGCTGAACCATTCCAGGTTTGTGCGATGGAGAGCAGATTGTGATTGGAGTCGTAATTGAAAGTGATCAGGCGACCGAGCGTGTCGGTGACGTTTGTGATGTGTCCCCAAGCGTCGTAATTGACGCTGATATAGTTGCCGTTTCGATCCTTAATCTCGGAGCAGTGATATTCGTTGTTTTGTTCGATAAACGTCAGCCGCGTCCCGTCTGTCGAACGCACCAACCAGCTTGTCCCGTTGTCTGTTAACTGCAAATAAGAAGAGTCGGCTGATTCATAGATGTTGGAAGCGCCTACCTGCCGCAGTTCCACGCGTTGACCTACAGGAGTAATCAACAGATAACCATTGGTCGCTGTCTCCGCGTTAAAAGTCTTTCGCTGGACCACGGGAAAGCCAAGCCGGAACCCCGCGCTCGGAAAGCCGTTGTCTTCGTCGAAATAAATGAACGGTCCCGACCTGGTCCACACCTGCGATGAATAACTGAGGGTTAATCCGAGATCGAGTCCAGACCGCCCCGGCAGGTCCAATATCGATATGCTCCAACTCACGTCGCGAGTCAATAACCCGTTGGCAGGCTGGGTACGCGGATCGACTCGCGAAGCCAAAAACGAAGTGGCGTCGCTCGTGGCTGATCCGTTAGGAACGATGTCAGCCATCTTGTTTGCGAATTCAGTGCTTTCCTCAAACGCAAGCCGCACATTTTCCCGACCCGAAGAACTCACTACGTTGGTCCAGAAAGTCCAGCCACTTTGATCCTGACCTGCATCACGCATCAAGTACGTCGCATATAGGTCCCAAACGTAATCTTGATTAGAGCGATTGCGGGCTGCGTAAGCCGCGGACTCAAATAGAGTCTTGCCCAACTCGATTGCGGCCAACCGCAGCGAACCCTGTCCGTGCTGATAGCCAACGCGAAGCTGGTTCCGCCAATAAGCTTTCTCGTTAGCCATCGGCGTAGGGAGATATAAAGGCAGCGTACATGTATAGAAATTATCGATGAACGTATCGTCGAGGATTGTTGGCGAAGAAGGCAGCGTCTGCCTTTTAGCATGCGCTCTGCGACTTACTTCCGAGCTCGTATCAACGTTGGCTTGACGCTGATTGATGCCACTTCTCGCTTGCGGCTGATCAGCGCTGGGCATGATGCGCTGCTCCTCCCCAACGCGTCTTCCATCCCACGGTCGCGCCGCGTTCTTACGAGACCGGATCGTCGAAGGAATAGGAGCTTGCACACCACGCTCGACCGAATGTGCAGTGCGCATCGTATCGAGGTTTGGCAGATTCGCTTCCGGCTTACCTGGCCTGGGTTGACCAGAACTATACACAGTTTCACTACGCCCCTGTCGCAAATTCCAGGCTTTACCATGACCCATAAAAGGCGCATTCGGAAGAAGCAATAAACTGGTAACGAGAGAAAAAGCCAGAAAAATTCGAACGGAAGGTATGCGAAGAAGAATACAGCAGTAAGTAATCATGGCGAGGTCCCTGAGGTTTAACTTCCTCGCTTGCGTTCGCTCAACCTACGGACCGATCACATCACATCTATTCAAGAGCGTTGCGCGAGGTTTCGGATCGCTGGAGTTCTAAAGGTGCAGACTGCTACGAGCTGCTGATATTTACAATTTTGGCATCGTTCAAAGGGGCCTGGCTAGTTACCCTACCTGCTTTTTGTTTTGTAGCTGAACCGCTTGCCTGAGAACCGAAGATATTATCGGTTGGAACGAGGTTTAGGGTTGAGCATTGACTCGAGGCTGGGCGCGTCAGGTCAATGTTGGGAGTTAATTACCTTCTTGACGACGGCAATCTACGATCGAGGATTACCCACTGTCAACAGAAATCATTTGCTGTTTGGTTTAGTGCATAAGCCACAGTTGAACCAAGCTTTTGCGGTTAAATTTACAGAAACTGACTATCATAGTCGCGGCTATCGCTAAATATAAAATGTTTCTGCTTAGGATAGTGAGTAGACAATTCGCTGTGCGTTAAATTGCCAGCACCCAATAGTCGCCAGTGATGGTCTACTCCGAAAAGACTTCATTAATCACGAGATAGCATGACGCTAACACGCGGCCATATGTTAACGCGATGGTACTAACGCTAAAGAGATTCGCTCTCATGACGTCATTTGTTTTTTCAGCCACGCTCTTGCGAAGCGCCATTCGCGTTCAACTGTAGTTGGCGAGATGCCGATGATTTCCGCGATCTCCTCGATCGTCAAACCAATAAAAAAGCGGCACTCAATGATTGTCACTTTGCGTGGATCCGTGTGGGCCAACTCACTCAACGCGTCTTCGAGTTTCAACAGTTCTCTCGACTTCTCAGAAGAACGAACCGCCGCTTCCGCCACGTCGACTTGCTCGGCCCAATTCCCTCTCTTTGCGGACGCTTGTTTCTTGGCGTAGTCGACTAAGACTTGTCGCATGCGTTTGGCAACAAATGTGTAGAACTGTTTGCGGTTCTCCCAACTGATGTCCTCGCGCAGTAACTTCATCAACGCTTCGTTAACGAGTGCAGTCGTTTGCAAAATACTCCCCGGTCGCTCATCACGCATGTAACCGCGGGCGATCTTTTTGAGTTCCGGATCGACGAGTGGCAGTAGCTCGTCCATCGCACGCGAGTCGCCGGCGCTCCATAACTTCAGTAGTTCAGTGATTTGATCCATCGAATTTATAGTGACGTGGCGACGATCGTTCTCTTCCAAAGAGCAATGGAATTGCTTTTAAACCATTACACGTTTTTTCCGCCTTCCTCCTAAAAAAGGAGACCTATTGTCAGCAGCCATAAGTGCTGGTTAGAATGTCTGCAATTAAGGACTCACCAACCCCTTTCCACGCTCTAGCTCACTTGGAGTTTTACGATGCAGGAATCCGTCTGGGATCGCCTTCAGGAGATTTATGCCGCAACGATCGCGCTGCCGCGCGCAGAACGAAGTGTGTTCGTCGCTAACGCCTGCGCCGACGATTCACGCCTGCGACATCAGGTCAACTCGCTGCTCAAGGTTAGCGATTCGGGTGGGCTGCTCGATTCTCCCATCGTCAGGTTTAGCTTACTGCCCGACAACCTGGTCGGGATGACGTTGGATGAACGCTATCTGGTAGAACGACAACTCGATCATGGTGGAATGAATCAAGTCTATTTCGCGCTTGATCTGCGACTCAGCCGTCGTCGAGTCGTGGTCAAAATTCTCTCGTCCACTTTGCTCCCGGATTCTTATGCGAGAAACAAATTCCAACAGGAGATCGAAGCGCTCGCGCGAATCCGTCACGAAGGCGTGGTAAATGTGCTGGACAGCGGTGAAGCTGCGGATGGGCGTCCTTATCTGGTAATGGAATGCGTCGAGGGTGAAACACTTCGCTCACAGATTCCAACCGAAGGGATGAATCTTGAACGTGCCGCGCCGATTCTTAAACAACTAGGCGCCGCCCTTGAGCACGTACACGAGCAAGGCATTTTTCATCGCGATCTGAAACCGGAAAACGTAATGCTCAAACACGGTACTGACACCGTAGTACTCGTCGACTTTGGCATTGCGAAGGTGAAGGATTCGTTGGTGGCGCCGAGCACGGTGAATGGACCAACTGCGGGAACAGTTGTTTACATGTCGCCGGAACAACTCAAAGGCGAACGAATAACTACGGCCAGCGATATCTTTTCAATGTCCGTGATTGCGTATGAACTACTAACCAGCAGGCGTCCTTTCAATCCAACCACTGCTTCGCAATTGCTTGAACTGCAACGCGCTGGTGTAGCAGTGAAACCAACCAGTCTACGACCGAATCTTCCGACCAGGGCCCAACAACTAATACTTCGCGGTCTATCGTTTAAAGCCACAAATCGACCGCAAAGCGCCAAACAGCTCGGCGATGAACTCGCTCAAGCACTCATTTACGAGGCGTCACAACCCAAAACCAAATGGCAACTTCGACCTGGCAAAAAAGCATTCGTCGTTGCTGCGGTTTTAATCACTTTGTTGAGTGCTGCCGGGCTGCTCGCCTTCCATCAATATCGAGCTGACTCAACCAGAAGCGTCAACCACGCGCTTACATATTGGTTAATGGTCCAACGAACAAGAGCAGGCCGGAATTACAAAGAGCCGTTCAAGTCAAATGGCACTGAAACACTGGATGAAGGTGACAAGTTTCAACTCGACGTGTCGAGTTCAGATCCGGGTTATATCTATATTTTTAGCGAAACTCGACCAGCCCTGAACGACACCAGCTTCAAAATGATCTATCCGACTCCGGCCATCAACAAAGGTTCTGCGTCCGTTGGCGCAGGTCAGCCAATTGAAACCGATCGCCTCATTGGTTCAACCGGCACAGATAACTTTTGGATCGTCTGGTCGGCTTCGACTGTACCTCAATTTGAAAGTGTAAAGACCGAGGCGTTTGATTCAACTGGTGGTCTTACGGAGACAAATCTGGAAACGGTAAAGGAATTTCTCAGAACAAAGTCTCTGGAAATAGAAACACATTTAACGCGTGATGAATTGAGTGAAACAACGATGGTCCAGGGCAAGAATGAAATGTTGATCACTCTGGTAAAGATCAAACACCGTTAAGAAGATCTAGCAAAACTACTCCTCAAACTTCGACTCGGAATCGACCTCACCGCCAGAGGTGAGGAGGCTTGTGCCTCTTGAGTCAGAAAATCCTTTTAGCGGATGACGTGATCCGGCCCGTTTTCTCGCCCTGTCAATTAAAGGTGATTCGACGTACTCATTAGAACAGGAAGTAGGAGGGCGCTGAATGACAGAAAAGATCCGGATACTTTTTTTGTCTGCGAATCCGTGGACCACGAGCAGAATTCTTGTCGACGAAGAAGCGAGAGAAATCTTCGAGCGTATTCAGGAAGGGCCGTACCGCGATAACTTTGAATTTCACAAACACGCCGCAACTCGTCCAATCGATCTGCAGAAACTCTTATTGATGCACCAGCCACAGATCGTACATTTCAGCGGGCACGGTTCAAAGAAACAGAAGATTATTCTTGGTGGTGAACGTGGTCGCGGTAAGACTGTGGACCAACAAGGTCTCGCCGATCTGTTCTCGCTTTATAGCAAACATGTCCGACTCGTTCTGCTAAACGCTTGTTTCACTAAGGACCAGGCGCGCTCGATTTCTGAAGTAGTCAATTATTCGATAGGCACCGGCAGAGGTATTGGAGATAAAGTGGGGGTGGCCTTTGCCGGTGCCTTCTATCGGGCGCTTGGTTTTGGTAAGTCTGTGAAGGTTGCATTTGATTCTGCGAAAGCAGAACTCAGTTTGACGAGAATTCCCAGGTCCAGCGGAATAGAGCTCTTTGTGAAAGATGGACTACCGGAAGAAGATCCTTTTCCCCAAATCGATTTTGACGAGTCTTCACCTCACGCAAAAAAGAGAGACTTAATCTTTACGACGAAGACAAGTTTCGAATGTCAGATCACAATTCTGAAAACGGTACACAAAACGGTTTCAGTCAGCAGTTAGTAGTTTCGGCCGGCACGCAGGCGTGATTCGTTCGAGTGACGATATGACGCCCGGCTTTGTGGGAGTGTGCCTGGTGACTGCGCGCGCCTCGCACCATTTATAAAGGAGAACAAAATGCCGGTTAAGAACCAGTCATCCGAACAGAAGGTCAAGAATGTAAAAGCGAAAAATGAAACGGCGCAGAAAGCGGCCCGACGTAAGGCGCCGGGAACCAGAGCTGGGACACAGGCAGATTGGAGATCTGAAGGCTCAGTGAAGATTGCAGGTCATCATGGCCGAACGATACGAGACGGCCGGTAACGTAAACGTTCATCGCGAAGAAAAGGGTAGCCTGGTTCGTGGCTACCCTTTCAAATAGACGAATAAGCTGAACCCGCCAGTTTCAACTCTTTCTTTTCGTTGAATCCCATTTCCAGACGTGATAAATAGATCTTTCCGTCACACACTCCCGACAGAGAACAACAGACCGTCATTTTTAATTGTTCGTGTCTCACTAGGCTCTTGGTTAGGCCACAGAACTCACATGCTGCCAGCAAAACGAAGAAGATTTAAACAAAGGGGGTCCCTGGTCCTTCACTTGTTATATCTCAGCATCTCGCTTTGTTTGGTTCCCTCTTCTCCGTTTCAAGCCACCCTCTCGAATAGCTTAAGTGTTCCACCCGCATCTCTATTTTTGATTCCCGGTTCATTTAATGTTGGGACCACCGAGCTTAAAATCCGGTCGACCACTCGTATTGATCCATTAACTGAGAGAGCTCCTGACGCGGGTAAGGCGTTAGCACTTGCTGAAGCATATCGCACACAAACAATGAAGACTTCTTATCAACAAGCGATCGCAGAATATGACAAAGCGGCAGAGATCTTGCGGGGCATTTCCGCTTTCTCCGATGCCGCAAATGCAAAACTAAGTTCGGGAGACGTTTCGTTTTTAATCAGTGATTACAAAGGAGCGCTCAACAGTTATCTAAGTGCCCGAGAGTTGTCGAAGCGAGCGGGAAACATACGAAGCGAAGCAAGAGCGCTGAGTCAGACGGGTCTGGTCCAGTCTTATCTGGGCAACAATGATCTTGCCTATACACAGACAACTCAAGCACTAAATCTTCTGCAGGGCAGGGACGACGAAACTTCGAGTGAATACGGAGAAGCGTTAACTAATCTTGCCGAAGTCACTTACGCAAGAGGCGATTTTTTGACTGCGAGTGAGCACCTAAGCTCCGCCCGCAAGCTCTTATCGAACAATCACAAAGCATTGGCCAAAATACAACTCTTTCGCGGATATATTGCAGGCAGTTTAGGCCAGACCGGACAAGCGGATGCAGAAATTTCGCAAGCCCTTACTTTGTATCAATCAGTGAAAGATCAAATTGGCGAAGCACTGGCTACAACTGCGATCGGATTGTCTCTAGCCCGTAAAGGAGATAATAGTCACGCACTTCAACTGTATCTGAAAGCGCTCGAGGTTTTTCGTTCGACTGGAGATCGTTATAACGAAGCAGTCGCACTAAACGCATTGGGTGAGTCTAATCAGAGTCTTGGTGAGTACGCGATCGCGATTGGCGATTACGAGAAAGCGTTGCATCTCTTCGAAGAGATCGGCGCAATGGATATGGCGGCTGTCTCTACATTTCAACTCGGGTTAGTTTACGAACTCAAGGGAAGGCAGGCTCGAGCGCTCGAAAGCTATAACCGCTGCGTAGAACTCAGTCGTACAGCTCACAAGACACGGACGGAGGTTAACGCTCTTAAGGAAATTGCGCGGATCAAAGCGTCTCAAGGCCAACTCGAGTTAGCAATCAATCAGTATCAGCGCATCTTGAAGTTTTATCACCAGATCGGTGACCTCCGTGGACAGGCGCTCGCGCTCAACACTTACGGCGATTTCCTTCTCAATCAACAAAAGCCAGACCGCGCGTTGGCTGCTTATCAACGCGCGCTTTCGTTCAGCGAAAAAGTCGGCGAACAAGGCATCCTCATTCCTACGCTTTACAATCTTGCGCGGGCGAATCTCGCTCTGAATTCTCCCGGCGTGGCCCTCAACTTCATTCAACGTTCACTCCAAACCATCGAAGACGTACGAACAAACGTATCAACTCCCGACTTTCGCGTTTCATACTTCTCCGGCGTCCAAAAGCACTACGAACTTTGCATTCAGATCCTGATGCAACTCGAACAACTTCATCCAAACCAGGAATACGCTGGCGAAGCACTGCTCGTCAGCGAAAGATCTCGAGCTCGTTCGCTACGCGACCTGATTAGCGAGTCGCGCACCAAATCGAATGACGGTCCCTTACAGGAACGGGAGCGCGAATTGAATGCGCTCTTTCGAGCTCAAGCGCAGTTCCGCATGGACCTCGCCCTTACTGGAAAGAACGTTACACAACTCGACGAGGTCGATAAGCAACTGGACCAGCTCAGGTCCGAATACCAGCAGTTGCAAACGAAGTTGACCGAAGACAATGGACAACCAGTTCCTCTTGAACAAACTCGCTCATTGGATCTTTCTCAAATTCAAAATGAGTTGCGCAGCGACAACGTGCTGCTCGAATATTCATTAGGCGATGAACACAGCTATTTATGGGTCGTCACGGCGGACAAGATACAAACGTTCCAACTTCCTCCTCGTAAAATCATTGAAGCTACTGCTCGCGAGTTCTACGAGCACATCACTGCTCGCCAACTCCAGGCAGACGACTACCGCGATAAGGTCGAAGTCTCCGACACTCTTTATCGGCAAGCAGCTAACCAACTAAGCGAACTGCTACTTGGTCCAATCGCCGATCAACTCGGGACGAAACGACTACTCGTAGTCCGCGAAGGAGTATTGCAATACATTCCTTTCGAGGCGTTGCCAGTTCCCCATTCATCTGATCCACAAAAACTTCTCATTGAATCCAATGAGGTCGTGGCCGAACCTTCGATTTCCGCATTAATGGCAGCGCGGCAAGTGCAAAAGAACCGAAACCAACCAAATAAGCTGGTCGCCATCATTGCGGATCCGGTGTTAAATCCTACCGATGATCGGGTATCAACTGCTTTGGCGGCGGGACCATACGTGAGCAGTCTGGCTCGACTAACCCACGCATCTGAAGAAGCTGACACTATTGCTGGGATAGCGCCGTGGGGCACGACTATGATGGCCAAGGGTTTTGATGCAAATCGTGAAGCTGCTACTTCCGATCTTGCTCAATATCAAATCGTACATTTCGCCACTCATTCATTTCTCGACACGGAGCATCCCGAACTATCCGGCATCGTTCTGTCGTCACTTGATCGCAACGGACAAAAGACTAACGGCGTTATGCCACTTCACGAGATCTACAACCTGGATCTGTCCGCTGAATTAACAGTCTTAAGTGCTTGTCAAACAGCTCTCGGGCGTGACATCAAAGGTGAAGGACTTGTAGGTCTGACTCATAGTTTTATGGCCGCCGGCTCAAAAAGTGTGGTTGCGAGTCTTTGGAAAATAGATGACCGCGCGACTGCTTCATTGATGGCCGACTTCTACCAATCGATGTTGCGCGACGGTCTTTCACCTTCGGCCGCACTTCGAGCAGCCAAGCTCAATATGTTGCACGATAAACGCTGGAGTCCTCCTTACTATTGGGCTGGATTTGTCTTACAAGGTGAATATTTAAACCATATTACTGTTGAACGTAACTCACCATTACAGATCGGCGTTGTCCTTTTGTCCGTCTTCATTGCCACCGGTCTATTTCTGTTCTTTAAACCAAGCCGGCCTGCTTAACCTCCGCATCAAATGGTACGTAACCCGGCAATCCCACCAGAAAGCTTCGACGAAATTCTCGGCTGGCTTGATTCCAATCGCGATAAAGCGGCACGAATGTATCTTCAACTTCGTGATGACCTCGGCAAGATCTTCAGGTGGCGGAAGTGTTCGGATCCGGATGGACTTACTGACGAGGTATTCGATCGCGTGGCGTTGAAAGTGCACGAAGTGAAACCTACATACGTCGGCGATCCGCGCCTCTACTTTCGTGCTGTTGCTAACAACCTCATAAAGGAAGAACAAAAGCGAGTTGGAACGAAAGTCTCTCTCTCGGTCGCCGAACCTCGTGCGGCAGAACACACAGACGAAGAAAAGCTCGCCGCCGATCGAGAAGAATGTTTGCGCTTGTGTTTACAAACGATTCGCAAGGACAAGCGTGATTTGATTCTGGCTTATTACGCCAAAGACAAACAGGCGAAGATCGATCATCGTTACGAATTGGCTGAGCAATTGGAGATTTCGATCGTGACGCTGAGAGTTCGCGTATACCGGATACGCGAGAAGATTGAGGAATGTGTCTTGCGATGCCTGAAACGCAAAGCGGAAGAAAAATGAAATGGATCGAACGGAATTTCATAGTTATCAGAAGAGGATGTTTGGAGGCTGTCCATGAGAGACGATGTTGTGAGTGACGCATTACTACGCGAGTTTCTGCTGGGCACAGTCTCCGAAGAAGATCAGGAGCGAATTGAAGATCTGTTTCTGACCGTCGACGAAGTAAGAGATAGAGTTCATATCGCCGAGCAGGATTTAATCGAAGACTATCTGGAAGGCAGTCTAAACCCGACGGACCGTTCGCTTTTTCTTTCGCGCTATGGCGAAACTCCCGAGCAAAGAGAACGACTTGAAATTAACAAATCGCTGAAGAACTTCGCCGTTGAGCAATCAGTTGAGAACAACGTGGTAAAGCAATCTTCGACCTGGAATCGAATTCGTTCGAAACAGGTTCTCACAATTACGATCGCAGTCGCTGCAGCCCTTTTGATTGTCGTATCTGTCGTCGTCCTTAAGAACCGCAGACAACAACAAGCGACTGAGTTCGAGTTGGCCCAACTAAACACTCCCGCAGCCTTAAAAGAAACGCCGCCGCATCTGGTATCAATAGAACTTCGTCCCGTGTCAGTTAGAAATGCCGAGCAACTCCCTGAGTTAAAACTTCGCAGCGATATGCTTCTCGTCGATCTACAACTCCCGTGGATTCAAAAGGAGCAATACCCGCGTTACGAAATACAATTTCTCCGTTTGCGTGATAAAGCTTCGTTTACGATTCACAACCTCACTGAACAACAGAATGTCCACGTTCGACTCCCAACTTCCCTGTTGAGCGTGGGCCAATATCAGATTAATTTGACCGGAGTAAATGATGATGGGACGAGGAGTCCAACGGAGGAATACTCGTTTGTCGTTAGTAATTGAGCGTAAAAAACTAGTAGGACTTTACAACCTCTTTCGTCCTTCGTTATATTCAATCGCACCCGCGACGTACCTCCCAGTGCAGTAATCTTAGTAACTCCCACAAGAGAAAGTTGTGATGGCTACGAGTTTTTCTGTCCCGTTGCCTGATTTTCGCACTCTGTTCGAGTCGGCGCCTGGCTTGTACCTCGTTCTGACTGCCGACTTAACAATTGCGGCGGTCAGCGATGCGTATTTAAAGGCGACGAAGACGGAACGAGACACGATCGTCGGCAGAAACATCTTTGACGTTTTTCCGGACAACCCGGATGATCCGGCTGCGTCAGGCGTCAGTAATCTGCGCGCTTCACTCGAACACGTAAGGGAATTTCGTGAAGCGAATGCGATGGCAGTTCAAAAGTATGACATCCGCCTGCCAGATTCGGAGGGCGGCGGCTTTGCAGAAAGATTTTGGAGCCCGAGCAACACACCTGTTCTAAACGCCAAGCAAGAACTTGATTACATCATCCACTCGGTCGAAGACGTGACCGAGTTCGTACAACTAAAACAACTTGGCACTCAGCAAAATCTGGTTACAGAGCAGTTGCGCTCCCAGGCGCTGCGCATGGAGGCCGAAGTCTATCGGCGCGCCCAGGAAATTGCCGAGATGAACCGGCAACTCTCCAAAGCCAATTCAGATCTGGGCCGGCTTTACGAAAAAACGCGCGAACTCGATCAGCTCAAGTCAGAATTCTTCGCCAATGTCAGTCATGAACTTCGCACGCCGCTCACTTTGATTATTGGTCCAACTGAAAAACTGATTAACTCCGGCGACACTTCAGATATCGTTAAGCGTTCGCTGCATACGGTCTTACGTAACGCTCGTTTATTGCTGGGCCATGTAAACGATCTGTTGGACGGCTCAAAATCAGAAGCGGGCAAACTAACGGCAAGTTATGTTCAGCTCGACGTGGCGAAGTTAATGCGATTAGTCGCGGCCCACTTCGAATCCCTCGCCGAGTCGCGCCAGATAGTTTTCTCGGTTCACACTGAAGGCGAACTATCCGCCCAGGTCGATCAGGAAAAACTGGAGCGCGTTCTCCTCAACCTGTTTTCGAATGCGTTTAAATTTACGCCTGACGGCGGGTGTATTCGTTGTTCACTTGGTCATGATCAGGAAAGACTGTGGATTGAAGTTGCTGATAGCGGGCCGGGAATCCCGGCTGAGGATCGAGATTCTGTTTTTGAACGCTTTCGTCAGTTAGAAGGTGGCTCAACTCGTCGCTTTGGCGGAACTGGTCTGGGGCTCGCGATTGTAAAAGATTTTGTCGAGCTCCATCGCGGATCTGTTCAGGTGTCGGATGCGCCTGAAGGAGGCGCGCTCTTCAAAGTTGAATTGCCCATTCAGGCGAACGAGCCGGTGGCTCAGTCTTCTCCGTTAGAGACGCAGATTCAAATTGAGTCAAATCTACTTCCTGCTTCGCCAGTTGATGTTAGTGGACCAGCACGCGCAGGAGAACGGCGTCCGGTTGTGTTGATTGTTGAAGACAACATCGAGATGAATCAGTTCATCTCGGACACGGTCAGTTCTGACTACGACACGATTTCCGCCAGGAACGGTCGGGAAGGATTAGAAAAGGCTTTGAGTACCAAGCCTGACCTGATCATCTCCGACATCATGATGCCGGAAATGAGCGGCGACGAGTTGCTCGAAAAGATTAGGATGCGAGGCGACTTTGACACAGTCCCCTTCCTCGTCGTCAGCGCTAAAGGTGACGACCAATTACGCATCTCGATGTTACAAAACGGCGCGAACGACTTTGTAACCAAGCCGTTTTCGGTAACGGAACTTCACGCTCGCGTCAACAACCTCATCAACTTCAAACTCGCAGACGATGCGAACCAGAAACTTCAACGGGATTTGCAGGCTGCGAACGACGAGCTCAAAGCTTTTTCTTATTCCGTCTCGCATGATTTGCGGGCGCCGCTACGCGCAATCGACGGCTTCTCCGCGCTGCTCGTTGAGGATCTCGGCGACCAGATTCCGGAAGAGAGTAAGCAGACGATCAAGGTGATTCGTGAGAGTTGCTCAAAAATGAGTCAACTGATTGCAGACCTGTTGGCGTTCTTCAGCCTGGGCCAACAAGCATTGCGGGCCCAGAACATTGATATGAGCGCAATGGTCCAGTCAGTGGCTGATGAATTGTTGAGAGATGGGACTAAACAAACTGTGCAACTGAAAATAAGCGATTTACCGCCCTGTCGAGGTGATGCGGCTTTGTTGAGACAAGTCTGGTCCAATCTTCTTGGTAACTCGATTAAGTACACGAAGAAACGCGATGCTCCTTCGATCTCAGTCGACGGCAAGCTGAACGACAATGAGATCGTTTACACCATTGTCGACAATGGCGCCGGCTTCGACATGCAGCATGCAGATAAATTGTTTGAAGTCTTCCAACGCCTGCATTCCTCGTCTGAGTTTGACGGCACGGGCATCGGTCTCTCAATCGTCCGCCGCATTGTCCAGCGCCACGACGGCCGCGTCTGGGCCACCGGTGAGATTGATCAAGGCGCAACGTTCAGCTTCGCCTTGCCACTATAAAATCCTTCCAAGTTGCCAGGTCAATTACCATAGTGCCGCGGCTCAAAAGCCAAATCTTTGTCTGTATTCGCCGGCGACTATAAATGCCTTTACCATTTCGGCGCTCACGAAATTTCCCTCGAACTGGTTCAACTTGTCTAACCAAAAGTTGTATCCCGAGTAGTCCGTATCGGGAGCGTCGTCTGGATTTCTCCGCAAGTACCCGAAATATTGCATTAAGACAAACGCCTTATTGAACTCTGCATTCTTCAAGTCCTGATCTTCCGCAATTGCTCGGAGTACCTGAGCACGCTTCGTGATATCAGAAGGGGTTGTTCCGAGTTGGGAAACGAGATCCGCTTTTTCTGAAGGAGACAATACTCCGCCGGCATTCGTATCGAGCTGTGTCACAAACTGATCAGCCGTTAGCGAATTTGGCAATGCCGTCAGGAAAGCCGGCTGCTGCACAAAGGACAACGCGTATGACTGTTTGTTGCTTTCTAATTGTTCTTGCCAGTTTCCTACTCCTACTTGAACGCCCTGTCCGATCTGTTGCGTGTCGCGGATGAATTCCCTAAATCTGACCGGCACTGGCGCTCCTGCTAAGTTTCCAAAACCGCTCTTGTACATTCGATAAACGAGGTAGCCAGTCTCCTGAAATTCAATCGACAAAAAGAAGGCTGCGCTAACATTAATTCGTTTCGCTTCAATGCACGCGGTATCTGTACCGCATTGAGTGATTTCGTTCTGCCAGAAAGCGAAGCCCGATGGATCCGGTTCGCGATTCAGAAAATCGTGATAGTGCTGCCGCACAAAAAGAGGAGCGGCATCAATCGGGTTCGCAACAGGCAGCGAGGTGTCGTTATCGAAAATCGTTACGGTGCTGGTCCGGGGCTGGCCCAACGACTCTCCACCCGTCGGATTACTTAAGCTCACAAAGAAATCTTCAGGATCTTCGACGTAACCATCATCCGTGAGGAGAATGGTGAACTTCTTAGTTGTTTCACCCACATCAAATTGTAAGGTCCCAAGCGCCAGCGTGTAGTCAGTCCGATCGGAAACACCTGTTCCGATAACGGGACTTGTTTCATACTGGACCGTTGCCGCAGTTGCAGTGCTACCCGTGCGACTTACAGTGATCTCAACACTCCCGGCACTTTCATCGACGTTATTAAACTGGGTGGTAAATTGGAAAGTGGGTGGCGACGCCGGACCTTCATTATCTTGAATCGTACAGGTTCCCTGTCCATCAGCGATCGTTGCATGGTTCGGATTCGATATATTTAGAAAAAAGGTTTCGTCACCTTCAGTGAGCGTGTCACCAATGATCCGGACACGAATATTTCGAGCTGTCTCGCCAGCGGGTATGGAAACACCCCCACTGAGGTTGGCAACATCTTCGTGTATCTTTGCAGTACCGTCTGTTAAGTCCATCATGAAGTTAACGGCAAAAGCACTTGGCCCTGACAATGTGATCGTGAAGACCGCATCACTTGTTCCGCTATCCCCTTCGACCGCAGTGATGTTATTTACCGACAGCGTTGGCTGAGACTCATCATCTACAATCGTCCCAACTCCTACGGCGTCATCAATGCCTGCATTTACGACGTTGCTGAGACTGACCTGGAAGGTCTCATTACCTTCAAATATGTCGTCGCCAATTACGTGCACGGTAAAAGTTTGGACAGTTTGCCCAGGAGAAAATGTGAGACTTGCGGCGGCATTCTGAAAATCTGTTCCAGCGGTTGCTGTAACGTCAGAGGCGTGTAGGTCAGCAGTAACCGTCTGTGTCGATGGTCCCGATAAGGCAACGGTAAACACCGCATCGGTCGTGCCGCTGTTACCTTCATTGATCGAAACGTCGTTAATAGACAGAGAGGCAGCAGGGACAGCGTCGTCGTTGAGAATGGTCCCCACGGCTTGACCAGTGATGTCGCCAGTCATTGGATTATAAAGATTAACCAGGAACGTTTCGTTGGGTTCGGAAACAGTGTCGCCATTTACCGGAACAGAAATTGTTGCTTCGGTCTGCCCCGGCGCGAAGGTAACGAAAATCGCAAGAGGCAGCGAATAATCGTTGTTGGATCTGGTTGCCGTGCCATCGGAAACAAAAAAGCCCCAGGTAATTTCCTGCGCGCTGGGACTTGCCAATGTCACATGAAAGTTGAATGTGCTGGTACCGGAATCTCCCTCGTTGGCGCTGAGATCGGCAATCGAGATAGCGGGCGTAGGATCGTTATCGGTGATTATCAAAGTCGCCACGCCTTGAGAACTAATAACATCAAGATCGCCTGAACTACTGAGTGAGACTTTAGCGGTTTCAGTGGTTGGTTCGTCCAAGGAGTCGTCAATTACAGGAACGCTGAATGTCTTCGAAGTCTCACCATCTGCAAAAGTCACAGTCCCATGTGTTGCTGGAAAGTCGTTTCCTTCGGTGGCCGATTGACTGGTTACGGCATAATCAACCGATATAGGACCAACATTTCCGCCAGTCCGTGTGAGTGCGAAAAATGCAGTACCGTCACCTTCATTAACGGTGACAGATGTCGAAACAAAACCCACGCTGCCTCTCGACGACGAAAGCGATGAACATTGCGAAAACTCGGAAGTGTTACCACTGGGATCGGTTGCCGTAGCAGTTATTACCTGGCCGGCTGTTAAGGAGACTGAGAAATTAAGATTGAAGTTAGTATCACCCACAGCGCTGGTGGTAACCGGAGCTGAACCCAACCAGCGTGCTCCTTCACCAAACCCACCCGAATCACAAACACTGTTCGCATAGAAGTCCAGCTGAAAATTGGTATTGGCTACGCTATTGAGCGTGCCTTGAATATTGGCCGATCCGGCGCTAATTGTGACATTCGTAATCACCGGAAAATTTTGTCTAAAGTTGGGCCCACTATCACCGTCTCCTGAATCGTTGTTAGTAACGCCATCGCTGCCGAGATCAATGCCGAGGCGCCCATTGGAAAATATCGAATTGCCTCGTATTGTGTGGTTCTCTCCGCTCAAGACATCCAGGCCAGTCCCTACTCCCGACTCTACTGTTGGTCCGTTAAATGCGATCGTATTACCGCTACCCGGAGTTCCACCGCCGATGGTCGTATTATTGGCATTCGACACCGAAATTCCTTGAACGCGATTACCAAGCGGCGACTTTCCGTCCGCTGCCAGTCCAACATAATTACCCTGGATCACGTTGCTGGCCGGTAGACCGCTGCTGCCTATGATGCATATTCCCCAGCTATTGCCGGAAACAACATTGCGTGCCCCTGCGACAGTTCCACCAATGACGTTGTTGTTAGACGAATTGAATATAGCGATGCCACAATTTGAGTTTTCTATCTTATTTTGACCTGAGACATCTGTGCCAACGTAATTGCCCTGTATTAAATTTCCAGATGTCCCATTCGTCAGCATCATAATTCCGTTGGAGTTGCCCGAAATCACATTGCGTGCACCCGAGGTTGTGCCTCCAACCGTATTGTTCGAAGTCCCCAAAAGAATGCCGCTTTGGTCGTTACCCAAGGCAGACGTACCGGTGGAATCTATACCGATGTAGTTGCCTTGAATAATGTTTCCGTCGGCATTGAAGCCAGCGATCGTGATGCCACTGGAGCCATTTCCGGAAATAACATTCCTGGCGTTTGGAGTGGAGCCTCCTATTACATTATTCGGTGATTCAACGCTGATACCACTTCCCGGACCGCCCGCACGAAGCCTTCCCGTGATGTCTGTACCGATATAGTTACCTTCAATATGATTTCCTCCAGCAGTAGAAATAGAGATTCCCCGATCTCTGAAATGATTAATCACGAAGCCTTTAATGGTCGTATTACCCGACAAAATATTGAACGCGCCAGTGTTCGGAAAGTCAGAGATGTTATTTCCATTTAGCTCGATTAGTGGAGGCCCTGCAAAACCCGGTTGCGTAGTAGCGTCTATTACGACCGGATCCGTAATGTTCGGTAGTGGAGAGGTCGGCGTTATCGTTCGGATACCGGAGTTGATTTCAAAAAGTGATCTGATCCGAGCCCGGAGTGGAATTGGCATCGAGCATCGCTTGACGTAATGAACCCGCTCCCGAGTCATTAGTATTGGTAACGACGAAAGTAGACGCGGCTCCCGCCGTCGACAATCGTCCAGGCAATACCAACAACATCAAGGCGCAAAAAATCGCGATAGCAGTACGAACCATGAAGGGAGGCAGTATTTTTTGAGAAAGCATAAGGCGGTTGGTTTGAGTAATCTTTGAGGTTTCTAACCGAGGTTAGGTTCGGGAGAAAGCATTATGTTAAAGAAGTCGTCCAGGCGCAACGTTAACTTCGCGTTGCCGGTTTCCCAGCCTTGAAATACGAGACATGAAGACTCGAGATCGGATCGTTTTAGAATTGGTGCAGTCAGTTAATTGGGTCGCGGTGTTCCGCTCTTCGCAAATAGAGAGTTTACCAACGCGAAATCAAGGAGTGGAGGCAACTCCCTTGAGTAGTGAGATTGATTTCCTAATCTCGCTGTCGTAGTGCGCTGCGCTTTGAGGACGAAGCCTTAGGTAATGCTTGTACGCAGAGATGGCTTCGTCACGGCGGCCCTGACGAGCCAATGAGTCGCCTAATCCTGCCCAAGCTGAAGCATTTTCCCAATTGGTTAAAATGAGTGCCTTGCGAAAGTCAGACTCAGCTTCGGTGGCGTCGGCTTTCGAGTAAAAGTATAAGCCGCCTCGCGCCACGTAACCGCTCGGCTCATCAGGCGAGAAAGAAATCGCTCGGTTCAATAATTCAAGCGCCCGATCTTTATCTTCGGATCTCAGGAGTTCAGCCAACTCGACCAGAAGCTTCGACGAGCCCGGGAACCCACCAGTGAAAACTCGGAGTACGTGGCAAGGAAATGAGAGTCACGTCTTCCGAAAAAATGGTTTAGTACGGCGGTAAATTACTTCTGTAGCGTCCACTCGTCAAGAAAAATTTCGAGCCCTGCTACCCGCGGGAGCCCTTGGCCCACGTGTGGGTTTATTGGTCGACTGCCGTGCGCCGTAACGAAAACTGAACTAGAATTTTGCGATTGTCTTTGAACCGGTCCTTGGGAGGCGTGTACAAGTGCGGATACTTATCGCCGAAGATGAAACTGTGTCCAGGCGGATCCTGCAGATGACGTTGGAGGGATGGGGACACGAGGTCGTTGAGGCTACGGACGGCGCGGTCGCTCTCCAAATTTTACAAAATGACGATCCACCAAAATTGGCGATCCTCGATCTCTCAATGCCGAAGATGGATGGAATTACTGTCTGCCAACACCTTCGACAGAACCGCAGTGCAACTCCCGTCTACATTATTCTTCTCACCGCCAACACCAGAAAAGAACTGATCGTCACCGGACTTGAAGCCGGCGCTGACGACTACGTCACCAAACCGTTTGATAATGACGAACTACATGCCCGCGTTAAAGTCGGGATGCGCATGGTCGAGTTGCAAGTGAGCCTGGCCCAAAGAGTGGCCGAGCTTGAACTGGCGCAGGAGTCACTAAGGAGTCTGTCGTTAACTGACGATCTGACTGGTCTATACAACCGGCGCGGCTTTTTCACTTTAGGCGAGCAGCAGTTGAACAATGCTCGGAGGGAAAGACGCCCTGCCTCGTTGATCTATATCGACATGGATGGACTGAAGAGACTCAACGACACACACGGGCACGAAATGGGATCGCGGGCCATCCAGGAAGTCGCCGATATTTTGCGTGAAACTTTTCGGAGTTCAGATCTAATCGCTCGCATCGGTGGTGACGAGTTCGTTATTTTCGAAACGTCCAACGGGCAGAACGATGCGGGAAATGACGTGCAACGACTAAACAACAATGTGAGTCAGCACAATGATCAACCGTCGAGGAATTACGAAATCTCTTTGAGCATCGGCGTCGCGTCAATGACTTCCGATTCCCCTTTGACACTCGACGAACTTATCAAAAATGGCGACCGCGAGATGTACGAACAGAAGCGAAACAAACGTCGATAGTTGACTAGCCGGGACCCTTTGCAAACTCAAAAGCGAAACTATGGTTAGCGCAGTTGGGAAGGGTGGTTTACCCCCGATTACTGTGAATGAAGTCGCCTGCCAGGATTTTGGTTTGGCCAGCGGGGGTAAACCGCCCTTCCCAACTGCGCTGGATTAAGTGCGACAATCAGCTGAGGTAGCTTCTGCAGAGGACCCGGATAACTCTTGTCAATATGTCTTAGCTCACAGGCACACGCTCAACCTGCAACACGCGACTGACTTTAATAAACTCACTCTCAATCTCCGCAATCGTTTCGTTGATCAACCGTGGCTCGGCACTCGTTGTGAATTCCACCTTCTCACACAAGTCGGCCATTCGCTGGGCGCCGAAGTTGATGCACGCGCCTCGATGCGTATGCGCGAGGTCTTGCAGCTTCGCTAAATCACTCGTTGCCGCAGCCTCTTTCATTTGCTTCAGTCGCTCTAAACTTTCGGTCTGAAAGACGTCGATCAATTCGGAAAGGAAACTCTCGTTCGAGCCACCCAGTTGTCTCAGCTTTGCCAAAGCATCGTGAGCTACCGGACTCTCTTCTGTCGCAATTGCAGGGCGCACATTTAGCCAGCGTTCAAGAATGTTCTGGAGGTCGTCACGATTCAAAGGTTTTGATAGATAGTCGTCCATGCCGACCGCAAGACAACGAGCGCGATCCTCAGGCATGACACTCGCAGTCATGGCGATGATCGGCATACGATGTCCGTTCTTCTCTCCCCTTCGAATCAAGGTCGTCGCTTCAAAGCCGTCCATTTCAGGCATGTGGCAATCCATGAAGACGAGATCATACTCAGCGTGTTGCAGCGCCTCGACCGCCTCGCGACCATTCTTAACAGTTGCGGTGTCAAACCCTAATTGCGAGAGGTTCATAACCACGATTTCCTGGTTAGTTGTATTGTCCTCCACCAAGAGCAAACGGTGCGGCTGGCTTCTTACCTGTTTTGTAGCGACCTTCAAGTTTGGAGCACGCTCTAATCTCCTGCGACCCGGATCGAACGCATACGACAACTCTGCAAATAGTTGTGCTCTTCGCACCGGTTTCGATAATACATAGCACTGCTCTTCAAAATCCGGATGCACACCGAACGACTTCATCAATATAACTGGCGACGATGTTTCGTTGACGACAGTTTGGGTAAGAGATCGGACCTCCTCTTCGGGAAGGGCGTAATCAATCAACACTACATCGTACGGATTTGAACTTTGGAGTTTCGCATTCGCGTCGACGCGATTGTCAGTCGTTGTAACCTCGATCTTCCATTTTGTTAATAGACTCAGGATGCTCTGTTGTTGAATGCCCTTGCGCCCGATGTAAAGCGCGCTCTTATTTTCGAAGGGTGGTAGTTCTTCAATCACGACAGACGATCTGTCAAACCGAGCGGTAAACCAAAATGTACTTCCCGAATCCGCATGGTCCATGCCATGACTTTCGACGCCAATCTCTCCTTCCATGAGTTCAACCAGTTGCTTGGCAATTGTTAATCCAAGCCCGGTGCCGCCATATCGCCTGGTCGTTGAACTATCGGCCTGAGTGAAAGCAGTGAAGAGATCATCAACATCTTCCGGCTTGACTCCAATGCCCGTATCTCTGACTTCAAATTTCAGCACAATACTCTCATCACGATCAGATACCAGCCTCACGCGCACGGAAATACCACCACGCTCGGTGAACTTAATTGCGTTATCCACAAGGTTGATAAGAATCTGCCGTAGCCGAATTGGATCGCCTTTGATTGATTGCGGAACACCGCTGTCAATCAGACTTCCCAGCTCTAGATCTTTTGATTGCGCTTTGCTCGCCACTAACTCGAATACATCTTCGATGGCCGAGTTGAGCTCGAAGTCGATCGATTCAAGCGCCAACTTTCCGGCCTCGATCTTGGAAAAGTCGAGAATGTCGTTAACGATCGTCAACAAGATGTTTCCGGAACGTTTGACCAAATCTGCTCTTTCACGTTGTTCCGGAGTCAATGGAGTATCGAGTAAAAGACTCGTCATCCCTATCACGCCATTGATCGGAGTTCGGATTTCGTGCGACATGTTGGCGAGGAATCGACTTTTTGCCTGGGCGTAGTTATACGCGCGGTGCTCCGACTCCCGCAGTTCTTCAACCTTCTCGGCAAGTTCTCGCGTTCGTTCATTAACCCGACCTTTTAGCCACTCATTCCTGCGCCGTAGGGAACGAGTGCGAAGACGAACCACGGCAAAGGCGAGACCAGCCAGCAGGGCAATGTACAACGCATACGCTCCCCACGTGCGGGCCAGTCGTGGCTTGATGGTAAACGCAACTGAGACTGGTCCAGTGATGTTACCGCTTGAATCTTTACCCCACACTTTGAAGGTGTAGTCTCCCGGTTGCAGTGATGAGAAGTCTCTTTTACCGTCAGAAGTCCATCCAGTTGGTCCAGCTTCCAGTCCGACTAACTGAGTGCTAAACCGGGTTCCGTCTTCATGCACAAACGACAGTAAGGCATATTCAAAGGAGATGTGGTTCTGATCGTAAGGAAGTGTGTGCGATGGACCAAAAACTGTTGCCTTATCACCAACTAAGGCCCTTTCAATGTAGAGCTGACTCGGCGCCTGTTTGGGAATCTCATGCGAGGGATCGAAGACTGCGGCGCCCCCAACTCCGCCGAACCAAATACGCCCTTTTGAATCCACGAGTGAAACACCGCCGTTACCTTCATTTGCAGGCAACCCATCCTCAGTTGTGAATGTGTTGATATCGTATCCGGCGATAGCATTGCCTTTTGTTTCATCGTAACGAGGCGTAAGCCGGCTGATTCCCTTGTTATGGCTGACATAGATGGCGCCGTGCGAGTCCTGGCGCACCTGGTAAATCGTGTTGTTGGGAAGGGCAGGAGAAGTTGAATCGCTGAACGTTAACCAGTGAGGAGCGTCTAAGGCAGTTTCATTCAACTCCAGTCGCGCGAGTCCACCACCTTCGGTCCCGGCCCAGAGATAAGTCTTACCATCACGCGCATGATCGATAAGTAAACTCAAGACTGAGTTTGATGGCAGACCTGAGGAGACATCAAGCACTCGCCATTGACCTTTTGCAAAACGGGCGATGCCTCCGCCACCCGTGGCGACCCATAAGACATGTGTGCCGTCCTGATCGATCGTTTCTGCCATTTCAAAAACACTGTCATGTGGTAATCCATTGCTCGAATTAAAAAACGTCCATTTGTTTTTCGACAAACGGGCCAACCCGTGCCCGCCGCTCGCCACCCAAACCACTCGTGATCCGTCTTCGTCAGTCGTGGCCAGCATGCTGCGTATGGTTGTATCGCCAAGCGCATTCTCAATCTCGCCTTTTACCCAACGGCCATTCTCAAAACGCGTGAGACCACCGCCTTTCATGCCGGCCCAGAGAACGTGCTGCCCATCATCGAGTGTAGTTTCGAGCATTTCGAAGACGGTGTTGTCAGCCATTCCTGACGATCGATCAAAGATGGTCCAGCGACCATTTTGTAAGCGCGCGAGACCGCCACCGTAAGTACCAAACCACATTGCTGGTCCCGCGCTGTCTTGAGTCTCAAAAATGCAGTAGATCGAATTAACCGGTAGACCATTGCTCGTACTGAAACTACGCCAACCACCTAACGTCAAGCGCGCCAGTCCGCCACCATCCGTACCAATCCATAGGGTCTCCGTAACATTCGTACCGGAACTCGGTAGCAGACTGAAGACACTGTTCGACGAGAGTCCTTCGCGCGTACCGAAGATGGACCAGGCGCCATCCTGGTATCGCAGCAGACCGCCCGCATCTGTTCCCGCCCAGAGGACTTTCGAGCCGTCGCCTTCGGTGGTCTCTGCGAGCGAAACGATCGTGTTTGGCGGTAAGCCTGATTTCGAATCGAGAAGTGAGAAACGGTTTTCGTTTACCTGATAACGGATAAGTCCGTCCCGAGTGCCGATCCACAAAACAGGTTGTCCGTTTGCGTCCCTTGTTGCCAGCAGACAAATGACATGGTCCCGCGGTAGCCCGTCACTTACAGTGATTATTTTTCGCTCGCCGTTGGAGAACCTCACCAGCCCTTTTTCCGTTCCGACCCAAACTACTGCTGAGCCGTCGCCATTTCTGGATTCTATTAGGCTGGTGATATGTTCGCTCGGCAATGGTCCACTGCTGTCAGCATGAGACGGCACACCGTTGCTGAGTTGGACCAGGCCACGATCGGTGCCGATCCAAATTGTGGATGAACCATCTGCAGCCGTGGTTTCAAGCAACGCGTTTACTCGTTTGTCAGGCAAGCCGCTTTTTTCGTCGAACGTGGTCCAAACGCCGTCCTTCAAACGCGACACGCCACCTTCCTGGCGTCCAAACCAGATACTATCGTCGCTCGCCACGAGAATAGCTCGCACGAAATTCGAGATGGTCCGGTTGGGCATGTTTACCACGGTCCATGATCGCCCGTTGTAATAGGCCGCGCCGTCCTGAGAACCAATCCATAAGTAGCCCTTCTTATCGAAGGCCATCGCCTGAATGGCGTTCTGAGGGAGGCCATTGCGATCGGTGAAGTGCGTGAAGGCGATTCGACCACTACTGACTGGATCGATCGCAGTTTTTTGCGGTTCAGCTACCCGAGTTTTCTTTGTGTCAGTAGTTGACGCAACTGAGATCAGAAAAAAACTCGAACTAAGAAAACTGGCTAAAAGGACAAACAGAAATAGCAGGCGTCGGGGTTTCCGGTCAGCAGGCATTGTAGAAGTGTTTGGACGTTGACTGTTATCCAGCCCGCCAACAGATGGCAGTACTGAATGAGGTGGGGGAAAACGAACTGTCGCAGCACCACCGTTAACGGCGGCTTTCAGAAGCGGTTAATGGAAAAAACGAGTAAACCAACAGCTATTTATAGACTATTCGGCGTGGAGTGCCAACAAGTTTTTAATCTGTCCTCTTTTGTCGGAGCGCGGCCGTCCCGGCCGCCCCCATCAAACACCACTCACTTCAACTTTCACACGCCCTCTTCTGTCGGAGCGCAGCCGTCCCGGCCGCCCCCATCACACACCACTCACTTCAACTTTCACACGCTTCCTCTGTCGGAGCGCGGCCGTCCCGGCCGCCCCCGTCGTCACATAGATCCTCTTCCTCGAACGGGGCGGCTGCGCTCCGACAGAAGAGCGCAAGTCCACACACCTACGTCTGCTTCCTTCCATGTTTCCGAAACCATGCGCTACTAAAGGGCCAGTCCTCAGGCTTCTTACACAGCCGGGCCTTCACTGGATTGTTCTCAATGTAACGAACCGTATTCCAAAAGTGCTTTTCATTTCGGATATACCGGTCAAAGTAATCTTCCATCCAGAACTGACCGCTTTGATTGAGCAGCTCATTCGCTTGGTGCGCTGTATATCCTTTGTGGGCATCCATGATCTCCGGAATATTCCTGTCTTCGAAACGCTTTAACAGTGAGTGAGTATGATTTGGCATCACTACCCATGCGAAAAGCTCGTAGTCAATTCCATCGCAATCCAGTAAAGATTTTTCAACTATCGCGGCGATTTGTGGATCCTTTAGATAACAGCTCCCGTATCCCTGGTCCAGGTAAGCATCAATCCGTCGCTGCATTAGAATCTGCTCTTCTTTGCGACTTAACTGTTCCAGTTCCCTTTTCCATCGATCTATAACTTTGAGAGGAATAGCGTCAACAAGCTTGAGTGTGATGAATTGAGGAATGGCTTCGCCGTCGAAGTGAGGCAAATAGCCGCGAGTATTCCAGCCGGTGCCTTTGAGTCTTTGATGAGGTATGTCCTTTAGCATGTGAGAGTGCAACTTTCATAGTGAGGTAATTGAGGAGATTAACGTCGTTGGTTGAATAAGTCGAGAGCGGGAGAGGCTTGTATTTGAAGGGGGCGGCCGGGACGGCTGCGCTCCGACAGAAGAGCGTACTATTTATGACGATGGACCGCTTTTTGAAGGGGCGGCCGGGACGGCTGCGCTCCGACAGAAAGGTTCGTCTTTCAATCAAGGTGCTACTTATGGTCCAAGGTGCCTGCGATATTCGCCGGAAGTAATGAAGGCCTTAATCATTTCCGCCTCAACGTAGTTGCCGTTGAACTGGTCCAGCTTACCAAGCCAGAAGTTGAACCCACTGTAGTCACTATCCGGAAGTTCATTCGGACTGCGACGGAGATAACCAAAGTACTGCATCAACACAAACGCCTTATTGAATTCCGCATTCCGTAAGTCTGCGTCTTCTGCCACTGCCCGTAAGGTTGTGGCGCGTTGTGCGGAATCGCCGGGATTGGTCAGCGACGCTATCAGGTTATTTCGCTCTGCCTCAGACAATACTCCACCAGCCTTAGTATTTAACTGGTCCACAAACTGCGTCGCCGTCAGTGAATTCGGAAATGCACTTTGGAAATCAGCTCGTTGCACAAACGCCTGCATAAAGGCCTGTTTGTTTAGTTCCAACTGAGTTTGCCAATTCCCCTGCCCCACAACCACTCCCTGCCCGATACGCTGTGTGTCTCGTAAGAACGGCGTAAAGCTTACCGGCACTGGACCATTAGACAGGTTGCCAAACGCTGTCTTGTAAGTTCGATAGACCAGGTAGCCAGTTTCCTGAAACTCAATCGAAAGGAAGAACGCCGCTGATACATTTATTCGCTTCGCTTCGATGCACTGCGTATTTGGACCACACGAGGTGAACTCGTTGGTCCAAAAGGCAAGTCCATTCGCATCCGGTTCTCGGTTCAGAAAGTCGATGTAATGTTGCCGAACAAAAGAGCCGGCAGTGTCAATGGGATTGCTTCCATTGACCGTTTCGTTGTCATTGATCGTTATTGTTTCCGTTGCCGGTGTACCTAGCTGCGCGCCACCTGTCGCATTGGTCAGCGTGATCGAAAACGTCTCCGGCCCTTCTGCGTAACTATCATCAACTATCGGAATCGTAATCGTTTTACTGCCTTCACCCGGCGTAAAGGTCAATGTTCCCAGGGTTGTCAGATAGTCACAACGTGCCGATGCATTTCCACTCACGTTCTCGCACGGAACCGGCGATCCACTATCACTCGTCGCATAATCCACTGTGGCATTGCTGAGCGTGAATGCCCGGGTAACAGTAACGGTGATCTGAGTTCCTCCTTCGGAGACTGATCCACTTCCTGAAGCGAACCGAATAGTGCTGATGGGACTAAACGCAGCGGACTCCGTAATTGGACCATTCATTACCACCGAGACAGGGTTAGTTGTTCCGGTAAACGAGCCGCTTCCGGATCCGGTCCATTTTAAAAAAGTAAATCCACTAGTCGGAACAGCAGTTATTTGGACACTTTGGCCACTATCGATGAAGCCTGAAGCAGGTTGAACTGTTCCTCCAGTTCCGGCAACCTGCGTGGTCAACAAAAACTGCGTCGTGAAATTTGCTGTATATGTCGTGTTCGTCGCCGGTGCGGTCACGTTATGTGAAATCGCGCCGCCATCACTCCATGACGTAAAGACAAACTGAGTACCCGTAGTTCCCGCTTGCGGAGAAGTTGTCGCAATTGAGTGAGCTGAACCCGGGATCCATTGAACAACTTGAGGCGCAGTGAGAACCGGACCTCCATCGATCGAAATCGTGCGTCCCGCAGGATTACTTTGGACCGTGATCTGAACAGGCACAGGTGCATACACTGCCGTCATAGTGTGGTCCAAATCCATCGTCACATTCGTTGAGACGCTGGTTGACCAGTCGACTCCATCGCGCTGCCATTTTTGAAAAGCATTCGCACCGCTCACGGAAGGCGCTGTCAGCGTGACCACGGTGTTGTTGTTATAAGTTCGCGTGAACTTACTCACCTCATCCGCAAGACCATTGTTATCTACAGGACTCACTACGATGGGTAGACCATTCGTAGGTCGCCATGAATCGACAGTTAAAGTCCGCACGATTGGCGGCTCTCCACAATCTCCGATCACCCGGCCTCTGATCATGAAGTTTCCCACTCCGTTCTGGAAAGGAAACTGAGAAAAATTTACGCCGTCCGCGGACAAGTAAGATCTGCCGGTGGTCGAATTATTACTGGTGCTGGCGGGAAAAGTGTTTGGACCAGCGGCTACAAAGAGACCGACGACGAAGTCACCGGAGTTGATCTTTATACTCGGAATTTTGTAGGAGTCGAATTGGTTCAACGCACCGACTGTAGTGTTCACCTTCACCGTATTTGTCGCGACGAAGTTTGTTCCCGCTCCACTTATCCCACCCGCAATAATCGTAATAGGAGTGCCGGCAGGTACGTTTGTGAACGATGCAAAATAGACCGACACCTCATTTAAGGTTGCCGGATAGGTTGATGGCGTTAATCGATTCGCATAGTAAGCATTGCCGATGGACCACGCCGTGTTAGCAGTACCGCTATCAATGGCAAGTGATTCTGATCCACCTGAACAGATGACAAAAACCGGCGTGATACTGCCGCCGCAGCCCGATTTGCCTAATGTTATAGGACCGGTCGTAGCGCCGGCGGGGACCGTGGTCGAAATCCTGGTGTCGTCCAGCACGCTAAACGGCGCCGACACCCCGTTTGCAAAATTGACTGAATTAACGCTCCCGGCATTCGTGAAATTCAAACCATTGATCAGAACGTTATCGCCAACTCGACCGGCATTCGACACCAGATTGCTAACTACCGGACACGTGTCGGATGGCGTAAGCGTGAAGTTAGCGTCGGATACATCAAAGAAGATGTTGCCCAGCGCCTCGACCTTGATTCGTGCTGTCGAGCTAACGATTCCGTTTGGCAGGTTCACTGATGCCATGCCGCTGTTGGGAACACTCGAAGCTAAGGTAATCGGAAAGCTGTTGCCGCCATCAAGCGAAAGCGTAATCTTCACATTGCTGACGCCGACTGGACCATTGTTTGTGTTGTTGACGGCCCAGGTGATCGCTCTCGCTCCACTCCACGTTTCGCCGCCATTCGGCGCTGTTACTAAGAATGGACCAGAGTTACCGTCAACATTCACGAGGAGCGGACCGTTAGTTACGCCACCACGCATGTCTCGAACAGTTGCCAGAAAATCCAACGCTCGACTTGTTTGAGGAAGGTTCTCAGCAGTTTGCAGACCGCCAATCGTCGCGGGCGGAGTATTCGCGTTGTTCAGAATGTAGGTCCAACTCGGAAACGTGCGTTCGGAAACATTAACCGGAGAAAAAGAGCGAAAGATTGGACGCGTTGTATTGAGGGGGTCGCCGGCATCAATGTACGGCGGATTGGCGAAGTTTGGACCACCCGCATCTGCCTGTTCCCAAACATAAGTAAGGTTTGGTTGATCGGAAGCGTCTGGATCACTGCCGTGAGCAGTCAGCGTGAAAGGAGTATTTCTTGGAATCGTATAGATTGGCCCAGTGTCGACGGTAGGCGCCGAATTTCCCGTCGCGGTCCATTGACTCATGTTGCACGTCGCGCTCGCGATGAAGTTGTTCATCTCGGCGATAGAACCGGCATGAAACCGCAAGGCCCTGGCGTTAACAATATTGTCAGTACTGCAACTGCCTGCGTATGACATTATGGTAATCCCGCTGCCAGTCTCCCAGGCCGTCGATGAATTTCGTTGATCCGATCCCAGGAAACTACCGCACGATCCATTAGTGCCGTTGAATGTATGATTCGCGCCAAATTGATGGCCTATCTCATGGGCCCACAACCCCACCGAGCTTGAATTACCAGCCGGCGCAAACATCCCTGAAGCTGCGCCTCCTTTGATATCAGAACCGTTGCAGACCACTCTGAGAAACGCCTGGCCACCGCTATTTGTGCCCAACACGTGGCCCAGATCGTAGTTGGCCATCCCGACTTTGTTCGCCAGATCCGCACGCGCTTCATTAAGCATCGTGGCTGTCGTGCCGTTGGTGTAAGGATCGTTATTGTTTGTGCATGGACCACCGCTGCAAACGTTATTGTCAGCCGAGTAGATGATGTTCGTGTTATTGACAAGGTTGAGATGGACCGAAAGCTCCCGCTCATAAATTGCGTTGACGCCGTTGAGGAAAGCGTTGATGGAGGCAACCGTGCCGGCCAACGTATCTCCGCCTAACGACTCGCAGTATTCATGGTCGGCTGCTACAGCGATTCTGTAATTACGTAAAGTCGGTCCGGTGGCGACAGCCTGAAGCTTCGGTTCGGGAGTAGATTGGTTTAATCCGACAACTGAACATTCCTGAGCAATTGGATCGTCATAGAAGCTCAGGTAAGTTTCGTTGTCAGCGTTCGCAGGCAGAATACTCACCACCGAACTGTCGGAAAGGACCACGGCGTGAAATCCTAAAGGCGACCAATCAAAACGTACGGTCAGGTTAGGATCCTGAATTCCCTTCCCGCGATAACTTTTTATGTCCGGAAATCGTTGCGCGAGTTCCGGCTCCATGACCGATGATTCTTCGATTGCAAAGTCGGTGAGTTGACCTTCGGGTGTGGGAAGCGAGAGTGAATATTTCGCAGCGCTTGAAAATTCTTTCGGAGCCTTTGCTAACGCATTCGCGAGTGCGTTCTTGTTTAAGGTGAAAAGCGCGCCTGACTTGGTTCTGCCGTTGAAGGTTGTCTTGTTATTGAGGCTGTTGAGTTTCCAAATTGCGTCTGATTGCGTCGTGCTCGACGATTGATCCCGACTGATTCCGGTTGCGGTCGTTGTTGCCCTGGTAGAATTTCTTGAAGACGACGCACTTGTCTTGAATAGATCCGGGATTAGAAAGCATCCGAATAAAAGTAAAACTACAACGCAAAATCTCTTCATACCGGTCTATTAATCCCCCTGGAAACAACACGATTCACTAATACTTCTTCTCTGTGTCTCAGCGTTCTCTGCGTCTCTGTGTTGAAATCTACGTTGTATAGCTGGACTCAATTTCAACACAGAGACGCCGAGATCGCTGAGACGCAGAGGCAAACCTATCATATCTAACGCCGAACCCTCTCTAAAGAATCCACAACATACTGCCGATAAGAACGATGAAGCCAGGATTTGGCCTCATTCCCACACACCCTCGAACAATTCGGATGTTGGAAATAATGGAAACGTTCATTGCCCGCCAACCAATCTTCGACCGAAATACCTCGGTGCACGGATACGAGCTGTTATATCGTTCGAGCGCCGATAATTTTTACGACGGTGCAAACCTCGATGAAGCTTCCGTCCAAACAATCGTTGACTCTCACATCTTTTCAGGAAGCGGCAACCTCCTTGAGGGCAAAACTGCCTACATCAATTTCACCCGTTCTACCCTGATAAAAAACTGTGCGGTCCTTCTTCCACGAGAATCGACAGTTATCGAACTGCTCGAGTCTGTACCGCCGGATCGCGAGGTGATTGAAGCTTGTCGCAAAGCAAAGGGTGGCGGTTACCGGATCGCACTTGACGACTACGTCTACAACGACGCGCGGGAAGTGCTCGCCGATTTCGCAGATCTGATCAAAGTCGATTTTCTTTCTACCTCACCGGAAGAACAGCAGGAGTTGGCCCAACGATTCCAAGCCAGAGGCATATCTTTGTGTGCGGAAAAAGTCGAGTCGTGGGAGGTCGCCAAACGCGCCGCAGAAATGGGTTACACCTACTTCCAGGGTTACTTCTTCGGTAAGCCCGTAATTTTGACGGGGCAGGACATTCCAGCGAGCAAACTGCATTACCTGAAAGTCATCCGCGAACTGCATCAACCTGAACTTCAATTCAGGAACCTGGAAGCACTGATTAGTGAAGACCTGTCGCTGACCTACAAGTTGCTGCGTTACTTAAACTCTGCGGCCTTCTGTTTCCGGCGCGAGATTGGATCAGTCAGACAGGCAATCGTGCAATTGGGTGAGCAAGGAATACGGAAGTGGATCACGTTGATTGCCCTCGTCCAGATCTCAAACGGCTGTGTAACTGAATTGGTGAATCGCGCTTTAGTGCGGGCGAGCATGTGTGAATCCATTGCGACTTCGATTGGACTAAGCCGCAGTTCTGACGACCTCTATTTAATGGGCCTCTTCTCGTGCCTCGACGCCGTTCTCGGTCGTGAACTTTCAGAGGTGCTTGACGAGCTTTCGATAACCCGCGAGATCAAAAATGGCCTACTTGGTGAGGAAGGAATATTCAGCGAAATCTTCAAGTGTACGTTGGCGTATGAGCGTGGCAACTGGGAAGAAGTTGGCGAACGTGCTGCAAAGCTTCAGATGAAGGAAGCGCAGCTTCCGGCGATATATTGTGGTGCGGTGAGTCACGCGAGCGAGGTTAGCTTCGCGGTCGCGTAAACGCGATCAGATGCTTCAGAGTCTCTTGTAAAAATTCCACAAACTGCAGTTTGTAGACGGTTCAGATCCCGCCAAAATTTGTGTCGCGATACTCGTTGAATTCCACCGACGGCAGTCCCGGCGCTATGAAGGTACTGGCAAAAGTGTCATATCGTTGAGGAACACGAGCACTCTCTTCTGTCGGAGCGCAGCCGTCTCGGCCGCCCCCGTCGCACTCACACTTCTCAAATTTTAAGATGGCCGTTGCGTGTCTTCCAACGGGGGCGCCCGGAGACGGGTGCGCTCCGACAGAAGAGCATCCCTTAGATATTTTTCCTAAATGTCGGAACCGGCAGCGTTGGTTCGGAGTCTAAACCGGTGAACTAACTCTGTGATGGAGGGAAAGCCGATGCTCAAACGACTTCTGGATCCGAAAGCGGTTATATTCTTTGTCGCAGTAGCGAATATGGTCCAAGTGTGGTTTCAACCCAACTACTTGATACCCCCAGAAAACTTCTTTCTTTCCTCCATCGTTCTTCTTGCCACGCTACTGCTCTTCATCAAACGTCTTTGGAGCAATTTCCTGGCGGCGGTCCTGACCGGAATCTTACCCGTTGTTTTTCTATGTGAGGTTGTGAGGTTAGCTAGCCATGCAGACGCTTCACCGTTTGGTATCACCCACCTCCGGCTGATCGCACAATTCATCATGACCCTCCCGGGCCTCTTCCTGCTTCTGCTCGTTCTTTGTGTTTCGATTCTAACGTCCGCTTACTGCTCGCTTGCGCAACTCGTCGCTCAAAGCAAGGTTCCGATTAATTCCTAACGTGGAAGATCGTCATGTCGTTACTTACGAACCCTCTTCTGTCGGAGCGCAGCCGTCCTCGGCTGCCCCCGTCGCACTCACACTTCTCAATTTTTAAGATGGCGGTTGCGTGTCTTTGAACGGGGCGCCCGGGACGGGCGCGCTCCGACAGAAGCGTCCCTCTAAAATAACGCAGACTTTGGACTTGGGACTTTGGACCATGGACTTGGGACTTTGGACGTTGGACTCAACGTAGCGGGACACTGATTAAACGGTTCCCGTCGGCCAGATACATTCGTCCCAGCACTTCATCGGTAATAAAGCGCTCATCCAAGTCGTTGACTCTTATTTCGCGGTCGGTTTGTCCATTATTGATGTTCACACCTGCCAGCCCATGACCGTCTTGAGACTTCAAGTCTGTGTAGAAGTACATCCATTGGCCACGCAAGGCGGCGAGACGATCCTTATGCCAGAGATAACGCGAAAGTCGATCGAGTTGATTTGATGGATCGAGACGGTCCAGTAGTCGGTCCTCGACGTTGACTGTGCGCTTGCGAGTAAGACTGCCGACATTAACCACGTCGTTACTGTTTCCCCGGGCCTTCGCGAGGATTCCGAAGCGTCTGAACCTTGCGGCCTCGTAGCTGCGGGCGGAACTGGTTGCCAGCGATTGAAGATTTGAAAAAGAGGAACGCGCCGCCAGTCCGGACCAACTCAAACTGGAAACCGCACGCGCGATCTGAACCCCACGCACGGCCGTCATCGCGGTTCCTCCATAACGAAAGTAGAGCGACGTCGCTCTGGCTGCGATCGCCGTAATGGTTTTGAACAGACCTCGGCCTGGCGGCATGTGACGCGCGCGCCACAACTCACGACCTGAGGCCGGATCAAATGCAGCTATCTCTGACTGGCCACCAATCACGACATCGCCGCGTTCATTCAACAAGCCAAACGATGCCTGCTCGATGTGATGACTTACTTTGAACGTACGCTTGCCGGTCTGAGCGTCGAGCATGATCAGGTCGTCGCGATCGGCAACCGCGATTCTATTTCGGTCAGGTAAGAGAAGATTCGTGATTCCCTTGTCGGCTCCCTTGAAGCGCCACAAGACCTTGCCGTTGTGCGCATCAATAGCGCTCACTCCATAAGGGCCGCGTTCCACCGTCTCACCGTTCTTTAACTGAGTGAAAATGCCGCCCGTTCTGACATAAATTATGTTGTCTACAAACAGCATCTCGGGCGACAGTCCCAGGTCTTTAGCTTCCCAAACTGTATCGCCCGTCTGTCGTGAAATCGCCCGCACGTGACCACGCCCGGAGACATAGATCGAAGAGTCTGAAAATATCGGTTCAGCTTCAGTCAGGGCGAGGCCGTCTTCATTGATTTTGTATTTTTCACGAAGCCGTTCTTTGCCGCCTCGCCCGTCAAAGGAAGTTACGCCCTCGTAGAAGAGATAGAGTCGGCCATCGACAAAGGCGGGCGGGTAGTAATTGTCGAGGGTATATTCCACCTCTTTCCCGTCGTCCTCGGGCCAACGGGTTGGCATCATCTCCACTTCACTCGCTTCATACTTCCAAAGTTCCTCACCACTCGACAGGTCGAGCACATGTACAAGCGGATGGCGTTTGAACCCATTGCGCGCTTTGTCCTTTGGATCTTTAACCAGGACAACCGCGAGCAGGTTTGACTCCGGATCGGTGGCGAGGTGCATGAGTCCACCTTTGATCTTTTCACTACGCCAGATCGAATCTCCGGTAACGATGTCCACTGCTTCAACTCTGGTTTTGTCACCCTTTTCGAAACTTAGTAATAGAAGGTCAGTGCCAGGAACTGGTGCGATGTCAGTTTCGTCGAGCGCCACATCTTTGCGTCGCCACAAGGTTTCGCCAGTCGCCGCATCAATGACGTAAAGCGACTTCGCTGTTCCCGCGACTACGACACCCAGCTCCGTCGTCTGGTAAAAGCGAACAGGACCATCGAGTTTGGTGGTCCAGGATTGGGCTTTGGCAGGAATTACTATGACCAGGAGGAGAAGAAAAATAGTGGTAATGCTCGGTGACTTCATGAATTGAAGGATACCACGCTCGACGGGTCGTTCGCCGATTGTCGCTTTGCGGAACACGAGCACGCTTCTGTCGGAGCGCGGCCGCCCTCGTCGCCCTTTTTATTCAGTGCAACGACGACTCTCTCTATAATCGAAAAATTGATCGTTCGTGGTTTTGAACGGGGCGCCTGAGACGGGCGCGCTCCGACAGAAGTGTCCTTCTAAAATCCCGGTTCATTACGTGGCCAGGATCGAAACCAGCCTGAACGGAAAACGTCCGTTTACGGCTTCTGATAATTCGGATACGGTGGATGATCTGGAATCACGACCGGGTTCTTTTGTAACGCTTCGAGCGTTACCTGAACGGCCCGCTCCAATTGTAAATCCCTTCCCGACGCAACTGACGCCGGATCATTTTCGATCTCAATGTCGGGAGCGATACCCCGGTTCTCAACCTCCCACTCACCTTTCAATCCATAGATTGCCCCACGTGGCGCAGTCACATATCCACCATCCATCAACGGCGGGTAATTCCAAATTCCCACCAATCCACCCCACGTTCGCTTTCCTACCAGGACTCCAAGTTTATCTTGCCGGAACATCCACGGAAGTGCGTCACCACCCGATCCGGACATCTCATTAATAATCATTGTCTTTGGACCATAGATTTGGGCCTGCGGAGAACAAAACTTTTCACCCTCTCGAGTGATCGCGCAATTACGCAGTGGTCTGCCTAACTCATCTATGATGTAGTCAGCCACCTGCCCGCCGTGGTTATAACGTTCGTCGATAACGGCGCCCAGTTTTCCGACCTGTCCAAAATAGAAGCGATTGAAATTTAGATACCCGCCGATGTTTGTATCAGGCACATGAACGTAAGCGATCTTGCCACCACTGAGCGCGTCGACCTTGCGCCGGTTATCTTCTTCCCACGCACGTGTTCGTAAGGTGAACTCGCTCGCCACAGGTACTACAGTAACTTCGCGTGCGTTGGCGCCGTCTGGTGATGGACCAATCTTAATGCGGATTTGGCGGTCGGCGGTGTTTTCAAAATATTTATAGAGTTCGTCAGGTGGCCTTACATCCACGCCATTGACTTGAAGCAGATAATCGCCGGGTTTCACATTCACGCCAGGTTGAGTCAATGGCGCACGCAAGTCCGGGTTCCAGTTTTCACCGTTAAATATCCGCGCAAAGCGGTAACGTCCGTTCTCAATTCGATAATCGGCTCCTAAAAGTCCACCCTTAACATTCTTGGCCTCCGGCACGTCGCCGCCGCCAATGAACATGTGTCCAATCGTAATCTCGCCGAGCATCTCGTCGAATAAGTAGTTAAGATCCTCACGCCCGCCCACGCCGTTGAGATAAGGAGTATATTTTTTCTCCGCTGCGACGAGGTCCAACCCATGATGATTGGGGTCATACAGGAAGTCGCGTTCGATTCTCCATACCTCGTGATACATCTGTGCCCACTCGGCGCGCGGATCGACGTAGACTTCAAGACCGTCCATCCTGAGCGCGCCTTCTCCCGGCTTTGGCGCCGCCGCGGCACCCGCTATGAACCAGGCTGGACCTTTTCGATAGAGGACCTTTTCTCCATTTGCTGAAACGGTAAAACCATTGATGTCAGCCAGGAAGGGTTCTGTCTTTCTCGTGCTCAGATCAAATTTGGAAACTGTCGCGGGAGTGACTGGCTCAAAGCGAGGTACATCGGGAATCTCGCTAAGAAAAATGACGCCGGGTTTGCCAGTGTCGATGGCAACGTAGTTTGCCGGTTTGATTGGCAGCGCTACGATTCGCTGACCGATCCCTTCGAGATCGATTGTTACTTTGACAGTGTCCTCTTTCTTCTCATCCGGCTTCTTGGCCGCATTAGCCGGTCCATCATTATTTTTCACCTCCGGTTTCGGTTCTTCCTTCTTTTCGCCTTCAGCTTTTTCTTCGTCACTCTCCGGTTCCACCGGTGACTTATCTTCCTTCTTCAACACGGCTGCATAGACGTTGCGCAGGACCGGATGCTGATAACTCGAGAGGTCCAACCAGCCAGACGAAAGACCGAGGTCGGTGCTGGCGGTGAAGAACACGAGGGTCCCCTTCGCGTCAAAGACAGGATAACGAGCGTCACCGAGGCCTTCGGTAATCTGCGAAATAGTTCTGGTGTCGAGGGAGTAGACAAAAATGGCGCGCAGGTGGCTGTCTAAAAACTTGGAGTAGGTCAACCACTTACTGTCAGGTGACCACGAGGCCGACAACACTACGCTTGGATCATCGAAACGATCAGTGTCGACCTTTACTACAGTTCCCTTTTCTACATCGGCATACCAGATGTTAAGTCGTTTATCAGTGAAGACGATCTTCTTGCTGTCTGGCGACCACTTCGGTCCATAAAAAAATGAGGGAGGATTTCCCAGATTGATCTTCTTTACGGCGCCGAGTCCCGATTGATCGATAATATGCAGCGCGTATTCGCCCGACTCATCTGAGAAATAAGCGACGAATTTTCCATCACGAGACCACGCGGGGTCGCGTTCCATCACTTTTGTAGTTCTCGTTAAATTGCGCGCATCGCCTTTCTCTGCCGGCACCGTAAGAATTTCGCCGCGCGCCTCAAAAACTGCGCGTGCGCCGGTTGGCGAGATGGAGGCGGCCTGAATTTTGTCACTCGCCTTCTCGAAGTGAGGGCGACTCGCCGGCAAATCTCCCGAGAGATGAATGTTGACCTTCGTTGATTTCGCCGTTTTGGGGTCCCACAAAAAGATTCCGCCAAACTGTTCGTAGACCAATATGTCGGGACCAGCCGAAACGGACTTCAGATCCAGTCCACCATTCTCGACAACTTGCGAGACAGTCTTGGTCGTCGTGTCGTAAGAAAAAAGCGTGACGGGTCCTTTTCTATCGGAGAGAAAATAAATGTTGTTGCCAAACCAGACAGGCTGTGAATCGTTGGAATTCTCGCGTGGGATCTTTTCGAGTTTCAAGTCGTTCAACTGAAGCACATAGATCGGCGTCGTCTGGCCGCCGCGATATCGCTTCCACGCCGTTTGCCATTTAAGGTTAGGCACATACGCAATTCGCGAAGCGTCCGGTGAGTATGTCGCATCCTCGCCGCGCCACATCGGTAACATGTCCGGCCAACCGCCATCGAGACCCACCGTATATAAACGAGAGAAGTCTGCGTATGACTCACGCGCAGATCTAAAAAGAACTCGACTACTGTTTGGCATCCAACCAACTGCCACATCGGCTCCCGGGTGGAACGTTAAGCGGCGCGGTTCTCCACCTTCGGCAGGAATGACAAAAACGTCGATGTTGCCGTCGTATTGAGCGGTAAAGGCGATCCACTTTCCATCAGGAGAAAAAATGGGGAGTCCTTCATGGCCTCCGGTCGTTAATTGTCTAGCCTCGCCACCCTCACGTGGGACACTCCATAAATAACTTCCGTAAACAAAGACAACGTTAGTGCGGTTAACGGTAGGCGAGTGGACCAGAAGGACAGCATCGTCAGCGGCAAAAGCGAACTTCGCGCCGGCTAACAGAATCGCAGACAAGATCAAGACGCGTAAACGCATTTTTCCTCCAAAAAAATGTAGCAATTATCGAGCTAGGACTGCTGTTCGGATAAGCGAAACTAAGAGCTGAACAATAACATCGACGTCGGATTTGTGAAAACTAATTCCGCGTCGTTTCGGCTTCACTGCCTGTTGTGAGGAATGGCTCTGCCTTTCCGTAATGGCTGTCTTTAATTTAGGCTACGCCTCTTGTCTGAAATGAGGGGTGTAGCCCATTAGTAGTAACTTTATGAGGCTGGGCGTTTCGGCTTCGCCGCCTGTTGTGAGGAATGGCTCCGCCTTCCGCTGCGTCACTACTGATTTTGGGCTACGCCCTCATTTCAGACGAGAGAGGCGTAGCCTAAAATTAAAGAGAACCTTTACGGGAAGGCGGAGCCATTCCTCACAACAGGCGGCGAAGCCATGCCCTGCATCGGCCTGCTGGACGGCACAAGCCTTATAATCAGCTGGAAGTTATGCACCATGATCCTGAACCTCGTTTTGCGATGACAAACCTAAAAGCACGATATCTATTACTGACCATCTTTGTGACTGCAGCGTTTGCTGTCGCGGTCTGGGGTGTGGCTCGCTTCAAGCTTAAGCGTCCTGCGCCTGTCGATTCTCCAGCGGCGGCCGCACCACGCGCGTCAGATCCCGATTTGTGGGCCCGGAGTTTGGAAAAGATAAAAGAAGATCGCAGCGTGACCGGAAACGTAGCAATCGAAATCCCTCCCGAGCTTCGCCACTATGATGAACGCCGCTGGTTCCTGGCTACGCAGGTAGCCGAGGTCAAAAAATTGGACCTGCAGCCCGTGCAGGATTTTGTGGATCTAGCAGCGGCGATCAAGCGTGGTGAATTGGTTCCCCTCCCGGCTGTGACTGATACATACATCCTGTTCGGCGTCGGCGCGAGGGTGAATGGTGACGCGTTCACCAGGTATGTCGCCAATCAGAACCTCGAGCTTAATGATGAAGCCGGATTGCGTGATACGTCTGCCAGGCTGGCAGCCACACATACCCAACTGCAAAAGGAGATCTCGGTTTTGCAGGACCAGTTGGGCGAGCTTAGTAACGGTGGCAGCACAAAACAGGACGAGCTACAAATGGTAATCACAGTGCGCCAGCAGGAGTTGAAATCAAACGAAGCTGATCAGGCACTGATCAATCAATACTACGGGCTTTCTACAAGTTCACCCGCGGGTGGTCCAAACCTCTTGCGTGATTACGATTCTTTGCAAACGCTGGCAAAGAATTTCGGCGGCCGTTCTTTCAATCTCGATGATTCCGCTGACCGCCAGGCTTTTAAAATTTATCTGCTTAGCTCACTGAGACCACAGGCGCTGCTGGTCCTTGAGGAAATCGCCAAGCGGTACCATGACAAGTTTGCTCGTCCGCTGCCAGTAAGCTCTTTGATTCGACCCGAACAATATCAACGCGTCTTACGCAGAGTTAACCGGTACGCCGCGGTGATCGATACGCCGCCCCACTCCACCGGGCTGGCGTTTGACATCGATTATCGCTACCTAAGTAATGTCGAACAGAATTTCGTGATGAGCGAGCTGGCACGCATGAAGATCGAGGGCCGCATTGAAGTCATCCGCGAACGCGGCGCCAATTACCACGTCTTTGCTTTCATCGACGGACGGCGGCCGAGCGACGACTTAATCAAGGCGTCTTTAGACGAAATTGGACCACCCGCGAAGCAAGCAAACGACATCGACCCGCAACAGACGTCTGCGAAGTTGGGGACCAAATCGCAAGCCACGAAAAACATCAGGTTGACTTCTAAAGCGCCGCGCTCAACATCTAAAGCAAACGCAAAAAGACGCCGCTAGTACCGCCCCGGATACTCATCAGCAGACGGCGCTGATTAACTGGACGGCGCTCCTCAATGGCGCCTTCCCGGACTGACAAAAACTCCTCTTCCGCGACCCGCTCTACCATTTGTTGATGGCGCGACGAAAATTGAACGGTGACGCGGAAACCCTCCCGAGTTGAACAAAGAAAACGGATGCGTTGACAAGCAGGCCGGGCTGGGATTAAAGCCGCACGGAGATCCCTGATTCAATCGACCTGGAAAGCCCTGGCCAAAGCGAAATCGCGAATCGAATTGCCCGAACCCGCCGTTGTCCAGCACACTTCCATTGGGCCAATAATTTTGTCCGCCTTGATAATCGTTAGTGTTCATTTGCAAGGTTGCTGCAGCGCGAAGCTCAGCCTCGCGTTCATGCCAATAATTGGTCTCTGCCTGGAGCCTTTTCCTGCCCAGAAATTCATCCAGCGCCGCATCCCTGCGAGCTGCTTCGCGACGCGTTTCGTCGAGCGAAGGCAGACCCAATTCCTTGCTACGTTTGTCCCAGTCGACCTCACTTTGGAGGCGCGCGCGTTCGAATGGTTCAAGATCCCGGTTTGTTATTGTCCGCGTCGCCTTCTGCTTCTTCGAAGTAGATGTTTGGACTTGAAGTCGCTCGGCGCCAATGCGACGCAGCAAGCTTCCCGGGGAACCATTGTTCGCACGCTCGGTTGCGACAACATCGATTGAGTTGAGACGGAACGAAACGTTAACACCCGGCGCTGTCTCGTAAATCACAGCATCCGAAGTGACGGTGAAATTGTCTGGAACCTCAATTCGCTTTCCGCCATAAAACACGAGGGTATAGGCGCCGGCGATGGTCCAACTCATAAAGATGAACAATGTCAGGCTGATAAGCCGCCCTGTGATCGTCTTAAAGGTAAAACTTGGTCGATACATTCTCCCCTCCCTTTGTACGTGGATGTGACAATTCGGTCAGAGTTTCTAGTGCCATTGTAAAGCAGATGCGCTATTAGCTGAATAGCCGCCCATCGCAACCTCGCCTTAGGCTATCTGGAATGCACTCGCTGATTAATTGGGCCAGCATCAACGCTGCGCTTAATTCATGTCAAGAGCCGTTTGATGAAAAGCAGAAAGGGCTCTTATTCCCAAATGATTGGAATTGTCTTGCGCACTGTTTTAGGAATCCGACTGACGGATTTCCAGCAAGACGGAAACAACGTTGCACATTGACTCCAGAGAAGGAGCAGCTTCTATTGGAGAAGGAACTGGTTGGACGCAACGCGCATCTTAAGCCTATCTGCTTGTCTGACCGCAATATCAGTTCGGTGAGATAACGCGGCTGGAGCTTGAACATATAAACCTGGGTAATGAATTGAAGTGGTTTGAGATTAACGGGAAGACTCACGAAGGTCCGTGCGACTGCTTCATTGTCACGCGAAATAAGAACGGAAAGTCGCGAGCCCTTCCAGTGAACCCCCAAGCTCGCATGGTTGCCAAGCACCAGCTTGGCGATGCAACGATTACGAAGTTTGTTTTTCCCAGTAACAGAACCAGGGGAACGTGATCTTCTGGGACACGAAGCAAGGGATATTACCGATGACCACACTCATTCGACGATCCAAATGAGACGACGGGCTGTGAGCCTGATTTGCCCGACTTCGAGTGAAAAAGTGATGCAAATGCCGGTTCAGTCTGGCAGCTATTTGAAACGTGGTGGTGAAGGTGTCTGTAAGTTATTAATAGAACTGGTAGCGGGGGGCGGGATCGAACCGCCGACCTTGGGGTTATGAATCCCACGCTCTAACCATCTGAGCTACCCCGCCATGCTTGATTATCAACTATCTACGGCCGCCGCCATCAAGTGTCCGAATGTTCACTTGTGACGGTATTATGACGGCGCTGATTTTTAGCACCACCATACCGTACCGCGTTTTAACTGACAAAGAACATCACCTCCATTCGGCGGTTGCGGCTACAGAGGTAGGCGCATCTTACATTAGTGATACCTGACCAAACAAATGCGATCATTTCTAAGCACCTTTGTCCAGTCGATTGAGTGCTTGCTGGCCTTCCCACGTTGCCTGTCCGAGCCAGTTGGACAGCTTCTCCAAAGCGCGTCGCATGTAAGCGGCATCGTTTGAGTTCTCCAGGGCATCATCGGCGACAAGCTTGCTGCCCTGGACCGTCTGAAGCATCGTGTCGTAAAGCTCGCGTCCAACACGAGTTTGTTGGGCCAATCTCTCATCAAACCTTACACGAATCGCTTTAGCTGACTTTCGCAGCCGTAAGCGATACCAGAACGACATAACCAAAAAGGTAAGGACGGCACAGAGGAGGCCAAACAATATCGTCTGATACCACGAGGAGGACATGAGCAGGATCAACAAACAGATGTAAAATATTTTCACTTCAACTCCAAATAGTCCATGCCACCCGTTGAACGTGAGGGGCAACGACCATCGAGAGTTGACCCTGCGAAGACGCATGACTCTACCGGATGCCCAGGTCTCTCC
Organism: Pyrinomonadaceae bacterium; assembly: GCA_036518995.1. Lineage (GTDB taxonomy): Bacteria > Acidobacteriota > Blastocatellia > Pyrinomonadales > Pyrinomonadaceae > PSRF01. Next base: position 80,198 of record DATDMC010000148.1, on the reverse strand, counting down.
GAAACACCAGAATGTGTGGTAATCAGCCTGTTGTTTTCTACAGGTGCTGGTCCGGGACCCTGTTCAGCTTAAAGAAGGCCTTGATTCTTTCAAATCGAGTGGCGCTCGGTTTTCTGAAAATTACTTTGCCAGGAACCACCAGTGTTAGCTGGGTCCCAGAGCTTTTAGAGCTGACAAGTGTGAGCTTGCTCCCGATTCGCCGTGCGCGTTCGCGCATTCCCTGAAGACCAAAATGCTCCTTTTTGCCTTCTGCCAGGACGACCGCTTCAATGCCGAGCCCATTGTCATTCACCCGCAGCGTGAGGTCCCGCGCATAGTTGAGCGCGATTTCCAGTTGGCTTGCCGAGGAGTGCTCACAGGCGTTACGGATCGCTTCATACCCGATGCGATAAATCTCGTCGCGGGCGACCGGGTGCAGATCTCTTGGACCACCTGTCGCTAAAAAGTTAACCACTATCGCTTTGTCGAACCAACATTCCTGTGTGGCCCGACGCAGAGCGGCAGCGAGATCGTTTGTTTCTATGGTTGAGGTGCGAAGTGAATTGAGTGCCGTTCGTCCTTCTTCCGTCGCCTGTCGCAACCAGCCCGACAGTTGTTCCATAGCACGCCGCATGTGCACGGAATCGTCGGATTTTTCGAGAGCATTATCAGCAACTAACTTGCTGCTCTGAACCGTTTGAAGAAGCGTATCGTGAAGGTCGCGGGCAATGCGCGTGCGCTCCGCCAAACGTTCATCAAACCGAACACTGATGGCTTTCGCAACTTGTCCCACTCGCAGTTGGTAGAGAGCCCAGATAACGAAAAAACCAGCAGCAAGACAAAGCAGAAGAAACCACCCCGTCTGATAAAAGGTCGGCCGTATGATGAAATCTACATTGACAACTTTCTCAGACCACACGCCCCTGGTGTCGGACGCATTAACGATGAAATGATAGTGACCGGGCGCAAGATTGCGATACGCGACCGGATTGGCCGTACTTACTTCGTGCCAGTCTTTGTCCTTTTCCTGAAGTCGGTAGCGGAAGCGAATTGCTTCTGGATTTGACAAGCTCACCGCGGCAAAGCTGATCTCCACGCTGGCAGTGCGCGCTGGGAAAGTCAGCGGAACATCAGTCTCATAATATGTATAGTCTGCGGAAATTGACTGAATCGTGAGCGTAGGCTGCAATACATTCTTTGGAGGGTTGGTTGGATCGAGCCACACCAGGCCATTGTTCGTAGCAACCCACAGCCGTCCATCGCTGCCCTCGATCATTGTCGGTAACGGGCGCAAATATCCGGCAAAGCCAGGCATTCCCTCTCGTCTACCAAAATGCTCTCCTGCGACGCGATAAGTGGGATCTTTCAAAGCAGTGGATACTTCGGCTCGTCCGATGTGAAGGATCCCGAAAAGTCCATTAAGCCAAAGGTCGCCGTCGGCTGTTTCTATGATTCCTGAGATACCGCGCAGCCACTGAGGATTAACAGCAGTAATGGTGTGGAACGCTCCACCATCAAATTGCTGCAGTCCGAATTCGCCACCGATCCAGATCGCGGAGGTGCGTCCCTGGATTGAGGTGATGGCGCCCACCTGAACGCCATCGTTTGGACCAAACACCCGGACCCGTTCACCGTCCAGTACTGCCAACTGATTGTTCGTAAAGCCAAACCACACACGGCCCACACGGTCAGTGAATTCGCATACGACACCAGTCAGCGGAAGATCTTTGCGACCTCCAAAAGATGTCCAGACGCCATCCGCCAATCGGTATAGACCATGGCGCCCGAACGAGATCCAGAGTCCCCCATTGCGATCTTGAGTAATTGCCTGGAGGAAGCTGCCCTGATTAGCCATCTCTGGCGGCAATTCCGTTTGCACGAGATTCCCCCCGACAAGATGAAAAAGTCCCTTATCCCCGCCAAACCAGAATGTTGCATCAGGAGCGCGATAAGCTAACTGCCAGTCCGCTCGCTGCTTGAGTATCTCCGTCGCTCCATTCGAAAGATGGTAGAGCTCGGAGATTCCAGCGGAGCTCCACACCGTTCCGTTGTCGCCGGCGGCCAGAACAAAACGAGTTCCTGCCGGCCTGGGGAGTATCCGTTGGACCAATGGACTGTAATAGAAGCGATGGAGGCCGGTGGTATCGCCAAACCAGACATTCCCTTCTCGATCAACTAGCTTAGAATGTGAAATAGGATTGAAATCATAGGTTTCGGAATTACTCGTATTTGCGTGATTAAGAAAGTTGTAGCCCGGCTCGGTTGGGGTGAAGTGAAGTACAGGCAAGTCGCTGCATAAAATCCAAAAACTATTAGCGCGATCAACGAGCTGCGCGCAGTCCTTCCTTAAAACCGGGTACGCGGAGAGCCGGTCCTCGGGATTGCTGCCGGACTTTGGCGCCCGTTGGTCCATTGCGGGACTGGTTACGACAACCCCATCGGCGTCTACGGTAAATTTGGTGCCGATAGTAAGAGACGCATTTTCCTCGACTAACTGAACCTGTTTACGACCGGGATATAGGCAGAAAAGTTTCCCCGTTGTGAGCGCCCACAGTACTCCGTTTCGATCAAAGCCCAGCGTATTGAAATTGCCCGTTGCGATCTGCTGCCACGTAGAATGTTCGAACCGCCACAGTCCACTCGTTGTGGCAGCCCATACTATTCCGTCGTGATCCTGAACAATATTATTGACGGACCCGGTCGGTGAGGCGGGGTCGCTACGATAGTTCGTAACCCGTCCGTTGTTCACAAAACTAAAACCACCAAACAGGTATCCGATCCAAAGCCCACCTGACGACGGTGCTAATAATGAGCGAACGTTGTTGGAGAGGAGTTGATCGCCGAACGGCGAGTTGAAAGCCTCGAACCGAACACCATCGAAACGAAACAGTCCTCCCGAAGTGCCAAGCCAGAGGAAACCATCACTCGTCTGGGCCAGTCCCTCTACATTTGTCGGAGCGCCCCCTTTGAAGGTCCATGAATCATGGTGGACTTGCAACCTCGTCGATGTTTGACAAAGCAACGATCGACAAGGAAGCGCGAGCATTGCCAGAATGAGAACAAGTCTAAGCATCCGCATATTTACTGCCTCACACCTGAAGCCACCCACGCCGCACAGCAATCGTCACCGCATGTGCGCGATCGTTAGCGCCCAGCTTGCAGACGATGTTCTTGATATGAAAGTTGACGGTCGTCTCAGCGATTGCAAGCTGATTGGCAATTTGCTTGTTGCGATAGCCGTCACTAATGACTTGCAGCACTTCTAACTCTCTTGTCGTGAGATCTTCTTCGCCGATATGCTCAACCAGTCGAGCTACTACCTCAGGTGGGACGTGTTTTTTCCCGGCATGGACCGATCTTATTCCCGCGAGTAATTCACTCTTCGGCGTACTCTTCAGCATGTAAGCTGCGGCTCCGGCTCGCAGGGCCCGCTGGATCTCGGTGTCGGCGTCTGAAGTTGTCAGAACTATGATGCGCGCCTCGGGAAACTCTCCGCGGATCGCTATCAAGGCATCAATGCCATTGGTTCCGGACAGGCGCAGGTCCATCAGCGTGATGTCCGGGCGATGACGACGAAACTCAGCGATTGCCTCCACGGCATCGGCCGCGTGCGCGACGAGCTGCATGTCTGCCTCCGAGTTGATAATTATGCTGAGACCTTCGCGAAACACCGGATGATCTTCCACGCTCAGGATCGTAATAGGCTTGATCAGACCAGTTGGCGGCCCAACCATGCGGTAGTTTTCATTAACAGCCATATGTAGATTCATAGACTTCCCCCGAATAGTCATTGAATGAGCTTCATTCAGATCTGGTAATTTCTCGTTTACATCAGAGAAGGTGGAAAAACGGTGGGCTTATTACTACCGGGATCGAGAGGACGTGATTTTTTTATGAGACGGCGGTGACAACCGCTTTATGGTGCACAGAGAAACTGAAATTAGACCACCTTGGGGCTCCGATAATCTTGACAGTTTCGAAACTCGGCGTTATCGGTACTATGATAGCGCCCGTTTCTCGTATGAACTCTTTACAAATCGATGCTCGGCTGCTGCCTTATATTCAGGCAACGTCTGAAGCAGATTCAGATCGTGTGCTTAGCACGCTCGTAGCGGAATGCATCGGACCGGTAATCAAACAGGTCATCGGGTCTAAGTTGCGAGTGCATCTCGATCGTGAGGGGCGCGCTCCAAACAACCCTGATGCCGAAGATCTTTATAGCTCAACGCTTCTGCAGCTCCTAACCCGACTAAAGGAGTGCAGAGACAGCCCAACGGACAAATCGATCGGTAATCTTCAGAGCTATGTCGCCGTCATTTCTTATCACATCTGCTATGAGTATCTCCGGTTCAAATACCCACAGCGGCATAATCTAAAAAACAAACTACGCTACCTGCTTACCCATCAAACCGGCCTGGCGCTTTGGGAGAATGAAAGCGGCGATCTGGTCGGTGGATTTACCGAGTGGCGTGATCAAGCCAGGGCCTATGCCCGCAGTGACCGGTTACAGCAACTATTGAACGATCCGCACACCGCAATGCAATCTGCATCGCAGCGAGGAGAATTTCGACGCGCGAACCAGGCCGAACTGGCGGCCGCGATTTTCAACCATACAAACCATCCAATCGTGTTGGACGAACTGGTGGATATTGTCGCCCGACTGTGGGGAATAAAAGATCACCCGGAACAACTATCGACACGAGATGGAGAAGCCGATCCATTAGCTCGGGTCGCTCAGCAAAACACCGACATAGCCGCTGAGATTGATAATCGATTTTTTCTGAAATGGCTGTGGGAAGAGATCTGCCAGTTACCGGTGCGACAGCGAATAGCTCTCCTACTTAATTTGAGGGACGATCAAGGGGGTGGTGTAGCGGCGTTGCTGCCGGTCACAGGTGTTGCGAGCTTGCGCCAGATTGCGTCAGCGTTGGAGATGGTGAGCGAAGACTTCGCTCAACTTTGGTCACGGCTACCGCTTGATGATGCGAGTATCGCGGGTCTGCTTAGCATCACACGGCAGCAGGTCATTAATTTACGTAAATGTGCGCGTGAACGTCTGGCGCGAAGAATGAAAGCGCTTCACTAAAAAATAATTTTTCGAGATTGGTAATATCCTGTGGAAACCTCCGTCTTCCCTGTCGAAGCAGGGTTCCCTATCGTGGATTGGACCAGATCTGAAGCTACGAAATGAACGGACATCTCACCGAAACACTGATCGGACGATACCGCGAGCAAGTGCTTCCGCCAGCGGAATTGCTCGACGCCGACGATCACCTTGCCGGGTGCGAAATCTGCCGTCAACTTCTTAACGACGAGCAGCGTCTAGAGGCGACAAGTCAATCATTGCGCCGCGACCTTTCTGCAACCGGATTGACTCACCTTACCTATGAACACTTGGTCTCGTACGTTGACGGCGACCTTGATCAAACAGACCGTGAAATTGTGGATAGCCACTTGAAACTCTGCGAGCGTTGCTCCGATGAGTTAAACGATTTGCGCGCGTTTGCGACCGAAACGGCCGCCTACCCGGCCAAAGAATATGGCCCACGCGCATCATCGTCTGTGCCCCAAAAGCTGCTGAAATTTATAAAAGGTTCTCGGGAACGCACGGAAGGATCGTGGCGCAGATCTGCGTTTTGGATTCCTGTCGAAATTGCCAGTCTCGCGCTGATCGTAGCGCTGCTGGTGGGGACGGGCGTATTGCTATCGCGGAGATCTCAATTGCAGATGGCGCTCGACGCAGAGCGACAGGAAAACGAAAAGCTCAAACAGGACTATCAAGTAGCAATCGCCTCGTCCGACGACCTTCATAACCAACTGGCCCAACTCAAATCGCCGGAACTGCCAGTCTCCTCAAATGTTGTGACGCTTAATGACGGGCTGGGCCAGGTGACGCTGGACGAGAAAGGCAATTTGACTGGTGTGCCGGCGGAATACCAACAGTCGGTGAAACAGACCCTGACATCGCAGCAAATCGTGACCCCGCACCTGCTCTCTGAGCTGATTGGCAAGTCAGGTGTGTTGATGGGCCCTGCCGAAGAAGGACATCCAATTGCTCTGCTCGGCCCGGTAGGTACTGTGGTGATAAATGTTCGTCCAGTTTTTCGGTGGCGGGCAATAGCCGGTGCTGAAGGTTATGTGGTCAGAATTTACGACGCGGACTTCAATGAAGTAGCGGCCAGCCCGCAGCTTTCCGGAACAGCATGGACCGCGAACCGCGCACTCGAGCGTGGGCAAAATTATTCCTGGCAAGTGACGGCACTAGTAGGCGCTAAAGAAATCGTCTCGCCCGTTAAGCCTGCACCGGATGCAAAGTTCATGGTGCTCAATCAGACGAAGGCTAACGAACTGGCCCACGCAAAAAATGCCAGCGGCAATTCGCATTTAACGCTTGGCATTCTTTATGCTCAGTCGGGACTCCTCGATGATGCAGAGCGTGAGTTCCAGATGCTGTTACGCGCAAATCCGCAATCGACATTGGTCCACAAGCTGCTGCGCATAGTCCGAGAGAAACGGCGCTCGGCTTAAAATCCCTCACCCGTTACCACGAAGCCAGCCCAATAAAACGGATGCCGGTATCGTTCGCTACGCATTAATTTCAGCTCCGCTTCGCGCAACGCTCGCGCTGCACTCAGGCTGTCGGCCGGGTTTGCCATCTGTGCTTTGAGCTGGCGATGAAATTCCACCATCAGCTCCGTCGTGCTGGCCGAATCCACTTTCCACTGACTCAGGATACTGGTGGGGCTACCAGCGACGAACAACGCCCATGATAATCCAATCATTCCTTCGCCGGCTCCGACTCGGCCGCGCGCCGTCTCGCAGGCCGACAGCACGACCAGATCGGCTTTCAAATCCAGTTTCATGATTTCCCACGCTTCGAGCAATCCGTCTTCATTGCTATCGCCTGGTAACTGGGCCAGCAACAGGTAGGAATACATCGGACTACTGTCGTTCAGCACTCCATGTGTGGCCAGATGTAGAATGCGATAACTTCCGGCTTCAGCCTTTGCGTGTTCCTCGCTGGCTTCCGCGCCGATATAAACTTTGCTTCCGGCAGCGCCGTAAATCTGCCTTATAGCATTCACCTGCCGCTCCGCTTCGGGGAGCGGTTCGAGCTTCTCATCCATCAACACAGGCCTGGCGCTCGAAATACTCTGCTTGCGGACCACCGGATTACCGAAGGCCAAAAGCGTCGGAGAGCTGGCAGGGTCGTTCTTTCGCTTGCGTAACTTGTTCATTTCTCTCAACGCCATTAGCGAGGGTGCGTAAGCGATCGCACTGTCTTCAATCAGGTAGCGGTTCGGACGGGGCTGCAAGGTCTGAAAGGGCAATTCCCAGAGCGCCCCATCCGGCACGATGACGAGGGAGGTTCGGCCCTGCAACTGTGCCGCGGCCGGTTTGAGCAACAGATCGTAAAGTTCGCTCGCCGGCTGCCGAAACCCCGGACTGCCGCCGGCCAGTATCTGCCGGAACCGTTCCACACGGCCTTCCAGTTCCTTTTGTTTGATCGCCAGCGGGTATACTTTGAGCTCAGTCGTCCCGGCGGCGTTTACGGTGAGCGCAAAGAGGTAAGCGCGCTCGTCAGTCACCACATACTCCAGCAGCGCGCTATGTGAATCAGGCAGCAGCGCGCGCGCCTGTTCAATCGTCAAAGCCTCTATTTCGCCTCGCTGGATTTTCAGTTCAGGATGTGCAGCGTAAAGGCCGGTCTGAAATGCCTCGTAATCGAGACGTGCTTTTTGCAATTGAGCTTTGAGATCGTTAAGACGAGTGGGATTAGACTGTGCACTTTGATTCTCGCGTGAGATCTGCGTGTTAAGCGAAACGAGCTGGGTCTTGAAACTACGTTCCTGCTCCTGCTCCGCCGCGGTCATCGCTTTGGTGACATCGACGCGACCACTGCGCAGCACGTCGAGCAGCACCCGCGCTTTGGCTCGTTCAGCGAAGGCGAGCGCCGCACCAAACTCGTTCTGCGCCACGAGCAATTCAACGATTCCCTGATAGGGATCGAGACTTTCTTCGAAAAAGAGTTGCTGCTCTTCAGCACCACCCGCGACTTGAGTGCGCAATGTCTCGATGGCGGCAATAGCTTCTTCAAAAGCCTGGTGAGCCTCAGTCAGACGGTTAAGAGCACGATAAGACCGGCCTGCTAAATTTTGAGCGCGCCAGATCTCATGCGAATAATCAAACTGTTTAGCCAGAGCCCTGGCGCGGCCGGCAAACTCCAACGCCTGAGCATAGTCTCCAGCTAAACTACTCGTATAGCCCATGTCATTGAGGGTGTCGCAGTTATCTTCGTTGTTACCCATCGCTTCGCTGATCGCTAAGCTCTGCTGAAAATATTTCAACGCCTGCGCATAATTGCCTTGCCGCATCTGGATATTTCCGAGGTTGTGCAGCGAACGTTCAATCCCAGCTTTGTCTCCAATCGCTTCCCTGCTCCTTAAACTCTTCTCATACTGGTCCAGCGCCTGCGCGTAGTTGCCTTGCGCCTGATAGATACTTCCGATGTGGTCCAGCGCAGAGTTGCTCTGGAACCTTTCCCCCGAAGCATCGAAAATTAACAGGCTCCGCTGGAAATAATCTAATGCCAGCGTGTAGTTACCCTGATCGAAATAAATACAACCGATACCACTGAGGAGACTGGCGAGCCCAGGCTTGTCTCCTATCGCTTCTTTCAGCGTCAAGCTGCGCTGGTAATAATCTAAAGCTTTTGTCTTGTTGCCCAATTTAGAGTAGGCACTTGCCATGTTGCCGAGCACGGTGCTGGCTGAAGCTTTATCACCCAGAGCTTCCATCTGCAGTCGGCACTTCTCGTCATACGCCAACGCCTCAGCATAATTGCCTTGATCGCCGTAGATACTCCCGATGTTGCCGAGCGCGCGGGCAATTCCGGCTTTGTCTCCAGCCGCTTCGTTCAACGCAAGACTCTTTTGGTAAATCTCCAGCGCCTGGGTGTAGTTGCCTTGCCTGTTATAAACACTCCCGATGTTGCCCAGGGTACCTCGCATCCCATCCTTATCTCCCAAGCTCTCGCTTAACGCCAAACTCTTCTGGAAATACTCCAACGCCTGTGGATAATCGCCCTTGAACAAGTGTGCACTCCCAACGTTGCTGAGGCTGCGTGCAATCGCTTCCCTGTCCCCTGTCTCCTCGCTGATCGTTAGGCTCTGTTGAAACTGCTGCAGCGCCTGCGCATAGTTGCCCCGGTAAAAATAGACAACCCCAAGGCCGCGCACCCCAGCGGCAATTCCCGCCTTGTTCCCGATCGCCTCGCTAATCGCCAGGCTCTGCTGAAACTGCTCTAATGCTTCCGCGTAATTGCTTTGCAAAGAATAAATATTACCGACGTTAATTTGGGTAGCTGCGACCCCGGCCCGGTCGCCAATCTGTTCCGCAATCTTCCGCGCAATGGAAAACCGGGCGAGCGCTTCCGGATAATTACCTTTAGAACGCTGACCATTGCCTTGTCGATTCAGTTCCTGGACCAACTTCTCAGTTACCAGCTCTTTCTCGGCTGCCAGAAGCGCTGATCGTTCATCCTCGGTTTTGAGCGATGTAAGCGCAGCGGCGAGATCTGCCTCTGCCGGTTCTTCGCGCCAGACTTTCCAGGCGCCTTCTTCTTTTACCCCTTCCAATGCGTAAACCATTTTCCCCAGGCCCGCCGCAGGCTTGCTGGTCTTCACTTCAATGGCGTCCACCTCAAGCTCGATACGCAACTTCGCCTTCTCTCCGTCAACCGCAATTTTACGGATCACGAGATCTTTGACCTCGATCTTTTCATTGTCGACGAAGAGTTTCTGCATCGTCTCCCGGCGCGCGGCGAGTTCAGGAGACTTCGAACTCCACAACCGTACGAAGCCAGCCAGATCCTTCCTGGCATAACTGCCGTAGAATTCCTCGACGAGCGCATGCAGAGCAGTGTTATCAGAAGCTGAGAGCTGCGATCGAGACTCGTCGTGAGCACGCACGGAAGACAAGAGAAGGCAGACTAAGATGATGCTGCCTAATCGACCATGATGGGCAAATCGCATGAGATCGTCTCCTGGTTTAGACCGAAATAGAATTCCGTGGGGTTACCTAAGCTTATGCGAGGCGGGAGTCAAAGCGAATCCCTAAGTAGGGTGAGGATGGCATTCCCAATATTAGGTATTTAGGTGTGTTTCGAAGGAATTAGCCTACCCACAACTGACGGAGGCCGTCTTCGGTTCCGTTGAACTTATCTCTGTCGCACCTTTCCGCTTTCGGAAATGAAGTTGTTGTTAGGATCGATTACGACCAATGCGGTCACATCTTTTTCAAGCTCACCGTGACGCTCCTTCGCCTACCAACGAACCGCAGGATGCTGATAAATCATTGCCTCAACTTCTCCTGGTTCCAGGTGCAAAGGAACTGCGTTTGGCTCCATCCTTAGCGGACCTGAAAATTACTCAAGTCAATGGAGACCATCAGTAAATCCCGAATCGGTTTAAGCCCTGGCCCACGCAGATAAGCACGGCGTTTAGTCGGAAAGCGCAGACCCCCAGCCTCGACGATGTCGGAGACATATTGTACCGCCGGAAACCCACCCGCTATTTCGACGTTATAGTCGTGCCGGCGCAAAAGAAAATCGTCGCCGAAGTAGAAGTCCTGTTCTTTGCTATGGCTGGCGATCTCGTTTGGAAACCTCGCACGCAGCCCGCGCCAGAGTTCATCACCTTCGCGCCAGGGAGGAATTTCCTCAACCTCGAAGCCGGGCATTGTCATTAGGAATGGTGTCGTAAGGTAAGTCCATCTGGCGTAACCACTGAAGTAAGCACGGTCCAACAGGTTCCACGGCGTGTTCATAACGTGGCCGGCGAAGGACGCCCTGGGATTCGAACGCTCATCAACGAGGGCGCCGCTGGTGGATTCGATTGCAATGCGATCCGGCTTAAAAACGGCACGCCAATCCGGCTGGCCAAACGGGCTAATGATCGCCTTCTCCTGGTGAAGGGTTACCGTTACCTCGGTGGGGATAGGGGCCGGTTCAAAACCTTTCATTGGCCACAGGCCACCACCGCCCAACATCGTTGCGGTCACCTCGTTGACAGTGTTCCAGCGATCAAGGCCGCCATGTGCCGCAATGGCTTGTTCGAGTAGGTCGTTCAATTGTTCCTCCTGCTACGCGTGTTACGTGACGCTCCCGCCGTCAGTCCAATCTCAGAAAGCGTCGGCCAGGTTGCATCGACATATGTCAGCGCAATGGATATACCAAAGCGGACTACTGCAGTTATTAAAGAATCACTGAGGTATTGCAGTTCGAGCGAAACTACTGTCGGAATTGCCGGAGCTGTGATGAGATTGTCGAAAGTAGGGTCCGACACTCTGCCGTCGGACAGAAGATCTGCAGGATAGGCGAAGTCGGATCTGTGTAGGTCAGCCGATCCATTTGCCTACGTGCGATGGCCTGGTTTTAGCAGGTGTTATTTCAGCTTGCTGGATTCGGCGCCGCAAACTGCCTGAGTGGCGGGGCGTCCAGTCGTGGTCCTTGATACGCCTTCACATCGCCAAATCTTTGGTGACTTTGCCAATCGGACCGCGCCTGCCTAATTTCCTCGGGCGTTCGTCCAACAAAGTTCCACCACATCAATATCTTTTCGGGAAAAGGAGGACCACCAATCAACACGAGTCGCGCTCCATCTCTACTCTTGAATTCCACACTCGACCGATTCGTACCGAGGTAATAGAGATTCAATGAATCGATCGGCTGTCCTTCAATTTCTGCGTCGCCACTCATCAGCAATACCGCATGTTCAAATGACCGTTCCAAGGGAAGCTCTAAGGTGGACCGGGCATTCATCGCAATATCAACCCCGAGGACCGGGCAAAAATGTTTTGACACCGAAGACGCTCCCAGCACAGTTCCAGCGAAAACACTTACTCTGACGCCGTGTTGATCGATGCTCGGGACCTCTGCAATATGTTGGAACGAAGCCTCGCCATTTCGCTCTGAGTCGGGAAGAGCAATCCATAACTGAACACCATTCAAGACTCCACTGTTTTTCGCCGGAGTCTCTTCAGCGTGAGCAATGCCAGCACCCGACGTCATCACGTTGACACCACCCGCCCTGAGCAATGCTTCATTGCCAAGACTGTCGTTGTGCAGGATCTCGCCCGCTTGCAACCAACTGACTGTTTGCAAACCAATGTGTGGATGTGGGGCCACATCCATTGGCTTAGAGTCAGTAAACGATAATGGACCAAAGCGATCGAGAAAACACCACGGCCCAACCAATCGCCTTTCGCGTACTGGTAAGGCTCTTAGGATCTTTAAATTCCCGAGAGCTGTTTCTCGCGCGGGATATCGTTCGAATACTGCGTCTTCCATCAAACCATTAAGCCGACGTCATGGCCCACAACTGTTATATTTTTGAATCAAGTAACGAGGCCGGGGTGCTTAGACCTTGTCGTAAAAAGTTGAAAAGGATTTCGGCTCCCAGCGTTATAAAAGTACCTTCCGGATATTATCAACGATCAAGAAGAACTGGTAACCAGACGAAAGATTCTAGAAGACTTCGAAGTGGGGCAAAATATTTCAACGTACGTCCATAACTTTTGTCCTGTTTTCGAAACTAAGTTTGCCGTCATCGTTGTTCACTCGCCACTGTTTCGAAGAATTTGTACCTTCGACTTCTAACGAATAAACGGGCCTCGACGTAGCCACTGGTTGAAGATGAATAAGATGATGATAACCGCAGGAGTAGCGGTCAACTTCCAGTAGGAAAGAAGCAGCGACTGCGACGGGGCAACCACCAGATCGCTAAGCACCTCAACAGCGTTATTGCCATGTATGACGTGCATTCTCATTTTCCATTGGCCCGCTAACGGAAGATTCAACGTGTTGCAATAAAGCAGTTTGTTACGCGCTTGATTCCGCGTCGCCTCGACGCGAATGATCCGACCACCCTCATGCTGGAGTTCGATGAAAATCCGGGCATCCAGAATAGGAGAATGTCCCTCAGTTTTTTCAACCAGGACACTGAGGTCGACAGGCCCGGGCCGCAACGGTGTTTCGGTAAAGAACAAAGTGACGTTTAGTGGTGCCTCAGTTCGCTGGCAAAATACTACACCGCCATCAGCATGAGATGTGCTGACCAGCGGCGTCAGCAATAAGAAGACCGGGAGCAGATAGGACCACCAATCGTGCCTGAGCGAGGAGTAGTTTTTCCTGGTCCTGATCATACTCAAACTCATCAATGCGCTGAAGGCATCATCATTCCTCGCATTTGCATCGGCTGAAAGACGATCCACACTCCGATCGTGTAAAGCACAAAAGCGAGGCCCGCCCACGGAAAGTTCAATCGCAAAGTCTTCGCAAAACTAAAATTAAATCGAGAGGCTGTGCGCCATATAAGATAGAGCGAAAACAGCAAACCGAAATCCAGCAGTAGCAAATCGAGCGACGGCAACCAATCGAACGACGACATTACGCTCGAGACCGACCAGTCAGGCGCGCCGAGGATATTGAAACCGGTGTCCATTGCGGCACGCTGGATGACTGGTAACGCAGTTTGTCCACCACTCAGCAAGTGGTAAGAGAAATGAATCAGCCACATGCTAAAGCCCAGCGGCACAAACGCCGGGGCGAATGTCGAAATCATTCTTCTCCACCCTACTTGTAATCGACCGACAGTTTTAGTGAGCCAAACACAACTTAAAACCAGCAGAGCCGGAACGATCAAGATCGAGATTATGTATAAGCCGGCTAGGATCGGTTGTATCGATTCCGACTTTAAATTCGCTTGAAGAAATTGCTCCCACGCTTGCACCGGTACGATCATCAAACCTGCGTTAACAAAAGCCGCGAAGACCAAAAGAAAAACTAGTACGGCGACGTCGAAGCGGCCAAAGAATTTGTTTCGCCCGATACCAAGCACCGGCTTTGGACTTCGGACTTTGGACTTCCGACCCTGGACTTTGGACTTCGGACTTCGGTCTTTGGACTTCCGACTTTGGTTCGTGCCGCGTGCGATCTGGACCAGTTGCGTTCCGGGAATCGAAGCGAACAGCGAGACGTTCTCATGTGGGCATGCGTGGACGCAGTCGAGACAAGATGTGCAATCGAGGTTGCTCGTCTTCCGTGGCACAAAGAGTTGCAGCTCGCATCCGCGTTGCGTCTCGTTTCCACGAATACAGTCGTGCGTTGTGCACGACCCACAGATAGCCAGATTGCGAACTCTTACTTCTACCGGTGAAATCAGAGACTGAACAAATTGATACTGACCAATGGGGCAGATGTACTTGCAGAAAGTCGCACCTGCAAATAGACCGTCAATGATGATCGCCGCGGCGAAGTAACCGATTACCAACATTGCGGTCGCTCGCGGACTGTCCCATAAATTGAAGGCTTCGTAAGCCCAGAAGAAAACTAAAAGCAACGCAATCGTGATCCATTTTGAACGAAAACGCCTGGGCCAGGACCAGCGGGCTGGTAGAATTCGCCGGCCTAGCTGCCGGGCAAAGTTGAAAGGGCAGGCGAAACAAAAGACATTTCCGATAGCCAGAAGTGTAAGCGCAGTCAGTCCACGCCAGTGCGTCCACGGCAGCACGCCCGCAAGATTCATCGCCGTCATTTGTGGTCCAACCAGGCCATCAATGACAACGATCACAGCCAACAAGAACGTCAATAATTGCGCTGAGCGACGAAGGTGCGGCCAGCTTAAGAGTCGCCCCACGACAGGAAGCGCGAGCAAATCCAATCGCGATTGTCGAGTTTTCTCTGCGTAACGTCTATGACCTCTGCATCTCTGCGGTAAATGTCTAATCAGGTTCCGATAAGCCGCAGAGACAAAGAGTTCGCCGAAGTTACGCAGAGAGGAATTTCGAGAGTTCGCTGAAACTACTTTACGCGTTGTAGTCATAAGCTCGATCGTGATGAGACCAAGCGGAACTAAAAAGAAAACCGAACTGACGACCCACATCACGGCGCCCGCCGCCGCCTGGTCCTCTAACGCAGTGAGATTTGTAATGCGTGGAACGGCCGCGTAAGTCGGATAAACCACGCGATCATAGAAGACCAGAAAAGCCGATAAAGCAGTGTTCTGAAAATCCGCGAGAACCAGGTAAGGAAGAATCAACCACCGCGGAGTCCGCGCGACCCAGGGCCGAGGCTGAATGATCGGCAGCCAGAAAAGTATCGCTGTGCTCAGAAATGAAAAATGCTCAACGCGATGCCACTCAGGTGATCGCAACGCGAGCTCATACATCACCGGAATATGCCAGCCGACATTGACCGAAATGAAAGTTGACCAGCAAAAGACCGGGTGCGATACGAACCGGGCTAGCCTGCGCAATCCTGCAGACGACAGGAACGGCCCAACCCCATCAATCGCAAATCCTCGCGGAAGGCCAGAAAGAATTGGCAGGTATGGCGCACCCCAGAGGACGAGTGGTGGCGCCACCATCATCAACAGTAGATGTTGAATCATGTGGACCGTCAGCAGCCATCCGGCAAATGCATCGAGTGGTGAAAGAAGGGCGACGATGACGGTAAGCAAGCCGCCGAAGAAGGCGATCAGTTGCGAGAAGCCAAAACGATCGGGAGCACGTTGATGTAGCTGCCACCAGCCGCGCGTATATAGAACACCAAAGGTGGTTGCTGGAATCAATATCCATGGATTCCACTCCCATGAGCTGAGCACCGCGTCTGACAACGTCTCCATTCTTCCGGCCCTCGCGTCATAAGACGATTCTGTCTATCAGCATCAAGAGATAGAGCAACGGTAAATAGATCACCGATGCGTGAAGGAGACGTTTTGCCGCAAGCTTCGATCGGGACGATGAAAGCCGATAAGCGAAATGAAAGAAAGCAATCCCAAGCATCATCACTGACGCCAAATAAAGTCTTTCGTGGTGCGCAAAATGGCTGAACAACAAACTGGCGATTATCAGCAATAGCGTAGTAATCAATGTAAATCGAAACGTGGTCCTCCCATCGTCTTGATCAACCCTGGGAAGCATAAGCATTCCTGTTCGGGCATAGTCTTCACGATAGATCCATCCGATCGCATAAAAGTGTGGGAACTGCCAGAGGAAGAGAATTGCATAGAGCGTCCAGGCTTCGAGACCGAGTGTATTCACGACTGCGGACCAGCCGATCAGTACTGGTGCGGCGCCTGGGAATGCACCGACAAATGTGCTGAGTCGCGTCTTAGTTTTTAATGGCGTGTAAATGAAAACGTAGGAGACAAGAGTCAACAGACCGACAAGAGCAGTTAACGAGTTGAGGGTCAAAAGCACATAGAACATTCCTAAACTTGAGACGATAACTCCGAACACAAGTGCTTGACGTGCAGTTAACTCTCCTGCCGGTATCGGTCGTCTGGCTGTCCGCCGCATTCTGCCATCGAGATCGCGCTCAACATATTGATTAAGTGAAGACGCTCCGGCGGCCAGCAGACCAGTTCCAAAGACAGCGTGGAACAAGACGACCGTTTTCACTGATCCTGAAGCGAGCAAAGACGCAACGCCCGTCGAGATCATTACCATTAAAGTAATTTCTGGCTTCAACAGAACAAGGAAAGCCTTAACGCTGCCAGTGTTTCTCAAACCTTTGTCAGCAGTACATAAAGCGCTCGACTTCAGTATCTCGTTGCTCACACTCATAGGGTCACTTCCGAACCGACGCAGTTTGCGCTGACGAATCTCCCTGGTTCGTTGATCGTTGCTCGGACTGTGTTGCGTCTTGAGCCGGGACCTCGTTTGCTTTGTGAAGCTTCTGCATGAACGAAACCAACGCTGCCACTTCAGCCGGCGTTAAGTTTTTTCCGTACGCAGGCATGTTGCCACTACCCTGAATCACCTGCCGCACAAGTTGATCGGAAGTAAGTCGAGTCGCGACACTATCGAGTGCGGGTCCACGCAATCCCCCTTCGCCACCGACGCTGTGACAGTTGATACATTGCCTGGCGTGAAAAACGAGTGCGCCCTGCCGTTCGAGAGGCGATCGTCCTTCCAGATAGTTGGTCGGTGTGGCAGCGCTGGACCAGGCTTCCATTTTTGGTGACCACGGAGCGTAGGTACCGAGGTAGTTGAATGCGCCAAGCGTTATGAATATAAAGAGCACACTCAACACTGCGACTGGGCGCCGGCGCGGACTTTTCTCCCCAGTATTCGAAATGAAAGGCACGGCGAACAGAATTCCGATAACGACAAACGGAGCCGTCAGCATTACGACTGTTTCCATGTAGTCCGGCATTAACGACAACACACCGTAGAGCCACAGGAAAAAGAAATCAGGTTTTGGCGCCGTGTTGATCTGAGTAGGATCCGGTATGCCGTGTGGCCCCTCAGGACCGAAGTAAGCAGCACAAAATGTTATTCCCAACAGAACGAGGGCGCTAAAAATCAAATCCTTGCTGATCGCCTTTGGGAAAAAAGGTACGCCGTCCCTTTTCAATCCTGCCTCGTAGTCTTTTATGTATGTCTCTTTATTGACTAGTTTGCCTGGAACCGGGTACTCGTTAATTCCCTTCGTTAGAACAAGTCGCAGATGCAGGCTGACAACCGCGATGATGGCGCCGGGAATGATAAAGACGTGCAGTGTGAAGAAGCGCGAAAGAGTCTGGCCGGCGATGATAGGACCACCGAGCATCAGGTGAACGATCGCTGGTCCAATCAGCGGTACACGTCCCGCCATTGCAGCTCCGATACCGAGACCCCAGTAAGCGTCCTGATCGAAGCGGAGGACCTGTCCAGTAAAAGCCATTCCTAAGGTGACCAGCAGCAGAACGACTCCCGACATCCAGGTCATCTCGCGCGGGTATTTGAACGCACCGAAAAGAAAGACCTGTATGAGGTGGGCCAACATTATCGCGACCATGAAATTTGAACCCCAATTGTGCATGGCGCGTAGAAACCATCCGAACTGCTGTTGATAGTTCAAATACTCCAGGCTCGTGTAAGCCTGGCTGGCGGAAGGTACATAGACCAGTGCGAGACAGATGCCGGTAACTATCTGGATCATGAAACACAGCAAGGTTCCGCTACCGAAGACGTAAAACCAGCTACCGGAAGTTCGCGGCACGGTATGACCGGCAGTAGCTGCGTAGATCTTGCTGATGTAAATGCGATCATCAATCCAGATCGCAATTTTTCGTAGTCTCTCAATCATGACTCACCATCCGCGTGTCCATGCTCTTCTCTGTGTAACCTCTGAGTTCTCTGCGTCTCTGTGGTAAGTGTTTATGCGATTCAATGAACGACAGAGACACCGAAGTTAAATTCAAACCTTCATTGCTACGCTCCTCGTGCTAACTCAAGCCGGCTGATTCAACGTTGGCAACTGGCCGCCATGTATCCAAAGTTGTTCGCTCTCAATTTTGTATTTGTATTCATAGAGCCTACGCGGCGGTGGTCCGGATGCGTGCGAACCGTCTTCGTAGAAAGCGCCTCCGTGACACGGACACATGAAAAGATGCGACTCCTGAAACCAGCGCACCGGACAACCAAGATGCGTGCAGTTGATCGCAAAAATTTGAAACTTGTCGCCTTCCATCCTCCGCACCCAGCAAGGAATGTCCGCCGTCTTTCCGTCCCATTCGCGGGTGTAGGGATTACGAAATTTCACGAGGCGCGTCTGGTTCTCTGCGAAACTCGCGAGCGGTCCGAGGGCAATCCATGATGTGTATCCACCTTCGTTACGGAAGCTCGAAAGGAGGTAACCAAGCACTGGCACTGATACCAACGTCGCGGCGATGCCGTTGAGAAGGAACCCGAGCTTGAGCAGAAACGCCCGGCGCGGCATCTCGATGTGTAATCTGACTGGTACGTCCTCTGTCATTACTTCAACTTCTTTCACCGCCATGACATTCGTGCCTCCATTAACAAGGTCTGGTCCAACGATTCCCGTTGGTTTTTCTCTGTGCAACCCCGGTGTTCTCTGTGACTCTGTGGTTATTGGTTAATAAAGAAGAGGTCACCACAGACACAAAGAACACAGAGGTTGCACAGAGAGTTTTTCAAGTCCTACTCCACTCCTTTGTTAACCACCACGTTCGTTCTTTGACGTTGTGATGCCAGCCAGGTAACAACATCAGCTATTTCCTGCGCTGACATTGGTCGGCCCGGGAGGTTCCCACGCCAGTCCGGTTTTCCCAAGTCAGCGCGTCCGACGACGACAGTCGTTCGGAGACCTTGATCGCTAACCAGGTTCAGAAAATTCGGATCAACTATCGACCCTGCCGATCCGCCCTCACCATTTGTTCCGTGGCAACTCTCACAATAAGTTTTGTAAGTCGCAGCGCCGCGCGTAGCGTCACCAACTTCAGAATTCTTCGCGGTGACACTCACGACGGATGGACCACTTGATTCGTCGACGCTGTAGCGAGGAAGCTCCATGCCCTGGAACTGATCGGGCCTGGACCAACGGGAACGCATCTCGTTAACCAGCAATCCAATTTGTTGTTCCGTGAGATGACCGCCAGACTGTTCAGAAAACGCAGGCATGTTGGTCCCGGCGCTGCCATTCGCGATCACATGGCGCATTGCGTCATCAGTGACAAAAGCAAGATAGAGCGGGTCATTAAGTGAAAGCGCAGCGCCAAGTCTGCCATCGACTCCGTGACAGCCGGCGCAATTCTGAGCGTAGAGTTGATTGAAGTCGTTTACTTCAGCGGGCACTCGCCAACGTTCAGCTCCAGTTGGTTGACCTGGCAGACGTGTATTGCATCCCGTCAGTAAGACCATCACGCAGATCAGCGCGATAAAGCATCCAACTCGACTTTTAGTGAGCGCTCTCAATTCCTTTGGCATCGACTCTGCCGGATTGCCGACGACTTGAGGGCGCAGCCCACGAGTTCTACGAGCCTTACGCCGGCAGGACAAAGCCGTAGCCTCACAACGGGCGGCAGAGCCGAGTTCTGACGGTTTGATATTCCTTGCGATGATCTGTCGATTAAGTACGATCATCGCTCTTCCTCTTTCTCAGCCATGACGCCCGGCGCTTCCACACCTGCTCTCGCTGCCAATGGCCACGACTGTGCCGTCTCAATCTCTTTCGAGTGAGCGACGACGAAGCCGGTAATCAATCCGAAGGCTACTTGCGAAGCGATGAACCATCCCCACGCGATCCTTGCGTTAAGAGCAGGATTGACTAAGTGCAGAGTCGAGGCGACAAGAGCAGTCCACAAAACTGGTGAGAAGAAACTGCCCGAGAAGGCCGCGAAACGCGACGGCATCATCGGCAGTATGGCTGCGTAGAGCAGACCTACAAGTAATGAAATGAATCCGTGACTGAAGAACGCGACAACGAAACCCGACAAGTGAAAAGCTTTCAATTCGGCTGGACCAGCTTCAGCCAAAGACGGTAGGGCCGCTGCGGCAAGCAGGTTCACTGGATACCACAAACTTCCCTGAGCAATTAGTCCATACAAACAGGCAATGATCGCCATTCCCACGCCGCCCAAAACTCCGCCAATTAGTCCGGCGGAATAAGGATGAACGCTAACGGGTATGTAGACGCGGTGACCTTCTTCACCTGGCTGGAGGTGAACGACTCTTCGGGTTGACCGGACAACTGTGGTCTCGGGCGAGGTGGCAATCTCAACCAGTTCTTCTTTCGGCACAGGCAGCACATCACGAAACCAACCAACTGCGCCGAAGAGAATCACTATCAATCCGGCAATGCTTACTGCGAGGCTTGTGACCAGTCCCGCGAACAGCAACGCCAGCCCGAATGCTGTGACAAACGGCCATGATGTCGCGGCCGGCACGCCAATCGTGTTTGCAGTCTGCTCTTCAGGCCGCATCTTTCTCTACCTCCCGATAACGTAGACGACAGCAAAAACTACAACCCAGACTGCATCTACAAAATGCCAGTACCACGAAATCATTTGCAGACGTTCGCGATGCATGATGTTGACGAACCCGAGGAGACTAAAGACGAATACCAACGACAACAGGCAGATGCCGACGACGACGTGGGTAGCGTGCAGACCTACGAGCGAGTAGAAAGTCGTTCCGAAGAGGTTGGTGCTAATCGTCAGTCCGTCGTGATAGATCAGCTTGTGCCACTCGACGGCGGTCATGGCGAGAAACAGACCAGCGAGCACGATGGTCGCGAACCAGAAGAGTTTGAAGAGACCCACCCGATCGCGATTGAAAGCGCGCTCAGCAAGCACGATCGTCACGCTGCTCGAAAGTAAAAAGATCGTGGCGAGTACAGGCAGACCCAATACTTCATGCGGAGTTGGACCAGTCAGACTCTTGCCTATATAGAAGAGGTAACCCGCGACGAAGATCGAGAAGAGTCCAGCCTCTGTCAGGATCAGACAAACGACAGCGACCTTCCGGGGAGACGGTAGTTTCCACTCAGTCGCTTTCGGAGCTTCGGATGTATAGGCTTCATTGATCATTAAATCGATCTCCTTCGCTCCTTCTTCACTCGTATTTCCAATCCGGATCTTCCGGATGTTTGAGATCCCAAAGCGGCCGGCGGCACCGAACGACCGGTATCGTCGCGAAGTTGTATTCAGGTGGTGGCGAGCTCGTGGTCCATTCCAGCGTCCACGCGTCCCAAGGATCGTTCCCCGCCAGCTTGCCCTTCCCGGCCGAACGAACGATGTTGATGGCTAACAAAAGAATAGAGACGGCCTGGCAGAACGCGCCCAATGTAGTGACCAGATTGAGCGTGTCCCAGCCACGCCCTGCGTCGTATGTGAAAATGCGCCGCGGCATGCCGAGTATTCCTGAGAAGTGCATCGTGTCGAAGGTGACATGGAACCCAATGACGAATAACCAGAAATGCCAGAGTCCCAGCCGGCGATCGAGCATGCGGCCCACTGCTTTTGGGTACCAGTAGTAAAAGCCGGCAAAGATGCCAAATAGAAATCCACCAACAAGCGTGTAGTGAAAGTGTGCAACCACGAAGTAGGAGTCCGTCAGTTGCCAGTTCAATGGAGCCACTGCCAGCATCACTCCAGTCAGACCTGCGACTAAGAATTGGAAAAGAAACGCGATACAGAAGAGCATTGGCAGATCGAAGCGAATCCTGCCGCCGTACATTGTGCCGAGCCAATTGAAGATCTTGATTCCAGTCGGCACTGCCACCATGAAAGTCGAAATGGCAAAGAAGGTATTGCCGACTGAAGTCATGCCAACTGAGAACATGTGGTGCGCCCAAACGCTCACACTGATGAGTCCGATCATCGCAGTTGCACCGACCATAACCGGGTATCCAAAAATTGGTTTGCGTGAAAAGACAGGAACGACTTCTGAAAGACATGCGAATGCGGGAATCATCAGGATATAGACTTCCGGATGACCGAATATCCAAAAGAAGTGTTGCCAGATCACAGCGGAGCCGCCGGCCTGTGTGTCGAAGAAGTGGCCGCCGAGATAACGGTCAATCAGAAGCATGATCTGAGCCGCCGAAAGAGCCGGCAGCGCCAGCACGGTCATGAAGTTCGTTACCAGCATCAACCAAACAAGTAGCGGCATCCGCATCAACTTCATTCCCGGGCAACGCAGTGTGATAGCGGTGACGATGACATTGATGGCGGAGACTGTGCTCCCGACGCTCGTGAGTAGCAGACTTAAAATCCAGTAGTCAGTGCTATGTCCGCGCGAGAAGGCGCGCTCGGTTAACGGCGCGTAAGCGAACCAACCGACATCCGGTGCAGAGCCGTGACCCGCCAGGCCGGGTGCACCAAGATAACTGAAATACAGGAGTAGCCCGCCAAAGAGGAACATCCAGTAGCCAAAAGCGTTGAGACGCGGGAACGCCATGTCGCGCGCTCCAATCATCAGCGGCACCAGATAATTACCGAATCCGGCAATGATCGGCATTCCCACCAGAAAGACCATCGACGTACCGTGCATGGTAAAGAATCGGTTGAAGACATCCGGTTCAAGTAAGGTGTTAGTGGGAATGACTAGCTGCAAACGAATAGCGACTGCCATCAGTCCTGCTACGACCAGAAAGATAAGAGCCGTACCGATGTACATCAGACCAAGCTTCTTGTGGTCCACAGTCATGACGAGGCCGTGCAGTCGTTCGATTATCGAAACGTCTGGTTCCTTCACTTTTGGTAAGGCAATTTCTTGAGTCGCCATGCTGATTTCCGTCCTACTTCAGCGTTTGTAAGTAAGCCAGGATTTGGTCCACTTCCCTGTCACTCATCTGCATGTTCGGCATCAAACAACCCAACTTGATCTTTTGTGGATCACGGACCCAGAGGCGCAAGTTTTCCGTAGTATTTGGCACTACACCTGATGCCAATGTTTCGCGACTCATCAAATGAGTTAAGTCAGGACCAAACTTACCCTGCGCTGACGTGCCGCGAATGCTGTGGCAGTTAACACACGAGTTAGCAAAGAATGACCTGCGACCCTCAGCGGCACTTGTAGTTATTGAGATTGCCTGTTGTTGATCTCTAACCCAACGCTCAAATTCGTCGGGCGATTGCACAATGACGCGAATCAACATCCGTGCGTGCTGCGTGCCGCAGTACTCGGCGCAGTTGCCTAGATATGTGCCCGGGTTAGTTGGCTCGATCCACATCGTGTTTTCGCGGTTAGGGATGAGATCGGTTTTACCGGCAAGCTGGGGTACCCAGAAGCTGTGTGCAACATCGGCTGACTGCAGCTTGAGAAACGTCGGTTGCCGGTTGCTTCCTGTGCTGGCGGGCACATGCAATTCATTGGCAGTCACGATGCCCAATTCCGGATAACGTATCTCCCACCACCATTGATGACCGACGACCGTAGCGTGAACTGAACCGGACGGTGGTTTTCTGTTCTGTATGTCAGCGATGGTTCTCGACGTCACCAGGATCAGCACGAGGACGATCAAGATCGGCAACACTGTCCAGGCAAGTTCGATTTGATTACTGCCGTACACCTGAGGCGGCTCACTCGCTTCATCTCCTGCACGATGCCTGAAGCGAACAAGCGTATAGAGGAGCAGACCACCTACAACAACAAAAATAACGGCACAGACTGCGAGCACCAGGAGCGACGTCTCTTTAATCTCTTGAGCCGGCTGTGATAGTGGGCCAAAGATGTTAGTGACACTGTCGGTTTTTCCCAGCGCGGGTTCGCCGTGCAAAAAACAGATGGTCCAGAAGAGCGAAAACACAAAAACCATTAATACTCGTCGCGTTCTGTTTTTCCGGTGCAAATGTAGTCGCATGCTAAACCCAAATAGCGAACCGTATTCTCAGCTCCAGTCGACCAGTCAGAATCTGATCGGCGAACAACTAACGACTGCGACCGAACGGAAAATGAAACTTGATGCCTACTGACACGAGCGACGGATTCAACTTCACACGCGCCCTTACGTCTGTACCGTCGCTCAGCACGCCACTCGCGTTGACCGATAGCCAGACTTCCTTGAAATCGACGAAAAGTGTGTAGGTTGAATTCACTTCATACTCAGCGCCGCCTTGCACAAGCGATCCCCAGTTGTTGTTGACCTTGAGGTCTTTAACGCTGCCGTCGATGTTCTTGAAGATGATGGCGTACGCAGCGCCGCCGCCCAGGTAAGGTCGGAATCTACCTATCTTTGAGAATTGGTATTGGCCCGCAAAAATAGCTGGTCCATAACGAACTTTTCCCAGTATGCCGAGTGACGTAGCCGCACCTTCACCGGTGACATGTGGCTTTACCGGAATTCCTGTCGTTATCGATACCGATATGTTCTTCGTGACCTCATAGCCGACATCGAAGGTCACACTCATGTTGTTGCTTGCTTTCACAGTGCCGCCTGAAAGGCGTTGACCATTCGTGTCGATGGTCGCACTCGTGTGATAAGCCGCCACCATAAAACCAACTCTCGTAAACCAACGGCTCTGTTTGAACTGTAGTCCGGCTATTTGTGGATCGGCGTCAGTTTCTTCGTCGTCGTGTTGCCTGGTACTTGTTACGCTTTCCTGACTGCTTGAAGTGCTGGCTGGTCCAACCTGAGCATGTACGCCTTGTGTCGCCACTAAGGCCAGTAGGCAGCTTGCTGTTGTTATGAATGCTCTCAAAACCATCGCGTTCCCTACTTCCAGGCCAGCCACACACAACTTTGTTCAATGTCACTAAAGGCAACGGACGTACCAGATGAAGCGGGACTCGTTTCTGCGCTTGTAATCAAATCAACTACGAAGATTGTCGGAATTGTCGGAAGCACGCGACTCATACAAGCCACAATAAGTGTCGCTCACGATGCTCAAAAACAACCACTAACCTCCGACAATTCCGGCAACTTCCTCGTTGCTTATTTCATTGAGTAATTGAGAACAGAGATGTGCCGAGCTTTAGCCGTCGGAGGATGTGTCTTGAAAGAGAAACTAAAGCCGTTTCAGAAACACGTAACAAAAACTTAGCTACTCCCATTCGTGCAAGCGTGATATAAACCGCCGTACCACGGAATGCTTGTCACGTCGGTAGCGCTAACGCTCCCGGTGCAGAGATAAGGCGTTCCAGACAGTAATCCTCAAACCCACACTCCCGACCAGACCCAGAACCAAATGTATGCAGTTCGTGTCGATCTGCTTACTACGGCATCAACCGCTGTTCGCCGGCGAGATCTGCGTGTGTCGCCGTCGGACCACCACACAGGAGAGGGACAAACGTATGAAAAAGTCAAAGTCGAAGTTTGGAATCGCGGCCAAAGTGCTGAGTGCGTTTTCTGCTGCGTTGATAGTCCTAACCATTTCGATGGGAACGGCAACGATGGCCACGCTCACGGAAGGGTTCGAAGCAGGCGGCAAGACTGCTTACGCTGCCGGCAACGTAACGCTGGGCACCGGTTCGTGGTTCATGAGCGATGCGTTAACCGGCAATCTTTCTACCGACAGAAAAACTGGTTCTTTTTCCGCGCGCCTCAGGGAAACGGGCCTGATGCACATGAACTTTAACAAGACCGGCGCCGGCACTGTTTCCATTCAACATGCGGTGTTTGGCACTGATGGTCCAAGTACATGGCAGTTGTGGTCGTCGGTAAATAATGGGAGTAGTTGGGCCCAGGTTGGTTCGACTGTGTCGACGAGTTCAACAACCCTGCAAACAGTCAACTTCACGGTCAACAACGGCAACGCCATTCGTTTCGAGATCCGGAAAATTTCCGGCGGCGCCAATCGCATCAACATTGACAATGTGCAGATTGGAGACTTCGCGTCGCCCACTCCAACTCCGACTCCAACTCCCACTCCGACGCCAACTCTCGGCGAACATCTCACGATGGGAAACCCGAGTAACGCGACCACGACCGTGTCGTCGCCAAACAATTACCTGATGGAAAAATCGCAGTACGCGATGTCTTACAGTCGTGATAACGGGGGACCAAACTGGGTCAGTTGGCACCTGGACAGTTCGTGGTTGGGAAGTACACCGCGCCAGGACGACTTCCGTGAAGATTCCACGTTGCCGGCCGGTTGGTATCGAGTGCAATCGACGGACTTTTCCGGTACAGGTTTTGATCGCGGACATATGTGCCCGTCAGCAGATCGCACCATCACTGTCAGCGCCAACTCGTCCACATTTCTGATGAGCAACATGATTCCGCAACTGCCGGCAAACAATCAGGGAGTGTGGGCCAACCTGGAAAATTACAGTCGCACACTCGTCTCACAGGGCAATGAGTTGTACATCATTTCCGGAGGACAGGGTTTGCAGTACTTCATCGCGAACGGCCATGTGGCAGTACCGGCGCAGACGTGGAAAGTGATCATCGTGTTGCCGGTGGGCACGAATGATGTGTCGCGAGTGACAACCTCGACGCGGACGATCGCAGTAGTGATACCTAACTCAGGAACGATTAATAGTGACTGGCGGACCTACCGGGTTAGTGTGGATCAGGTCGAGGCAATCACCGGCTTCGACTTCTTCTCGAGCGTGCCCTCGGGAATACAGAACGTGATCGAGGGACAGGTAGATAATCAGTAAGATTAGAGTTTGGTAGTTCTGACTATCGCCAGAAATCCGGCGCTGATAATAAACTCAGCGCCGGGTTTTGAGTAAGCCGAACAACAAGTTGAACGATGAGTTTTTGACTATTCAAATAGTAGGTAGGACGCAGAGACGCGAAGGAAATAGCAATAATAGTAAACACCACCAACCACACGTATTAATCCACTGAGCTTTGGACCACGGTTATCTCAAGACTTCTGCCAGCTCTAATAAGTTGCCCCAGGGATCGGCGAAGAAGGCGAGGCGGCGGCTGATGTCGGGGAGTTCGAACGCTTCGTTTATGATCTTCACACCTCGGCGTTTTAGCTCTGCGAGGGTTTCGTCGACGCTTTCTACCATGTAGCAGAGATGATGGAAGCCAGCCGCTTGTAGGCTGTCGCCGAGATCGGTGTAGTCGCGCGCGGGGATTGGCGAGCCGCCGCCGATTAGTTCGAGAAAGAAAGTGTCGTCGGTTGGCGCTGCCATGTAAGCAAGTTGTAGTTCGCCGAAGGACCACTCATGGACCAGACGGAAGTCGAGTTTGTCGCGGTACCAGGATTTGGCGGCGTCGAGGTCGGGAACGCGAACGGCGACGTGGTTGGCCCGCATTGATGCGAATGGGCTCGAGTAGTTTGTGCCTGGAGTGATGACTGGTTTCATAGAAAGTATAGAAGGAAGGCGCAGCCGAAAATTAAGTGAAAGCCTTCGAGGGAAAGGCGAAGCCATTCCTCATAACAGGTGGCAGATCCATGACCAAGCAAGTTAGAGCAAGAGATTGAAAACACCAACCTCAATACTCCGCGAATGCATCATCCGGATAGCAATACAACCAACGCTCTCCAGGCTCCGACGATGCAATTACTGGATGGCCGGTGGAGCGGGCGTGTTTTGACGCATGCTGGTTTGGAGAACTGTCGCAGCAAAGCGTTGCTTCACATTGCTGACAGATCCGCAGATGGACCCACTGCGCACCAATCTTTACACATTCTTCGCAGACTCTCTTCTTCGGTTGTTTGATGTCGGTGATAGCGTCGATGTGAACGCAGATATCTGTGGCCATGGCAGTTCCCTTCTCCTGGTCATCGATAACATGCGAAGTTGCAAAACGCAAACACCAAAAACAACAACGCGCGGCGTCTGTGGGTGAAACGCGGTCCAACCTGGTTAGATGAGGTTCTTAACACGAAGACGGAGAGTACGCTGAGACGCAGAGGAAGAGTATCTAGAAAAAATTAAATGCGGGGTTGTTGTCCACTATTGCCCCATGCACATGGAGAAACGCCTCACGTGTTTGACGCATCGACGTTCTTCGACCGAGTGAACATTGTAAGCACTTACGAAATTGCCAGCTATTTCCACACAAATCTCGTCACTCGCTTTCACTCAACCGTGGCACAACTAATGCTCTAAAGATTACGGCAGTTAAGATAGCCGCTGTGCCCCACTCGAATCTAACGACGTTCGACTCCCCCAACACAGCGGCGGGCCAATTAGCTTTTCTGTATTCAAGTCATTAGCTCCCGCGCCTTTCACACAGCCCAGTTCTCCCATCCCCCAGGAAGTTCAAGCCGATGACACTGCTCCAAGACTTCCTTAAAGGATCCTTCGACATGATCGCTTCCCTCATCGCGATCATAGTCCTCACATTTTTGAGTCGCAGCGAAATCTACATTGAACAACTATCGGAGAGTGCCTATTGAGCTTCTCACATCTTCACACTTGCGCCTCTAAAGATTGGTCCCAGATTTCCGCCTTGATCGAGAGTTGGCCCTTCAAACCTCTCGCGCGCCTGCGAAGTCAGGACTCGCCCGATTTGTTTGCCCTGACTGCCGGCCGGGTGATTCGCACTCTCGAAAGCGATAACGGTGCGGCCTGGATGATGGTCCAACAAAATCGCACGCAGGGATTCACGGCGTTGACTATGTTGCCGTGGGACAGTCAACAACTCGGATTTGCAGCGGGCCGCATTGATTATCTCGTTGCTGAAGGTGGTTATCCGCAGCAACACGAAACGAAGAAGGCGTTGTTGCGTCGTGTTCTCAACGAAGCAAATCGTCGAGGTATCTGGCACTTGAATGTGCGGGTTGACGTGAATGATTTATCAACCTTGCACGTGCTCGAGGAAACCGGATTTATTACGGTGGATAACATCCTTACTTTCGCTCTCGACCTCACTACTCATGAGCTGTCAGCAGTCGAACACGACTTCACTATCAGGCAAGCAACAATCGATGATTCAGAACGCGCCGCTCAACTCGCGTTAAATATATTTACAAAGGACCGGTTCCATTCGGATCCACTTATCAACAAGGACCGTGCCGACAAACTCCACGCCGAATGGGTCCGCAATTCATGCAAAGGAGTTGCAGCCGATGTCGTCTTGTCAGCCAAGACTGACGAACAACTGCTCGGCTTTATCACTTGCAAAGTTCAGCGCGAAACGCCCGTAGAGTTTGGACAGATGATTGGAACGATTGTGCTGGTTGGTTGCGACGAAAAAGCTCGCGGATGTGGCATTGGACGCGCGCTTATTTCAGCGGCGCTAGACTGGCTCAAACAACAAGGTTGCGATGTGGTCGAAGTCGGAACTCAACTTCGAAACGTACCAGCCTCCCGTCTGTATCAGAAATGCGGATTTCAGTTGGTAGGCGCGTCTGCGTCGTTAAGGCTGGTGCTGCAATAGGTAAGATCAACTTAAGCTAACGAAAGAGCGGAGGTAAACCACCCTTCCTTATTGCACCAACTAATCTCGGTAGGTCCCGGCATTAATATCCATCAAGGCGTCGCCGATGAAGTCTGCTTGAAGATTTACGACTGGTCCATCATTGCCTGTTTTCAGACTTGCAGTGATGTGCAAACCGAGACGTTCGAAGTTCCAGGTTGATTGAAGCTCACTCGCATTTACGGTCCAACCAGCGTGTGTTGAAGAAACAGAAATCGTTGGCGCGAGGTTAGTGACCTGGAGACTGGCGGTGTCGGGAAAAGGAGTAGCGAGATGAAGTATCGCGAGGTCACCCTGGCGATCCACACCTTCTACAATCGCATACTCACCGCTGAAAGTTTTGATCTGGATTTGTTGCGCTGAATCGATAACGTGGAAGTTAGTAACGATGCGATCGGAAGCAATGAAGAAACCTGTTCCCTGTTGCAGTTGATTCGCGTCTTTATCGTAACTGGTAACTATAACCACAGCGTGTTTCACTTCCGAAACAAGTTGCTGAGGCGCCGTCTGTGAAAAGGCCGGACAGGCAACGACGAGAATAAATAAGAGGACAGTTAATAACGATCTTCTCCGCACACTACTCCTCCGAGCGACCTGCATGCGCCGCCACCTGCCAAAAAAAATTATCCGTGATGTTTAGAGAAATGCGGATTAGCTGAAGAATTCCATAACCACATTACGCAGAGAGTAAGAGAATCGCCCCTCCTCTCTGCGTAATCTGTGGATAACACTTAAAGCATCTGGCTGCGAGCTTGCTCTGCTCGAGCGGCGCCGATTGCTGTCTCGACCTTCTTAACTTCTTCCGGTGGCGGAAGCACGGCC
The DNA here is from genome assembly GCA_036518995.1 of Pyrinomonadaceae bacterium. Lineage (GTDB taxonomy): Bacteria > Acidobacteriota > Blastocatellia > Pyrinomonadales > Pyrinomonadaceae > PSRF01. The sequence goes on along the minus strand of DATDMC010000148.1, from coordinate 49,780 downwards.
TTCATACCGAGCGATTCAATCCACAATTCTCTGGACCATCCGCGCGTGTGGTAAAGGTGCTCATCTTCATCGTCTTCCACTTCTTCGTGCGCTTCCTTCAACACTTTCGCCAGATCGCCTTTTGCTGATTTGACCACTTCACCGATCAAATGCCAGTTGTGATGATCTTTCGTTTCAGCCAGCGTCACCGCTTCGGTTGCCACTAGCTGTGCAGCGCCGGGTTCACCTTCCGCAAGGGCCATCTCCATAGCTTGAACAAGTGCTTCCCCTATGTGTCGGACAACCTTGCGCCCCGGAGTCTCTTCTTTTGGATCCAATCCCAACTTGGTAAGTACGCCTTCCACGACTTCCACGTGGTGTTTGGTCTGGTCAAGGTACTTTTCCCATTCCTCTTTTAACTCGTCATTTTCAACGCAGCGGAGTGCAGTTGTGTAAACTTGAACTCCGCCCAACTCAGTCTCCAGTGCCTGGTAAATAAGCTCGCGAACTTGCTCGTCCTTCATGTCCCCTCCTTGAATTGTCGATCAGAACTTGTGCAAAGTACTTAGCAAGAGTTAGACCGTTTAAATGAATTGAGTTTTTAGGAAGATTTATGGATGGCGGTGAAGTGGAATCGTATGGAGACGTATTTTAATAGGACAGAAAGGTCCGCAGATTCGGTCATAATAGGAGCGCAAGCCTTAGGAGCGCAGGCGTCCTCGCCTGCCTGGTTGAGAATCCCTAACTCTGGATCATTTTTGAACTTGAGCTTCCCTATTCTGATCCAGCAGGCGGGGACGCCTGCGGTCCTAACGGGTCACCGGAGCAGACGTGCCAGTGAAGATGTTTTGAGTCCTGATAATTACCGAGATTGGTCAACACGCGACAGGCGCCGAGTTCATTTACAACTTCCGCGGCGACTTCGCGAACTACTGCAATTAACTCCAACAACAACTCCTGATCGCCGGCCTCGAGCGTAAGCAGTGAACTCACATGTCGTTTCGGAATCACCACAATGTGTTTGGGCCAGAATGGTCGCGTGTGGTGATAGGCCAGGACGTTGGCCGTCTCTCGAACAACATTGACGGCCGTTTTGCCGTTCAATACTTCGTCGCAGTAGAAGTCTTCGGTCATTCTCATTTAAAAGACTTAGGATAGAGATAGTCACGCCGGAAGTGAACAGAAATCTTGCTCTGCGTCTCTGCGTCTCTGTGTTGAAATCGGTGTGCGCGTATTCGATCACAGGTTTCAACACAGAGACGCTGAGTACGCAGAGACGCAGAGGAAAGCATTGCTCTCAATAACACCGCTTGATATTTTTTGGAACCAGGAAGGAGTTTAGTAGTGTACAAGACCGACTCTCTCCTTCTGATCGCTTTCGATCAGTCAACACGCTCTCTTATCCCAATCGAAAGTCGGATGCACAAATGTATCTGCGACGCTCACTCCTATTGCTCTCAATTCTCTTTGCCGGATTCGTCGTCTGTATTGCTCAACAACCGGGTCCGGAATTCTGGCGCAAAATAAGTTGTCAACCTTTCGAACCACGTACCAGGCTGGAATCACTGGAAATGGAGTATAGCCACGTAATTCTGCGCGGGTTCACACCGGTAACTACCGTAGAGGTCAGGGGTGTACGGATCGATGCCGTGGAAATGAAAGAACTGGGCGGTCCAACTCGCGCCAGGGGATTGGCAGTGGTGCTCAGTCGTCAAGCAAATGAGGAGACGGACAATCGCGCGTTTGTGGACTATGAAGAGATCGATCCGCTTCTACGCGCGCTCGATACGATGGCGGGCATTGATGAGACTGACACCAAGTTGGCAAATTTTGAGGCGCATTACCATACGCATGGAGATCTCGAAGTAAAAGTATTTCGCCAATTGCGTAGTGGCACTGCGCTTACGGTGGAGACGGGGATTTGTACTCGAACGGTGCAAACGTTGACGCTCGAAGAACTCTCTAAATTAAGGGCCTTGATCATCGACGCCAAGAACAAACTCGACGAACTAAAGTAAATGTCCGATGTCCTCTCTGCGTCTCTGCGTAACTCTGCGTCTCTGTGTTGAAATCGACGTTGACTTAGTGGCAGCAAGTTTTTAACACAGAGACGCTGAGTTTCGCAGAGACGCAGAGATGTTACTGCCAGGCTGACTGTCTCAGTCAGTGACCTTGATCCGGGTCTCGGCGCCGTTCGTCCTGATCTCGGGAACGTACATCGCCTGGCCCAACACCGGTAACGCATGAAATGATCCGGGTGCTTCAGCTCTCATCTCGTAACTCAACTGCCAAACGCCCTGCGGCAAGTGGTCGATAAACATCGCCACCTTTCGATCACGAAGTTCCTGATAAACCCAGCGCGTTCGTCCGGTGAAATTCGCGGCCGACTTGAAGTCCAGTAAAGTAATATTTCGTTCCGTCAAAACTCCCGACTTCAGTTCCCGCACGTAGACATTGTCGCCACTTCGCAGTTGGACCGCTTCAAGTCCGGCCGGTTTGAGATCCTCAAACAACAGGTACTCATAATTGTTTTTTGCCTCGATCGTGAGCACCACTTCAACTCGTTCACCGCTCTTTACCGATTCACCATCGTTGAGCGGAATCCGTTCCGAAACAAATCCTTTCAACAACGTCGGATGGTCCACCAACTTGAAGTACTGGCGACGCACAAATATTTCATTACCCGCCGGCGTCAAAGGTTCCTCGAGACTGAAGAACTCGGCATCGGCTGAAAAATAGATTGGGCCAGATCCACTCTTGCGTTCAATGGTTATTTCGTTCTGCCCATCGCGAATGAGTTCGCGGGGAACGGCAAAGCGGCTGGGAGCACTCAGCGCGTCAGCCGCCGTTAACTGCTTCGAGGCCACGCGAGTTCCATTAACTAACACGTCGTAACTCATCGCCGGTTGAATCTCGCCACTCGTCTTCAAATAGTCGTTCAAGGTCAAGACGACGATGGCTGTCTCGCGCGTGTTGCTCCACTGTGCGCCACGCCGATTTTTGATCAGCCAGTTAGTGACGGGCTCGACCAATTTGTTCTTTGGATCGATAGCCAACAGCGCACGTAATACAAACGCGGTAGACTCCACATCGCCGTCGGACCAGCGCCACGAAATTCCATCTTCGCCCCAATGCGCTGTGCCCATCACCGAAGGATCTGACGATTGCGCACCGCGCTGAACAATCGAAGTGTCCGGCTTGGAATCGAGCTTGACTCCATTTTCCAGGTTCTCAATCAGGATCTTCGCCTTGTCGTTGAACCCATAATTATGAGCAGCGAGCGCAAACAAGGCACGAGTGTAAGCATTCAAACGATCACGATTGGTCCATAAGTTCTCAAACGCGACATTCTGAAACTTCTCAACTTCATTCTTCTTACGCGAAGCATGGTTTACCGATAGCGCGTGTAACATCCACGCCTGCTCGTCGTAGCTCTTCTCTTCTTCAACCAGTTCCTTGTCGAGATAATCGACCGCTCGTTCCACCACACCCGAGCGAACATCGATTCCGGCGTCGCGGGCCAACGTCATTCCCCAAACGACATAAGCAGTCATGTAGTGATCGCTTTCACCACCTTTCCACCAACCCCAACCACCGTCGGAGTGCTGAAAGTCGTACAAGCGTTCAAGCCCTGCTTTAGTGATCGCATCGAGCTCCTTCAGATCGTGCTCGCCTTCGGGATGAGTCGCTGCTGCAGTTGCCGGCTCGATGCCGCCAAAGATCTTGTTCATCGCCGTTTCAGGTTTCATACCCAGGTCGCGAAGTGTCTTGGCAGTGATAACTGCCGGCAGGAACCTGCTCATCGTCTGCTCCGTGCAGCCATATGGATAGTCAATCAAATATGGCAACGCATCGAGCATCGTGGTTGCCATACTCGGCGCGACTTGCACGGTAAGATTGGTCGACTCGGCACGGCGTGATTGAGGGATGTCTAACTTGACGGCGACACTGTCACCCCGCATTTTTCCGGATCTTGAAACAAACTTCTCGATACCGTGTTCATAGACCGTGAAGTTCTTCTCCATCGCGTCGGCGTACTTTTCGCCGCGCGCTTCCACTTTCAGTTTTGCTTCGGTAGCGTGAGTTACATTCACTAGCCAGTCGACGCGTATTTCGCCATTCGCCTTAACTGAAACGGTGTTTGACTCGGGCTGCACGAGAGTTAGACCTTCAGCTATCAATGAAGGTGTTACGGGCATTGGCTGATCTGTGTTGTTGTTGATCACGGCCGAAATCGTTACCTGATCACCAACGACGAAGAAGCGAGGCGCCTCAAGTCGAACGATCAATGGTTGCTTGGTACGTGTTGAGCCGTTTCCAATTCCGAATTGATTTCCGGCGGTGACAACGCGCGCCGTTGCGGACCACGTAGTGAGTGAATCCGGATATTTAACTTTTACGGTCGCGTGACCATCGGCGTCTGTCTTTAGATCAGGTTGCCACAAAATCGTCGAGCGAAAGTCGCTGCGTACCTGAACGGCTGGTTCCTGCGGTGGAGGAGCAGCATTAGGCGCCTCAGCTTCTTTTCTTTTCAATTCACCGGCGACGCCAGCCACAGATTTGGCCGGACGCGCACTGGCATCTGAGGAATAAAGGAAATTTACGCCCGACTCAGAAACTACTGACAAAGTACCGCTCGCCCTGAGCGCGTCAGAACGTCGACCATTAATCGGCAAATTGGTAATTTCATCTTTGTCCTGATCGTCAGCTCCGTCGACGCTGAAATTTTTCTGATCGCGAACCACACCCTGGCCCACATCAACCAGCTTCGCATATTGCTTCTGACTAAACGTGCTCTGCGTTTGAACGTTGTGGCCGCGTTTGGTGCCGTAATAGAACTGGCGCGGGTCGCCGGCATAATCGGATTGAATGTAATTCACTGACTGATCGATAAGACCAAGCGCAACCTCAGCAGCAACTGGGTGGCCGTCTGCGTCAGTCGTCGTGATCAAAAGTGTTCCCTCTTCACGAGGTTGATACTGTTCACGATCAGCTTTCACCGCTACCGACAAAAACTGCTTGACCGGTGGGACCACAACTTGTTTCGAATCAACAAACAGGTCTCCATCCATCACCATTGCCACATTCAAAAATACATTCGGAACGTATTGTTCATCGATCGGTAACTCCAGGAGCTTCGTGGAACCCGTGACATGGACCAGGCGATAGCTGTAAAGGTTATCGGCCTCAACACTGAATAACACATACCGATCGCCGTCAGGAACATTAATCATCACCGGGGCAGTCTGACCCGCGCGAAATGTATCCTTGTCGACAACAATCTCCACACCTTCATGACGATAACCAAGATCGGTCGAGGCATTGCTGGCGACAAACACCGCTGTCTCGGCTTTGATGAGAGGCAGAAAGCGATCGCGTTTTGGATCAACACCCTGGCTACTTTGCCAGGCTACTTTGTAATAGCCCTCGCGATCCGCAACGAACGACACTTGCGCCTCGCCTTCGTTGTTTGTCTTAACGGTTTGCGTCGCAATGTCGTCATGCTGGTAACCACGAAACTTCAGTTGCCACTGCCGTCCGCCACGAGAAACCAACGGCGGAAATTGCGTATTTCGTTGCCGCAGCAAACGTAGTTCTTCGCCCTTCACTTCATGTCCCGACGGATCAATCCAAATCTCCCACCAGTATTCGCGAGTGATTTTTACAGTTCCCTCGGTTGCGACGGGTTGTTCGTTGGCATCCAGGGCCTTGATATCAACCGTGACCTTGTCTTTTGGCCGGTAAATATTCTGAGCAGGACGCGGATACACGTAGTAACGTTGCCGCGTCACACGGACTGTGTCAGAAGAAACTATTTCGCGGCGCGATGAATCTACGACACGCGCTTCGACGCGATACTCATAATCCTGATTGTAATTTTCGCGCGGCGTATCGAAAGTCAGCGTCGCCTTGCCGGTCGAGTCGGTCTTGATCGTCTCTCGTTTGACGACCTGACCGCCACCGTAATAATTACGACGTTGTTGTTCGAAATCATCGTAGTACCAGGAATACTCGTGACGTGGATACCAGTAGTGATAGAAGGGACTTTGGTAAACAACGACTTCGACTGAAGCATTACTCACTGGTCCACCGAAGTAGTAATCGGCTTGAATGTTTACTTCGACTTGTTCGCCAAGCCGAAAAGCTTTCTTCTTACCGTCCTGTTCGGGTGTCTTAACTTCAACTTTAAACTCCGGCAGTTTGTATTCTTCAAGTCGAAATAGTTTGGCAGTACCGATCGTGTTATGGCGGCCGCTGTCCCAAAAGACGATCGTGTACTCGCCAAGCGGGAGTTGCTCACCAAGTTCAAGCGAGCCCCACGAACTGCCAAACGAGTTCAATGCCGCTTTGCCATCCGTCAGCTTTGTTCCGCGTGGATCAGTGATCTGATATTCGATCGTTTGGTTCGCAGGAGTCGTGTAGACACCGTTAGCAAACTGACGAGCGATAAACTTCCACTGCATCGTTTCCTTCGGACGATAGGCAGGTCGATCGGTAAAAGCATAAATGCGCCACGCCGCACCTTCACTATTACTGTAGGAATATCCGCCGGCAAAAGCCTGGCGATCCGCGTTTGCAGCAGTTACGAATAATGTATGACTACTGTCCGCAGTGGTAAGCGAAAAATTTGCCAGGCCATCTGCGTTTGTCGTTTGACGGAGCCGGCGCCAACGACCTTTGCCATTGACGTTGTAGCTTTCCCACAATGAAACATTGGAATTTGCGACGGGCGCTCCCGTGATCGCGTTTGAGAAATAAACTAAGGCCTGTTTTCCTGACGACTTCAAGACGACGGCGACATCAGTAACCAGGACCAGATCTCGTGCACTAAAGGCGCCGCTCTTTGCTTCGAGCAGATACGCTCCAACGGGAAGTTTGCCGTCTACTCGTTCGTTGTTGCTATAAGGCTTGTGATCGTTTGCGCCGGGCAGATCTTTGCGCCAGGTCTTGAAGGCGGGACGGCCAACCAGTTGCACCTTTTGAATCCAGGCGCCGTCTTCAATATCGCCTTCATCCTCATCTTCATTACTGCTCCGGCGAAAACGTACGTCTTGCGCCAAATCGATCTTGTAAAGAGACAACTCGACTTGCTTGAGGTTACGCGTGTTGAGCGAAAACTGGACTTCAGAACCAGGCAGAAAAATGTTGCCAACACCCACCACAACTGAAGGGTCGGTAATCTGTTTGATTTGTTGGATCGCCTGATCGTAATAACGAGTTTCACCTTTAGCATACTCGCGAGTTAAACGCCGGTAGAGTTCGAGTGCTTTAACAAAGTCAGGTTCTTGTTGCCACTGACCATCCGAAGTTTGTTTGATCTGACCATAGTTCATCATCCACTCGGCATAGTAATAAAGAGCATCGTCATACCACGCCGTCTGTTTGCCCGGCTTCATTGCTTCTTCAAACTCGTCAGGCACACGTTGTCGCGCTTCCCAATCGCCACCCGAATAACGCATCGTCATGGCAATTAAAAAATTAAGATGGGCCTTTTGGTTGTCGGTGGAGCTGATCTTTAAAGCGTTTTCGAGAATATTGATTGGAATGTAATTGCCGTAATAGGTGTAGAAATAATACTCCGCAGACCGCGGTGGCTCGGCTGCATTAAAAACTATCTTTAGATAACGATCGCGGGCTGTATCTGACTGACGTTGCCCAGCCCACCAATCCAGCGCTAGTTGATAATGGGGCCAACCGGCTCCCCAGTTGATGGAACTCGACCGCGCCCAGAAAAAGTCGCCTAGCGATTCATGAGCTTCGGCCCAAACGAGATCTCGATCTGTTTCGGCATCCGAGGTCCGGATCAGTTCTTCGAGTTGTTTCTGGGCCTGCTCAAACTTCGTCGTGTCTGAAGTTTGGGTAGCCGCTTCCGCGCGCCACGTAGTATCGGCCAAACGAAACTCAACCCAACGCGCTTCGCTCGCGGACAGTTTGGACTTATCAACGCGCGAATAGATCTCATTGGCCCGCGCATAAGAACCCTGGCTGTATTGGGCTTCAGCGTCGGTTTTTAGTTGCGAGTAGTCAGCTTGTTGAGAAAGCGAATTGAGGAGCAGGATCGAAAAGGCAACGATAGAAATGATGGTTCTCATGTCGGATCAACCGTTCAGCAAGGCATTTTGACTAACGATACGAGCGCGAAGTGGGCAAGTCGTCGCTTAGGCTACACGAATGGGGAGATGTAGTGAACCGCTGGCCGTCCGAGTTCTCGCACACGCCCTGTCTTAATAATGAGTGCGTTGGCGAGCTTGCCCAATTCGAGCGGCCACTTGAATGAACGGGTTTACTGGCAGAACTTGCAGATCTGTGAGGAAAATACTCAGGACCGCAGGCGTCCTCGCCGCCGGTGGTTAGAATTTCCGATCCTGAATAGATTCGGCTTTTGAAGCCTTAGACGGAAAGGCAGAGCCATTCCTCACAACAGGCGGCGCAGCCGATTAGACCAAGCGTTCCCTGGTTAATAGGCGTTTCTGGTTAACAGGCGTTCTCTGGTGAATAAAGTCACGACAAGCTGCATATCGGACAGTCCGATTCGGCTGTGCCGTTTGTTGTGAGGAATGGCTCTGCCTTTCCGTAAGCGTGCCACCCGTATTTCCGGCTGCGCCGTCTATCGTTCGAAGAGAAGGGCGTAGCCCGGAAACTAAAGAAGCCTTAGACGGAAAGGCATAGCCATTCCTCACAACAAACGGCAAAGCCGAGTAGCGTATTTTTTCGTTTTGCAGGTCGGTGGTTTGTTACCGCTTTGCTAAGCGCGAACTCGCAACGACGCGAATTCACTTTCGGGCGAGCTTCAACAAAGCGGAAATAAGGCACCGAAAGAATGGTGAAATGGTGAATAGTTAATCGTGAATAGTGAATCGTTAAGAGCCAATCGTGCTGGACCATTCACGATTAACTATTCACGATTCACGATTAACCATTCACTAATTCACCATTCACCAGACAAAAACGGGCAGGGCCGACTCTACTGGTCACCTTGAAGAGGTCCGGTGTTAATTCAAGGTTTCCATTTTCCCTGCCCGCTGTTGCCATCTGGGGAGCGCCGAACAAACTTAATGATTACTGCTGAGGCTGTGGCGGCGGCGGTGGTCCCTCACGAAACTGGGGACGATGCGATGCCAACTGTTGTTTCTGTTCTGTGGTTAGAATTGACGCGATCTGCGACATGGTCCTGGCATGCGCGACTTCTAATTCAACTTCGATTTTCGCGCGTGCTTCGGCGGTAGCTCTTACTGAAGCTTCATCGAAAGCGGCACTGAATGGCGCCGGCTCACTCTCGTGGAGTGCCTTCATCTTCTCGTGCAGATCTTTTGTATTGGCGGCTTCGGTGTCCATGATCTTCTTGATCTGGGCCTTCTGCTCATCGCTGAGATTTAGATCACGAAACATGGGAAATCCACCACGTGGTCCACCCGGTCCACCTGGCCCACGTCCGAAACCTTCGCGTGGCGGCGGTCCCTGGGGATCCTGCGGTCCCTGTGAAAATACGACGGCAGCCGACATGATTATTAATGCCGCTATTCCGGCAATTGCCAGGCTGAACGTTTTTGAATTGAGCTTCATTTTTGTCTCCTTAAAAAGTTTGTGGCCAGGAATACGAATTACAGAGGCGTCGCATCCACATCGAGCTTCAGCCGGCGCGTTCAGTGCCTTAAACGCTGATCAGACATTCAGTTCAGCGATGCACAGCTTCCGTCGCGGCTCCACCCGCCCACGTTACACCAGTTGAACTGTCCGCTCTCTCTTCCGATCAAACCGGCTGAAGCCGGATGTGAATGAGCACGGCCCATCGTTTTCAATCCGTAATGCTGAATGCATTAACACCCGGGCGTTGACTCGCCTTGTGTTATGGAATCTTAGACGCACGAGATGAATTAGTGATGCAAAGACTTCGTTAAGACAAAGCAAAGTTTTGTGAAGCGCCATTTTCTCGCTTTACAAAGAACCACCGGTCACTAAGATAGGTTTCCGGAAGGCGAATCAATAGCAGGCGGCAATGCGTGATTGCAAAATTGCAGAATTTAAAACCCGCAATCTCGCATTTTTCGCAATTCGAATTTTATCGTAATCACATGCCCAGGATCTTAGTAGTTGACGACGATGTAGAGCTTTGTGAGCTAGTGGCCGAGTATCTGGAACCGGATGGCTACGAAGTTGAGGCCGTTCATGATGGTGAAACCGGACTCACGCGCGCCCTCTCAGGTGAACACTCGTTAGCGGTGCTCGACTACATGTTACCGGGTCTGAACGGGTTTGAACTTTTGAAACAGATTCGCAGTCAATCGCGTCTTCCGATCGTCATGCTGACCGCCAGGGGTGACGCAGTAAGTCGTATCGTCGGTTTGCAGATTGGCGCCGACGACTACCTGCCCAAACCGTTCGATCCGCTCGAGTTGCTCGCCAGAATCAATGCTGTATTGAGACGCACGCAACCCGATCGCGTAGACAACGCTACGCTGATCATCGGTGATCTTGAAATGGACAATCGCACGCGAACTGTACGACGGGCCGGCGAAGCAATTGAACTCACTCTCGTCGAATATGCGCTGCTTGAAAAACTCATTAAGGCGGCGGGAAGAATTGTATCGCGCGAAGAATTAACTAAGGACGTCCTGCATCGCACACTGTCGCCGTTTGATCGTAGTCTTGATACCCACGTCGCGAATTTGAGACGCAAGCTTGGACATCAGGTGAATGGAGTAGAACGAATCAAGACCGTTCGTAGCGTCGGCTACATCTACGCACCGGCAACTGAAACCAATGCGTAAGCTTTTTGTGAGAATTTTTCTCTGGTTTGGCCTGGCGATGGTCCTGGTCAATATCGCTTCGTTCGCGACTGGGATAATTGCCGAACGCCGTTTTCAACCCACCAGAAATCATCCGCTCGCTCCGATGACAGGGCTGGTAGCACAAACCGCTGTGGAGACTTTCGAAATTGGTGGTCCAACTGCGCTCAGTTCGTACCTGACACGCCTCGAAAGCACCTCGGCCGTCCACGCTGTGCTCTTGAATGACAAAGGAGACGATGTCACCGGCCAACCGGTAGCCGAGAACATCAGGTCGCTGACAACGCGGGTCAACGATTCCACTCCGTTTGGCTTTGAACCGTTTGAGGACCGCGCCGGACCGCGTTTGCCTCATGCGATTCAACTGGTCCACTCTTCGAACGGCGGCACCTATACGCTGATTGCGAGGTATCCGCCGCCGGGCTTTGCGCCACCGCCGCGACTAGGCGAACCCGGTTCGATGTTTTTTGTTCTTCGGGTCGGCGCGAGAACCTTGTTACCGTTGCTGATCGTCGGCGGTTTGTTTTGTTACTTCCTCGCACGCTCGCTCTCGAAACCAATCGAACAACTGCGTAACACTACGCATGAACTTTCTGACGGCTATCTCGCTGCACGCGTCTCCCCCGAACTCGCAAAACGACCTGACGAGATCGGGCATTTAGGTCGTGACTTCAATCACATGGCCACGCAAATCGAGTCGCTTGTCGATGGGCAACGAAGATTGCTGGGCGATATTTCGCACGAGTTGCGCTCGCCCCTGGCCCGACAGGGTGTTGCCTTAGGACTTGCTCGACGTAAAGGTAACGAAGAAGTTATGCCGGCCCTTGATCGCATTGCGCGTGAAGCAACTCGCATGAATGAAATGATCGGGCAGTTGCTCGATCTGTCGCAGGTTGAAAGCGGCACCGATTCCATTGTGAAAAGTAGAATCGATCTCGGGTCGCTTGTTGAGGGAATTGTCCAGGACGCGGATTTTGAAGCGAGGGACATTAATCGTTCAGTAAAGATCGTTGAAAAGCAGAGTTGCGAAACGAGAGGTTCTGCTGAATTACTGGGAAGTGCGATCGAAAATGTGGTCCGTAATGCAATACGACATACGGCGCCGGAAACTTCAGTCGAGGTTTCGCTGAGTTGTGTTTCAACCGATGCCTGCAATGATGAGGCGTTAATAGTCGTAAGAGATCATGGACCAGGCGTCCCGGAGAAAGCTTTGCAGGACATTTTTCTACCGTTCTATCGAATCGAGGAAGCGCGCGATCGAAAAACAGGCGGCACGGGGTTAGGGTTAGCGATCGCGAAACGCGCAATCGCGTTGCATGACGGGACGATTACAGCACGTAACGCAAACGGTGGTGGTCTCGAAGTTGAGATCAGGATTCCCCAACACGGTTGGAGCTAAGACAGGACCGCAGGCGTCCCCGCCGGCATTCGGAGCAGACAATACTCTTCGCTCCGGAGGAGCGAGATATTTATAGTAATGAAGTCCAACGACATCGCGCTCCGTAGGAGTGCCATATGCCCGGCGCGAAATAGGAATGCTGTGATGATTGGCCCTACAAACAACCGCATATGGCACTCCTACGGAGCGCGTAACGTTTACCTTGGCAAGGCTATAAATATGTCGCTCCTTCGGAGCGAAGAACGCGGAGACGCGAGGGTCATGGTCTCTCACTGATCATTCGTTAACAGGTAGATCGCAAACGAAGCCAACCAGTGCTCTCCGGCGTAGTCTCCACTTGCCACATGGGCCAGGGCCGCTTCGGCATGTTTGTCAGCCGCGCTCGACAATGCCTTCCGGGCAGGACTGTTAGCGGGCAAGGCTTTCGCAATACTACGCATACTCCACGCGCGACTCAGATTTAGACCATCGAGATGTACCAACTTCGGATCAGACCTGTCAGTGACGATCGCGGGTTGCATTAACGAAGCAGGGCTCCCTTGCGCTGTGCCGGGCAGAAAGCGCTGAAACCATATAGCAAACTCGGCAGGCTTCATTACACGTCGCATCAAGTCAGCTTCCATAAACGCCGCTGAGAAAAAATCTTCGCCACCCGGTTCCCACGCGCCGGGATAGTTTGTGTCCTTACCAAAGTAGGTGCGACTCCGCTCATCAAGCAGCGCTTCAAAGTCGTGATCGCCAACTGTCTTCGCATAATCCAAAGCGAAAGCCAGACCAAACGCAGTGTTCGGATGAACGCCCGTCCTGATTGGATAAGTCTGTTTCGGCAGGAGAGTCTTGTACGACTTCACAATCGTATCGACTAAAGGTTGCAGTGCTTCGGCCCAGACGTCACCATCGGGATCGTCCCACGAATGAAGTTCTTCAGCGAGTTTCAGTAACCAGGCCCAACCGTAAGTACGTTCAAACGATTGCCGGTTTGGTTGCGACAGGTAGGCTGCTTCAGTCCGAATATTACCGGCCGTGATGTTTTCATTAATCGCTTTTCGGATCTGTTTTGACTCGGGCAAGGTCTCGAAACTTTTCAAGATTCTCACCAACATCCAATGACCATGCACAGATGAATGCCAGTCGTAACAACCATAAAAAGCCGGGTGCAAAGCTTTTGGACTTTGGATGTCAGCCGGGCCATTGATCACGTGGTCCGGTTTGTTAGGCAGCTCACGATTGATGCACTTCAAAGCGAGGGCAGCAAAGTGCGAGGCTTCAGTTTGAGTAAGTGACGTTTTCATCTGAGCGTGGGAACCTGAAAAGGACAACAGGAGCAGAATGAGACTAAGCAGGAGATGTTTGGTTGTCGGCATAGTTATCAGTAGCGATGTGATGGGCGGCCGATATGGATGTGTGGTCCTGTTGCCGTTCCCGGAATCGCCGAACGGAATGCAGAAAACGGAATGCCGTTCTTCTGCAGAAAATTCAGGAGGGCCTGACCTTCAGCGCCGTCGGGATGCAATTGAATATCCATGGCGTTGTGATGGTCCAATCTCCAGCGATCGTGAATCGCGCCCTGGCCAAAAACGGCGATCGGTAATTCGTGGTGAAAAGTATCAGAAAAGAAGCGTTGTATCTTCCAAGCGTCTCCTAAACTCCAACCGCCCGTGCCGTTGTAACGCATAAAAGAAGTGGTCCTTACGAGACTATTTTTGGCGAGCTTGAGGTTCTTGGCGAGTTGCTCGTCGGCGTCAGCTTCGACCAACATATCGGCCATCTGTGTGTCAGCAGCGGCGATTTGTCTTTTTGTCGCGTCTACTTTGGCTTTTTCTGCGTCTACGATTCGCTGTTGTTCTTCCACTTGCAGCTTCGCTACCAGTCCTTCGTCCAACAGCTTTTTGGTCGTCGCGAGCTTTGCCTCCGCGGCGCTCACGCTCTTTTCGTAGAGCGCCAACAACTTCTCAAGGCTCGCCTTGTAGTCTTTGGTCTTAGTGACGTAGTCGTCACGCAACTTCGCCAATTCAGTCTGCGGCGCCGGTTCAGGCTGCTTCGTTTTTTTGGTTGGCTTTTTCTTCTGCCCTGCCACAACAGAAAACGACAACAGCAAAAACAGAAGGACAGTGGTGATGTTCCTGGCACTAAACATCGTCAGCGGCAGCTTTCTTCAAATCCCAATTACACTTCTCATCAACTTCACAATTGACCTCACCGCCAATCAGAATAGCAACACCGGTGAGGTAGAACCAAAGCATCAAAATGATCACGGCGCCGAGCGAGCCGTAAGTGACACTATAGGAATCGAAGTAGTGTAAATAAAGACGAAAAGCAAAAGAGATGAGCACCCACAGTCCAACCGCGACGAAAGCTCCGGGCGGAAACCATCTGCGTTGGTGCGAGCTGATGTTGGGAGCGAAGTTGTAAATTAAATTGAATGTGGCCAGGACAAAAATGAGTGCGATTGGCCATTGCAGGATGGACCAAATTGTCGTAAAGACAGTCGACAGTCCGTAATTACCGGCTAACGCATCGCCGATCGATCCGCCATTCAGCACGATTGCCAACGCCGCGATGATTAGAACTGCGAGGGCCAACGTAAGCAATACCGAAACGAGCCGAACTTTCCACCAGGACCTTGTTTCTACGACGTTGTAAGCGGAGTTTAGAGTTTGACTTACGGCGCCCATTCCATTTGACGCTGCCCACAAAGCCGCCAGGATTCCGAGTGAGATTTTGCCGCCGCCGCGCGCCGTACTAATTTCATCAAGCGTAGTGTGCACCAACACAACTGCGCTCGAAGGCATTACGGCCGCTAAATAGACGAGTAGTTTGTTGCGTAGTTCAGTTCCCTCCTGGGCCAGGTAGCCCAGGAAATTAATTAACACGAGCAGTAAGGGAAAAAGTGCGAGCAGGAAGTAATAGGAGAGCTGAGCTGCGCGTCCAAAGACATCGTCCTCGTTGATGCGCCAAAGCAAATGTTTTATCCGGCTTCGGTTACGCCAATCGTTGCGCTCCTCCGATTCACGGCGCTGCGGCGGTCGTGGTTTGTGCGAGTTAGAGTTGCTCAATTAATTTATCCGTCTCAGAAATAGTTCTACTCTGCGTCTGCGCATTCTCTGCGTCTCTGTGTTAAAGCTGAGGTGCTTTAAACGAACCAGGATTTAAACACAGAGACGCAGCCGTTCGCAGAGACGCGGAGAAGATGCTTTTCATGAAATGGAATTCTAACACCGGATAAAAAATAAAGAGCAGGCGACTTACACCTGCTCTTCAAATACATGACTGAGCGTACGCTACCGCACTAACGTTCCAGTACGACTCCAACGTGTGTTCTTGAAGAAATCGATGATGTAACCAACTCCGCCTCCACTCGTCGGCGCGCTCTCATCGTATGACCAGTAAACAAACATTGCGCGTCCGATAACCAAATCGCGTGGCACGAACCCCCAGTAACGGCTGTCCTCACTGTTGTCGCGATTGTCGCCCATTACGAAATACATGTTTGGCGGAACCACTACTTCCTTGCCGTTACCAGCTTTCGCAAATACATCATAGACAACGTCGTCGTCCTCGTTACCCGGATGGTAATAGACGTCGTATTTCTCATCAGGCTTACGCGGCGGTGTGTTGACGATCTCGAGTGGGTCTTTACGATTGTGATCGATTGCATCGATCCTATGTTCGGGAAGGACCTCTCCATTGACGACTACGTTTCGTCCGTCAAGACTAATGCGATCACCCGGAAGTCCAATTACGCGCTTAACGTAGTTGGTAAGAATCGGCCGGTTGTCGGGACGATCATCGCGTTTCGGATCATAAGGATTGCCTGGATATTTAAAGACGATGATGTCGCCGCGCCGGATTCCGCGTTGCGGCAAAAATGGTAACGAAGCGCCGGGAGCAAAAATGAACTTGTTAACCAGCAGATGATCGCCAATGGTGATCGTGTTTTGCATGGATCCGGTTGGGACTTTGACGGCCTGAACAATAAACGTCATCCCAAACAAGGCCATGATTACGGTCACGACGGCCGACTCGAAATACTCGCGCCAGACAGTCTTCGGCGGTCCCTTCGGCTTTACCAGCGCCGGAGGTGGAGTATTTGATTTGCCGTCGCGATTTAAGATTTTTGAGAAAGCGGAAGACTTCGCTTCGGTTTTCGAATCCGCTTCGCTTCGTTCTTCCACGTCAGTTAAGTTACTCGCCATCAAAAATATCCTAGTTAGGTTGAGCATGCACGGTCAAGTAAACTCAAACCGTTTCTGCAGTAGCGCTTTGTTCCATCAGTTCCAGTGCGGCCCGCGCTGCCGCGGCCTCGGCCGTTTTTATTGAGTGACCTTCGCCCTGAATGCTGCCACGGTCCCATGAAACTTCCACATGAAAGATTCTCCGATGTGGTGGTCCTAACGTCTCGATAACATTGTAACGCGGCGCGGGACGTCGTTCTGCCTGCAACCGTTCCTGCAGCATCGTTTTGTAATCCGAATTAGCGGCAACTAATGGATCAGCTCCTTCCAATTCGTCTCTGAGTGCATAGCAAACAAAATTGGTTGCTGCTTCCATGCCGCCGTCTAAAAAAATCGCCCCGGTAATCGCTTCAAATACATCGGCCAACAAAGCATTTTTCTGGCGCCCACCACTCTTCTCTTCACCACGACCGAAACGAAGAAAATCACCCAGCGTTAATGCTTGAGATGCTTTAGTAAGCATGGTCGCACTTACCAAACGATGTTTCATACGCGAGAGTTCGCCTTCGGTGGCCAAAGGATATGAGTTGCAGAGATAGTTCGCGACTACCAGGCCCAGCACTGAATCTCCAAGAAACTCAAATGCCTCATTGTGAAGCCGGCGCGCCTGGTGTTCGTCGCCCGGTGGAACTTGTTCGTGGGCCCATGAGCGATGTGTGATGGCGCGCTCGAGTAAAATGCGATCAGAAAAGCGGTAGGCAATAATAGTCTCGAGCAGATCGAGGTCGGGAGTGGGAGTTTCGGTTTCCTTCAAAACAGGTCGGATTATAACAAACGCCGGAAGCTTGACTAGCTTCCGGCGTCAATTGTTCGAAGAATGATGTTCCTTCGCCAGTTGAGGTTACGGCTTTTTCGGATCAGCAGGCTTGGCGGTTGCCGGAGCCCCGGTCGATGCAGTTGACGATGCCGTTCCGCCAGTTCCGATCGGCGCGGTTGCGGGTTCAGCCGGCAACGACGTCAATGGAGTTGGTTCGGGCGGCAACGGCTTTGAAAGAATGCCGGCGACCATCGAATCCATACCATCCGTTGTCTTGTTGTGACGATACTTGTACCAGTCACTCAAACTGGTGGCCCAAAGCTGCTTCTGGCTCGCGAGTTTTGGATCGGTAGCAAGCGCAACCGCACGTGCATAAGCGTCGATCATGCGGTCCACGACCTGGTTGACGTTCGCTAAGGCCAGCTTGCTTTCCGGAGTTTCATCTTTACCACCGTACAACCTGGTGTATTCCTCCGACTGCTTGGCGTATGGGCCATTTTCATAAGCGGCGCCGATCAACGCATAAAGTTGCGGTGACTTTTTCAACTGACTTTCAAACTGTGCCGCTTTGAGCAGGTTCTTGATTGCACCCGACGGATCTGAGTCTAATGCGAAGACGCCGATCGTGTAATTCAAATACGCCATCGCTTCGTCTTTGCCGGAGAATGGCGTCCACTGATCAACTGTCTTGCCACCTTCGAGCAGTTCGAGTGCTTTCTTGGCATCCTTGACGGCTTCCGCATTCAAGGTGGGATTCTTAAGGTTTTGCACGAGGTAACCGTTGGCGCCAAGATCAATCATGATCTTTAGGTTTTCCGGTTCCTTGGTAAGAATCTTCATACCCAGATCGTAAGCTTCAGGATATTTGTGTTCGTTATAGAGGAGCTGGGGAAATTTCTGCTTCTCTTTCAGGTCTTCGTAAGCAGCAACCCACTTCTTCAGATACTCAATGATCTTCTGGGTCGCTTCAGTGGCGCCTTCGGTCGGGCAGGCAAGGTACTTCTTCGCGTTCTCGTAGGCTTTGTCCTGATCGGTCTTACGGCTTTCGACGAACGCGGTATAGAGCGCTGTCTTACCTTCGTCAGTACACTGATCCTGGAGAGCGAAATCGCTGACGCTAACACTCTTTGCTAGAGCCGGCAGAGCGAGCATAGCGACGATCGCGCCCAGAGTTAAAAAGCGAGTAATCGTTTTCATTAGTCGTCCGAACCTCCAAATCATTCTTCAACAATCTTATGCGAGGGCCAAGCGCCGAAGCGTCGCCACAAGGATCGTTAGGATGCGATTATTACAGATAGCGGTTGCCGTTTTATGCACCAGGGACGGGGCGCATTATTTAGGTATTAAAAGTATCAGGCAAAAAAGAACGAGGGCAATATTCCTGCAACTATATTTGCTGTGTCAAGGCACTAAGCAAAGAAAAAAGTCGCGCCGGATAAAATTTATTCCAGCGCGACTAATATCAATGAAGTCAAGCAGCCAAACTATTGCTGATCCGGTTGAGCGCGACGTGGACGCTGTTCATTATTCGGCGTGTTTGTTCCCGGCGTTTTGTTCGTTCCAGCCGGCGCCGTCGTGTTCTTTTGTGCTTCCGGTTTCTTTTCGATTGGCATCAACACACGCTTAACAGTATTGCGTGGTTGGCTTACGTTTTCGTTCGCCGGTGTCTTCGCTGGATTGTTGACTGGAGCTTCAGGTGTTGAAGTTGAAGTAGCGGTCGTAGCAGCGTTTGGATCAGCGGTCGTAGTGTCCGCGGTTCCTGTCGCAGTCATTCCGTCTTCGTCGTCACCGACCTCTTTTTCTTCGTCGTCAGCATCCGCGGCATTTGCGACTTGCAAATTGATCGCAGTACCAAAACGATGATTCAACTCGCGATAGATTTCGCCGGCAACTGCGGCCGGGAAGTGATGGCGACCATCAGCGCCCTGCGCGATCACAACGACTGCCAATCTTGGATTAGCAAGCGGCGCATACGAAGTGAACAGACCAACCCAGCCACCTGAACCAATGCAGGTGCCGGTTTTACCCGCTACTGTTTGCGTGGGATCGTAAGCGCGCCGGCCAGAACCGTAGTTAACGGAACCGACCATGCCGGGAATCATGCGGGCCCAAACTTCCGGAGTAATCGGAAGTTGACGTCGAACTTTGGGTGTCAGCTTGCTTTGTTCTTTGGAAGTGCGGGGAATCTGCGGGACGAGTAATCTACCGCCATTGGCCATTGCCGAAACGAGTGTGCCCAACTGCAACGGAGTCACTTCGAAACCATCCGCATACGAGAACATGCGACGCTCGACAAAACCGGGCTTCATTTCCGGCAGCCTGCCAGGAAATTCAAGCTGCACGTTGGCGCCGGTCCGTTCGCCCAGTCCAAGCTCACGCGCATAGCTCACCATTTTGTCGAAACCAATCTTGCTACCGACAGTTTCAAAGAAAGGATTGTCCGAGTGGGCCAGTGCGGCAGTTAGGTCGATGCGATAACCATCACCAACTGTGTCCACGGTCGGAATCACATTCTCGGAAAGACCGGCAACACCGGTGACCAGTTTGATCGTCGAGCAGGGTTTGAAACCGCGACGCAGTCCCCACTCCTGATTGACGACCGAATAAACGCGACCCGTCATCGGATCCATTACCACGACTGTGCCGGCATGATGGCCAAGTGCATTGAGGGCCACTCGACGTACTTCCGGATCTTCTCCAGTGGTATCATCTTTGGCGATCATTTCCTGCACTTCGTTACGCATTGCATTCTCACGAGCAATGGCAGCGAGCCGGGCGGCTTCGGCGCGACGGCGGGCTTCAAGAATGGCGCGACGATGGCCGGCTTCGATGCGACGCAATTCAGCGACGCGTTCTTTTTTGGATAGTGGTCTATGAAGACGACGTTCTAAAGCTTTGAGTGAAGATGCCTGCTCACTAGCACTCTGGCGACGAGATTCGCGGGCGGAAAGACGCGCAGTTTTGCCGCCGCGGCGTGAACTACGAGCGACTTCGCGGCCACCACGACGCGACTTACTACGACTGGCGCTGGCAGACTTCTTCTTTCCCTTCTCCGCACGAGCTGAGCGCCCGCGTGCAGAAGCAGCTTTCTTTTTAGCAAAAACAGACGTGGATAAACTGAGAGCAACCAGGATAACAAAAATAAAGGAGATGACAGAAACTACCCTACGAGGGCCATTGAGATGCAAAGTCATCAGGGCAAAGCTACCTTTCTTAGGGATTACTTACCTGGCGGTAAGTCGTTCAAATTCTCTGGACGCCGGCGTCGACAACGAAAAAGCACGCGGCCTGCGACCGTCCTCTCATCAAAAACTCGTTTGCAGTTCGAGAGTTTCAAAATACCTAACCCAAGGATTCAAACTGCGAAGCCTTATCTGCAACATTGAGGTTGGGAAGAATTCCCTAAATGGGCGGTCCCTGGGGACATTGATTTGAGACCGCGGCAAATATACCATCTGCCGTCGCGCGCGAGCAACAGAAAAGTAACCGATTTTACACAAATGACTGGAAGGGTAGTTTGGGAAGCAGAAGGCAGAAGGCAGAAGGCGGAAGGCAGTGGTCGGCGGTCATGGGGTCAAACCTCTACCTTCTGCTTACTGCCTTCTGCTTCCCGCCTTCTGCCTTCGCCTTCTGCCACTGACAATCTTTACCAGCTTGACAACCACTTACTTAATCGACCCTTCTTAGTCACGACATGAGATTCTCCGCCGTCATCAGAAGCTTTCGCGCCCGGCTCCTTTTATTGCTGGCGCTCATGTTCGGATTGACGCTCGGGGTGCAGTATTACTTCAACTTGCGCGCCGTTAAGTCTAACGCCCATATGATCAGGGACCAGGAGCAGGCGATCATGACGGGCGTCGCGCTCGCCTTAAAGAGTCTGAGAAGCGACAAATATCTCGACGAGATCATTGGCGATGCTTCCGACAAATATTTCAACGATCGCAGCGGGCGCGTTAAGAACATCATGGTGGTGGACGATAACGGGAATGTTTTGGACAGTATTGTTCCCGAGTACAATCCGCGCGAACGGGAAGACAAAACAACTCGCTTCGTCCAGTTCAAAGACGTTCCCCTGCCGCCACTTCGGCGCGCGGCCCCCTTCCCTGATGAGGATGAACCGCTGCCCAGTTGGATGCCTCGTTCGAGCGACGTAGATTTCGGTGAAGCGGGCGCATTCTATTTTCCGGTCCAAACGGACAAAGGCAGACGCTTCATCATCGTCGAACTCGGTTCGTCAAACACTTTCACGCAACTACTCGAACGAC
Organism: Pyrinomonadaceae bacterium; assembly: GCA_036518995.1. Classification (GTDB taxonomy): domain Bacteria; phylum Acidobacteriota; class Blastocatellia; order Pyrinomonadales; family Pyrinomonadaceae; genus PSRF01. The sequence continues at coordinate 28,358 of DATDMC010000148.1, read as the reverse complement.
AAGCATCCAGATCCGCAAGTTATACGCTTTGGTTGTTGCTGGTCACGACGTTAGTGACCGGATTCTTCGTCTGGCGTTTCACCAGGCCGATCAGAGAACTATCGATTGGCGCTCGCAAAGTTGCCGGAGGTGACTTTGACGTCCAGGTTTCCACCAATCGAACCGACGAGATGGGAACGTTGGCCCAGGCCTTCAACGAAATGACTGCGAAACTTGGCCGCGCCAGAGAACTGGAAACGCAACTGCACCAGGCAGAAAAAGGCGCGGTGGTGGGACGACTCGCCGCGGCAATCGCACATGAGATCCGCAATCCACTAAATTACATCAACCTGACGTTGGACCATCTGCGTTCGTCGTTCTCTCCGGCCGATCCGGCGAAGCGCGAGACGTTCATTAAGCTTGCAGATCAACTCAAAGCAGAAGTCGCGCGTATCAATCGCCACATCACCGATTTTCTTAAGTATTCACGGCCATCTAAATTGACACTGCAGCCAGTGGACATGCGAACAGAAGCAGAAGATTCACTGCGAATAGTGGAGGCCAGGGCAGAGGAACGAGGAATCGAAACCAGCATTGAACAGGAAGGCGAACTTCCGGCAGTGATGGCTGACCGTGAAGCGCTGCGATCAGTTTTTACGAACCTTATCGTGAATGCAGTTGAAGCGATAAATGGTGAGGGTGGCAGCGTCGCTATCAAACTTTCAAATGCGACTCCAAACTCTGTTAAGGTTGAAGTAACCGACAGCGGTTGTGGAATAAGTTCGCAGGACATCTCAAAAGTCTTCGAACCTTATTTCTCAACTAAGGAAACAGGGACGGGATTAGGACTCGCAATTGTTAAGAAAGCCATCGACGATCATGGCGGCACGATCAGCATCGCCTCCAAAGAAGGCAGTGGTACAACGTTCACGATAATTTTACCGGCTACTGAGAAAGGAGAGAGGGTGGAACGAGGAATTGTGTGATTGCGAGATTGCGGGGTTTCAATTTCCGCATTTGCGCATTCTGCATTTCTAAAATTTTTCACCCTGGACCATGGCGCGCAAGAACATACTCGTTGTAGACGACGAAAAGTCTCAAAGAGAAATCCTTGAGATGATTTTGAGTGAGGAAGGTTACGACGTAACCACGGCAGCATCAGGCGAAGCGGCAATAAAGTTTGCCAAAGACAGGCGTTTCGACCTGGCCCTTACCGATCTAAAGATGACAGGAATGGACGGCCTCGAACTGCTGCAGCATCTGCTCGGCTTCGATTCTTCCATCATCGTGATTCTCCTGACCGCGCACGGATCAATCGAGTCGGCCAAAGAAGCTTTACGAAGAGGAGCCTTTGATTACCTCGAAAAGCCCTACGACAAAAAAGCGCTCCTGGAAACAATTGATCGCGCCCTCGATCGCCTCGACGCAATCGACACCGAGATCATCTCTGCTTCGCCCAAGATGGAAGCCGTGAAAAAGATGATCCTGAAAGTCGCGCGTTCAAACTCAACGGTCTTGATTCGCGGCGAATCAGGAACTGGAAAAGAACTCATTGCCCGTGCGGTCCATAATCAGTCACCGCGATCGGCTGAAATGTTTCAGGCGGTGAACTGTGCTGCCATCAACGAAAACTTGCTCGAGTCGGAGTTGTTTGGTCACGAAAAAGGTTCATTCACCGGGGCGCATGCTGAGAAAAAAGGACTGTTCGAAATTGCCGATCGCGGGACTCTGTTTCTCGACGAGATCGCGGAACTCGACGTCGGTATTCAGGCAAAACTGCTGCGTGCACTTCAGGAACGAAAGATTCGCCGCGTCGGCGGCACTCACGAAATGAGTATTGACGTGCGGGTGATTGCCGCAACGAATAGAGATCTCAGGGCCATGGTTGCCGATGGTCGATTCAGAGACGATCTCTATTACCGCATCAATGTTTTGTCTATCGATGTGCCACCGTTGCGTGAACGTCGTGAAGACATTCCAGTGTTGATCGACTTCTTTCTCAAGAAACACACCAGGAATACTTCGCGCCTGGTAAGAGGACTAACACCCGAGACGAAGAAGTTGATGGCTGATTACAGTTGGCCCGGGAATGTCCGGCAACTCGAATCGGCAATCGAACGCGCCATTCTGCTTTGCGAAGGGGATCTGATCACAGTCGAAGATCTGCCGTCGGAAGTCAGGCAGGAGGTTGGTCCAGTTTCGGAAAGCGCGTTCAAGTTACCTTCCGAAGGAATCAACTTTGAAGAAGTCGAACGCAATTTGATTACGCAGGCGATGGACCAGACAGACTACAACATTACCAAAGCGGCTAAGTTGTTAGGACTAACTTTTCGCACGTTGCAATATCGTTTGGAAAAGTTTGGGATCAAAAAGCCTGACGGCAGTGATCATTCTGAGGAAGAATCCTAGTGCGACAAAAACTAATTTTCTTAGTTGTGTTGATCAGTCTCGCGGCTTCATGCACGAAACATCAACCGGCGGACAATTCGGTAACTCCAACTGGTTCACCTGGTGTCAGCCGGGTGCGAAATTCTACTGACGTCGTGAAGGTCAGCGCGGAGCCGGCTGAAATCACGCGCAACCAAACTTCCGATGTAGCAGTGAAAGTCAGCATCGAAAAAGGTTTTCACGTAAACGCGAACCCGCCGACGTTTCCTTATTTAAAAGCGACTGAGTTGGAATTCCCGCAGAGTCCCGAGTTATCGGTCAGCTTCATCGTCTATCCCGATCCAGTCACGAAAAGTTTCGCCTTCGCAGAGAAACCGCTCGCGGTCTATGAAGGAGAGACAGTTTTGAAAGTCAAACTTAAGGCTGACAAAACAGCGAAAGTAGGAACGCAGAACCTTTCCGGCAAATTGCGTGTCCAGGCATGTGACGATCAGGTTTGCTATGCACCGGGAACTCTCGACGTTAGCTTGCCGTTGACTATCAAGTGAAACGATTCTGGATCATATTGGCGGGTGTGTTTGCGGGAATAGCGGTAGCGCTGTTTCTGCGCGGCGACTACGAAAAAGCATTTGTAAGCGCAACCATCGGATCAGTGTCGTGGTTTCTTAGTTACCGGGTCCAAATGCAGGCACTCGTCAAGGAAAACGAACCGCCGGAACCTATCGACGATGATGATTGGGAAACTGATGAAGAAGAACAAGATTAAGAATTGCGGGATTGCGAAAATGCGGATCGTGCTGCTGTTGGCGTTTGCTATTTTTTCGCTTGCTCCAGCGATCAGAGCATCGGAGGAGTCTGATGTTCGCGACATGGTCAATCGAGTGTTCGAGCAATTGAAGTCGCACGACTATGGCAGTTTGTATGACGTGTTGCCGGGTTCGGCGCGCAACCGGATGTCGAAGGACCGTTTTGTGAACGCGCTGCAGCGTGCTCAGGATGTTTATGAGTTGGATCGGCTGGAAGTGGGCGCGGTCAAAGTGTCGGGAAATTTAGCGGTGGTCGATACTGTTTTGTATGGTCGAATTTCTGTTCCGGTCCAGGCTGAAGGAAAGATTGTCGCGCAACAGTATTTGATTAAAGAAGATGGGAAGTGGCGAGTTGCGACCGGTGATCAGGCGACCATCAAAAAGTTTTTGGCGGCGAATCCGGCGTTTAGTAAGGGATTCAAAATTCGACAGCCACGGATTTTTGTGAAGCAAGACGACAAGTGGATCGAATTCATGCCGCCACAGCGAAAACGATGAGACCCACCAACCACGCGGGTATTCTGGCAACGAGAGATCCTGTCGCGTAGCGACGATTGAATTAGCCAGCCGTTTTAACGGCAATCACATACTTGACAAATCAAAGAGCCCCGAAGGGGCTACGCAACGAAGCCCAGGGTTGCCGCTTCGGCTACCCTGGGTAAGATTGCCTAATCCCTACCAACCGCAACGCGGTTGCGCTGGCTGAACTCAATGACGCAACCGCGTTGCGGTTACCACGGCGCGAACGTCTTCACCCAGGGTTGCCGAAACGGCAACCCTGGGCTTTGGGTCGTTGCCCCTTCGGGGCAAAGTCACTGCCGAATTGATCCTTGATCGTCAAGTATGTGATTACCGTTTTAACGGCTGGAAGCAACGTCCCAACCTTCCGCGTCGCGTAGCGACGCTTGAACTCCGTCACTCCGTGACGAAAATTATCATTACAACCAATCGCATTGATTGCGACGCGGGCAGGCGGGGACGCCTGCGGTCCTAAACTGCGGTCCTAGCTGCTCAACATAAAATCATCGAACGAGAGCTGGGCATCGTCAACCTGTTCGGTGTACTCACCATGACGAATACGATAACGCGGAACCTCGAGCGCTTCCCTCACCGCGTCTAAGTGAAACCTAATAATGTGAGGTGTCAGTCGGACTGATGGAATACGCCGGCGGCGCGCGAGACGTCGCACGGTTGATTCGCTCACCTGCAGGATTTCGGCAAGTTGTTTAGCAGTTAGGAATTCTTCACGCTCTTCCATGACTTAAGAGAATTCTAAACAATGTCCGGTATGTTTTAGAGCCTTTTGCAAACTCACTACCTGTCACTTCGGCTTGGCCGTCTGTTGTGAGGAATGGCTATGCCTTTCCGTTTCATGGACCTTTTGGTTCCGGGCTATGCCCTCATAAACGCGAGCGCGAGAAGGGCGTAGCCCAATTTTATAGTGCGCGGTAACGGAAAGGCGTAGCCATTCCTCACAACAGACGGCCCAGCCGAAGTAACATAACAGTGAGTTTTGCAAAAGCCTCTCTACGGTTTGGTAGCCGGCGCAAGTGAAAGCGCGACTCGATAAACTGCCGCGCCATCAATATCAAGGTCCTTGCTCACATCTGCAGCGTTATCCAGTTTTAACGTCACGCGATATTTCGCAACTTCCGGTGACAAGCGAAAAACGAATGAACCTGTTTCAGTAGTTAACCGGCCATCGATCTTTTTCGCCGTTCCATCATCAAGAACTCGCGCCAGCTCAACCTTCGCATTCGGAAGACTCCGACCTTCGGCTGTGAACGCGCTGCCACGAATAAACGCGATCGATCCTTCGTCGATTGTCAGCACGAGATGATCGCCTAACGATCGCGTTTTCCCTGCTTTCACTTCCACGTTCTCAATCGCGCCAACACTCAGTCCTGGTTTGCGAAAAGTCAGTCCATACATTCCGGGAGCAACCCGGTTCATCGCAAACTCGCCGTTCTTGTCGGTGGCCACCTGACTCAGTTCGCGATCACCCTGGCGGAGAATCACGGCCACGCCGCTCGCCGATCCGGTTTCAACTTTTATCTTGCCTTTTATCGAACCGGTAGTTTTGTCCTGTGAATACGCGAGGCCCGCCAGCAAAAAAATAGCGGCCATCGCTAAGAGAGTTTTTGTGAATCTCACAACCGAACCTCCACGTAATTAGGTAAGGACAGTTAATTGAGCCGGATAATAGCACCAATCCCGATGAGATTCCTTCCGGCAATAACGTGGATGCTCGTCCCAAACGCGCTGTTGTCTGAGTCAAGGAGGTAATACTTTGTATAGTCGAGAGCGATTGTAGGTAGACGGAGCGACCGAGGACGGGCGCGCTCCAACAGAAGAGCGTTCGCTTTAATTCCAAGACCTCAAACGCCGAATAACACGAGAATGCTCTTCTCTGGGAGCGTACCCGTCCTCGGGCGTCCCATCTACCGACAATCACTCTCGACACAAAGTGACAGCGAGAATTTCTTCTTCGTATAATCTCGTCTTGCGGTCTAAGGAAAGTATTTAATGACCAACAAGCCCTTTAAGGTGCTGCTTTACTTGTTCCTCACCATAGTTGTGTTGACGAGTTTGGCGGCGCCGGCAATTACCCAGGATCAAGCTCCACGCACGGAACGCCCGCGCAAGGTTTTTCCTAAAGAACAAGATCCGGAAGACGTTGTTCGTGTCGACACAGACCTGGTTTCAGTTGACGTTATCGCCACTGACACCCAGGGACAACCTGTCAAAAATCTCAAGCAGGAAGATTTCAAAGTCTATTCCGACGGAGTCGAACAACCGGTTTCCTTCTTTCAATTGGAAAAGCGCGAAGGTGAACCACGACCTCTGGCAATCGTCTTTGCACTCGATGTCTCCGGAAGCATGACGGCCGAAGAGATGAATCGCGTGCGCTCCGCATTGAAATTGTTTTCCGATGAACTCACCACCCATCCCGTGGTCTATGCAGTGATGACTTTTGGAATGCGCGTCAAGACAGTCCAGAAGTTCACCAACAAGCCAAACAAACTCGACGATACGATGGCGCAATTGGTACGCGATGCGCCCAACGGTCTCTCGACGCACACTTATGATGCTGTCGACGATGCAGTTCGACTACTGGTCCGCAGCGCGCCGCGAACTCGCGAGAAACGTTTAATGAAGCGGGCGGTCCTGGTTGTTACTGACGGTTTTCCAGTTGGTGATACGGTAGCGCCGCAAACTGTAATTGAACGCGCGAATGCGGCCGATGTCAGCGTCTTCGTGGTGACACTGCCGTCCTACACACGCATGATGGCCTCGTCGACCCAAACTCCTTTGCCAACGCCTTTGGATGTGAGTGGTCTGGCCGAATCAACTGGCGGTCGAAATGTCTACGCCAATGAGACAGACTATGGACCACTCTTCAAGGCACTCGCCGAAGAGGTGACATCGGCTTATGTATTTGGGTTTTATCCTCCCGAAGAAAAGCGTCGAGACGGCCAAACACATACGATTAAAGTTGAGGGTCCACGTGGGTTAACGCTTCGCCAAAGTAGAATTGATTACAAAGCAGCAAGCCAGCAACCGTAAGAGGGTTGCTCAAAATTAGAAAAACGGCAAAAGCAGTTGGGTTTGAGAATTACCCTTTGTTAGTTCGCTGCTTCCTGCCGTCTTCTAGTTTTCGTTACTGCCAGTTTTAGTATTCGTCTTCGTCCTCGTCGTCGTCGTAACTCTCTTCTTCAACCATGTCCAGTTCTACTGGATCGAGTCCCACGACTTCAAGGTCAGTTCCGCATTCTTCACATGACACAATTTCGCCCTTGTCGGTGTCCAAGTCGACATGGACATCAGCATCGCATTCAGGGCAGGTTCCGGTCGGCACTGTTTATTCCTCCCACGCTTTTTAAATAAGGACAGTGGTTCGCCTCAATCCTGAGGAGAGCCGCTACCTTGCAATGACGGTCGAAACAATCTAACCGTGGCGGCGGGAATTTGCAATACTCTTTTTGTCGAGATTGTATGGCACCGATCAATACGGACAACAGGGTCTAACGGCGAACTAAATTGGGTTCGCGAACCGATGGTTCATGGCTTACGTATTGCTAGAAAGAATCGCTGTCTCGTTGATAAAATTGAGCTGGGCCAAAGTTGTTTTATGCGTAAGTTTAGGCCCACATGAACGTTCTCAAATCGAAGCTATGGAGTCTTGCAAAGTCACAACTCTAGTGGCGAGAAGGTCAGTACTGTAACGCGGTAGCGTCGGGTCAGCTTAATTTTTGTGGGCTCAGTTTGTTGCAACCCGATGCTAACGCATTACGGTACTGACCTCATGGCCACAAAAAGGACTTTTGCAAAGCATCCGGTGTAACAATCAGACGTAGATGAATGTGCGCAAACGCACGTTGGAGTTAATGGTAAACACAATGAGATATCTCAGAGTCCTGTCCGCGTTGTTGGCCCTCGCATTTGTTTGGGCCATCCCCGCCACCAACTTCGCGCAACAACGGCGCCAACAACCCAGGCCAGTCCGTAAAACTGTTGCCCCTCCGGCGAGCGTTCCAACCTTCGACACCATCCTTAGCGCCGGGAGTTACAACCTCTACTTTGAAGTTCGTAACGTTGGGCAACTAATTCGATCGAACTCAGTTAACGAAGTTCTCGAACCCGTCTTAAAGTTGTCTGACCCGCCAAAAGAATTCAAGACCTTCATAAAGTGGCTAAACACTCGCGCAGACGATGTGATGAACTCACGGATGTTCATTGCCACCTGGCCCATGAACTCAAAAGTCCCTGAGGCTTTGATCGCTATTGAATTTAGTTCGGCAGAAGAAGCAGCAAAGTTTGAACCGCAGCTAAATGGACTTTTACCAAAACTTTTGTCCACACCTGCGCCGCAGGAGACGCCATCTCCCAATCCTAATGCGCCTAATGCGAATTTCGAACTTAAGGAAAAAATCGAATCGAACCCAAACTACTATTTGAAGCAAGTTGGCGCTCTAATTTTGATTACGCCGACTCCTCTCAATCTGAAGGAACTGAAACCAGCCAGAAGTAAATTGCTGACTGAAGACCCAAACTTTCGCACAGCGCGAAACCGCTTTGGCTCAGAACAGCTTTTTGCTTATCTGGATGTCGACGGCATTACCAGATCGGACCAGATTCGGAGAGAAGAATTTCAGAAGGAAGTGGATGCAAGAGTAGCAGAAGAAGCAAAACAAGCCGCGAACAAGCCAGCCGAACCTGTGATTGTTGAGCAGCCTAAAGAAGTTGAGGTTGAAGTGCCGCAGGAAGCACCAGCCACTCCCACTCCCGAGGAAACGCCGACGCCGGCCCCGACACCAGATCCCATGTCGATGGCGTTGAACTCTTTGGGCAGCTCGTTCTTTGCCGGTGACGGCAAAATGCCGAATGCGGTTGGTTTTGGACTCAACCTCGAAAATGATTCCTTTGATGTTCGCGCGCTGTTGCTGTCATCGATGGGAGAGAAATGTGATCCAATTCCCTTCTTTCCCAAATTAATTCTCGGAGCGCCACTCGTGCCGGAGTCTCCTTCAATTCTTCCTGCTGACACTGAATTGTTTGCGACTGTCTCACTCGACTTTCCACAAATTTATGCGGCGCTGTCGAAACCACAGCGCTCAAATCGAGATGAGGGGAATGAAGTACGCACTGTGAGTGACACCGACGTGGCTGGACCATTCGCGCAAATTGAGAAGCAGTTACATATTAAAATAAAAGACGACGTCCTGCCGTTACTCGGAAATGAGATGGTGATCTCGCTGCCAATGAACGTTCTTGAGGATGGTCCAATACCTACACCAGTCGTAAATTCTCAGCCCAATAAAAATCAGAGCGATAAGATAGCGGTTGGATCAGCCTACGTTGTTGGCCTGTCGCTAAGAGATCGAGAAGGCATGCGGGTGTTGTTGCCGAAGATCATCGACTCTATGGGATTCAAAGGCGCCAGCGACTTTGCTCAAAAAGAACAACACGACAATGTCGAGCTCGTCTCTTATCAAAACGCCCTAACGTACGCTTTCATCGATAACTTCCTCGTGCTCTCAACAGATTCAAACTCAGTCCGGCATGTAGTTGATTCCTATTTGAAACACGAGACTCTTGCCGGAGAAGCGCAGTTCAAAAACTACACTCGTTGGCACCCGCGCCAGTTGCAGGGTGAAATCTATATCTCACCTTTACTTATGGAAGGTTATAAGAAGTGGGCCGGGCAACCTGATCCCTCAATGAGTGACGATTTAAGAGAGATCTTGTCGCGGCTTACCCTCGTGGCCCAGCCGGTTAGTTATGCTTTGTCGAACGACGGTCTGGGCACCATGCATGAACTTCACATTCCTAAAAACCTGTTGTTAATGGCGGTTGCCGGAATGGCTGCAGAATCTAATCCCTCGCCGGTAGTACGTAATGAGCGCTGGGCGAAGACGGCAGTGAGTATGATTGCGAGTGCCGAAATCGAATATAAGTCCGGAAAGGGCAACGGGAGTTTTGCGTCACTGGACCAACTGATCGCAGAGGGATTAGTAGAGGAAGACTTGATTAAAACTCACGGATACAAGATCGATTTGATGTTAGTAGGTGACAGGTTTGAGATTACCGCAGTTCCGAACGAATATGGCAAAACCGGTCGTACGTCTTATTTCATCGATCATTCCCACGTTCTTCGAGGCGCCGATCATGGAGGCGCCACCGCCAGCGTGGATGACAATCCGATCAATTAGCACTGAAGTCAGTACCACCTCGCCGTAGCGGGTGGGTCGGCCTGTAATAATGGAGTGCTCCATTGTCGACAACCCACCCGCTACCGCGAGGTGGTACTGACACACAACTCACCGCGCCGTTCGGCGCAGGTTCTCAATCAACACTGGCTCAACCCGATCCGCCAACTCAAATCCAAACACACGCGAATAGAAATACAACTCTCCATCCAGCGCGCGCTTTATATTCTTGGCCTGCCGGAATCCGTGCTGCTCACCTGGAAATGAAACATACGAAACAGGAATTCCCTTCGCTCGAATCGCGTCAACCATCTGTTCAGCCTGATTTGGTGGGACAACTTTATCTTCCAGCCCCTGAAAGAAGATCACCGGACACGATAAGCGATCGGTAAAGTTAATCGGCGACCTTTCGAAATAGATGTCCCGACGTTCCGGATATGGACCAAGCAAACCATCAAGATAACGCGATTCAAACTTGTGCGTGTCGCGCGCCAACGCTTCCGCGTCACTAACACCGAAATGGCTCGCGCCGGCCTTGAAAGTCTTACGAAAAGTCAACGCGCACAGCGTTGTGTAACCACCGGCACTACCACCGGTAATAACTAAGCGCTTGCCGTCGACCTCACCGCGGTTCACGAGATAGCGCGCGCCGTTGACGCAATCGTCAACATCGACAATTCCCCATTTGTTGTTTAATCGTTCCCGGTATTGTCGACCATATCCCGTACTGCCACCGTAGTTCACATCAAGCACGGCAAACCCGCGACTGGTCCAATACTGAACGCCCAACGATAATGACGTTGTGGCGGATGAGGTCGGACCACCATGACTCTTCACAATCAATGGCGGTTTCTCATTTTCAGCCGCGCGATAGTCAGGGTTCTGTGGCGGATAAAAAAATCCGTGGGCAGTCAAGCCGGCTTCAGTTGGAAATTCAATCGGACGGGGTATCGAAAAGTAAGCAGGAAAAACCTCAAGATCGTTGGACCGTCTTAACTGTTCGATCTTTCCCGTCTTTAAATTTATGCGGGCAATAGCAGCAACTTCCGTCGGTGAGCCCCCGCGAAACACCGCAAAATCTCCCGAAGCTCGCAGATATTGAATATCAGTAAAAGGACAATCGACATCTTTCAGTTTGCGCGTATTCAGATCGAGCAGACTGAGCCGTCCAACGCCTTGTTCGATATGACTACAGATGACCGTGTCTTCGGAGATAAAGGAATAAGACGACATGCCAAAAACCCATTGCGGCATACCGAGTTCGCCTTTAGTCGCGCAAACACTCTCGATCTCACCTTCTTCCGAGATACGTTGCAGGTTCCACCAGCCATTTCGGTCTGAAGAGAAATAGAGCACACCCGCAGGCGACCATTCTGGCTGATAGATAGATTCCTGCGCTCCGCCGGCAACTCGATGAGCATTCTCGACCCCGCCGTCGGCTCCAAGTTCTCCCACCCACAATTCACAGCCGTCCCACGGCATGTTTGGATGGTTCCAGGTGAGCCAGGCGAGGTGAACGCCATCCGGACTTAGTTTGGGTGATGAATAAAAGTCGTTTCCACTTACCAGAACTCTGCCGGTGTCTTCATTTGCGGTAAATGTTACGGCTGCGATCGAATTGACTGCTTCGCCGCCACCGGTGTGATCTTCGCGCACGCAAATAAGACGCTCACGACTTTCGTCCAGGCAGGCATCGGCATATCGCACATCTCCTTCAACAGTTATTGGCTCCGGATTGTTGCCGGGAACGACCCGGTAAAGGCGCTGATCGCTAAAATTCGAAAAATAGACAACGCCTTTGTTGACGATGTAATCCCCACCTCCGTATTCATGCGCTCTTGTGCGTGCATTAAAAGGAGCGGGGTTTACATCCACGGTCTCCCCTGATGAACTGAGACGGACAATCACATTTCGCCCGCCCTCAGTCGGACGCAATTCCATCCAATAAATATCGTCGTCGGAAATAATTGACTCACTTAATCCAACCGAACCGCTAACAATTAAATCCGAGGTTATCGGTGACTTCCAGGAGCCATAAGGAGCAACAATTCGAGTTTTTACCAAGACTTTTCCTCTACCTTATTAGTTATCAACGCGAGCTCAGTCTAAACAATTCTCTGGCAGTCAGAGCTTTGAAAAACTTTTGTTACAACCTCGCAAAGGCTTTACAAGACTTATGCAACCTACCAAATGAAACGTCAGTTTAGTATCTCCCCGTCGTTAATTCTCCATGGGAGAACTGAGATAAAGGCAAGGGCGCTGGTCTTGGGGGAGGTCAGCGCCCTCTCTTTTTGTCTTTTTCCATCTTACCAAACCACACCCACCTTTTGATCTCTCATCTCTGGCAATTCGACTACGGTTCTGGCAAATTCGACTACGTTGCGGCTCAGCCCTCTGTTGTGAGGAATGGCTATGCCTTTCCGTTTCATTGCCGTTTTTGCTCTGGGCTGTGCCCTCTTTAGGCGTGATTAACAAATAGCACCGCGAAGGGCGTAGCCCAAGTTGTAGTCCGCGTTTTAAACGGAAAGGCTGAGCCATTCCTCACAACAGGAGGCAGAGCCAGCAGCCTGGTTGAGGTGACGGGCCAACGCAAACCTTCGGCTGTATTCGAGTTTTGCAAGAAGGTCTACAGCGAACTGATTCAACCTTGTTATGGTACGACCTCACTGACACAGGGATGGATTTGCAAAGCCTCTATTGACTAGGCGTCGAAACAAGTTAACAATTCGCCAGCCAAATCCAAGAGGTCAAACACAAATGTCGCATTTACAACGCACTGGAACTGTATTGTTCCTAACAGCTTCTTTGTTTTTAGTGTCGCTTGGTCCAACTGCGGTTCGCGCCGACACTTTCCGACCGGTAGTGAGAGGCAAACGAGGAGTTGTGGCGGGCGGCCATCCACTTTCAGTAGAAGCGGGCCTGCGCATCATGCAAAACGGCGGTAATGCAGTCGATGCCGGCGTTGCGACTATCTTAGCGGCCTCGGTCATCGAGTTTTCACATTTCTCATTTGGCGGCGAAGTGCCAATCCTGATCAAACTCAAAGGTGGTCAGGTTGTGGTCATCGAAGGGATGGGCCAGGCGCCGCAGAAAGCGACGCGCGAGTTTTTCGTGAACCGGCAAACATCGACGGCTGGGGAAGGCGCGGCAACGGCGCCAGATTCCTCCCGAACTCAGCGCGACGCGAAAGATAGTCCAGCCAAGTCTGGTCCAATTCCTTCCACGGGTCCACTTTCTGCAACTGTCCCTGCAGTCCTGGGAGCGTGTATTACGGCGCTCGATCAATACGGCACGAAAAGTCTGGCCGAAGTTATGCAACCGGCGATTGAACTCGCTGATGGCTTTCCGATCGACGAACTAAGAGTTGAATACATCAAGACCCGTTCACCGATTTTTTCGCAGTGGCCTGATGCGAAGGCGCTCTTTCTGCCGAACGGAGAAGTTCCCAAAGCCGGCGATCTGTTTGTGCAGGCAAATCTGGCCCGAACGCTTCGTGAAATTGTCAGAGCAGAACGCGTCGCCGGCAAAGGCGTAAAGATCAACCGGCACGCCGGACTCATGGCAGCTCGCGACTACTTTTATCGTGGTCCAATTGCACGGCGGGTCGGCGACTACATGCAGAGCCACGGCGGTTTGATTGCCGCCGAAGATTTCGCGAAGTTTGAGGCGAAGGTTGGTGAACCGGTCCATGCCGATTATCACGGCTATCAGGTTTACAAACCCGGTTTCTGGACCTAGGGTCCGGCGCTTGTCGAAACTTTGAATATGCTCGAAGGATTTGACCTGAAGGAGATGGGTCACAACTCTGGAAAGTATATTCACACCCTGACCGAAGCACTAAAACTCGCAATGGCGGATCGCGATCGTTATTACGGTGATCCAAACTTCGCGAAGATTCCTGCGGCAGAACTGCTCTCGAAAAGTTATGCCGCATTGCGTCGTCCGTTGATCGATCCTTTCAGAGCATCATTGGCCCAACAGCCTGGCGATCCAACAAATATGAAAGCGATTCTGGCGAGCGCGGTACAAACAACCAGTCACGCGTCCGCAGTTCCAGCGATCGAACGCGCCAACGATACAACTTGTGTCAACGTCGTCGACAAAGATGGAAATCTTTTTAGTGCAACTCCAAGCGGCGCGTGGTTACCCGCAGTCGTTGCCGGCGATACGGGATTACTGATGGGCCAACGATTACAGTCGGCGTTGACCGATCCAAATAGTCCTAATGTAGTAGCACCGGGAAAACGTCCGCGCATCACGTTGTCCCCGACGTTGGTTCTTAAAGGTAATGAACCGTTTATGGTGTTGAGTACCCCAGGCGGCGACAATCAGGACCAGGCACTTCTGCAAGTCCTGCTTAACGTGATCGAATTTGGAATGAACCCGCAGGAAGCAGTGGAATCTCCGCGCTTTGACACGCAACACTTTGTCAGTTCTTTCGACGATCATGAATTTCTTCCGGGTTCGCTGAATATCGAGTCGAGAGTTGGATTGGGCACGATCAAGGAACTTAGCCAGCGCGGACACAAGGTCAAGATTCAATCGGAATGGGGCACACTCTCTTCGCCAACCGTAATCATTTATGACTCGAAAACAGGCGTAGCATCTGCCGGCGCCGATCCACGTCGCGGCCGTTACGCGGTTGCGTGGTAAAGGAGCAATCAATGAGACGAAAAACATTCAAAGCTGAGTTGTTGGCTGGTCACAAAGACGCGGCGGTTGAAGTTCCTTTTGATCCAATCACGCTTTGGAATGTAGAAGCAAAGCCGTTGTGGAAAGGACGAAAAGGCTTTGAAGTTGAAGCCACTGTGAATGGAGTTCACTTTGAAAGCTGCATCGTGCCGCGCCAGAAACGGTTTTACATGCTCGTCGATAAAGACGTGATTGCGGCAACAGGAGTGACTCCGGGCGACTTGATAACCGCTTCTGTTAAACTCACCGTTACCCAATAAATTTTCATCAGCATCAGGAGAACAAGATGGCGCTCGAAACAGGCAAACGTTTTGTAGATTTCAAACTCAAAAACCAGGACGGCGAAACAGTTTCGCTCGACGATTTCGCAGGTAAGTGGTTGGTTGTTTATGTTTATCCCAAAGACGACACCCCAGGCTGCACTATCCAGGGAAAATCCTTCACAGCATCCAAACAGGATTTTGACGACGCGAATATTTCAGTTGTTGGTGTTAGTGAAGACGACGTCGAGTCGCACAAGAATTTCTGTAACAAGTTTGCGTTCACGATTGATCTGCTTGCCGATCCCGATCACGAATTTCTAAAGGCAGCAGGCGTGGATCAAAGTGAATACAAAGGGACGATGTATTGGAAACGGACCAGCTTTGTGATCGATCCTGACGGAAACCTTCAGAAGGTTTATGAGAATGTAAATCCGGAGGGACACGAGCAGGTTTTGCTAAACGACATCAAAGCGTTGCAGGGTTAACCACGAGGAAGGATTAACCACAAAGACGCAAAGGCACTAATCTTTTATTAAGTATTTTTGTGTCTTCGTGTCTTGGTGGTTAATCATCCTCAGAACAGTCAACCTCAACTAACAACGGGCAATGATCAGACGCGGAGCGTATGACCGCTTCGGGTTCGACGATCACATCACAACGCAGAAGTTTCTCGGAAAAGGTGCGCGGGACGAACACGTAATCCAACCTTACTCGTCGGTCCCACGTTGGAAACGTATAACCGAGGTCGTGATGAAGGCTGCGATAGCCGTCAGCGTAACCTGAATCGAGCATGAGTTGAATAGTCTCTCGTTCCAGCTTTCTGCCACTGAGCCAGATCAACGCGCGAATCCACGCCGGCATTCTTTTCAACTCCAAATCTTCGCCCGGCGCAAGAGTGTTAAAGTCACCAACCAACAGATGAAAGCCTTCCTGATAACGCGCGATTCCCTTAAGCAGTGAACGAATCTCGCGGGCGCGTTTCCGTTCATCCCATTTTGAAAAACGCGCGCTCAAGTGAAGTCCGAAGATTCGTGTTTCAGTTCCCTTTGGGACTATCTCGAGGAACGAATGTTTGGCGCCGACCGGATAATGCCATTCATGATAAGTAATCTCGTTCTTACTGATGAAACCAATCGAATGTTTGCTGCGCGCCGCCCAGTATTTCATCCCGGTAGCGACCGACAATCGCTCGATCACTTCAGGATGAATGGCCTCCTGAAAGACTACGAGATCCGGAGCGACATGTTTGATGGTTGTCGCGAGCGCATCTTCCCGACCCAGTCCGCCAAAACGAATGTTGTAACTGAGTAACTTTAAGATCACGCTTCGCTACCCGGCTGGACGAGGACAAAGTATGCCTCGCCTAACAACACATCGCGCGCAAACAGGACGAGACTCGAAGTCGCCTGAAAGTTAACTGGTCGCCCAACCAGTTGTTGCAGCGACTCTCGTAGAGGGTTCAAACTCGGAGCAACCTCCGGAGAACTATCGCACAATGGTTTCGTGTGCAAACTCGGAATGTAATAGGCATCCGACGTCCACTCTTCCATCACTTTTTTGCCAACTAAAGTGACGTCGAGATCACTCGTGCCCTTGCCGAGTGCATCGAAAGGCGTACCATCCTCATGTCTTTTGTTTGTCACCACACTGCCACGCAAAACGATCCCGGTGCCCTCAGGAATTCCCTGTTGCAGTTTTCGATAAAAGGCAATGAAGAGACGTTCGTCTCCAGCGAAGCCAAGCGTGATCACGCGCGCGCGTATCTCGGCCTCGCTCATCTCATAGGCATTTTTAGGCATAGGTTTCCCGCTTGAAGAAATACTTTTTGGACCACAAGTAAGGGGGCCGGTTATTGGGAGATTATTCCTCTTCCTCTGCGTCTCTGCGTTCTTTGCGTCTCTGCGTTGAAATGCCATCGAGTGTCCTGCATTCTCGACCCACCTGCTGTACTGACTCTGTGACCACCCGAGCGGCATAAACCGGAAAAAGGAGAGCAAGAAAACCGGTCGCAGTTAGACCAAATTTGATCGTGTGCCTGGATGTCATCGATGTGGTTCGCATTCTAACACGTGTTCGAGTCTGTCATTCGAATGAACTTACGGCGGTGCCTTTAACGTCAGGCTTTTGTTTCTTAGTGTCTTCGTGGTTAATATTCCTCGTTCGTAATCAAACTTCTCGACACTTCTTTCATGTCACTTCTCCCCTTGCTCGCCATGCTCTGCGCCGCATTTGCCGCGGGCGCAATCAATTCAATTGCCGGTGGTGGAACGTTACTCACCTTCCCCGTTTTGATCTGGCTCGGACTCGATCCAAAAGTCGCAAATGCTACCAGCACTGTCGCCTTATGGCCCGGACTGTTTGGCGGCTTCTATGGCTATCGCAGAGTATTGGAAAAGAGTTCCGACATACTTATCCGGTTGGGAGCGATTAGTGTCCTCGGAGGTGGAGTCGGCGCATGGCTCCTCATTCGCACACCGTCGCCAACCTTTGCGCGGCTCGTACCGTGGCTGATTCTTTTTGCGACCGTTCTTTTCATGTCGCAGGGAGCAATCAGCAGGCACTTCAAGTTTGGCAAACTCGACGACCAGCCAGGAGCCGGATGGTGGATTGGCGCTATGCTGTTTCAGTTTTGTTCGGCGATGTATGGCGGCTACTTTGGCGCCGGCAACGGGATTCTGATGCTGGCGGCGCTGGGCTTACTTGGTCTTAACGAACTGGCTCGAGCGAATGGTGTCAAAAACTTTCTGGGCATCTGCATTAACAGCGTTGCCGTGCTCGCATTCTCGCTCGATGGACTCGTGGTTTGGCGCGATGCGTTAGTTATGGCGGTTGGCGCATTAGCGGGAGGATATTTCGGCGCGAGTATGGCGGTTCGGATTGGGACGAGATGGGTCCGCCGCGGTGTGGTCGTGATTGGGTTTGTGATCTTCGTGGTGATGGTGTGGAAGCTGCGGCATTGAAGAGAGGGGTCGGGGGTTAGGGGGTCGGGGATCAGGAGTTAGGGGGTCGGGGATTGTGGGTTAGAGGTTAGGGTTCTTTACCGCGAAGCGGTTACATCCCAGAGCCCAGGGTTGCTTCAACCCTGGGAAACGACGGCGAACATTTCAACCGCAACGCGGTTGCGCCTGCTGCTCGTTCCCCAATATGCCGACGCGTTTGGAATCCATTTTAAACGTGACTTCGTCGGTCCATTTATCTTTTCGCATGGGCGCAACCCGTTCCGGGTTGATTGTTGTCGCTACGTTCCACCCAGGGTTGAAGCAACCCTGGGCTTTGAGATGTAACCGCTTCGCGGTAAATACAATTCTGAATGTAACGGATCAACGAAACACCAACTACTGATCACCAACTACTGATTACCAATTACTGACTACTAACAACTGCTACTGACAACTGACCCGAGCAGAATGATCAAACCAACGACACGTAAACTTCCGCGTGAGTTTTACACGAGGCCGGATGTGCTCGCCGTTTCGCGTGACCTGTTGGGCAAGCTGTTAGTCGTGCCTGATGAAAATGGTAAACGCGTTTCGGGGAAGATCGTTGAGGTCGAGGCCTATCATGGTCCGGAGGACCGTGCTTCACATGCATGGAACGGACGACGCACCAAGCGAACGGAGACGATGTATCAGCAAGGCGGCATTGCGTACGTCTATTTTGTTTACGGCATGTATAACCAATTCAATGTGGTCAGCAATGTAACTGATATTCCCCATGCGATCCTGGTGCGCGCGCTCGAACCGGTTGAGGGTATCGAGGTGATGCGCGAGCGACGTTCTCGTCCTGATAAAAATTTGACTAATGGACCAGGCAAGTTGTGTATCGCGATGGGAATAGATCGACAACTCGATCGCGCCGATCTACTTGGTAAGCAAGTTTGGCTTGAGGAATTTGAAAAAGTCTCACCACGAAAGATTGCCAAAGGCCCACGCATCGGGATTGATTATGCAGAAGACTGGATCGATAAGCCGTGGCGGTTTTGGATCAAAGACAATCCGTGGGTAAGCCGGTGATAGCATTGCCGATTTCCAATTGCCGATTGCCGATTGGTGTGTTCTCTGTGTCTCCGCGTTCTCGGCGTCTCTGTGTTAAATCCAGTGGTCGTGTAATTAGACTTCGGTTTCAACGCAGAGACGCCGAGAACGCAGAGACGCAGAGAAACCACCAATCGGCAATCTTCAATCGGCAATCGGCAATGTTTTTCAGTCGCTTCCATAGCGAATCTCCATATGCCGGATCCGATACCCGGAAAGTAACAACACCAAGGCCGCAACCAACAACATGCTTGGTATCGCGATATATGCCGGGGTGGGTTGAGCGATTACGGCGAAGGGGCCTTCAGACATCGGCACTGGAACCAATGAATTCAGGTAATGAATCACGCTGATCTTTTTTAACAACGGCGGCAGAAGGAAGTTGAGCCACTCCCAACCGTAGAGCAACAAGGCCGGGATGATTGGATTGCGAATAAACAATCCGACCACCAGGAAAAATGCGCCATAACCAACGCAAGCCAACATCGTAATGCCGGCGTAAGTCAGAATTTGCGTCAGGCCCTGGCCTTCCAAAAAGAACCGCATACTCTGTGACGAGAAGCGTGGAAAGTAGAGCAACAGCATCGCCACAACCGTGAGAGACGTGAACAAGACCATTGATGTGATCAGTCCGGAGATATATTTACCAATCAGCAACACGTCGCGACGAACAGCGCTGAGGAAGTAGTAATGCAAACTGCGGTCGATCAATTCACCGCGAAACAGGTTCATGAAAATCCAGGCGCAACCAAAGAAAACCACGGTGCGAAGAATCAGGCCGTTGTAGAGAAAGCCATAAATGGTGGCGTACTTGTTGAAATCTTTCCATTCATTTCCCGGAGGCGTGAGGACCGCCAATACCAGCAAGGGAAACAATGGCAGGAACGTGATCAAGTAGATTAGAAATGATCGCCGGCCGAGAAAGTTTTTTTCCACTTCCAGTCGTAAGATCGCAGCAATCTGGCGCAACCATAGTGACCAGTTCGAACTGGAGATAGAAGTCTTTACCGGCATTGAATCAACTGGCGCGCTCATTGTTCACTGCCTCCCTGTGTTCCAATCAGATACTGATAAACGGCACTCAAGTCGTCATCAACCGGCGCCACTGATTCCACTATCACTTCGCCGCTCGCGACCACTTCGTTAAGTAACAAATAAAACCGATCCGCGTCCCGTGTCTTCACAAACAATCCGCGTTTGTCGTCATGCAACCGCGCTTCAACTACATGGTCCTGGGCAAAAACATGCGCCGCGAGCTTCGATGGCTCGTTGCAGCGAATCAAAATCTGCATTGGATGTTCCTGCATCTCATCGCGAACGCCATGGATGTCTCCTTCAGCAACAACGTAGCCATTGTTTAGCAGGACAACGCGATCCGACATCATGTCGACTTCGTGCAGGATATGCGAAGAGATGATCAGATGTAGACCATCGGTCGCGAGTTTGCGGAAGAGGGCAATGGTTTCTGCGCGAACCATCGGGTCAAGCCCATTTAGCGGTTCGTCGAGAATTAGAATATCGGGCTGGTGGGCGATTGCCTGGGCCAACCGAATACGCTGGCGCATACCTTTACTGTAGGCAGCGACCTTCCGGTTTCCAGCTTCAACAAGATTCACGCGTTCCAAAGCTATTTCGGTGAGCGCCTGCGCTTCTTTCCGCGAATGGCCGTAGACCATCAGGAAATTGTTGATGAACTTGCGACCCGTAACTCCGCGCGGAAACGAATCAAACTGGGTACAGTAACCGACTTTTCTGAACAACTCTTCCGGGCGATCAGTTGGTATTCCTAACAACGTGATCGCGCCTTTGGTCGGCCGCAACAACCCGGTCATCAAATTCATCAACGTCGACTTGCCTGCGCCATTTGGTCCAACGAGACTGGTAATGCCCGGCGCGATTTGCAGGTTAACTCGATTGACGCCAAGTATGTCGCCATAAAACTTGGAGACGTCGTCGAAGATGATCAGTTCGTTGGAAGTAGTCATAAACTAAAGCGAGATTGCGGAAATGCGAGATTTCGTGTTCATAGAGTTGCTAATAGCCTCTTCGCTAAAACAAATTCCGCATTTCTTAACTTATAACCTCGTACGCCTTCACCTTGCGGGACAACAACGCGAGGCAAATCGCGCATAGCAAAAACATCATGCCCCAACATAACCAGAGCGGGGGCTCAGTCACAATTATTTGTCGTACGTTGCCGTCGAAGTCTTCCACTCGCATCGATTCGACAGTTCTGTTGAAGAAACCAAAGAGACCGTTAGAAATGTTTATCATCAGTGCGAGTGGACTAAAGAGATTTCCCCAGTGAGTCAGAAACACGACATTGATGAACTGACCGAAAACCCACGGGATAAAAAACAATCCCAGGATCGCTCCACTCGCTACCACTCGCCACTTCACCAACGCCGAGACCGCTTGCGAGATCAACGCCAGCAACAAGATCCAAACGATACTTCCAAACACGATCGCACTCGCCATCCACAAGTTATCTTTCAACCAGGCAAAGCCTTCGAGATAAGCCTGAAAGAAAAACAGTAATAACTGCGGTACCCAGGTGATTAGCGACAGCAATATGAACAGTACCGACATCTTGCCGACCACGTATTCAGTCTTCGAGAACGGCCGGCACAGATAAAGCGGCAACGCGTTGTTACGAAGATCACGCGAAACTAACGGTGGGCCAATCAGTACAGTGACGAAAAACGCAAAGCCACCCTGCATGTTTACAAAAAACTCAAAAAATGAAGCGTCGATCGGCAACAACTCGCGAATGTTTAACTGCATGATTCCCAACGCAGTCATGTTGTGATGCAGATAGATCAGAATCGCTTCGACCAGTAAAGGAACGAAACAGATCACAAAAAACGCGGTGAAGATCTTCGACTTGAACACGCCACGATAAGCATGGCGCGGAATGATCAGGAACCGGCTCCACTCCGGAGTCAGACGGCCTGCGTATCGTTTATAAGTCTGCTCATAGACCGCCATGAGGAATCTCCATCGCTTTTAGAAAGATGTCTTCCAACGAGTCGCGCTTGTAGCTCAAACGACGAAGTTGAATTCGTTCACGCGCTGCCAGTTGATAAAGGTCCTGTACATCAACGCCACCTTGCAAAACGATCTTCAAGCGATGATCGCCACTGACGGCATATTCACAACCAAGTTCTTTAATCGCTTCGACAAACTTTGCCTGGTCGCCACGCGTTTCCAGCATCAGGAATTTCCGGTTCGACTTTCGTTCTTCTTCGAGATTGCAGTAGACGGCGATCTGGCCGTCGCGCAGGATAAGAATCTCGTCGCAGCATTCTTCCACATCGAGCAGCAAGTGCGACGATAAAACGATGTGCGCCTGACCGCTGTCGCGAATTTCGCGAATCAACTTGATCATTCGCAATCGGGCCGGTGGATCCAAACCGTTAGTTGGCTCATCGAGAAACAACAAGCGAGGACCATGGACGATCGCCTGGGCAAGTTTTGCCAGTTGCTTCATACCCAGCGAATAGGTCTCGAGTTTTCGATAGCGTGCTTCACCAAGACCGACGTAGAACAAAGCTTCATGGGCGCGCTCGAGTGCAGCATCGGACGGCAAGCCCGATAACTCGCCCATCAATCTGACAAACTGCACTGCGCTCATCCTGGAAATGAACGCATCACGTTCCGGCATGTAACCGACGAGCGATTTAATCTGCTTGGCGTGGTCCACGATGTCATGACCAAAGATCTGGGCGGTGCCGGCAGATGGTTGGTAGAAACCGAGCAGCGTATGTATCAGCGTTGTTTTGCCTGCGCCGTTTGGGCCAAGCAGTCCAATCGCCTTACCACGCAGATCGCCGCGCAGATTTTTTAAGATCTGTCGTTTGCCAAAGCGAATACTCAGGCCGTGGAGATCGATCACCGCCGATTCGTTGAGGCTTTGTTCTTTCGTTAAATCTTCTTGCAGAGTTGCAGGGAGTGCCATGCTGTTCTTATAGCGCTGTGTCTTGATAATTCCAAACGAATCCGAGACCAAAGGCAGTGCCCATCAGTACAAATGCACTAATGCAGAAGAACGCTTCGAGGGGCGCTAAAGTTCTACCTATTGCAAGTATCTCGATCAGAAATACAGGTAGATTGATAATGAGCGCGGAAACGAGTGGAAAAAGAATCGCGGGTCGACATCCACCCATGCGTTTGCGAAGCCACGACAATGACGGAGCGTAAGCGAGTGAGAAAAGTAACGCGGTCATGATCAATGAAGTGACAGTGGCGCCACTTAGATCCACGTCATAAAAACGCTGACCTTCAAGCAGGTTGAAGGTCAATAAGATCAGAAGTAGCGCGAGTAGCCACGAAGCGAGGGAGATGGAGAGTAACTTCATGTTCTGAAGCCTTCGTTTAATGATTTGTAACCGCAACGCGGTGACTTCGGATTCCAGGGCATTTTGTTTAGTCGTTTGTCACCGCAACGCGGTGACGTAACAAAGCCCAGGGTTGTTTCAACCCTGGGGAAACATCGAAACACCCATTTCAACGCAACGCGGTGCGTCGTTCATACACGTCTCTATTCCATATATGACGCAACCACGTTGCGGTTGCTGTCCTTCACTAAACATTACCCAGGGTAGCCGAAGCGGCGACCCTGGGCTTTGAGACCTCACCGCATTGCGGTGAACAAATGTAGCTTGGAAGCTAACTCTACTTTCCTTTGCCCATTCCTCTTTGAATAATGCTTTGCATGTCGAGAGCATTGGGCATTCCGAGTAACGTGCCTGGCCCTAAACCGAACGGACCACCTTCGGTGTTGGCAGCGAATGTAATGCTATCGCCCTGGGCATACGCATAAGCAAGAGTTGGCGCCATGTCAGCAGCCATTGCTTTCACTGCTTCCTGCGAACCTTGCGGCAAACTCTTCGTCGAACTGGCAATCTGTTGCGCGAAAGGTTGAACCAACGGCGCCAGATTGTGATAGAAGACGGCCGAGAAGTTAGCATTGCCATCAGCCGGCAGTCCCGCTGTGAACTTCGACGAATGCAACAACGAGGTGCCTGACTCACGAGCAGCTAAGGCCCGGTCAATTAACGCCCGGCTTGGTCCAACTATCATGTAACCATTCGAATAGACATAGTTGACTTCCATCAGACCAAAATCCGGCGACTTCAACATGTAGTAAGTGCGACCACTGCCTTCAGTCTTGTCCCAGACGAGTCCGGTTTTACCGAAGATCGCTGCCTGCTTGTTCACTTCACTCACCACGTGTTCGAGCGCTTGTTGCAAGTGTTGTGGATCGTTCACTTCAAACACCATCTTCCATGACGGAGTCGGAAGAATTGGACCATCGATGGCAAAAGCAAACTCGCCACCGAGTGGGGCCGCGATGTCGTTGCGAATGTCCAAACCGTGCAGCGACTGCTGTTTATCAAGGTTCTTGCGCAGCTCTGGTGAAACCGTTTCGAGCACACCAAGCAGATCGTCAACTAAAGAGGTCGGATTCTTTACTACGAAACCGGCCACTACGTTTGCGTCTGGTGAGATGTATTCGAGTGAACCCATTGGCCCAGGCGCCGCGAGCCACGAAGGAATTCCGCGCGTCGCATCGTTGAAAGACAACGAAGCTTGCGTGCGCGTTTTTCCGTTGCCATCTTTTTGATCGAGCACGAAATACTTCACACTGAGAATCCCGAGTTTATTGAGTGCGTCCTCACGCTTCTCAGCTTCCGCACCTTTGGCCCGATCCGGCTTGGTTTGCGCAACAATCTTTTCGAGATTGGCGGCGACTACCAGTCCGGCGCCTGCGGTATAAACCTGAGCAATGCGATCGTGGAACGGAGTCGCAGTGAAACCACTGTTGCTGCCGCCTTCGATCACCTGTTGCAGACTCTGCAACTGCTGCAACTTCGGACTCGCAGCCATCAGATCGTTTTGAATCCAGATATACAGATGATCTTTGCTTTCAGTGGTTGCAGCAGTCGCAACCGGATTCTCAACAAACTGCAGGTTCGGATGACCGCCACCTTGCGAATACTTCGCCACTTGCTGTTCGATGAATTCACGCAGACCGTTTGAATTCTTCAACTGGGCGAGTACGAGTGGAGCATCCGGCTCGTTAGTGCTATTAAGCGCAACCGAAACGGCAATCTCTTCACCGAGGTAGTCACCAAACTGACGGATCGTGTCCATCACCTGGTCCATGTTTTGTGACTTGCCGGCTTGTTCTTTTTCCCACCACTCACGAAGCGCGGGATTCTGGCTGATGCGGTCCTGAATCACGCGATGAGATTCAACCAACGTGTTCGCGAGATTTGGAATGGCCGCGTAGACCACAGTGTTCGACGGCATCAGATCAAGCAACTGAGTGGAGTTACGAACTCCCGGCCTGGGAATCGCGCCGAGATCTTTTCTCAACCCCGCCAAACCTTCGAGCACTTTGGCGTATTGACCAGACTTATTACTCCAGGAAACTTCATCCTTGACTGGAATCGTCGCAATCGCCGCGCTGGTTGTCACCTGCTCACCAGCTTTGACGACTCGATCACTGCCCGCATGATTGAGGCTAACTTCACCCTCAATCACCGACACGCGCGAACCTTTTGTTCCGTTATTAACTGAGAACACGGTTCCCGTAACCGAGACGAGTGAATCGCCAGTGTCGACAAAAAGATGTTCACCTTTTTGCTTGGCAGCTTCGACCACAATGCTGCCGCGATCGAGATGAATCGTTGTTCCCTGTCCGTTCTTCGTCAGATAAAACTCCGAACGGTCCTTCATTTCGATTGTTGAACCATCACCAAGTCGAACAACCGCGTGCGCATCTTTCGCAGTGCGGACTCGTTCGCCTTTAGTGATTTTTGCCCCGGTGGCGAGTGAGGCAGTTTGCGTATCGGCAACCTGATAGACCTGACCTTCAGCGGCCTGAACACTGGCGTCGATGTTGCCAAACGGCCAGTAACGCTGAAGCATCGGCACAGCTAACAAGCCGAAACCGATTACCAACGCGGCCGCGATTCCCCAACGCAAAACAACTGGTTGAATCGAGAAACGACCCGGTTTGGCAACTTCTTTGCGAACGCCTGAGCGACCAGATCGCGCCGCATTCATTGCTTTGCGACATGGAATGCACTCGTGCGTATGGTCAACTAATAACAGCGAACGAGCTTCAGACAAGTTTCCAGCAAGGTAAGCAGGTATCAACGACTGAAAGTCTGAACAACCCTCAATCCGAGTTGCTGCTGAAACTGCGGGACTCTGAAGCTGCGTTTCGCTGGCCGCTGCCGAGACACGCGCCCAAACACGTGTAGCTGCAGCCGACTCTGCTTCCGGATTAACCGGCGTATTGCGGATCTCGGCGGTAACCTTGTCGAGAACGCTTTCTTCGTTATTCCTTTTCATGATGTTTCTCCAGATAGTGCCCAATCTCTTTGCGAAGCCGTGTGCGGGCCCGATGAAGAACTACTCCAACCACCAGCGGCGAAGTATTTAGTAAGCCGGCAATCTCCTTGTTATCAAACCCCTCGTAATATCTCAGCACGAACATCTCGCCCGCAGTCTTCCCGAGACGAGAAACAGCCTGGCGAACCAAAGTCTGTAGTTCGCGGTCGACATGTTCTATTTCCGGGGTTTTTGCGTGACTGGCTAACGATTCCATCTCGATGTCGTCGAGCCCAACCGACTTTGCGCGGGTCCGGCTGCGAAGTAGGTCGAGTGAAGCGTTGATAGCGGCGCGGGAAAGATAAGCCTCAGGATTTTGCGACAGATCGTAGTCTTCGTGGCTCTTAACCAGCCGCAGGAAGACAGTTTGCAACACGTCCTCGGCATCTGCCGCACTGCCTGTAATTCGCTGAGCAGTGCGGAAAACCCGGCCGTGATGCGCTTGGAAAAGCTGCTCGAGTTCACCCGGGGGTTGTTCTGTCACTAGTCGCAATGATTTGAGAGCTGCCTGCACGGTGTTCTCCTTCGTCCACCCTGATAAACGGGGAGCGGGAAGGTTTATTAACACCGGGTCAAATTTTTCCGCGTTATTTTAACGGAATTGCCGGCAACGGTTTGAGTCTGAGATTGCCCGGATCGACAATCATCCCGACAGACTCCAGGGCCGTTACTCCCAATATCGGTTCAATACCCTCAGGGCCGAAAATTATCCTACCGGCCGTGATTTCGTTCATGAAGCTGATCTCAGCGAGACCGAACTCATATTCGACAATCGAACCATTCGCTAGTTCGTAGGATTTCTTACCTAATGATTTAATTCCGATCCTGGTAAGCTCAGACGCTGGCGCTACAGAATCAGTGGCACCTGTGTCCACCAGGAATCGAGAGTTAAATGTAGCTCCGGAACTAATATTTTTGATTTGTACGGCAACATGGGTGAGGCCCATAGTGAGGTTTTCCTTTCTAACTGGAATGAGTGTCACAACGGCCTCATCTTACCACGATCTAATTTAGACGGCACAAGCTAATCTACTGTCGTCTCGACCAGTCAGATAGATATTTAATCTGATGATTTACGGCTTCGCCGACTGTTGTGCGGAATGGCTACGCCTTTCCATATCGAGCCCTTACTGATTCCTGGCTACGCCTTCTTCCTCAAGCAAGAGAGGGCGAAGCCCGGATTCAATCACATCCTTACGGAAAGGCGGAGCCTTTCCTCACAACAGGTGGCAAAGCTATACGGCGATAGTCAATGTAACTGCCTCAGCGCAGCTAATCGCTTGCGTGCCTCCACCGCCTCATTTGTCTTCTGATAACGGCGGACTAACTCGCGCCACGCAGCGCCGTCGTAATGAAGTCGTTTGTTAGTCTCGTCGAAAACAAAACCAACTCCCTGGCGGTTATACCGATCAAGCCCACTGTAGTTTAGAAAAAGACTCGCTAAAGATGCTTCTTCCGTATCGGTCAATCGTCTCACTGCATCACGCGACAATTTTTCAGAAACTTGTTCAGCGGCGTCCGCCAACCTCAGCAACACGAGTGGGCGCCAACGAGAACGCGGAAAATGATCGAGAAAAATTCTGGCGCGCGAGACGCAATCAAATTCCGCAGAACGATCGATCAATCTATATAAGCGTTCGTCATCGCCGGTTCGTGAAGTCGAGATAATGGCCTCGCGCTGAATCCAGCCATGCGTTCGACTGGTGACGTTGACTAGATAGAAGACGATTCCATCTCGGCCAGCCTTAACGCTTCTGATCGCAACCAGGCGGCCTCGGCCCAGACGACGAACCAGTCTGCCGCGTAGATCAGGAGTTTCACGTAAAGCCGACAGTCGTTCATCAACGACAACGCCGAGCCTCCCGCCTGGCGGTGCTTTTCGATTTTGAGCGAATGTATTGTTAAGTGAGAAAAGAATTAGACAAAGTAAGAACGTGTGAAGTGTGATTCTGTGAGGAATCATGAGGTGCTCCTTATGGTCCGAGATACTTCAGCCTCTTGCAAACTCAACTACGCTACGGCTCGGCCGTTTGTTGTGAGGAATGGCTATGCCTTTCCGTTTAAAAGCATGTTTTTTCATCC